>LNFB01000325.1 GCA_001464385.1 Deltaproteobacteria bacterium Ga0077550 | reverse complement strand
GTCGCAGCAAACCTGCGACACGAGGAAGGGCGACGCCGACATCGACATCGAGCTCCTCGCGCTACGCGACGACACGTTCCGGTACACCGAGGCGGGAAGGATCGAGTCGACCGATGGCGCGAAGCAGGCCGACATCGACGCGACGCTGAACCTCAACGAGGCCGCACTCGTCCGCGCCCGCATCAGCGCCGTCAGCGAGCTCCGCAGGCGCCTCCAACAGAAGCTCGGCGCTACGGGCACCTGGACTCCCGCCGCGTTGGGCCGCGAGCGCGCAGCCTTGTGCGCGAAGAGACCCCTGCCCGAGCTGCTCGGGCTGCTCGAGTACTGGATCGCGCGACACCAGCGCGGGCGGTGAGGCCACGATCACGACCCCGGCGCGCGAGGTTCCATCACCGCGCGGATCGACGCGACCCAGCCGTCGAGGCCCGCGGTCGTCGACTCGAGCAGGGCTCGCGACTCGGCGAGCGACGCCATCGACTCGGCCAGGAGCGACCGGGCCTTGCGCAGCCGGCTCTTGAGCGTTCCGGCGGGCATCTCGAGGATCTCGGCGACCTCGCGATCGGTGAGCCCCTCCCAGTACGCGAGCTCGACCGCGATCTGCAGGTCGATCGGCAGCCGCCGCAGCGCGCGCAGCAAGAGCCGCTGCTCGTGCCGCTGCGCCAGCCCCTCGGCCACGCTGACCTGCGCCGCCTCGAGCTGATCGACGCTGCATTCCTCCTCGACCGCGCCGCGGTCGCGGAAGTGCCGCATCAGCCGGTTGCGCGCGGTGCCGAAGAGATAGGGCCGGAAGCCCGAGTCGCGCATGCGGTCGCGCCCCTCGACGATCGCGAGGAACGTCTGCTGCACGAGATCGTCGACATCGGCGCCCAGCTTGTTGGCGAAGAAGCGATAGACCGCCGCGAAGTGCCGCGCGACGAGCGTACGCCCTGCGGTCGCGTCGCCCTGGCGCCAGGCGAGCAGCAGCGCGGCGTCGTCGTCCATGGGTGCAGGAGGATAGCAGAGGGATCGGCGCGGCGTGGCGCCGCGACGACGGCCTGGGGCGACCGTCCGGCCGGCCGTCGGACGCCGGTGAGTTCGAGCACGGGAAATTCACCGTCGTTCTTCGCGAGACGACGCGCGCACCAGCGTGTCTCTCGGAGGTCGAACGCAGCAGCTCGCCGCGATCGACGACCACCGAGCAAGGACTCCCTCGACGATGCCCACGCACGCCTCGCCACCGACCGCCGTTCGCCGCTACGACACGCGCCCCCTCACCATGCTCGCCGCGCTCGCGCTGGTCCCCGCCTGCGACGACGGCAGTGCGCAGGATGATCCGGAGACGTCGATGCGCATCCGTCAGGGCTGGGACGACGTCGACGTGCCGACCGCGAACGCCTCCGTACGGCTCAGCTCGGGCGACGGGCTGTGCACTGGGACGCTGATCACACCGACGCGGGTGCTGACCGCGAACCACTGCCTGACGGGCACCAGCGGCTTCGGGATCGACAAGCCCGGGCTCTGGGGCGGTACGTACACGACCAGCCCCTACGGGACCCGCTGGGCCGCGGCCGCCGCGGGGACCATCACCGTGGGCATCGGTCTCGACGAGTCGCAGCACGCGACGCAATCAGTGACCGCCACGCGCGGCTGGCTCCGGAGCACGGGGCCCGTCACGCCCGGCGCGCCCGGTGACGACGTCGCGATGCTCGAGCTCTCCGAGCGCGTGCCCGTTGGCGTCGGGGCCGGGTTCTGGAACGTGCAGCCCGTGCACCCCTGGGGGTCCAGCGAGTCGTGCCCCTCGGGCTTCGACAGCCGCTTCTCGGGCTGGGGCCGCGTGGATGACGACGCGGGTGTGGCCTCTCGCCGACAGGCGTACGAAGAGGAGGTGTCGTGCACCTCGGACACCTGCGAGGCCGACTTCTTCCTCGAGGCGTACCACGGCGTGCTGCCAGGCGATTCCGGCGGCCCGCTGTTCACGAAGGCCGCGACGCCGTTGGTCTGCGGCGTCTCCTCGCTGATCGCGAGCCACTGGTGGGGTCGCAGCTCGATCTGGGCGGCGACGAACGAACCCGACAACGCCGACTTCATCCGCGAGACCGCGTGGTCGCCGAGCTCGGGTTGGGCGGGCGAGTGCGGGCTGCCGGACGACGACGGCGACGGCGTCGGGAATGCCTGCGACAACTGCGACGGCACGTTCAACCCCAACCAACGCGACACGGATGGCGACGGATACGGCGACCGCTGCGACAACTGCCCGGAGGTCCGTAACGACGACCAGCAGAACGCCAACCGTTTCGCCGAGCTCGAGGCCTATGAGGCGCGCACCGGCGGGGCGCCGCCATCCGCCGCGCCGACGGACGACTTCCTGCGCGAGAACTTCCCCGGCGATGTCTGCGACCCGCACCCGATCACCCGGCTCTGGTCGAGCTCGGAGCGCTTCGAAGACACGCGCCCCGACGGGCGACGGGTGCCGTGCACCTTCGAGCGCGAGGCGATCTGCGGCGGATACCCGGTCGATGGCGAGTGCGGGGTCTCGTACGGCAACGTGATCGTCGCGGAGCCCGTCGTCGGGGGCGCCAGTTCCACCTTGGGCTTCACGCGCGTGCTGCGGTGCGAGTGTCCCGACAGCATGGACGCGGCCGACTGCGCAGTCTATGCCGAGTGCGGGCGCGACCCGGTCGGCTCGCCGGATACGGGATGGAAGTCGATGACGTTGGTCGACCTCGACACCGGCGCCACCGTCACGCCCTCGCCGTGGACGGTGGCCGGACACCTCGACACGCTGCACGCCCCGCTCGCGCCGACGGCCTCGCCCAAGGCGACCAAGCCCCTGCGCTGGGGCTGGGCGTACTGGGAAGACCTGAAATCGCTGGCTCCCGTCGTGGACGGGGCCTCCACCCCCGTGTTCACCGGACTGGTGTGGTCGTGGGTTCGCAACTACGGGCCCCTCGGCGGCGGCGCCGGACTGGTGCCCTCCGGCGATGCGTACGCGCAGATCCGCCGCCAGCACCTCACGCGGATCCAGGTCGAGGAGATCGCGACCGATCCGGTGCCGCTGCCGTGCCCGACGATCGACGTCGTCCGGATGCCCATCATCGACTTCAGCGACGATCCGTTCGATTTCCCCTGCACCGCGTGCGGCTCGCCCGACGCCGGGTGGTTCACCGCGATCCCCCACGACGACGGCGAGTGGAGCCCGGCCTACGGCATGTCGGCCACGCTCGGGACGGTCGATGCGATGGGCTCGATCGACTGGGGCGTCGTCGCGGCCCTGCGCGACCCGATGGTGCGACCGGTCTTCGCCAGCGATGGCGCGGGCGCCGGGGCGGTCGACCGCGACGTCGCGATCGGTGCGTTGCTCGACACGGAGGGCCGCGTGTCCGCCCTCATGCGCCACGACGACTTCGTCCACCTCGCTCCGTCGGCGCCGAGCGACCCCTCGAGTCCGCAACAGGGACCCTCGGTCGCGGCGTTCTCGATGCGACGCCAGGAACTCGCGGTGTACGAGCGCGACCCGCAGGGCCGCGCGTTGCTCCGCACGCTCGACGTCGCGTCTGGGCTCACCTCGCACGAGTACTTCCTCGGGGAGCTCCAGCCCGGTGCTGTCCTCGCGATGGCCTACAACGCGCACGACGACGCGTACTACGCCATCGACCGCGTCGACGAGCAGTTCGGAGCGCGCCTGCTCCGGTTCCCCCGCGGTCGCACGGTCGAGCTCGTCGGCGCGTGGCCCGACGCCCGACGCTTCGACGCGTTCGGCCTGACGATCGGCGACGGCGGCGAGCTCGTCGTGACGTCCTCCGCCGATTGGCAGGTGCTCGTGTCGGTGCTCACCTTCGACGAGGGCGGCGTGCACCTCTGGCGACAGGACTTCGCCCAGGACATGCTCGCCCACCCGGCGATCCTCGCCGGCGGGGCCCCGAGCTACGTCGCCCACACGTGGGAGGGCCCGCCGGTCGCACGGCGCCTGGCCCCCCTCGACGCGGGCATGCAGGAGCTCGACATCACCGCGATGGAGGGTGCGTTCTGATGACGCGCAGCATCGTCGCCGCGGTGCTGCTCACGATCGTCGCGTGCGAAGCGCCCGAGGCCGTCGACGACGGATCACCGCTCGCTGGCGACACCGCGCCGACGTGGCGACGCATCGACGCATCGACTCGGTGCGGTGCCATGCTCGCCCCGCCCGGACTCCTCGCCGCGATGCAGACCGAGTGGACCGGCTGTGGGGACGGCTGCCAGGCGGTTGCACCGTCGAGCGCGGGCACCACCCTCGTCGTCGGCCACGAGCCCGTCCGCCGCGTCGGCGGTGCGCCGCACCTGGTGTCGATGCGCATCGAGGACGATGGCTCGGAGACGAGCTGGACGCAGACCGTGACTCCGCTGGGCGGCGCGCCGGTGTTCGCCCTCCGGCACCGCATGCAGGCGGACGACGCGTGCAGTACCCGCGTCGCCATCGGCGAGGGTGGCATCGCGGTGGCGATGCACCGCACGGGCGTCGCGCAGGACGAGCTGATCGTGATCGATGCCGCGGGCGAGACGTCCGTCGCGCTCACCCTGGGCGACACCGTGCAAGGACTCGCCGTCGGAGGCTCGGGCGCCTGGGTCGACGGCGACGCGGAGGGTCTGCGGCAAGAAGGCGCCGAGTCCCGCGTCCGCGCCTCGGGTTGGGTGCACCCGCGCGTCGCCGGTGACGTGACGATCGTGCGCGGCGTCGACGGACACACCCTCGGTCGCGTCGTCGACGGCGACATCACGACCTGGCACCGCAGCGACCGCACGATCGCCGAGCTCACCCTCGACCGCGCCCGCGGTCGCGCGATCTGGGTCGAGGCGGACGAGGACGAACGGGGGTTCACCGACGCGCGACTGTGGTCCGCCGATCTCGTCGGCGGGTCGATCGCATCCCACGGCGCGGTCCCCGACGCCTCGGCCCGCGGCGCGTGGGGCATGGTCGCCGACGACGGACGGGTGCTGACCTTGGATTCCGACACCGCGTACGTCTTGGACCTCGACAGCGGCGAGCTCACCTCCCTGTCTGCCCCCAGCGGGGTCCGCTGGCGACGACCGCTGTGGGTCGACGCCGAAGAGGCGTGGTTGCTCGCGGCCCCCGACGGCGCGCCGCCTCGCGCGGTGATCGTGCGCCAGCGTTGGGGCCCGTCGAGCCCGGGGCGGTGATCCGCGGCGCCGCACCACGCTCACGCGACGCGGGATTAACCGGTAGCGTGCGGGCCCGTGACCCAGACCCCCGCGCATCCTCCTGGTTTCGCGCTGCCCGACGACGCGCTGCCTGGCCTCGCGGCCGAGCTCGTGGGCGAGCACCTGCGGCGCGACGCGGCCGAGCCGATGCGGCCGCACCGATCCCCCGACGAGCTCCTGGCGACGCTGCCGATCGCGATCGATGGCGGCGCGCTGCCGTGGTCCGAGGCGTTCGCGCTCCTGCAGCAGGTACTGGCCGCGACCCCGAGCACCACCAGCCGCCGCTTCTTCAACCAGCTGTTCGGTGGGCGCGATGGCGTGGCCATCCTCGGCGAGCTCGGGGCGGTGCTCGCCAACTCACCGATGCACACGTTCAAGGCCAGCGGCGTGCAGGTGCTGGTGGAGCGCGCCGTACTGCGGCGCATGGGCGAGCTCGCCGGCATGCCCGACGGTGACGGGATGATCGCCCCGGGTGGCTCGCTGTCGAACTTCGCGGCGATGATCCTCGCGCGCAACCATGCGCTGCCCGAGAGCCGCGAGCGCGGCCTGCCGGGCGCTCGCGCCGTGATCTACGCCTCGGCCGCCGCGCACTACTCGGTGGCGAAGGCGGCCGGCCTCGCCGGGCTCGGACGCGGCGCCGTGCGATCGGTGCCCGCCGACGCCGCAGGGCGCATGCGGGCCGAGTGCCTGGGCCCGATGATCGACGAGGATCGGGCCACGGGCGGCGTGCCCGTGATGATCGTCGCCACCGCCGGCACGACGGTGCAGGGCGCGTTCGATCCGTTGCCCGCGATCGCCGACGTGGCCGAGCGCACCGGGGTCTGGCTGCACGTGGACGCGGCGTACGGCGGCTCGGTGCTCGTGTCCCCGCGGCACCGCGGGCTGCTCGAGGGCTGCGGGCGCGCCGACTCCCTCACCTGGGACGCGCACAAGCTGCTCACGGTGCCGCTCACCTGCTCGGCCCTGCTCACGCGGCGGCCGGGGCTGTGCGCGCAGGCGTTCGACGAGCCCGCCAGCTACCTGTTCCAGGACGACGCGCTGCTGGATCCCGGCCGCGGCTCGCTGCAGTGCGCGCGGCACAACGACGCGCTCAAGCTCTGGCTCGCGTGGAAGCACCACGGCGACGACGGCATGGCCGCGCGCATCGATCGCCTGTTCACGCTCGCGGCCCACCTCGCGGCGCGCGTCGAGTCGCACCCCGGCCTGCGGCTGTGTCGGCCGCCGGCCTCGATCAACGTCTGCTTCGAGGTGCTCGGCACGTCGAGCCGCGAGCTCTGCCGCGCGCTGTGGGAGCGCAACGTCGCGCAGATCGGCCACGCGGTGGTCGACGGGCGCGAGGTGGTGCGCTGGGTGCTCGTCGATCCTGCGCACACGACCGAGGAGATCGACGCGGTCCTCGACGAGCTGCTCGCGGTGGCACGCGGGCTGGCTAGCGGGGCGTGAGCCCGAGCCGGTCGAGCGCGCGGCCCGACCGAGGGATCCGCCGATCCGACCGCGCTCCCCACCCTGTTGCGCCCCGGTGCCGCGCGGTACGAAAGACGCATGACGAACGACCGCGACGGGCAGCATACCGAGCGCACGGCGAAGCGCACCATGCCCCACGACATCGTGATCCTCGGCGGCGGCCCGGCCGGCCTGTCCACCGCGCTCGCCCTCGGCCGCGCGCGCAAGTCGGTGCTCGTCGTCGACGGCGGTCCGCGGCGGAACGCGGCGGCGGTGCACCTGCACAACTTCGTCACGCGCGACGGGATCCCCCCCGACGACTTCCGCCGCATCGCGCACGAGCAGCTCGCCGCATACCCGAACGTCGAGACCCGCGTCGATCGCATCGCGTCGATCTCGGGCACGCGCGGCGCGTTCACCCTGCGCACGGCGAGCGAGGTCATCGACGCGCGTCGCGTCGTGCTGTGCACCGGCATGATCGACGAGCCGCTGCCGATCGAGGGCTTCGCGGAGCTCTGGGGCCACGCGATCTTCCAGTGCCCGTACTGCCACGGCTGGGAGGTGAAGGAGCGGCCGTGGGGCTTCGTCGCGCACGACGCCGCGATGCTCCACTTCGCCGTGATGCTGCGCAGCTGGACGCGGGACGTCACGCTGTTCACCGGCGGCGCGTTCGAGATCCCGGCCGAGATCCGCCCGCAGCTCGAGGCGGCGGGGGTTCGGATCGAGGCGGGACCCATCCTGCGCCTGCGACGGCGCGGGCAGACCCTCGCGGGCGTCGAGCTCGACGGCGGCCGGTTCGTGCCCGTCGAGGCGCTCTTCGCCCACCCGCCGCAGCGTCACGTGGACGTCGTCGCCGCCCTCGACCTCGCGCGCGACGAGGGGGGCTACGTCCGCGTCGACCCGATGTCGCGCGAGACGTCGATCCCCGGCGTCTACGCAGCCGGCGATCTCACGACGCGGGCCCAGGGCGCCGTCCTGGCCGCCGCCTCCGGGGCGCATGCCGCCGGCATGCTCAACTACGAGCTGACCGCCGAGCTCGCCGCGCTCGGGCTGCTGTGAGCCGCGGGCTGCAGCGACGCTCGCTCGCGGATGCGCCACGCCGCCGGCGTACAGCCGTGCTCCCGGCGGAACAACCGGATGAAGTGGGTGGGGTCCGCGTAGCCGACCCGCTCGGCGATGACCTCGACGCGCTCGTCGGTGTGGAGCAGGCGATTGCGGGCCTCGGCGAGGCGGCCAGCGAGGATCCACGCGCCCACCGACTTGCCGGTCGCGCGGCGCACCACCGTCGATACGTGCGACGGCGAGCGGTCGACGGAGCGCGCGACGTCGGCGAGCGTGACGGGGCCGAGGCAGTGGCGCTCGAGGTAGCGCAGCGCGTCGCCGACGAACCCCACGTGCGCCGCGGCGGCTGACGTGCTCGAGCCCGCGCGCCCGACCTCCGCGAGGATGAGGCCCAGCAAGCTGCGCTGCACGAACGCGGCGTGGGCCGACGCGCCGCCGCCCACGGTCTCGCGGTGGAGCTCCGCGCACAGCTCGGCGAGGTGGGCCTGTCGCGCGCCGGGGATCGGCACGACCGTGCAGGCGCCACGCGCCGCGCCATCGAACGGCGCGAGCAGCGACGCGAGCTCCGTCGCCGCGAAGCAGGCCGGGTAGAAGCCGACGCCCCACGCCGCTGCGCCGCGGGCAGCGATGACCCGGTGCTGCGCGCCGGCAGGGACCAGGTAGATGTCGCCGGCCCGGATGTCGACGCGCTCGCGCTGCTCGACCGTGGCGCTCCCGTCGGCGAGGAACGCCAGGACCATGAAGTCGTGCACGCTCGAGGTGCGGGCGGGAACCATGCTGGAGACCCGCTGCGCCCAGACCGGGCGCGTGGGGTGGTGGGCCGTCGAGTTGGACATCGCCAGACAGAATATCCCGACCGACCGCGCATGATGCAACAGAATTGCATCTGCTGCATCGGCACGATCGTGCAAGAACTCGGCACTTCCGACCTACGGCGATTCCACCCCGCCCGAGTAGCCTCCGACCCATGCGAGTCTTCGTCACCGGCGCGACCGGATTCATCGGATCGGCAATCGTCCACGACCTCCTCGAGGCAGGTCACCAGGTGCTCGGCCTCGCCCGCTCGGAGGCCGGCGCGGCGTCGCTCGCGGCTGCGGGAGCCGCCGTGCACCGGGGATCGCTCGAGGATCTCGCGAGTCTCCAGCGCGGCGCGGCAGCGGCCGACGGCGTGATCCACACCGCGTTCGTCCACGACTTCTCGCGGTATGCGGCGAGCGCGGAGCTCGACGCGATCGCGATCGAGGCCATGGCGCAGACGCTCGCGGGCTCGAACAAGCCGCTCGTCGTCACCTCCGGCACGCTCGGTCTGCCGCCTGGCCGCGCCGGAACCGAGGACGACGCGGCGGCCAGCAGCTCCCCGCGCCGCTCGGAGTCCGCCGCGGTCGCCGCCGCGGCGCTCGGCGTGCGGGCGATGGTCGTCCGCCTGCCGCCCTCGGTCCACGGCGACGGCGACCATGGCTTCGTACCGATGCTCATCGCGCGCGCCCGCGAGCTTGGCGTCGCCACCGTCATCGGCGACGGGACGAACCGCTGGCCGGCGGTGCATCGACTCGACGCGGCGCGGCTGTTCCGGCTCGCGCTCGAGCAGGGCACGGCGACCGCGAGGTTCCATGGCGTCGCCGACGAGGGCATCCCGGTGCGGGCGATCGCCGAGCGCATCGGCCATCGGCTCGGCGTCCCGGTCGTCTCGACGACCGCGGAGGCGGCGGCGGAGAACCTGGGCTTCATCGGGCGCGTGCTCGCGATGGACGGCCCGGCCTCGAGCGCGCTGACCCAGGCGCGCCTGGGCTGGCGGCCGACCCAACCCGGGCTCCTGCTGGACCTCGAGCAGGGGCGCTACTTCGACACATGAGCGGCGCGCAGCAGCCGGGCGTCACGGCCCGGCGGTGCGCCGTACACCCGCTTGTACTCGCGACTGAACTGCGACGGGCTCTCGTATCCGACGGCATATCCCACGGCCGCGACGTCGTCGGCGCTCGCGAGCAGCCGCGTGCGCGCCTCCTGCAATCGGATCTGCTTGAGGTACTGCAGCGGCGTCATCCGTGCCACCTCGCGGAAGTTGCGGTGGAACGACGTGACGCTCATCGCGCTGCGGTGCGCGAGGTCGTCGATCGCGACGGCCTCGCGGTAGTGCTCCCGCATCCATCGCATCGTGCGGCCGATCCGCGCGAGGCGGCTGCTCGCGACCCCGATCTGCCGGAGCTGCCCACCCTGCTCGCCGCACAGCAGGCGCCACAGGATCTCCTTCTTGATCAAGGGACCGAGCACCGCCACGTCCTGCGGACGATCGAGCAGTCGGATGAGCCGCACGACCGCATCGAGGAGCTCGGCCGGCGCGTCGCTCATGCCCATCCCCACCGACCCAGCCGGGACGGCCCGATCGTCGCCGCTGCCCGACTTCAACAGGAGCGTCGCGATGGCGGCGGGCTCCAGCGTCATCGCGAGCGCCATGTACGGCTGCTCCGCCGTCGCGCGCGAGACCCGGAACGCGATCGGGAGGTCGACCGACACGATCATGAACGTCCCCGCGCGGCAGGTGAATTCCTGGTCGCCGAGCGCGATCTGCTTCTCCCCCTGGACGACCAGGGCGAAGACCGGCTCGTAGACGTCGCGCCGCATCTGCTGGACGTGACTGGAGGAGCCGAGCGTCAGGCCGAGCGCCCGATCGTCCCAGGTCCGGCGATGGTCCAGCGCCACGTGGTGGGCGATCGACCGGCTCAGCGCACGCAGTGGATCCACGGCGTCAGTGAAGGGCGTGGACACGCCGGGCGCAAGCCGAGATGTGCCACGCGCGTCCACGGTGGTGGGATCGTGCAAGTCTTCGGCGCGATCGGGCGGAGCCACCGCGCCCGCGCCCGGGCCGCGGCTTCAGCTCTCGGTCACCGTGATCAGCTCCGAGCGCGCCAGCACCTTGTGGGTCTTGGGCAGCCGCAGCCGCGTCGCCTGCATGATCTCGCTGATCGTCGCCACCTTCGCCGTCAACCCCGCGACCTTCACCGGCGGCGCGAAGCGCAGGTAGAACGGCCACGTGTCGACGTTGTGCTTGCGCTCGTGCGTGATCGTGAGCTGGTGCAGGACGCCGGCGCCGTCCCTGCCCTGGATCTTCGCGGTGCGGTGGTAGGGCACGTCCTGCCCCTGGATCCCGAACTTGCAGCCGTCGCCGAAGTTCATGCTGTCGACCGGGCCGATGAGGCTGAACGGGGCGAGCCCAGCAGCCTCGTCGAGCGCGCGCGGGGCCGTCGCACCGCTCGGGATCTCGACCAGGATGGGATCGGGATGCGACACGGGATACCCGCCGCCGCCGATGCCATCGATGTCGAAGTAGAGGATCTTCCGCGACGCGCTCTGCCGTGACAGCGGCACCCGACCCCAGCTCCAGCGCCCGACCTGCGCCCAGAACACGTCGCCGCCCCACTGGTGATCGTGGTAGCCGCCGATCGTCCCCACGCCCGCGCTCGCCTTGCAGAGGCTGCTCCAGCTCCCGTTCAGGCGACGCCGCAGCACCCGCACGCCGTCGACGCGGACCACCGGGTTCGGCATCACGCACGCCCAGTGGTGCTGCACCCCGCTCTGGTCGAGCAGCACCGCGTCGGGCGGCTGGAAGCCCGGCGTGTTCTGGGTGAAGCGGGCGGTCAGCTCGAGGTCGAGGTCGCGCGTGCGCGTCAGCGACACCGGGTGCTTGCCCCGCTGCCGCACCGTCAGCGTGAACGTCCCGTCGTCGTTCTCGAGGAACGACGAGTTGCCGAAGCGCAGCGCGACCTTGGGATCGCCCGGCCGCGAGACCGTCACGCGGGTGCCGATGTCCTGCACGCGGAAGCGCGAGATGAGCAGCGCGACGTTCTCGGTCTTCTCCACGTCGACGACATAGCTGGCGATGCCCGCGTAGTGCCCGGGGTGCGTGGTGTAGCGCGCCGCGTAGTCCTCGTAGTGTTCGTGGGCGAGGACCCGCCGCGCGTCGAGGGCGTGCGGGTAGTGGAAGCTCGTGATGGCGCGGAACGGCCGGCCCGAGTCGTCGTTGAACTCGACCTCGAAGTACCACCACTCGTAGTACGCGGGGGCTGGCCCGGGGTTGGCGGGCGTCTGGGCGTGGCGGAACTCCGGCAGCAGCGGGGAGATCGCGCGGATCGGCATCATCACATCGTACCCCGCCGCATGTCGCGGGTACACTGCACGGATGCGCGCGCTGGGATGGATCGGGATCGGGATCGGGATCGGGTTGCTCTTCGGCGGCGGGTGCACGCGCAACGGCCCCGATCCCGCGACGAGCCCCGCCTCCGCGGCCCCTCCCGCTGCGACGCCGCCCGAAGCAACGCCGCCCGAAGCAACGCCGCCCGAAGCGACGCCGCCGGCCGCGATGCAGCGCACCGACGCCGGCCGCTGCACGCCGATGCCGAAGGTCGGTGACGCGTGCCGATCCGGCGACGGCTGGTGCGTCGAGTCGTGGGGCGAGCCGGGCGGCCACAGCTCCGCGCTGTGGTGCCGTGACGGCACCTGGCAGCGCGAACAAGAGGTCAATCTCCCGCGGTGACGCCGGCCCGCCCTGCCGCGCGCTAGCGGCTGGTGTGCCACGTCAGCTGATAGTGGGCCTCCGGCGTCGTGCTCCAGAAGTCCTCGGTCTGCCGCTCGCCGAGCAGGGAGTCCTCGAACCCCAGCGCGCCGCCGGAGAAGTCGTCGTCGAAGAGCGGATCCCCCTCGTAGACGCGGAGGTTCACCGACTCGACGAAGCCCACCGGGCGGCGAGCGTTGATGTTGGTCGCCGCGAATCGGTCGAGCTTGCCGTGGAAGATCTCGAGCTCGTCCCCGCCGTCGACCGTCATCATCACGGTCACGCGGTCGTCACCGAGCAGCGGCAGCGTGGCCTGGTCGAGCACGACCAGCTCCTCGAAGTCGATCTGCCGGTAGTCGGTGTCCCACCAGGTGACGAACGGCAGGTCCTCGCACCCGGCGCCGATGCAGGCCTCGCGATCGATCGTATAGAAGAGATCCTGCGCCTCGCCGGAGATCGGCGAATCCGCCGGATCGACCGTCACCGCGAGATCGCCGAGGTCCTGCAGACCGGCGATCGGCTGGCGATCGGCGTCGAACACCGAGGTCCGCACCATACCGGGTGCGTCGACGAGCTTGATGAACGACAGCCGCTGCGGGCGGCCGGTGTCCAGCGCGCGCTGGTGCAGCCGCACGTGCACCCGATCGAGCGGATCGGACGACTGTGGGGTCATCTCGAGCGAGGTCAGCGGCTCGAACGGCCCGAGCACGATCGCGTCGTCGAACGACGCACCGCGGTGGGCGCGGCTGTGGAGCGTGTACGCCCCGAGCCACAGCGGGTCGCTGGACTCGACGCGGACGTAGAACGGCCCCGTGGCGTCGAACACCAGCGGGCGCTTGGCCC
This sequence comes from Deltaproteobacteria bacterium Ga0077550, assembly GCA_001464385.1. GTDB lineage: Bacteria > Myxococcota_A > Polyangia > Nannocystales > Nannocystaceae > Xiheibacterium > Xiheibacterium aquaticum. The sequence goes on along the minus strand of LNFB01000325.1, from coordinate 101,019 downwards.
CGCCGTCCCCCGCGTCCTCGATGGGGACCAGCGGCGTCGACAGATCGGTCGCGGCGTAGGCGGTGATCCGCAGCGTCGGCGATCCCCCGACCTCCGGCACCGCGCCCATCGAGTACGTGCCGCCGGTGTCGAACCGGAACCACTCGACGTTGCCCGCCGCCGGGATCGCGCCGGCGGTCTCGGCCGGCTCCGTGCCCAGCGACGGTGCGGACGACGGGCTGCAGCGATCGGCCTCGACGCCGACGCGCAGGCTCACGGCGAAGTGATCGGAGAGGTCGCGGAGCACCTCGAACTCACCGTCGCTCACGTCGGCACGGAAGCGGTCGCGCTCGACCACCGCGTGCATCGGACACAGCCCGCGGTCCTTGCCGCCGCCCGGGGACACGAGCGCGTAGTCGATGCGCTGGCGCAGCCGCGGGCCGCCGCGCATCGAGGTGTTGTCCGTGGGATCGGAGGTGAAGCCCGGATCCTCGGGCGACTGCCGCGCCCACGCGTCGTTCAGGCCGATGCCGCCGAAGTCCTCGACGATGCGATCGCGGTACTCCTGCGCCACCTGCCCGTTCGCCAGCTCGCCCGCGCCGTCCGCGGGGATCGCCAGCGGCGCGCGGATGTTGAGATCGCCGAGCACCATCACGTCGTCGCCGTCGCCGGTCATCGACGTGATGAACTCGATCGACTCGCCCACCTGGGACTTGCGGATGTCGGCCTCGGCGCCGGTCGATTGCAGGTGGGTGAAGAACACGTGCAGCGGGCGCCCGGTGTCGGGGTTGTCCAGCATCACGTACGACAGGCTCTTGCGGGTCACCTTCTCGTAGAAGAGGCTCTGGTCGGCGAACTCGAGCGACGCGATCTCGCAGCCGCCCGGCCCCTCCTGCCAGCACAGGACGCCATCGGGCAGCGGGCCCAGTGGCATCATGGCGTAGCGGGAGAACACCATCATCCCGCTGCCGTTGGGATCACCGTCGAACAGATACGAATCCGGGGTCTCGGAGTAGTACGGATACGCCTCGCCGAGTTGGCCGAGGAACGCGTCGAACGCCACGTCGCGCCACACCTCCTGCAGCACCACCACGGCGGGGTCGGCATCGACGATGCGCGCCGAGATCTCCTTCACGCGCGCCTCGTCGTCCATGCCGTAGATCTCGGCGTTGCCGCCGGCGTCCGACTCGCTGCAGATGAAGTCGTTCTCCTGCGCGTCGGGATCCCAGCAGAGGTCGAAGTCGGTGATGAGCGGCCGGAACTGCACGTTGTACGTGAGCACCTCGAACCCGCGGGTGGCCAAGGCCTCGCCGGCGTCCGCCTGCGCCGGCCAGGCGGCGCAGGCCGCGACGAAGAGCCCCAGAGACAGCCGACGATCCACATTTCGAAGCGCGATGATTCCCATGACGAATCCATATCCTCGGCCGTCGCGGCGCCTCGGTGACCACCACCGAATCCGGCCCGCAACCGCCTCCATCCCCAACCTAGCACCCGCGATCTCGCCGAGAAGGCGATAGGGATGATGGCTGTCATCACGCGCGGCGATGGCACGTGCCACCGCCGGCCAGGCCTGTGCCAGCGACAGGCGTCAGAACATCGCGTGGTCGCCGAGCTCTTGCCCGACGAGCCCGTCGCGCAGCACCCGGGCATAGAACTCGCGCAGCGTTCGATCGCCGAACGACGGGGTCGCCTCGGCGTCGTAGCGCTCGGCCGCCGCGTCCCACACGAGCATGGACTCGGTCGCGTAGTAGCGACCGATGCGGGCGAACTCGGCCTTGTCGCGCAGCGGTGGGATCACGCGGGACAGCGCGCCCAAGGTCGCGATGATCGCGTCCATCATGCGCACCGGGACGTGGCGGAACCGCGGCGCGCGGCCGCACAGCTCGAACAACAGCTCGCCCTGCGCGCGCGGGGTGACCGGCGCGCCCGGGCCCCCGACCGGGAGGATCGCGTTGCGGCGCGTCGGATCGTCGAGGCAGTCGGCGACGAAGCGCGCGAGGTCAGCCTCGGCGATCGGCTTGCACGCGGTGAGCTCTCCGTCGCCGAACACGACGAACGGCTTGCCCCGCTGCACCGCCTGCACCTGCCCCGACAGCGACTTGAAGAAGGCCGTCGGCCGCACGATCGAGTAGTCGATGCCCGAGGCCACCAACGCCTCCTCGAACGCGAGCTTGGCGAACTGGAAGGCCAGCCGCGGGCGCTGCACACAGATCGCCGACAGCAGCACGAAGTGCCGGGCGCCGCCGCGCCGGGCCACGTCGAGCACGTCGAGGTTGGCCTGGTGCTCGATGCGCCACGCGTCCCGCACGCCGCCGGTGCGCGTCGCGAGGCACGAGACCACCGCGTCGAGCGGATCGTCGTCGCCGCCGATCGATCGCAGTGACGCCGGATCGGTGACGTCGCCGAAGCGCAGCTCGGCGCCCGCGAGCGCCGCCTGGCTCGCCGCTTCGTCCATCCGCCCGCCGACCCCGGCGCGCCGCCGCACGAGACAGACCACGCGGTGACCGCGGCCGACCAGCTCGCGCACGACGTGGCACCCGATGTAGCCGGTCGCTCCGACGACGAGCACGCGCAGGGGTCCGTCGGGCATCGCAGCGATCTTGCGCGATCCCTGCGGCGATGTCTTGCGGCCCGGGGCGCCGCGGAACGACACTGCCGCGGCCACCCACGCGAGGAGCCGAGTCTTGCCGCCGCATCGACCCCACGACGACGCGCGCCGGATCGCGGCGGCCCTGCGGGCGCGTCGCCCCGTCACCGACGCCGAGCTCGACGCCCTGCTGCCGCCGGAGCTCCGCGCGCGCTCGGCCGAGTACTGGACGCCGGTCGCGGTCGCGACGACGGCGGCGGGCTGGCTCACCGACCACGGCGCGACCCGGCTGCTCGACGTCGGCGCGGGCGCGGGGAAGTTCGCCACGATCGCCGCGGCGCTCGGCGAGCTGCGCGTCGTGGGCATCGAGCGGCGCGCCCACCTCGTCGACGCCGCGCGCTCGTTGGCGCGGTCGCTCGGTGTCGCGGCGCAGGCGACGTTCGTCGTCGGAGATCTCGACGCCGTGCGCCTCGACGAGCACGACGCGCTCTACCTCTACAACCCGTTCTCCGAGGGCTTCTATCCCCGCGGCTCCCGACTCGACGACACGGTGGACGTCGGGCCGAGCCGCGCCCAGGCGGACATCGATCGCATCGAGCGCGCCCTCTCGTCGCTCGCGCCCGGCGTTCGGCTCGTCACCTACCGCGGGTACGGTGGGCGCGTGCCGGACTCGTACGAGCTGCTGCACACGGCCGACTTCGACGGCGGGCGGCTGCGATGCTGGCAACAGGGGCGCACCCGCGGCGGCGGCTGGTTCCTCGAGGAGGACGCCCAAGGCCGCTCATAGCGCGACCGCGGCGGCGAACACCCCGAGGCTCGCGAGCAGGATCGCGGCCTGGATCATCCCGCGGGCGCGCGGCGAGCTGCGCCGCGCGGTGAGCTGGTGGCCCCCGGCGAGGAGCACCGTGAGCACGACCATCGCGAGCTTGAGGTGGAGGCGGCCGTAGCTCCACGGCAGGCCCATCAGCGACACCTGCAGCAGGCCGGTCGGGATCGCGATCGCCATCGCGGTCCACGACACCGCCGCGAAGCCGCGCGCCGCGGCCTGCAGCAGCGCCCGCTCGGCGCCCGCGCGATGCAGCACGACGACCAACGCCGCCAGCGTGACGAGACCGCCGGTCCACGTCGCGGCGGCCATCAGGTGGAGCCAGCGGACGATCGGCAGCGGATCGACGGCCATGCCCGACCCAGGCTACCGCTTCTTGCGGGGCGCCGGCGCGATCTGCTGCCAGCGCCGGGCGACGTCCTGCTCGAGCAGCTCGAGGTTCGCGCCGGCCTCCCCAGCGCGCGTCCACTCGTCGGCGAAGTTGGTGCCCAGCGTCGCGGGGTCGTCGCTGCCGAGCACGCAGTGGACGTTCGCCCGCTGCAGCGCCACCAGGGGCGCGCAGCCGCGGTGCTGCTCGAGCGCCTTCAGCGAGGTCGGGATCAGCATCCGGTTGCTGCACGGGCACACCTCGAGCGTGATGCCGTCGCTCGCGAGCTTCGCCAGCGTCTCATCGCTGTGCACCGCCCGCACGCCGTGGCCGATCGCCTGCGGCTTGAGCTCGAGCGTGCGCATCACCGAGCGGAAGTCCTCGAACTCGCCCGCGTGGACGGTGAGATCCGCGATGTGATGGCGCAGGCCGTCGAGGATGTCGCGCAGCGCGGCGGGCATCGGCTCGCGGTCGGGACCGGGCACGATGCCGAGCACGTCGAGGCCGCACACCGCGTCGCGGTGCTCGCCGAGCACGGTCGCCATCGCGCGGTAGTGCGGCTCGCTCTCGAAGGTCCGCGAGAACCCGACGCGGATCAGCATCGGCTTGCCGGTCTCGCGGGCCGCGACGTCGCGCGCCGCGACGATGCCGAGCAGCAGGGTGCGCGCCCGCTCGGCGAAGTCCGCCGGATCGACCTCGCGCCACGCCACCTTCTGGTTCTCGAGCAGCGTGCGCGTCATCGAGAACAGACTGATGCGCATCTCGAAGCCGTCGCACTCGCGCGCCGCCTCGAGGAACGCGCGCCGAGCGAGCTCGCCGATCGCGACCTCGCTGACGTAGGCGAGGCGCGCGCGCTGGATGCACGCGTAGAACACCTGCGCGTCGTCGCTGGGTCCGGGCATGACCATCGTCTCGCGCAGCTCCGCCGCGGGTCGGAAGCGCCGGTGCTCGGGGTCGAAGAACACCGGGTGGAGGATCCCGAAGTTCTCGGCGACGGCCGCGAGCGCCTGCGGCGAGTGAGAACCTTCGAGGTGGCGGTGGAGATCGAAGCGCAAGGTGCAACGCAGCTATCACCAATTCCCCGGCGGGTCGATCGTCACCGCCGCCTTCCCGGCGGTCGGGGCCCCGTGCCCCCGCGGGCCGCGCGGACGCGCGGCGCCGCGGGCGGAGCGGCGGTGCTCCCGAGGCCTTCGCCCCCGGGGGCGCCCCGATCGGTCGATTCTGCCCCGTCCCACCCCGCTTGGGGCCCCGGATCGCTGGCTCGCCACCCGCCGACGCCGATCGCGGGTCGCCGCGGCGCGAAACGCTTGCTATCGTGGGGCCGTGTTCGGCATCGGACCGACGGAGTTCATCATCATCGGCGTCGTCGCGTTGATGCTGTTCTCCCCACGCGAGCTGCCGAAGATCCTCCGCAGTGCGGCGAAGTTCTGGGCGTCGTTGCGCAACACGGCCGACGAGTTCCGCGACGCCATCATGAACGAGGAGGAGATGCAGGACATCCGCGGGGCCCTGCGCGGCGGCGTCTCCGACTTCAAGAAGGCCGAGGCCGCGGCGCGCCGCGAGCTGATGAAGGCCCGCATGGAGATGCAGAAGGCGCAGAACAAGCTGCTGAAGACCGTGAAGGCGGCCGAGGAGTCCAAGCGCGAGGAGCTCGCGGCGGCCTCGACCCTCCCCGGCGCCGCGACGGCGGCCGTGGGCGAACCCGAGCCCACCGCACCGACCGGCGAGGCCGCGCCCAGCCTGGCCGCGGCGGCCGAGCCCGCGGCGTCGGCCGAGCCCGCGGCGTCGACCGAGCCCGCCGCACCGGCCGCCGCCGTGGCCCAGGCCGCCCACGCCGCCCACGCCGAGCCCATCGTCCCCACGGTCCCCGGGCCCCAGGGCACGGTCGCCGCGTCCCGCCCCGATCGACCCGACATCGGTCAGGGCGCCGCCTGACGCCCCCGCGAGATCCACACGTGGCCGAACCGAACTCAACGAACAACGGAGCCGATGGCCTGGCCGAAGGGCCCGAGGGCGACCAGCCGATGTCGTTCTTCGATCACCTGGCCGAGCTGCGCAAGCGCATCGGCCGGGCGTTCGGAGCGCTGCTGCTCGGCGCGGTGATCTGCTACGCGGCGATCGATCACATCACCGCGTTCATGTGGATCCCCTTCGGCGAGGCGTGGGACGCCGCCGGCATGGAGGGCGAGCCGACGCTGCTCAACCTCGCCGCGCTCGACGTCATCCTCACCGACATCTGGATCGCGCTGTTCTCGGGCCTGTTCCTGGCCGCGCCGGTGGTCTTCTACCAGCTGTGGATGTTCATCGCGCCGGGCCTCTACAGCCAGGAGAAGCGCCTGGTCGTGCCGTTCGTGGCCACGAGCGCGGTGATGTTCGTGGCCGGCGCGGCGTTCTGCTACTACGTCGTGCTGCCGATCGCGACCGAGTTCTTCCTGACCTACGGGCAGCAGAAGAACGTCGGCCTCGGCGACGTGGTGGTGAAGACCGCGTACACCTACGCGGACTACGCCAGCTACGTCATGAAGATGCTGTTCGGCTTCGGCATCATGTTCGAGATGCCGCTGGCGGTGTTCTTCCTGTCGAAGGCGGGCGTCATCACGTACGTGACGCTGCTGCGGCACTGGAAGGTCGCGCTGCTCATCATCACGATCGCGTCGGCGGTGCTGACCCCCCCGGATCCGATCACGATCTGGCTGATGGGCATCCCGATGACCGCGCTGTACTTCATCAGCGTCGGGGTCTCGTACGTGGTGACCAAGCCGCAGGTCGACGCCATGCGCAAGCTCGAGGCCGAGCTCGCGGCCCAGCCCGCGGCCGACGACGACGACGACTGATCCCTCGGCGACCGGGGCGCCGCAGGCCGCCTCGGGCCCGCCTCGGGGGGTTTCCGGGGGTCCCGGCAGATCGTGCGGGGCGGCGCTTGGGCCCTGGTGCTCCGCGCGCGGCTTGCCTATCCTTCGCCGCATGTTTGGTCTCCCGCGACGCGTGCTCGTGTCCTCGCTCTCGATTGTCGCAGCGCTCTGGATGGGCGGCTGCACCTGCGGCTCCGGCCCCTACGGCGGCGACTACTTCGACGGCGATCGCCCGGGCCCCGCCGACTACAAGTACGCCGAGAGCAAGAAGGTCGACCCCAAGATCGCCGGCTGCGCCGACGGTCAGCGCGAGGGCTTCGCCGAGCTCGACAAGCACCCGCGCATCGCCGGCTGCGTCGGCAACTGGAAGTCGACCAAGAGCCTGCGCGACAAGCCGACGGGCAAGGCCTGTGGCGACGACGGCGAGCTCTGCAACTCCGTGGCCGACGTCTGCGCCGCGGGCTGGCACGTCTGCGGCAAGGACGGCAGCGGCGCGGATCTCACCGGTCACACCACGGTGAAGGACTGCGACAACGCGGGCCCCGGCCGCTTCAACGCCGCGGTGAGCCACTCGATCAACGATCAGCTCGACCCGTGCCCGATCATCAAGAAGGACGAGGTCCTCCCGTGCATGCAGTCGGGCGTCGGCGCCGAGCCGGTGTGCTGCGGCAACGACTGCGGCTTCGGCAAGTGCCGTGACGGCGTGTGGAAGGGCAAGACCAAGATCTCCCGCGGCACGGTCGAGGGCTGCGCGGCCATCTCGGCCGATCGCAACGCCGGCGTGCTGTGCTGCTACGACGGCGAGGGCAACCCCGCCGACACCAAGGCGGCCGACGCCAAGGCACCCGACGCCAAGGCACCCGACACCACGGCGGCGGGCACGGCGGACAGCAAGGCCGGCCCAGACTCGAAGACGGACGCGAAGGCCGACGCGAAGACGGACGCGAAGGCCGACGCCAAGACCGACACCGCCAAGCCCGACGCCAAGACCGACACCGCCAAGCCCGACACCAAGGTCGAGCCGGCGCGCTAGGGGCGGAGGCTGCGCGCGCGCGTCAGGGTCTTCAACAGCTGATCGACCCGGCGCGCGCGAGGCTCACGTAGTTGTCGAGGCACTCGCGGGGCGGTCGACCCACCGCGACCACCGGCGAGGTGACCACGTCGGTGTTGCTGCTCCAGAACTGGATCCGCTGGCCGAGCCACACGTGATCGTGGCCGGTCGGGGGGAGCTTGAGCGCGTGCAGGCGCAGGGCCGCGTGATCGCGGTACCAGGCGCCTGTCTCGCGGTCGCGGACCCCGACGCACTCGTCCGCGCGGAGGTGATACTCGGTATGCCGGGTCACGAACAGGCGGTGGCGGCGACGGTTGAGCGACATGCCCCGAGCATTGGAACGAGTGCCCGCTCCGGGCAAGAAACCGGCGAACCCGGGCCACGGCCGGCCCCGAAACCGGGATGGGAAGCGGGCCACGCCGGCCGCCGTCCGGGCCCTGCGCGGCGCGGGCGGGTACCCCGGCGCCATGCTGCTAGACTGCGGGGGTCGTGGCGGGGTTCTTCAGCGGGTTGCCCAAGTTCCATCGCGGCGCCCTCGCGATCTTCCTGATCACCGCCGCCGCAACGGGCATCGTCGGCGACCAGCCCCTCGGCGACGCGCTGCGCCTGCACCCGGGCGCGCTGCTCTCCGGCGCGGGGATCTGGCAGCCCTTCACGGCGAACTTCGTGTTCCCCGCGGACTCGGTGGGCTTCCTCATCGGCACGCTGTTCGTGCAGTGGTTCTTCGGCTCGTCGCTCGAGGAGTTCTGGGGCACGCGCAAGTACCTGCTGCTCGTCATCGGCTGCGGCACCGCGGGGTACCTCGTGCACGCGCTGCTGTCCCCGCTGCTCCCGCCGGTGGTGCACTGCGGCTCGACCGGGATGGACGTCGCGACGCTCACCGCCTTCGGCCTGGTCTTCCGCAAGCGGATGCTCGCGCTGATGGGCGTGATGCCGGTGAAGGCGAGCACGCTCGTGTTGATCCTGGTGCCCACGCTCGTGCTCGCCCCCCTGCTCCGCGGCGCCCCGTGGCCCCTGCTGATCCCGTGGCTCGTCGCCATCGCGGGCGCCTGGCTCGCGACCGCGCAGCCGTGGCGGCGCGGTGCGAGTGGCACCGGCGGTGGTACGACGCGCACACCCACCCGCAAGCCGAAGGCCAACCGCGCGAAGCCCTCACACCTGCGCGTGGTCAAGGACGACCTCCCGAACTGACGTCGGCCCGCGCGTCCGCAGTTCGACGTAGGCGAGCGCGTTGCCGATCGCTCGGCGCATCGGTATCGTCCTGGGATGGACGCCCGATGGATGCTGTCGCTGTCGTTCTGCGTGGCTTCGGCGTGCGCCTTCGAGAGCGGCGGCGTCTCGGGCACCGCGAGCGCCAGCGCGTCGGTCGGCTCGGCGTCGTCCGAGTCGGGCGAGGGCACGGACACCGCGGGCGCGACGGCCTCCGCGAGCAACACCGCGGGGAGTGACGCGCCGGCACCATCGACGGGGGACAGCGCGCCCGACGACGAGAGCACCGGGCCCGTCGTCGGTGAGACCACGGGCGGCACCACCGGTGACCCAGATCCGACCGGCGATCCGACCGGCGATCCGACCGGCGATCCGACCGGCGATCCAACTGGCGCCGCGGAGACCGGCACCACCGACGTGCAGGAGACCGGCGCCTCCTCGAGCGACGGCGGCGTCGTCGAGGATCCGTACTACGGCGACTGCACGGACGACGGCGACTGCGGCCCGGGCACGTGCTTCACGGCCAACGTGATCGACGGCCCCGACGCCGCCGTGTGCCTGTTGCCGTGCGGCGAGGGCTGCCCACCGCCGGCGGACGGCGAGGCAACGCCGGTCTGCACGCTGTCCGGGAGCTGCGCCCTCTCGTGCGGGCCAGAGATCGCGTGCCCCAGCGGCATGGAGTGCTACACGTTCAACTCGGCGCAGGGGGACTTCTACCGCTGCCTCTGGCCCCAACCGGCCTGAGTTGCGGATGAGCGATCCGGCGGTAGCTCGAGCCCGCCCACGAAGTGCCGCGGCTGCTTGCCGTGCGGCACCTTCGTCCGCAGCAGATACACGCCGTCGACCCCGCGGAACCCGTCGAGCATCGCGGTGCACCACGGCGCCTGCACCGGCCACTGCCGCGCGTCCTCCTCGAGCGCCGCGCAGCTCTTGGTCACCCCGCGCGGCCGCTTCCCCGAGGCCTGACACGCGCCGCGATGACGCTCCCACGCCGCGACGTCGTCCGGGCCCGTGCGACACCACGGATCGGAGCGACCATACGGATCCGCGATGCCGCCCTCGGTGATCACCACCGACACCAACGCCGCGTCCGCCGGCGTCTTCGCGTGGGCCTGCGCGGCCCGGTAGCACCCGTCGGCCCAGCCGCGGAAGCTCGCGTCGAGGAAGAGGTACTCGCCGACGCGCTCCGTGCCGCTCTCGGCGACGCTGCGCAGCGCGATGCCGCCGGCGCTGTGGCCCTCGGCGATCGCACGGGGTCGCACGGCCGCCGCGTCGATGCCGAACTCGCGGCCGAGCACCGCGACGACGCCGTCGTGCAGCGCGTCGAAGGACTCCTCGACCTCGGGCGGCGACGAGCGCATCCACATGCGGTCGTACTCCTTGTTGAACCACCCAACGTGACCGGGCTCGGGGCGCTTGCCGGCCGACAGCGGATACACGAGCACGACGTTGTGCTCGCCCTTGGCCTGCAGCTCGTCGATCGCCGCGACGGTCTGCGCCACGCGATCCCAGCCGACCCACTCCTTCTTCGCCATCCCGGGCTGCTGCGCCTGCACGCGCTCGCTGTGCGTGCCGTGGAAGTGGACGACGAGCTGGAAGTCGCGCGCGGGATCGGGGTGCGGCGGCACGTAGACGAGCACGTCGCGCCCACCGTTGCCGGCCAGGGGCCCGACCCACGCGAGCGCATCGTCGGGCAGGCCCCGGGCGAAGTCGACGAGGCCCGAGCGCGCGTCCGTCGCGAGCACGCGCACGCGCGACTTCGGGATCGAACGCGGTGACCGAGCGGCCGGGGTCGCGTCGGCGTCGGGCACGGAGCTCGGCGGTTCCTCGACCGGCGGCGCCGCGCGGGCCCCGACGCCGGTGCCCGCGCGCGCGACGGCGTCGGGCGCCGCGGCGCTGCCCTCGGGCGGCGGCCCGCTGGTCTGTGCACAGGCGACCAGCAGCGGGGACACGAGCGCGATCCATCGGCGTGACAGCACGATCTCCACGAGCGTAGCAGCTCCCGCGTGCCCGTCGCGGCGCCGCGGGTGGCGTCCTTCGGCGCTTTCGGGCAAGCTTGGGGCCTCCGAAGGCGACTTTGACGACCCAACGCCGAGAGCCCGCCGAAACGGGCATGACGACGACGTTCTTCGCCGCGCAGCACACCCACAAGCAGCTGCGGCGGGTCATGCTCCGGGTCAAGGACGGCCCCGATCGTGGCGCGCAGATCACCGTCGCGCGCTCACGGGTGACCATCGGCCGCAGCGCGGTCAACGACCTGGTGCTGACCGACACCTCGGTCAGTGGCACCCACGCCGAGCTCGTCATCGGCGACTCGGGCGTCATCATCCACGACCTCGACAGCACCAACGGCACCTTCGTCAACAACACGCGGGTCAAGAGCGCGTGGATCGAGCCGGGCAACGACGTCAAGGTCGGCAAGACCGAGTTCCAGCTCCTGTCGGCCGACGAGGTCCAGGTCCCGATCTCGGACGAGGACCACTTCGGGGCGATGTACGGCAAGAGCCCCGCCATGCGCGAGGTCTTCGCCGTGCTCGAGCGCGTCGCCCCCACCGAGATGAGCGTGCTCATCGGCGGCGAGACGGGCACCGGCAAGGAGCTCGTCGCCCGCGCGCTGCACGACGAGTCGAACCGCGCCCAGGGGCCGTTCGTCGTGCTCGACTGCGGGTCGATGCCGCGCGAGCTCGCCGAGGCGTCGATCCTCGGCCACAAGAAGGGCTCGTTCACCGGCGCGGTCTCGGATCGCCCGGGCTGCTTCGAGGAGGCCTCGGGCGGCACGCTCTTCCTCGACGAGATCGGCGAGCTCCCGCTCGAGCTGCAGCCCAAGCTGCTGCGCGTGCTCGATCGCCGCGAGGTCCAGCGCGTCGGCGAGAGCCAGGTGCGCAAGGTCGACGTCCGCGTCGTCGCGGCGACCCACCGCGACCTCCGCATGATGGTCGGCCAGGGCCTCTTCCGCGAGGACCTCTACTTCCGCCTCTCGGTCATGGCCGTCGATCTGCCGCCGCTGCGCGAGCGCGGCGGCGACGTCATCATGCTCGCCGATCGGTTCCTCGAGGACTTCGTGCGGCTGTACCAGGGCGCCGCCAAGCCGCGGATGTCGGACGCGGCCCGCGACGCGCTGGTCGCCGAGCCGTTCCCCGGCAACGTCCGCCAGCTGAAGAACATCATCCAACGCGCGGCGCACCTGTGCCGCGGCGGGATCATCGAGCCGTCGGATCTGCACCTCGGCCGCCGCGAGGATCCCCGCGCGGTCGCGGCCCAGCACGCGGCCACCGAGCAGCGCAGCACCGCCAACGGCGCCTACGACGACGCGATGTTCGCCGCGCCGTTCAAGGACGCCAAGCAGCAGATGGTCGACAACTTCGAGCGCGAGTACTTCGGTCGGCTGCTCGAGCGCACCGACGGCAACCTCAGCCGCGCGGCGGCCGAGGCCGGCATCACGCGGTACTACCTCCGCGAGCTGCTCAAGCGCCTCGGCATGCACAAGGTCCGCGACGACGGGGACTGACACCGTGATGCGCTCGGCCATCGCCCCGCTCGTGCTCGCGATCGTGCTCGCCACGGGGGGCTGCGGCGACGAGAAGGAGGCCGCGCCGGTCATCGCCGCCCGTCACTTCGCCGACGTGGTGCTCGGCGGCGACGCCAAGGCGCTCGTCGGCCTCATCGACGTCGAGGCCGCGGCGCGACTCGAGCGGGCCGCGACGCGGGCCAGCGATCAGGTCGGAGGTCGGCGCAGCATCGAGATGTACGAGATGCTCCAGATCGTCGACGTGCCCTACAGCCTGCAGATCGCCAAGGCCGAGCTCGTCGGCGGCGACGACCAGCAGGCCCAGGTGGCGCTCACGGCCGCCGACGGCACCCAGCACATCCTCCACATGGTGTTCCAGGAGGGCTCGTGGCGCGTCCGCGTGCCGACTCCGGGCCCCGCGACCGCGGACGAATCATCGTGACGACCGACGCGAAACCACTCGCCACCGCCCCGGCCGCGGCCGCCACCGCAGCCCCCGTCGAGGGCCCGAACCGCGACGACGCGTCGGCCCCCGACGCGCCCACGACCGAGTCCGGCGGCCAGGGGCGACCGCCCGGCGACGGCACCGGTTGGCGACGCGCCGCGCGGCTGCTGCTCGCGCCGATCCTCGCGACCGCGGCGGTCGGCGTGCACTGGCTCGTCAACGTGCCGCCCGGCGGCGCCAAGGTCTCGGCGAAGGACCAGGGCGCAGAGAAGCCCGCGGCCAAGCCGAAGAAGCCGAAGAAGCCGGCGAAGAAGCCCGGCTTCGAGGCGCGTCCGCCCGGCGAGGTCGAGGCGACGTACCTCAAGTTCGCCGAGGTGGCGTTCGGCGACGAGCCGGTCAAGAGCGCGTGGGCCCGTCCGCACCAGACGCTGGTGAACCAGGCCGTCGCGAAGGCGCGGGACGCCGCGTTCGAGGGCACCCCCGAGGAGCCGCGCGTCTCGGTCGACGGCGTGACCTGTCGGACGGTGCGCTGTCAGTTCGTGCTGCGCGGGCCCTTCGCCCACGAGGTCGACCTGCTGAGCGACACGCTCTCCAAGTTGCAGCTCGGCGGCGCGAGCATCTGGCGGCTGTACACGACCGAGAAGATCTCCGCGCCGAAGCCCGACCAGCCCAAGGACGACACCTACGTGCGCGTGACCGTGTCGTTCATGGAGGACAACATGGACAACGCGAAGTTCGCGGTGCCCGCGGGCGAGCTCGGCGACGCCGATGTGCCCGACGGCAACGACGACAAGGGCGACGAGGCCGACGACGAGAAGGAGAGCGATGGCGACGAGAAGGAGAGCGACGGCTGACGCGGGCTCCCGCTAGAAGCGGAAGCCGATCCCCATCTGCGCGCCGCCCCGGAACGTCGGAGCCGCGCTCAGCTTGAAGTCGTGGCGCAGCAGCGCGGCGGCGCCTTCGCTGCCCTTGCGCTTGTGCACGAACAACAGCACGGTGAACGCGATCGCGGCGACGCCGAGCACGGCGCCGGCACCGAACGCGGCGAACTGCGCCTTCTCGATGCCATCCGCGCGGTTGCAGACCCCCGTGACGGCGGCGTTCCGGACGGCGTTGCGCTCCTCTGCCGTGGGAGCGTTGGGGTTGGGCTTGAAGCGCGCGGTCTCGCAGAGATCGGAATCGCTGCGGTAGATGTTGTTGGCGACGTTCGCCTCGTTCTTCTCGGTGTCTGGATCGTCCATGTCGGCGGCATCCAGGACCCCATCACCGTCGTCGTCTTGGCTCTTGTCCACCGCTTCGAACAGGTCGTCGCGCAGCTTGGTCCGGAGCAGCGCCGCCATGACGACGCCGGCGATCAACGCCGCGCCGCCGACCCCGGCCGTGACGCCGAGACCGATCTTCTTCCAGCGCGGCGCGGGCTTCTCGCGGCCCCACTCGTACTTCTTCTGCCGCGGCGGCTTGTCGGGCTCGGGGGTGGTCTCGGGCTGCGTCTCGGGGACGACCGGCGTGTCGGTCGTCGCCGGGAGCGGCTCGTCGTCGGTCTCCTTGGGCAGGAGGCTCTGGATCACCTTGGCCGCGGTCGCGTCGATCTTGTCGGGCGACAGATCGGCGGCGGACAGCGGCACCGTGGTGTTCGACGCGATGCCGGCGCTGCCGACGTCGAGGAGGTAGAGCTGGACCTTGTAGCCGCCGCTGCTCTTGCGCAGCTCGCCGTAGATGAGCTGGCGGACCTCGATGGCCTTGCCGCCCTCGGCGAGGCAGGCCTCGCTGTTGGTCTCGCAGCCCATCGTCAGGCGCATCTCGACGAGGCTCATCTCGGGGCCGCCGCCCAGGCCGCGCTTGGCCGCCGCCTTGCGCAGGGCCTTGGTCAGCGCCGCGCCTGCCGCGGCGTCGTCGGACTCGAGCCCGAGCAGCGACGCCGATTCCTCGAGCTGACTCGTCGCCAGCGCCGCCGGCAGACCCGGCGCGACGCGGACGTGCGCGGCCGCGGAGGAGGGCCAGGCGATGGTGGCCGCCAGGAGTGTGGTCAGAGTCGACGAGGAGAGGCGGCGAGGCATCGGCGGTGCGAGGTTAACACTCGCACGCGCTGCGCCCGGTGAAAAGTCGCCCGGGCAGTTGGCGCCCGGTCCACGCGCTCTGGTAGCAACGGGGGCGGGTCCACCACGCGCGTGGTAGCGTCCCCCCACGGGGATGCCCGCATACGGCCGCTGATGGCAGACACCACCGCAGGCGAGGCCGACGCAGGTGAGGCCGACGAGGGCGACGGACCGGATGCCCCGCTCGTGCCCGAGCGCGGCGGCCCGGGTCCGACGGCCGAGCGCCGCGGCGCCCTGCGCATGCGCGACAGCCTCGCGGTCCGCATCGCGGCGCTCGTGCTCGGCGTGCTCGTCGCGACGTTCTCGTGGGGGTTCGTCACGCTGCGCCAGCTCCGCGACATGCAGGCGGGGTTCGATCGATTGGTCGAGGTGTACTCGGTGTTCGACAAGCGGCTCGCGGAGGCCCACGTGCAGGCGGTGCGCATCGGCGAGCAGGTCCGCACCCACCAGCGCACGGAGTTCGCCCAGCCGATCGACGCCGGGCTACGCTCCACGCTGGAGGTCGCGCTGCAGACCCGCGCCGCGATGGTGCTCGACGCCCGCGAGCCGATCGAGGCCGCGCTGCGCGAGCCCGAGCGCTTCGGCGGCGCCGACGAGCTCGCCGAGCTGACGCGGATCCAGGAATCGCTCACGCAGCTCGAGTCCCTGGTCGCAGCGCCCGGCGACCTCGAGGCGGTGCTCGACGACATCCGCACCCAGCGACAGGTCGAGCAGCTCTTCGAGGCGTTGGGCGCCCAGAGCGGCCGCGCGATCGAGGAGCTGCGCGGCGAGGTCCAGGACGCCCGCGAGCGCGCCGAGCAGTGGACGCTGGGCCTCGCCGTCGCGACGTTCGTCGTCGGCCTGCTCGCCACCATCGGGGTGTTCCTGACGCTGCGGCCGCTGCGGCGCCTCGCCTCGGGCGTGCGGCGCCTCGGCGGCGGAGACTGGTCGCAGCGCGTGCTGCCGGATCACGCGGGTCGCGGCGACGAGGTCGGCCAGCTCGCCGCCGAGTTCAACCTCATGGCCGAGGCGCTCGAGGAGCGCGAGCGGCGGCTGCTCCGCGGCGAGCGCCTCGCGGCGGCGGGCCAGCTCGCGGCGCAGATCACCCACGAGATCCGCAACCCGCTGTCGGCGGTGGCGCTCAACGTCGAGCTGCTCGAGGACGAGCTGCCCGAGGACAGCGAGGGTCGGCGGTTGCTCGCGAAGATCATCGGCGAGGTCGATCGCCTGACCAACATCACCGAGAGCTACCTGCACTTCGCCCGGCGGCCCAAGCCCGAGCTGGTGCCGATCGACCTCGGCGCCGAGCTGCGCGGCTGGCTCGAGTTCACCGCCCCCGAGCTCGAGCAGGAGCAGGTCGAGATCGACGTCGATCTCCCCGAGGTGCCGGTGATGGTCCTGGGCGACGCCAACCAGCTGCGTCAGGCCCTGCTCAACCTGCTGCGCAACGCCAAGGAG
Source organism: Deltaproteobacteria bacterium Ga0077550 (assembly GCA_001464385.1). Lineage (GTDB taxonomy): Bacteria > Myxococcota_A > Polyangia > Nannocystales > Nannocystaceae > Xiheibacterium > Xiheibacterium aquaticum. Next base: position 84,662 of record LNFB01000325.1, on the reverse strand, counting down.
GCGGCGCTCGGCGAGGGCCCCGCGTCCGCGCGCACGGGCACGCCGCGCATCGGTGTCGCCGTGCAGTGTAAGGACGGGGTCGTGCGGGTGGTTGTCAGCGACAACGGCGGTGGCATCGCGCTGCCGGCGGACAAGCTCGATCGCATCTTCGAGGCCTTCTACACCCGCAAGGCGCGCGGCACGGGCCTGGGCCTGCCCATGGTCCAGCAGATCGTCGCCGACCACGGCGGCTCCGTGCGGGTCGCACAGACCGGCCCCGACGGCACGCGATTCGAGGTCCAGCTGCCCGCTTGCGCCGCTTCCGGCCCCGCCCTAAGCTCGCAGCCCTCCGACTCGGCCCTGGCCTCCCGAGCCCCCCACGAGCCCGCATGACCGCCTCGAACTCGCCCCGCCCCGCGTCCGCCCTCCGCCTTGCCTGCCGCTCCGCGGTGCCAGCTGCCCACCTCGCGGTGCTCGCCTCCGTGCTCGGCTCTGCGGTCGGCTGCAGCGTGATCCTGAAGCCGAACGACGACGTGGAGCGCTGCGGCAACGCAGACGATTGCTCGCCGACGGGGGACGAGCGGTACGTCCCGGTCTGCAAGTTCGACGAGGAGAACACCGGGGAGCTCGACACGACGAAGGTCGACAAGATCTGCGTCGCGGACTTCGACCGCTCGAGGAACTGCGACCCGATGCAAGCCGGCACGATGAACGGCCTGCGCGAGAAGAGCGACGAGATGGCCTGCAAGATGCTGGGCTGCTCTGACGAGAACCTCGGAAAGGCCGGCTGCCGTCCGCCGTCGGGTGGCTCGTGCGACTCGGGTCTCGAGCTCGTCGACGACTTCTGCATCGACCCTGACGCCGACCAACCGGTCATCCCCGCGATCTTCCTCGACGACAACGATCTCGAGCCGGATCAACACATCCGCGATCAGTTCTGCAAGTCGTTCTTCTGCGACGACACCTTCGTCTGCGGCGCCCAGAAGAAGTGCCAGCCCTGCGATCCCGAGAAGGAGTACGGCCAGGGCGGCTGCGGCCTCGTCTACTCCGAGGGCGCGCCCGCGAAGATCTACGTCCTGGGCAGCGACCTCGAGGACCAGTGTGCCGGCGGCGATGTCGACTACGACGACCCCGCCGTGTTCGGCGAGTGCAGCTGAGCCCCGTCGCGGCTCACACCCCGATCCGCTTCTTCGCCGCCGCGGGCAGGTCCGCCTTCCCCAGCGTCTTCGCGATCGCGTCCGCCCCCGCGCGATCGCCCACCGCCTGGTGCGCCAGCACCAGCACCACCGACGTGTCCGCCGGCCCCCTGCCCTCGGCCTTCGCGAGCGCCTGATCTGCCCGCGCGACGTGGGCCTTCGCCTCCGCCGTCTTCCCGGCCTTCGCGAGCACGATCGCCTGGGCCGCCAGCGCGATCGGGTGCAACGGCGCCAACGCCAACACCCGCGACGTCCCCAGCGCCGCACCGTCCGCGTCGTCGCTGACCAGCGAGAGCATCAGGAACCGCGCCGCGGGATCCAGGGAATCCGCGTCGATCGCCAGCGCGGCCCGCAGCACGCGCTTCTCCTCGGCCAGATCGCCGGCCTTGCGGGCGAGCTCCGCGAGCTTCACCAGCGGCTCGATCGATTCGGTCGCGAACGTCCGCGCCGCCTCGAGGTGACGCTTGGCCGCCGCGGGGCTGTTGCCCTGCATGATCACCTGCGCCAGCGCCATGCGCGGCAGGAAGCCGTCGCCCTTCTTCGCGACGAGGGCCTCGAGCGTGCGGATCGCCTCGGCGTGCTCGCCCTTCTCGACCTGCTCGCCGGCCGCGACCCACAGCTTCATGCGCGGCTCGTCGGGCTTGCCGCCCGGGGCCCAGCCCCGCACCTTCGCGGCGAGCTGCGCGGTGAACCACGCCTCGAAGTCGCCCTCGACGGTCGCGAGCGACTTGCCGAGGTGCGCGGTGAACAGCTCGTCGGTGTGCTTGCCCTGGCCGTAGCCGTCGAGGATCGCGATGAGCTTGTCGCGGCCGTAGGTCGCCGCGAGGTAGCGGATCGCGTAGGCCGCCGTCGCGTAGGCCGCCTCCATCATCATCGGGCTCTCGGCGCGGATGAACGCCAGCTCGAGCTCCGACAGCTTGCGGAGCTTGCCCCGCTTGCGCGCCTCGGTGAGCAGCGACGCGCTCTCGCGGGCCCACGCGGGATCCGCCTGCTCGGACTCCCACTCCGACAGCCCCTCGGTGAACCACCGCGGCACGCGGCCCTTGCTGCGGCGGATCGCGTAGACGTGCGCGAGCTCGTGACGCATCACCAGATCGAGGTTCACGCGGCCGCTGTACGGCCCGATGAACGTGATGACCGGACCGAAGCACACCGCGACCGCGCCGAGGCTCGGCACGCCGACGGTGCGCACCGAGAACTCGTCGGGCGCGTCGAAGAACTCGAGCCGCAGCTTGCCCGCCTGGGTCTTGTAGAAGCCGTCGAGCGCGCGACGCGACCGCTCGGCGGACGCCATCAGCACCGGCTGCACGAACGCCCGATCCTCGGTCGGCAGCCGGATCGTCAGGTCGCCCTTGGTCTCGACGGTGTAGTCCTTGTCGAGGCTGTTCTCGTAGAGGTCGAGGACGTTGCGCGTGCGCTCGTTGAACGGATCGCCCTTCCACGCCTTCTCGAGCGCGGCGCGCCCGGTGGTCTCGTCGCCCAGGCGCAGCAGGTTGAGACCCCACGCGCTCTGCACGTACGGATCGTTCGGCGCCAGCGCGACGCCCTCGCGCAGCACGTCGTCGGCCTCGGGATACAGGTGCAGGAAGCCGAGGATCTCCGACAGATCGCGGAAGAAGGCCCCGCCGGTGGGATTGTCGGCGAGCACGCGATCGCGGGCGGCGGCGTAGTCCTTGGGCCGCCCCGACGCGATCGCCTCGGCGGCGACCACCGCCAGCGAGCGCACGTGCCCGGGGTTGCGCGCCAGCGCATCACCGCGGGTGTGCGCCGCGACCTCGTCGTGGCGGCCCTCGATGAGCGCGATGCGGGCGAGCACCGCGTGCGCGTCGGCGTGGTGCGGATCGACCATCAGCGCCTCGGTCGCGGCGCGCGACGCCGCGGCGAAGCGTAGGTTCTCGACGTTGACCATCGCCATGCCGACCAGTGCCTCGACGTGCCACGGGTCGCGGGCGAGCAGCATCTCGAACGTCGTCGCGGCCTCGTCGCCGGCGTACTTCTCGAGGAACACCGAGCCGCGCAGCAATCGCACGCGATCGCCGATCCACGTGCCCGCCTCGACCGGCTCCTGCACCTCGGCGGCCTCGAGCACCATGTTGGCGTCGTGGTACCCGCCCTTGCCGCCGCGCGACTGGGCCGCGATCGCCACCGCGAGCAGCTCGGCGGTGGTCTTGGCCTTGCCGGCGTCGTAGGCGTCGTACATCGCGTCGATGAGCGCGCGGGTCTTCGGATCCTCGCGGTGCCCGGTGTCGACGCGCAGCGCGATGAGCTCGCCCTTCAGCGCCAGCGCGTCCGGGTGGCGCTTCGTCGCCTCGTCCAACAGCTTCTGCGCGCCGGCGAGATCGCCACGCGCCCGCAGCAGCGACAGCCGCAACTGGACCACGTCGACGTCGAGCGGCTTGCCCTTCGGATCCTCGAGCACCGCGCGCGCATCGTCGTTCGCCCCAGTGGTCGCGAGCGCCCGGGCCAGGGCGACGCGGACCTCGAGGTCGGCGGGCTTCGCCTTCAGCAGCCCGCGCAGCGCCTCGATGGCGCCCTCGGGGTTGCCCCGCACGACCGCCGCCAGCGCCGCGTCGCGCCCCTCGACCTTGGTCGCCGCGGGCCGAGGCCGTATCTCGGCCACCGGCGCGTCGGGCTCCGGCACCGGCCCGTCGGCCTCGCCGCTGCCCTCGCGGGGGTCCGCGAGCGTCGGATCGGTCGCGTCGCCCACGGGCGCGTCCGTAGCCGGCGGCTTGGTCGCGGCCTCGGGTCGACACGCCAACAGGAGCAACAGCGGGATCGAGCCCCACGCGCGGCCGGAGGAGGGGAACTCGGACCGCGGGCTCATCGTCGCCGAGGATTGTGGAAGCGCGCGCGCGGGGTGTCAAACCCGCGCCGCGTTTGCGCAGCCCGAGTCGCGCTCGGGGGACCGCTCGCGGGGCCGTCAGCGATGCAGTCGCAGGCGGCGCAGATCCTTGCCGATGCCGAACACCGCCCGCGCGTCACCGTCGGGCACGATGCGGATCTTGTTGGTCGCGACGCCGAGCTCCGGGACCGCCGTCCACGTCGCCCCGCCGTCCCGGGTCTCGAAGCCATGGGGCACGCCGCCGATCCATCCATGGCGCTCGTCGACGAAGCCGACGCCGAAGGTCTGGGCCTTCGGATCGACGACGAGCGGCAGCTCCTGCCACGAGTCACCGCCGTCGGTGGTCTTCAGCACGTAGCGCTGCGCGAGCGCGGGCTCCGGGTTGTAGCTCTGCAGCGTCGCGTAGCCGACGTCGCGCGTGGGGAAGGACGCCTTCCACGTCAGCTCGAACGGCCGCGTCGATCGATACGCGACGCGCCACGAGCGTCCGCTGTCCGTGGTCTTCAGGATCACCGCGTTCGACGCCTCGACGTTGGAATCGCTGCCGGCGAAGACGAAGCCCGTGTTCACGTCGACGAAGTGCACGTCGAGGATCATCGCGGCTTCGGGCGGCAGCGCGAGGCGCTTCCACGTGTCACCGCCGTCGTCGCTGCGGAACAGCGACGCGGGGCCACCGACGCGGCCACCGACGTGCACGATCTCCTTGTGGTCGCGGACGCCGGCGTTGATGAAGTCGACCGACAGCACGTCGATCGCACACACGCCGCGGGCACCCTCGGTGTCGGGCAGCGCGACCTTGGTCCAGTGCTCGCCGCCGTCGTCGGTGCGATAGAGCATCGCGTCGTCGGTCACGCCGGGGAAGTAGTCGGGGCCGAGGTTGCCGAGGAAGCCGCGGCGCTCGTCGAGGAAGCCGAGCGCGCGCACGTACGTGCCCGGCTGCTTCCACAGCTCGCGCCAGGTGTCGCCGCCGTCGTCGGTGCGCAGCACGGCGCCGCTGCCGTTGCCGTAGAAGCCGACCTTCGGCGAGACGAAGACCACGTCGTCCTGCTTGCCGGGATACTCGGTACCGCCGATCGCCTGCCACGGGCCGTCGGCGACCCACGAGGCGGGCGGCTCGGGCGACACCGGCGGCTCGGGCGGCGTGGACGGGGTCGACGGCCGACACGCGACCGCGAAGGCAGAGACGAAGAACCACTGGGCCCGCGACATCGCGGGCGGTTCTAGCACGGGCGCGCGGCGCTACGGCGCGGCGACGTTGGCGATGATGAAGTTGTAGACTGGGAGGTTCTCGATCTCGCAGGCCGGGATGCCGGGGTGGACCTGCTCGACGCCCGTGGCCTGGCCCACCGCGATCGCGTAGTCGCCGAGCTCCCCGCGGCTGTGGTCCCAGACCTCGACCTCGTCCTCGCCGAGACCGAACACGAGGCGCTGCTGATCCTGGCCCCAGCAGGTCTCGGCCGGGACGCAGGTCGGCTCGCACACGTCGTCGAGCGCGGTGATCGTGAAGTCGCCGTAGGCCGAGGGGGCCCCGAAGTCCTCGAGCGAGGCGCCGCTCTGCGCCAGGACCTCGACCGTGCCGTCCGCCGCGGTGATCGTCACGACCTCGGTGTACGCATCCGCCACGACGAGGCGGACCTGGTACTCGCCGTCGACGACGATGCGGGCCGCCGTCGCCTCGGGCAGCGGGCCGGTGAACTCCACGCTCGCGCCATCGCACGTGAACGACAGCCGCCAGAAGTCACCGAACGAGTCGTAGATGCTGGTCGCGAGCGTGCACGCGTCGGTGACGTCGTCCGAAGCGAACGTCGGCTCGCGGAAGATCGTGAAGTACGTGGTCGCGACGTCGCCGCCCGAGTAGCACGACGCCTGCGGCTCGCACTCGCCGGCCGCGCCCGTGGACTCGGCGCCCTCGGTCGTCGGCGCGGCGGTGGTCGACTGCGCGCCGGTGTGGCCCTCGGTCGCGTCCGTGCTCCCGCCCTCGCCGTCGCCCGAGCCCTGCTGCGCCTCGGTGTCGAGGTCGGCGACGTACTTGGTCCCGCACGCCGCGGCGGCGACGGCGACGAGCGCGAGCGAACGGAGATCACGGACGTACTTGGTCATGGCGCGTGTCACTGCCCGCTCGGGGTTGGTTTCGTCACCGAATCGGCTGGGCACGGCGTGGACGCCCGCCGCTGCGCGGTCGCATCGCCCGGGAAGGCCTCGAGCAGCCGGCGCGCGTGCACGACGGCGCGATCGAGCTCGCCCCGCGCGCACAGGCGATCGATCGCGAGGGTCATCCGCTCGCGCCGCAGCGCGCCGGTCGGGAACGCCTGTGCGTGGCGATCGAGGAGCGTCGCGACGGCGTCCCAGTCGCCGCGCAGGGCGGCCTCGCGGGCGCTGCGGATCAGCGTGACCTCGCGGGCGAAGGGATCGTCGCCGGATGTGCCGGGGGCGGGCACCGCGGGGGCCGCGATCGGCCGCTGCAGCGGCGGGGGCGGAGCGGGGATCGGCGCGGCGACCCGCGGCGGGCTCGGCAGCTCGGCGGGCACCGGCGCGGCCACGCGCAGAGCGGCGTCGGGGGCTCCCGCGACGCGATCGACGGCCTGCTCGCCGGGGTCCGCGACGGCGTGCGCGCGCGGCTCCGGCCGCATCCACAGCACGAGGGCGGCCGCGGCCGCGACGAGGATCGCGGTCGCGATCACGAGCGGGCCCCGGCGCGACGGCGCCTCCGCGGCGATGCGCCGCTGCATCTGCTCCCACAGCGCATCCCGGTGATCGTCGTCGCGGAGGTCGCGACGGAACCGATCGATCATCTCGCGGCCCTCGGGCGAGCTCATCGCCGCTCCTCCCGCGAGAGCTTGGCGCGGTGCCGCTGCAGCGCGGCCTCGAACTTCGCCCGCGCCAGCCGCAGGCGCGACGCGACGGTGTTCGGGCTGCTCGCCATCACTTCTGCGATCTCGCGCGCGGTGAAGCTCTCGATCTCGGCGAGGACGAAGACCTCGCGCTGGTCGGGATCGAGGGCCTCGAGGAAGTCGGTCATGAACGCGATCGCCTCGGAGCGCTCGACGAGGCTGTCGGGGAGCCGCGCGGAGCTCGGCGGCTCGACCAGCTCGAGGCGACGACGCTCGCGCGTGAGCGTCCGATGGTGGCGCCACGCGACCCGCCGCGCGATGCCGTAGATCCACTGCTTCTGGCTCGCCGCGGCGTCCTCGGCCACCGCGCCGGCCGTCGTCGCGAGGCGCCGGTGCACGACCAGGAACACCTCCTGGACGGCGTCGTCGAGCGTCGTCGCGGGGACACCCAGGCAGGCGAGGGTTCGGCGCACCATGTCGAAGTACCGGGTCCAGATCGCGGCGAACGTGGTGGGCTCGCTCGATCCGGGAGCTCCGGCGGACGTCCCCACCGCCGCCCACTGCCCGCCGGGCGCCGCTTTCGTCACGGAAAGTGCACCTCGACGCCGGCGACCACGCGCCAGCCGATCCACGCCGCCTGGGCCACGGTCTGCTCGCCATTCGGGGTGCGCGCCGCGAAGCGCGGCCGGACCCACGCGATCGCCATCGAGGGGTCGAGCCCGAGGGTCACGCGCTGGCCGAGGTCGATCCGCAGGCCGACGCCGAGTCGCGTCGCGAGCCACAGCGCGTGGGCGCGGCGCGACGACGCGTCGCCGAAGCCCGACGCGACGGCGTCGCCGAGCTCGAGGCGCAGCGACAGCGGCACCCCGACGCGGCCGCGCGTCGGCACGAACGCGCCGCCGAGCGACGCCGACCACAGGCCGACCCGCGCCCCGACGTCGTCGCTCGGCGCGGGCAGCCGTCGCGTCCGCGCGAACGCGTGGGCCAGCTCGAGGTCGAGGTGCCAACGCGACCAACGGATCCCGGTGCCCAGCGCGAGCACGCCGGTCAGCCCCGGGGCGCCGCGCCCCTCGACACCACCCGCGGCACGCACCGCGACCCGCGGCCGTGCGCGGCGCGACTCCCCTCGATCGGCGCCGCGCGGCGCCCCGTCGGAGGCGGGCCCGGGCGCGGGGGTCGGCGCGGTGGCGTCGGGCGGCGCCGCGGGCACCGTCGCCGCGGGCTCGGCCGGCTCCGGCACCGCAGCGTCGGATGCCACGTTGGCCGCGCCATCGCCCTCGATCGCGACGACGACCGCCACCGCGTCCGCGAGCACGTCGCACGCCTCCCCGACCAGCTCCCGCGTCGAGCGGACCCCGTCGCGTTCGAACACGAGGGCCGCGGCGTACCCCTGGCCGTCCGCCCGCGACGTCACCACGACGTCGGCCGCGAGGCCGCCGCCTCCCCGCGTCGACAGGCCGCGGATCCGCCCCCGCACGAGCTCCGCGCTCGGACACTCGGGCGGCGCCTGCCACCTCAGCTCGACCTCGGGCGCGGGGCCGAGCGCGGCCAGGGCGATCGATGGGAGCAGGGCGCGCGTGGTGGATCGCCTCGCCGCACCAGGATAGCGCCCCGTGCAGCCGCCCGCACACGCGCGCCCGGGAACAGCCCGTCAGCCCGCCGGGTAGGCGGTGCTATCCTGAGGCGCGATGGCCGACTCGCAGAAATCCCACACCGCGTACCCCGCCGACGTCTACGAGACGTTCGACGCGTTCATGCAGCAGGTCATCAAGGAAACCTACGACCACGGGGCCAAGCGGGCCGAGTTCGTGGCGCTGGTGATCGCCTCGGGTGAGCTGCTCCCGATGGCCTGGGGCCGCATGAAGAAGAGCGGCGTCAAGGAGCTCGCCCTCGGGGCCGCGGGTGTCGTCGCGCTGCGCGTCGGCCTCAAGTACCTCATCGGCGGCCCGCTCGGCATGATCCTCACCGGCTTCACCGCGGCCACGCTGATCTCGTTCTTCTGGTCCAACCAGAAGGAGGTCATGCGCCGGGTCAAGCCGCTCAAGAAGGTCATCCGCGACGCCCACGAGAAGTTCGACGACGTGCAGGCGCGCTACCAGGACGGACGCTATGACTCGGGCGAGCGCGCGCTGCTCGTCGAGGGGCTGCTGCGGCGCGTGCTCGGCGAGATCGAGGCGCCGCTGCCCGCCGAAGAGGCCGACGCGAAGTCAGCGAGCTGAGGTCGTCGATCCACCGGAGGCCGACTTCGCCCGTGGGGCGCGGTCGGCCTTCGTGCGTACGGGGATCCAGATCACGACGTCGAGGCCGAGCGCGAGCTCCCAACCGCCGAGTCGTCCGACGGTGCGGAGCTCCCCGGCCTCGTCGACGAGCAGCTGCGCGACACGGCCACCGTCGCCGACCGCAGAGCTCGTCGACAGCTCGAGGCGCGGCCCCAGCCGGAGGTCGACGCCGCCGGCGGAGAAGCGGTGCGCGGGCACGATCGACACGCCGCCGCCAAGCAGCGGGCGACGCGGCGCCGCGCGGCCCGAGGTGTCACCGAGATCGCTCGCGCGACCGCCCGCGCGCACCCACCACGGCTCCACCCCGACGGCCGCGGCCGTCGCGAGCTCGAACGCTCCGCGACGCCACGCGTAGCCCAACGCGAGCCCGACGCGTGTCCGCACCAAGGACGTGTCCAGGGGCAGGCGGCGGCCCAGGACGCGCAGCTCGGCGCCGACCAGCAGGCCCGATCGGTGACGCAGCCACACGCCGACGTTGCCACCGGCACCGACGAAGCGATCCGCGTCCCTCGGCGCGCCGAGGCCCGTCGCCGAGGTGACGACCGCGCCGACGCCGAGCTCGAAACGCGGCGGCGTGCTCGGGCGTGCCGCGGACACCGGCTGCACGACGTCGACGCGCGCCGGCGGCAGCTCGGGGCACGCGGGACAGCCGGTGGGTACGACCGCCGGCGCGGGGATCGGCACGTCGCGGCGATCGGCCTGCTCCGTGCCGGCCTCGATCGCGGAGACCAGGTTCGCGACGTTGCCGGCGAGCAGCCGCACGACGTCGTCGGGGGACGAGCTCGGGTCGGCATCGATCGCGCGGTCGTACGCCCGGCCGTCGCTCGCGACGAGGGTCAGCGTGAACGACTGCGGCTTGGCCGACGGCTGCAGATCGACGAACACCAGGAAGCCCGTCGCCTCGAGCGGGGCGCCGTGCGAGACGACCGGGATCTCGGGCAGCCGCAACGAGAGCTCGCGGGCGAAGGCGCCGGCGTCGACGCCGGCGATCCGCAGCCGCAGCACTTCGACGCGCTCGCGCGGCGCCGTCACGGGGGTCGGCGCGGCGGCGGGTGCGAGTGCGCCGGCCTGGGCGAGCGTCGCTGCGAGGAGGAGCGCGTTCATCCGGGGGACTGCAAACGCGAAGAGGGACCCGGGGCAGGCTGCCGCGGATCCCTCGGTCTCGCAAGGCTCGCACCGCGGCCGCGGCGGAGCTCAGCCGTCCGCGTCGTCACCGTCCGCGTCGTCACCGGTCCCCGCGTCGTCGCCGTCCGCGTCGTCGCCGTCCGCGTCGTCGCCGTCCGCGTCGTCGCCGTCCGCGTCATCGTCGTCGCCGCCCCCGGTCGCCCCGTCGTCCTCGGCGCCGCCGGTCGCCCCGTCGTCCGAGTCCTCGTCATCGTCTCCGCCGGTGGCCCCGTCGTCCGAGTCCTCGTCATCGTCTCCGCCGGTCGCCTCGTCGTCCTCGTCCGAGTCCTCGTCCGAGTCCTCGTCGTCGTCTCCGCCGGTCGCCTCGTCGTCGTCCGAGTCCTCGTCATCGACGCCGCCATCGCGATTGCTGCTGCCGTCGCCGCCGATCACCTCGCACCCGGGCAAGCCCAGACCGAGCAACGCAGCGAGACCGAGCCAACGGGGGAGTGTCGAGGAGATCGTCATGGTGGTGGTCCTTGCCCGCCGCTACCGAGCGCCCCGATGGTGCCCGGCCGCGAGCCTCGGACCCCGAGATGCCCGCCACCCGGCTCGATTACACGCCAACGTCGAAATCCCGCGCCTCAGCCCCCGCTGCTGCCGCTGGTGTCATCCCCCCCACCTCCACTGCTCGGATCGCTGTCGGAATCGTCGGAGTCGTCGGGATCGTCGCAGTCGTCCGTCAGGCACGCGGTCGTCCCGGACTCCGAGGAGGCGTCGCCGGTCGAGCCCTCGGAGGAACTCCCCCCGGCGGTCGAGCTCTCCGAGCCGTCGTCGGTCCCCCCTGCGTCGTCGCTCGAGCTGTCGTCGCCGTCCTCGGTGTCCCCGTCGGTGGCCTCGGTCGCGCCGTCGGTCGTCGACGCCTTCATCACGACGTAGGGCTGCACGCCGCAGCCGCCGAGGGCGGCCCCGAGCAGCACCCAACCGAAGGTACGTGTCATCTCAGCGGCCATCCGGGTCGGCGAGGCGGGCCTCGGCGCGGTACGAGCCCTGCGGGAAGTCCCGCAGATACGCCGCCCAGCACGCGCCGGGCGTCTTCGAGCTGCGGCACAGTCCGGCACGCGCATCGTCAGCGTAGCGGCCGCGCGGGAACTTGGCCACGTAGCCGCGCCACCGCTTGGCGAGCCGACCGTCGTCGCCCATCTGCCGCGCGAGCGCGAACAGGTCGCCCCACGCGAGCTCGGCGAGGGGCGTGCGACCGCCCGCCCGCGTCACCTCGAGGAACTTCGCCTCGGCGCCGGTGCGATCCCCGGCGCGCCACAACCGGCGGGCCTCGTCGCTCAGCGTGCGCAGTCGATCGGGATCGACGGGCCGCACCGCCGGCCGCTCGGCCGCGGGCCCAGGCGTCGCGATCGTCGGCGGCGCGAGCTCGACGACAGGGACGTCGGGCACCGGGACCACCGCAGCACGCGCGACCGGCCGCGGCGTCGCGGGCTCGGGGGTCGCCGCCTCGAACTCCCCCTCGGTCACCGCGTCAGCGGCGGTACGGAACGCCTGATCGAGCGGCGTCGTCGCCTCGACGCGGGCCGGCGACGACACCTGCACGATCGTGAACGTCACCGCCGCGGCGGCGGCCATCAAGCCGAACACGCCGGCTGCGACCACGCGGACCGTGCGGCGCGGACGGACCCGCGGCATCGGCGGGATCGCCCGCATGCGCGCGCCCTCGGCCATGCGCTCGACCGCAGCGCGGGCATCCGCGACCAGGCCATCGAGCCCGTCGGTGGTGCCGCTGCGCGGCCGCGTGCGGATGTCGACGACCACGTCGTCGTCCGCACCGTCATCCACCGGCGCGACTGCGATCGGGCCCGACTCGCGACCCGACAGGGCCTCGGCCCGCGCGAGGACGGCCGCGAAATCCGGCGGCACCGCGGCGCGCGCCCGCGAGAGCGATGCGCGGGCGTCCCCGACGAGCGCGTCGATCGGATCGTGCCCAGAGCCGTAGGAGTTCATGTCGGTCACGACGACGCCTCCGTCCACCCGAGTCGCTCGAGCTCTTGGCGGATGCGGGCGCGCGCTCGAGAGGCGCGCACCGCCAGGTTGCCCTCCGTGATGCCGAGCTGGGCCGCGGCCTCGGACGCGGGCATGCCCTCCACCTCGCGCAGCACGAAGGCCTCGCGGAGGTTCTCCGGCAGCGTCGCGAGCAGCTCGTAGAGCAGCCGCATCCGCTGATCCTGTTGGTGCGCGCGATCGGGGCCCTGGGTGACCCCACCGTGCGTCACGTCGGCGAGCGTGCGGAGCCGATCGTGCACGCGGTCGGTGGTTCGCGAGCGTCGCCAGTGCATGCGCACCACGTTGAGCGCGATGCCACGGAGCCACGACACGAACGACGCGCGACCGTCGTACTGGCCGATGTTGGTCATCGCCCGCGCGTAGGCGTCCTGCGCGAGATCCTCCGCGAGCGCGGCGTCACCGGTCAGGAAGCAGACGTGCTTGAGGACGGCGTCGAACGTCTCGAGGTACAGCCGCGACCACGCGTCGAGATCGCCCCGGCGGGCGGCGGCGACCAACGCGTCCAGCCGCGGCGCGCCGTCGCCGTTCGCGGCGCTGCCGGGGGTGGCCCGGGGCAGCGCGACGACGAGGGCGGGGTCGGTGGGCTGGCGTTGCATCGGGAGCCGAGGCGGGCCTCGATCTCCAGGTTGCGCGAGCGTCCCCTTGATTACGAGGTCGGCGCGAACGCCCCCTGCTGGGCCCCCACAGGCCAGGCTCGGGGGGTGGCGTGGGCCGCGCTCGGCGTCAGGCCGGGTGCTCGGCGTGCCAGCGGCGGGTGAACTCGGTCGCCTTGCGGTAGCTCTCGCGGACCTCGTCCACCAGCATCTTCTCGACCTTGCCGCCGAGCAGCGGGATCGAGACGTCGACCTCGCCCTCCCAGATCCGCTTGCAGCGCGTCGGGCCCAGGGCCTCGACGCGGTACAGACCCACGGTGGTGATCTTGTCCGCCATGAAGCCCGGCGTGGTCACGGTCCGCATCGCGCTGTCACGCGCCTTGTAGTGGTTTCGCTCGACGTAGCTGAAGCCGCCCTTGACGAACTTCTGCATGAGCGCCGGCACCTCGCGGTTCGGGATCAGCTTCTGCTCGCGGTGGATCTCGAGGGCGTCGCCCTCGCCGATGCGCTCGAACTTGATCCGCTCGCACTTGATGTCGAGCGCGGGCCACAGCGCCGCGCCGTAGGCGTCGTCGAAGAACGCCTCCCAGTAGCGGGCGACCGAGACGTCGAAGGTGTCCTCGATGGTGTACTTCATGGACGTTGGGGCGAGGCTGCCTCACCCGGCGCCGGGCTGTCCACCGCCCGGTGGGCGCGGACTTTCGGGCGTCGCCGCAAAGGCACGCGCCCGCACCTCGGGGTTGCGCAAGAAGATCGCGAGGGCGACGGCGCCGACCAGCTCGCCGTACCACAGCGTCGCGGTGCGGCCGAGGATCGTGGCGGCCAGGGCCATCGGGGCGGTCGCACCCGCGACCAGGCGAACGGTGGCGACCGCGAGACTGCCCTCGGCCGCGAACAGCCCGCCGGGCAGGAAGCTCAGCGCGCCGACCAGGGTGCCGGTCGCCCACAGGAACGCGGCCAGCGTCAGCGAGGCCTCGGCGCCGGCGAAGCCGCCGAGCACCAGCCAGAAGCCGACGCACTCGAGGCCCCACCCGACGATCGACAGCGCGCTGAGCACGAGCAGCGGGCCGATCTTCAGCACGACCGCCGCGCTGTCGACGAGCAGCTCGGCCTTGGCCGCGAACCGCCCGACGACCGGCAGCGAGCCCATGCGGCGCAGCAGCGGGCGCAGGATCGCCGGGGTCCCGAGCACGACGACGCCCGCGACGACCAGCACCGCGGTGACGACGACGATGGGCAGGTACTCGCCGAAGCGCGACACGCCGAGCAGGCTGAGCACGACGAGCGCGACGAGATCGGTCAAGCGATCGGCGACGACGATCGGCGCCGTGCGACTGAAGGCGACGTCGTCGCTGGCCTTGAGCAGCGCCGAGCGCAGCACCTCGCCGAGCTTGCCCGGCGAGATCGACATGCTGAGCCCCGCGAGATAGATGACGAGCGAACGGCCGAGGGTGAGCCGCGGCGCGTCGCGGCGTACGCCCAGCCAGCCGAGCGACAGCTCCCACTTGGCGAAGCGCAGCAGATAGTTCACCGACGACAGCGCCAGCGCGGCGCCGAAACGCCACCACGGGAAGTCGGCGAGCTCGGCGGCGATGGTGCGCGCGTCGAAGTAGATCATCCCCGCGGCGTAGAGCACCGCGCCGGCCACGATCGCGTACAGCGTGCGGCGGAGCAGCCGGCTCACGGACGTCTCGCCTCGCGGGCGCGCGGCCGCGTCGACCACGGCGTCCCATCGGCGCCGAGCGCCACACCGGCGCCGCGCAGCCATGGATCGGCCGCCTTCGCCCCGACGAGCTCGAGGCCCGGATCGCCGGGTGACGTCGTCGCGCGGCGTTGCGCCCACGCGTCGATCAAGCGCGCGCGACGCCCGACCTCGGCGTCGTCGAGGCCCGTCGCGCCGTGCACGGCGACGCGCGACACATCGAAGGCCCGCGGCGCTGCCGTCGATCGGCGCGATCGAAGCACGGCCCGCTCGGCATCGAGGACCCAGGTGAACCCGGCGAAGACCTGCGCCACGATCGCGGCGCCGACCTCGATCGGATCGGCGACGCGCCCATCGGTGTGGGCGTGGGCCGCCACGGCGATCGCGGCGAGCGCCGCGGCGAACGGTCCGTCGCCACCGTCTGCGTCGAGCACGGCCGGCGCCAGTACGACCGCGTGCCGGCCGACCCACGCCCGTGGGAGCTCGCAGGCGGTGGGTCCGAGGCGCACCGCGAGCGTGCGCCGGTCGCTGTCGGGCCCGGCGATGCGCCCGAGCGCGCCCAGGGCCGTCGGACCGCGGCCGAGCGCGGTCCACCGCGTCGCGATCCCGAGATCGACGGCCGTCTCGACCACACCCGCGATCGACCGGTCGCTCGGGTTCCATGGTGTCGAGGGTCCACGACCGTGGACGAGCACGACCACACCGCGGCGGCGCGTGTACGCCGGGAGCACCGCACGGAGCACGGCGCCGACGCGATCCGCAGCGTCGACGACCAGCGGTACGGGTGCCCCATGCTCCACGCGCGCAGAGTATAGCGATCCACCTCGCCCGCGTCGCGGACCGCACGCAGCCGTGGATCTTTGCGCCGCCCGGCACTACGATTCGGGCGCATGCCACGGACGTCGGGAGTCGGGTCATGACGAGTGTGGTCTGGGTCGGGCGCGTGTCGCTGCCCGGCGAGGCGTCGGTGCGGACGGTGCGAGTCGAGACCGATGGCGCCGCGCCCGACGCGGGCGACGTCGCCACCGAGATCGCGGATCCGTTCGCGCTGGCGTTGCCGTCGACGGGCGGCGATCACCACGGCGACGCCTACATTCTCGCGACGACCCTGCCGCCCAAGCCCGGCGGCGTGCGTGCGCCGCTCGGTGAGCTCACCCTGCGTCCGCCGCTGCGCCCGGGCAAGATCGTGTGCGTCGGCCGCAACTACGCCGCGCACGCCAAGGAGATGGGCAACGACATCCCGACCGAGCCGCTGCTCTTCACCAAGCCGGCCTCGGCGCTGCTCGCCGCCGGCGAGTCGCTGCCCCTGCCCCGCGGCTTCGAGCGCATCGACATGGAGGCCGAGATCGTCGTCGTCATCGGCCGCACGGGGCGGGCGTTCCACCGCGATCAGGCGCTGGATCACGTCGCCGGCTACGCGCTGGGCAACGACATCTCGTGCCGCGACCTGCAGAAGCTCGACAAGCAATGGACCCGCGCCAAGGGCTTCGACGGCTTCGCGCCGGTCGGGCCGCTCATCCGCATGCATCCGCCGGGCACGCCGCTGCCCCCGGACGTGCGCGTGCAGGGCTTCATCGACGACGAGCTCCGCCAGGACGCGCCCATCTCGGTGATGATCTTCGACATCCCGTACGTGCTCGCGTACATCGCCGCGTGCATGACCCTCGAGCCCGGCGATCTGGTGTTCACCGGCACGCCCGAGGGCGTGTCGGCGCTGGTCCCGGGCTCGCGCACGCGGGTCGGCACCGTGGGCTTCGAGCTCGGTCGCCTCACGACCCCCCTGCGCTGAGTTGCAGCGTTGACACCCGCGGCCGCGCGCCCGACCATGGCGGCGTGCGGCACAACGCCGCCGTGGAGCGAACGCAATGGCCACCGCAGCGAAGAAATGGATCGTGGGTCTCGATCTCGGCCCGCGCAGCGACGGCGCGATTGCCTTCGGCAAGTGGCTGTCCGACCAGGGCGGTGATCAGCTCGTCGGCGTGCACGTGCTCGAGGAGGCCCACCTCAACGCCGCCCTGCGCTACCACCACCTCACCGAGCTCGAGACCAGCGCGCTGACCACCGCGCGGGCGAAGGTCGCGTCCGCGGACGCGACCGCGAACTTCAGCGTGCTCGAGGTCATCGAGGGCCGCACCGCCGAGGAGACCCTCGCGGCGGCCGCCGCCTACCGCCGCTGCGATGGCATCGTCGTCGGGCGCAACGCCCCGCGCGACGGCCACCCGCTCATCCGCCTCGGCCGCGTCGCGCGTCGCCTCCTGCGGACCCTGCCGACGCCGGTCGCGGTCGTGCCGCCCGACTTCAGCCTGGCGACGGCCGGCAAGGGCCCGGTGCTGCTCGCGTGCAGCCTCGACGACGACGCGCTCGCGGCCGCCGAGTTCGCCCGCGACTTCGCGGCTCGGTTCTCGCGAACGGTCGAGCTGGTGCACGTGGCCCCGTCGCCCGACCACCACAGCGCGCAGTACCTGCCCGAGGCCACGCTCGCGAAGCTCCGCGCCGAGACGATCGCCGAGGCCGAGACGAAGCTCGCGCAGTGGGCCGAGGCGAACGGGCTCGCTGCGGCCACGCGCGTCGCCAAGCTCGGCGCGATCGTGGTGCAGCTCGCCGAGCACGCGCGGGCCTGCGACGCGACGGCGATCGTCACCGGCTCGCGGCGGCTCTCGGGCTTCGAGCGGCTGCTGCTCGCGAGCGCCGGCAGCGAGCTGTCGAGCCACGCGACGTGCCCAGTGTTCGTCGTCCCGCCGAAGTGACGCGACGCCGTCGGGGGACGGCGCTCCGTCCCCCCGAAGCCGCGACGTCAGGGGATCAGCGCGGCGAGATCGGCGTCGAGGAGCTGCACGACCGGGAGGCTGCGATACAGGCTGCCCATGTCGCGGCGCGGACCGTCGGCGTCGTGGGGCTCGTGCGGGATGTCCTGCCGGTGCGGCGGCGCCTTCACGAAGTTGGCCTCGATCGCGATGAGCAGGCGACCGGTGCACGTGCACGGGTTCTGCCCATCGACGTGGGTGCACCGCGGCGTCAGGTAGTCCTCGACGCGCTTGCGCGCGCGCGTGAGGCGGACCCGGTACGCGCTCTCCTTGATGCCCAGGAGATCGGCGGCCTCGACCGGACCGTAGCCGAGCAGATCGGTGAGCACGAACGACACGCGCACGCCGGGCGGCAGGCACGACAGCGTCGCGGTCAGGCAGGTGCGCTTCAGCTCCCACAGCATGGTGTGGAGCTTGACCGGATCGCCGCCGAGCGGACCGCCCGTGAGGTCGATCGGCCGGGTGATGTCGCTGCGCAGGATCTCGTCGAGCCCCTCGAAGGTGTACTCGGACTTGCGCCCGAGCGACTCCTCGAGCGAGCGCGCCATGAGCCCCAGCAGGGCGTCGGAGGGCTTGTCCGCGCCGAGGAACTTCGCCTCGCCCTGGGCACGCACGTCCGCCACGAGCTGCTTGACGGAGACCAGCGCCTCGTCACGGCTGCAGCACATGTGATAGGCGAACGCGTAGAGTCGCGGCAGTTCCTGGCGCAGCAGCTGTTGAATCGAACTCGTTGCGTCGGCCATTCGCGTGTGGGCTCGGCGTCAGAGTGTCACGTTCGGGCCCGCGCGCCAAGCTTTCGTTCGAGGCCCTGCCAGAAGCGGGCCTGCATGGTGGCGTCGTCCTCGAGCCCACCCAGGCGGTTGATCTCTTGCATCCCTGTCGGGCTGGTCACGTTGATTTCCGTCAGTCGACCACCGATGACATCGAGGCCGACGAAGAACTGGCCCCGCTCGCGCAGGACGGGGCCCACGCGCGCGCAGATCCTCCGATCCGCGTCGTCGAGCTCCGAGACGGCCGGCTTGCCGCCGGCGTGGAAGTTGTTGCGCACCTCGCCCGGCACGCCGACGCGCAGCACCGCGCCGATCGGCTCGCCGTCGACCATGAGGATGCGCTTGTCGCCGCGGGTCGCATCCGGCAGGTACTCCTGCGCGATGGTCCAGCGCGTCCCCTCGGCGGTCGCCAGCTCGATCAAGCTGCCGAGGTTCGGGTCGTCGTGTCGCGCGAGCAGGACCTCGCGGCCGCCGTACCCGAAGACCGGCTTCAGGATCATGCGGCCCCCGAGCTCGGCCAGGATCCGCCGGATTTCGGTGGATTCGCGCGCCACGTAGGTCTTGGGCGCGAGATCCGGGAACTGCGCCAGGCTCAGCTTCTCGTTGAAGTCGCGCAGGCCCGCGGGAGCGTTGAAGACGGGCGACTGCGCGCGATCGAGGATCCATGTCGCGGTCAGGTAGCCCTGATCGAACGGCGGATCCTTGCGCATGATGACCGCGCCGAACTCGGCCATCGATCGCCACGCGCCGGCGCGTTCGCGGTGCGCGACGAGCCCCGCCGCGGTTCGCTCGATCCGCAGCGCGTCGGCGCGGACCCAGGCTTGATCCACCCGCAGCGCGAGGTCCTCGAGCAGCGCGCAGTAGGGACGATGCCCCCGGCGCACTGCCTCGTCGATCATCACGAGGGTCGAGTCGGCGGCGGGGGAGAACGTCTCGGGCGGATCGCAGACGAACAGGACGTCCATGGGCCGCGAGCATAGCCCGTCGAGATCGCGGTTCCGCCGCGCCGGCCGGTTTCTTGAGATCGCCTCCGACCGTCAGTAGGATACTCGCCTACACTTGGCGACGCGCAAGACCTCCCCTGTGCACGCGCGCTCCGGCGCGCCGATCCGTGGCCCCGTGGCGTCGCACCCCACGGGTCTCGTCGCGCCGCGCTGGGCGAAGGTCGATCGCATCGCGCTCATCCACCGCGAGGTCCGCGAGCGACTGAGCCCCGGCGCGATCGATCTCTTGTTCGCCCACGGCGAGCTCGTCGTCGAGGGCAGCGAGGCCATCGCGGTCGAGGCCGGCAACGGTCGCGTCTACGCCACGGTGATGATGACCATCGATCTCACGCGCTGCGTCGAGCGGGTCCGCGAGCCGATCGACACCGCCACCGCGGAGCGACTCACGGAGCTCATGCGCGAGCACGAGATCGTCCGCGCGCGTCTCACCGCGCTCGCCCTGCCGCACCTCGCGCGCCTCGCCCGACTGCCGGTGGACGCCATCGAGCTGAGCGTCGACACCTCGATCCGCAGCGAGGCGATGGCCCTGCTCGTCGACGGCGATGCGGTCGCATGGCCGCGCAACTCCCGATAGGACCTCGAGGGCGTGTCCATGACATCCGACGCTGTTACCCTGCGCCCCATGACGCTCGACGCCCCGACCCGACGCGACGACGCGGCCGGCTATGGCATCCGCGAGGTCGCGCGGCTCTTCGCGGTCCCCGAGCACCGCCTGCGCTACTGGTCGCAGACGGGGTTCATCGTCCCCTCGCTGCGCGACGGCGGCCGCACGCTGTACAGCTTCCGCGATCTCATCGCGGTCAAGGTCGCCAAGGCCTTGGTCGACGAGGGCGCGAGCCTGCGGAAGATCCGGCGCTCACTCGCGACGCTGCGCGCGAACCTCCCCGGCGTCGACACCTCGCTCTCGGCGCTGCGCATCCGCTGCGATCACGACCGCGTCGTCGTCGACGAAGGCGATCACCGCTTCGAGGCCGACAGCGGCCAGGTCGTGCTCGACTTCACGGTGTCGACCCTGCGCGAGCAGGCGGCCAGCGTGCTGACGCTGCCGGTGTCCACCGCCGAGCCCGACGAACCCACGACCGCGCATGATTGGTTCCGCCGCGGCTGCGAGCTCGAGGCCGAGCGCGACAGCGCCCCGAGCGACATCGCCGGGCTGGCGGCGGCGCGCCGCGCCTACGAGACCGCGCTGGGCCTCGACCCGACGCTGTCCGCCGCGTGGACGAACCTCGGAGGTCTGCACGCCGAGCTCGGCGACGTCGACGCGGCGCGCGAGCACTTCGAGCAGGCGCTGCGCTGCGATCCCGATCAGCCCGAGGCGCAGTGCAACCTCGCCGAGCTGACGCTGCAGTGCGGGGACACCGAGGCCGCGATCTCGGCCTACCGCCACGTCCTGCGCACCTGCCCCGACTGGTCCGAGGCCCACTACGGCCTGGCGCGGGCGCTGCTGCAGGTCGGCGGCAAGCTGCAGGCGCTCGCCCACCTCGATCGCTTCTGCGCCGCGATCGCGGCGGTCTCGCCGGAGCTGCGCGCCCCGGAGATCGAGCACCGCCGCGAGTCGGCCGCCGAGGTCGCCGCTCAGCTCCGCCGCGAGCTCGGCCGCTAGGGGCGAGGACGAAGGTGTCGGGCGCCCGCGAACGGATCCTGCGCCTGCTGCTCGACCAGCTCGGATCGACGCGCGTCGGTCAGCGCTTTGGCCTGCCCACGATCACCTCGCTCGACGACTTCCGCGCCAGCCTCCCGATCTTCGATCGCGATCGGCACGAGCGCGAGGTCGAGAACCACCTCGGCTTCGGCGTCATCGACGACGCCGACCCGGCGGCGATGGAGCTCACCGGGGCGCCGGGCGAGCGCGAGGCGGTGCTCGGTGTATGGCGCGCGCGGCTCGGCGAGGCCCCGCCGCAACGCACCGCGCTGCTCTACGCGCACGGGCACGATCCGCTGGCGGAGCGCACCCTGCGGGATGACCTGCGCGCGCTGGGAGGCGAGCTGTTCGTGCTCGATCGGATCGACGACGGCGCCCGCGTGCTCGAGCGCCTGCGCAGCTTCGATCCCGACCTGCTCGTGGCGCCGAGCGTGCTGGTGACGCGGTGGCTCGAGCGATCGCAGCGGATCACGCTGCGTCGTCAGCTCCCATCGCTACGCGCCGTGCTGTGCGAGCACGATCTCTCCCACGCGGCGCGCACCGACACGCCGGTGCTCGGCGTCGGATGGTTCCTCCGTGGCCTGCGCTGCGGCCTGCCCACGCTGCACGCGCCCGACGACTCGACCACGCTCGCCGTCGGATCGCAGCTGATCGAGTTGCTGCCCTACACCAACCCCGAGGACGACGGCCGTCGCGTGTACGCCGAGCAGACGATCCTCCCCGAGGCCGCCTTCCTCGGCCACCGCTACGAGGTGGTGGTCTCCTCGGCGCTCGGCATGCTGCGCCTGCGGACCGAGCAGCACGTCCGCGTCGTCGGCTTCGATCCACCGACGGCCGCGGCCCCGTTCCCGCGCACGCGCGTGGTCCGGCTGTCGACACCACCCGCCGACGTCGCGCTCGAGGGCTGCACCGTCGCCGGCGCGTGGTTGACGGCGTCGGTGCGCCAGGCCCTCGCCCGCGAGGATCCGGCGCTCGTCGCCGCCGAGATCGGCGCGGATCCCCAGAGCCTCGGCGTGCACGTCGGAGCCTCGCCGTCGTCGGCGCGGATGGGCGACGGCCTGTCGGACACGGAGTTCGGCGAGCTCTCGCTGCGGGGCGCGGGCGCCTCGCAGGGCCGCCCGCGCGGGCTGCTCTGCCGCATCGAGCTGCAGGGCCTCGTGCGCCCCGACCTCTCGCGCCGCCTCGCGACGCGGATCGACGACAACCTCCGCCTGCGCTCACCCGCGTACGCGTACCTGCGCGAGCGCGGCGAACTCGATCCACCCCGCGTCATCGTGGTGCCGGCCGGCACGGCGGCCAGCGAGCGCCAGCGTCGGATCACGGAGCTGTCCGGTGGCGTGTGGCTGCCCGACGTCCGCGTCCTGGCGTGACGCTACTTGCACCACCGTCGGCCGGGGTGCGGCGGCTTGGCCCATGCGCGCCGCCGATCGAGGAACTCGGTCACCGCCGCGTCCATCGGCCCGGCCTTCTCGCGGGCCTCCTCGACGGAGGTGAGCTTGGGCTTGGCGGTCTTGCGCTTGGGCGGCGCAACCGGAGCGGCCCCCTGCGACTTCAGCAGCGCGCGCTGCCAGGGGAAGATCGGGGCGACGTCGTTGCAGCCGCCGGCGATGTCCTCGGCGGTGCAGAACACCCGGATGTGCATGTGGTCGTCGTGGGGGAACCGCGGCTGGCACGTGACGTCGCCGAAGCGGGCCAGGATCGCCGGATCGGCCTTCGCCTGCTCGCCCTGCGCGAGCAGCATGGCGCGCACGTGCTCGACGACATAGATCTGCTGGATCTGCACGGTGTCGTCGGCGAGCAGCGCCGCGACGAACGCCCACGTGCGCGGTAGATCGATCCGCACCGGGATGTCATCGCTCGGATCGGCCAGGTCGCCGTAGTCCGTGCCGCGGCCCTCGGGATCGAGGGGGATCGCCTTGCCCTCGAACGGCGTGCCGTCCTCGCGCTGCAGATAGAACATCACGTCGGCGTCGCGGCCGGCCCGGTGTGATCCGTGGCCCGCGATCTCGCCGCCCTGTGGCATGCCGATGTCGCCGAGGGTGAGGATGGCGGGCGGATCCGATTTCGGGTGGTGCGCGTCGACGTGGGTCGCGGCGCGGACCAGCGCGGCGACGAGCTCGACGGTGCCGTGGCGACGCTCGGGCTTCTTGCGCGGGGTGAAGCGATAGCCCGGCCCCGACAGCGGCAGCGGCACGCCGCCCTCGAGGCTCCCCTCGTTGGGGCTGCCCTTGGACGTCGAGTAGGAAGGATCGAGCGTCAGCGGATCGGGCCCGCCGCCGGGGACCTCGGGCGGCGCCGGGGGTGAGGGCGGCGCCGCGGGTGTCGCCGTCGTGACCGCCGCGACCGCGGGCGCATCGGGTGGAGGTGCCGGCGTCGATCCGTGATCGCGATCGCACCCGATCGCCAGCAGACACGACGCGACCACGATCCCTCGCCAGGGCATGACGACAAGGCTGCGATGCATCGCGCTCGGATGCAACGTCGCGCCGCGCCCCGACATCACGGCGAGTTCGCGCGGGTGAGCCCGCCGGTGCGACCGTTGTCGGTCGCGGGCTTGTCCTCGTCGCGCAGCGTGCCCTCGGGCGAGACGCAGCGGACGAAGCCCTCGTGGGTGTTGCCGGAGGTGCGCCCCGCGGTCGTCCGCTGCGACGCGCTCTCGGACAGCACCAGGTAGTCGCCGTCGCAGGCGTGACCCGCGGCCTTCTTCCAGCGCGTGCGCAGGCTCGTCGCCGCCATCGCGTCGTCGCTGGTCACCGAGACGTACTGCGCGCCGTCGCCGGTCGGCACCGCCGCGACCTCGATCCCCGAGTTGGCCTTGGGCAGCAGCAGCGGCGCCAGCGGGTGGCACCCGGCGCACAGCAGCACGGCCAGCGCGACGCGTCGGCCTCGTGGGGTGCCCGGCATCCGCCCACGCTGCCAAAACCCCGGCCCCAGGGCAAAAAACCGACGGGCCGGGCCCGGCCACCCCACGAGAAAATTCCCTGTCACGAAACCGGGGCCATCCCGCGTTGGTCGCCCGCCGCGACGCACCACCCCGCGCGGCGAGAGGTCCGCCATGATTGCCCACGCCCCCATGTCCCCGTCCCCGACCGCCGACGCCGTGAACCACCATGGCGCCAACCACCATGGCGCCAACCACCATGGCGCCAACCACCATGGCGCCAACCACCATGGCGCCATCCTCGTCGCCACCGACGGCCGCGTGCTCCCGCTGCGCAGCACCGCGCTGTGCGTGCGCGCCGGGGGCGGGCTGGCCGCGGTGGTGCTGACGCAGCGCTTCACCAACCCCCACGCCGAGCCGCTCGCGGTGACGTACCAGGTGCCGCTGCCCGCCGACGGGGCGGTGAGCGGCTATCGCTTCCGCATCGGCGATCGCGAGATCCGCGGCGAGGTGGCGCGCCGCAGCGACGCCCGCGAGCGCTTCGTGAAAGCCGTGATGGACGGCCACACCGCGGCGCTGCTCGAGCAGGATCGCACGAGCGTCTTCACGCAGGAGATCGGCAACCTCCCGCCCGGCGCGACGATCGAGCTCGAGCTCCAGATCGATCAGCCGCTCGTGTGGAGCGCGGAGCGTCGCGGAACCTGGGAGTGGCGCTTCCCCACCGTCGTCGCGCCGCGCTACCTCGGCGCGCCCGGTCGCATCGCCGACGCCGACCGCATCACCACGCACACGACCCTCGATCCCCTGGCGGTGACCGCCGCGCTCGAGCTGACGATCGACGACGTGCAGCACGGCGTCGAGTGCCCGTCGCACGGCGTCCGCATCGAGGGCGGCGACGCGCGCACCCGCGTCGCCCTCGCCGAGGCCAACGCCGCGCTGGATCGCGACGTCGTGGTGCGTTGGCGGGTCGCGGGCGCCCACGCGGCGACCGCGATCCACCGCGCACGACCGGCCCAGGGCCACGGGCTGGCCGCCGACGCGTTCGCGCTGCTGACGATCGTGCCGCCTTCCGGCGCGACGAACCAACCCCACGTGCCGCGCGACCTCGTCGTGCTGCTCGACACCAGCGGTTCGATGTCGGGCGCCCCGCTCGAGCAGGCGCAGCGACTGACGTGCGCCCTGGTCGACCAGCTCGACGAGCGCGACCGCCTCGAGCTGATCGAGTTCTCGACCGCCGCGCGGGCGTGGCAGACCGGGCCGGTCGCAGCCACCGCGGCGCAGCGCACCGCCGCCAAGCAGTGGGTGGGCTCGCTGCACGCCGGCGGCGGCACCGAGATGCGCACCGGCATCCGGGCCGCCCTCGCCACGCTGCGCCCCGAGGCCCAGCGGCAGATCGTGCTGGTGACCGACGGACAGATCGGCTTCGAGTCCGAGATCGTCGCGGAGATCCACGGCGCGCTGCCGGCGGGCTGTCGGGTCCACACCGTCGGCGTCGGCTCGGCGGTGAATCGATCGTTGACCGCACCGGCGGCCCGCGCCGGGCGGGGCTGCGAGATCGTGATCGGGATCGACGAGGATCCCGAGCGCGCGATCGCCAAGCTGTGCGTCCACACCCACGCGCCCCTGGTCGTCGACGTCACGCTCGACGGCGATGCGCTGCTCGAGCACGCGCCGATGCACCTGCCCGATCTCATGGCCGAGCACCCCGCGACGATTGCCGTGCGCGTGCGCCCCGAGGGCGGCGCGCTGCGGGTCCGCGGCCGCACGTCGAGCGGGGCGTGGGAGCAGCGGCTGTCGTTGCCGCCCACGGCCGCCGCCGAGGGCAACCCCGCGATCGTCACCCGCTTCGGCCGCGAGCGCGTCGAGGATCTCGAGCTCCGGATCGCCGCGGGCGAGCGCGGCCTCGACCCGCAGATCGAGCAGACCGGCCTGTCGTTCGGCATCGCCACGCGGCTGACGTCGTGGATCGCCGTCGACGGCGTGGTCTCGGTCGACACCGGCGCACCGACGCGACACGAGGTGATGCCGCACGCCCTGCCCCACGGCATGTCCGCCACCGGTGTCGGCCTGCGGGCCGCGAGCGGCGGCGGGGTGGATCAGCTCGCCGGGGTCATGCTCGCCGGGCCACCGGTCCGCGAGGAGGCGAAGGCGAAGAAGATGGAGAGCCCCATCGTCGCCAGATCGGTCCGTCGACCCGCGCCGGCGCCGAGCGCCCCGCCACGGCCCGCATCGGCGAGCGCACCGATGGGAGCTCCGCCGGCCGCGCGCGGGCGCGCGATGGACGACGACGAAGGTGCGGGGTCCGATCGCGGCGGGCTCGGGGAGAGCGAGCGGCGCACGCAGGCCGGCACCGTGGGTGCGGTGCTCGACGTGCACGCCGACGTGACGCGGCTCGCCGACGGCACGCTCGTGCTCGAGTTCACGATCCCCAGCCACGCGCCGGACGGCGGCGTCGACTGGACGTTGCCGCCGACGATCGAGCTGCGCTTCGACGACGGAACGCTCGTCACCGTCGTCGTCGATCCGACCCGCTCGACGCGCAACACCCGGCTCGTGCCGGGCATGCGCGCCAAGCTGGTGTGCCCCGGCGCGCCACAGGGCACGCTCACCCTCGCCATCGCCACCGCCGGCCTGCTGCTGCTCCTGCGCCCATGATCGACCTCGACGACCACCTGCCCGCCATCGTCGCCGGCGACGCGACCGCCTTCGGGCGCTTCGTCGCCGGCGCCGAGACCCGCCTGCGCCAGAGCCTCGGATCGTTCGCCGGTGTCGTCGACGTCGAGGCCGTGGTGCAGGAGTGCCTGCTGCGCATCTGGCAGGTGGCGCCCGAGGTCGTGCCCGACGGCCGACCCAACGCGCTGCTGCGGTTGTCGATCCGCGTCGCCCGCAACCTCGCCATCGGCGAGACCCGGCGGCGTCGGATCGATCCCGCGATCGTGCGTCGACTCGAGCGCGAGGCCGAGGGCGCGGTCGAGCCGGAGATCCCCGACCCGCGCCTGCGGGAGATCATCGCGCGGTGTCGCGATCGACTCCCCGACAAGCCCGCGGCGGCCCTCGCCGCGCGGCTCGAGGGGCCATGGCGCGCCGACGCCGATCTCGCGGACGAGCTCGGCATGCGCCCGAACACGTTCCTGCAGAACTTCACCCGCGCACGCAAACTGCTCGCGGCGTGCCTCGGCGCGCACGGCATCGACGTCGCCCAGGAGCTCGCATGACCGCCGACGAACACCGCGATCTCGTCGAAGCCACCGCGTCTGCGTTCCGCAGCGTCGCCCCCGATGGATCGATCCGCGAGGCGCCGGCGTGGCACGACCTCGACGAGGCCGGCCGCATCGAGGCCGCCGCCCTCGCGCTCGAGCTGCGCAAACTCGAAGCGGCGCTCGATCCCGACGGCATCTCGACGACGGCGAGGCTGGTGTTGGCCCGCATCCGCGGCGAGGGCCGCGGGGGCTGAACAGGACGAGCGCCGGGCAGCTAGATCAGCGCGACGAGGATCGCGACCGCAGCCAGCGCGAGGGCACCGACCGCACTGATCCACAGCTGCGGCTCCATCCGCGGCATCTGTGGGTTGACTCGCACGTGGTGACTCATGGTCGTGGGCCCACTGTGCAGGGCGCCTGTGGCTGACAAATGTCGCGTGTGTGTCGGGACGGTGACAGCGCGCCAAGGCCACGCAGGACCCCGAAAACGAAGGAACAGACCGCATCCCGCCCTGCGCCGGCGCATCGGGGACACCCCGAGGATCCCCAGGGCCGCAGGGCGCGCCCGCTTCATCGGCGGTCGTCGTCGTGGCCCTCGCTACGGGATCTCGACCTCGACTTCGGCCACGTTGTTGCCGTAGTCCGCCTCGTTGATCACCGGCACCGAGGTCCCCGGCGGCGGGTTGTTGAGGGCGATCCGCAGCGTGTAGGTCCCGGCCGGCACGTCGGTCACGTCGATCCACTGGCAGGGCAGGTACGCGCCGTAGACATCGGCGTACCCGCGGCTGATGCCTTGGTTGCCGCAGTCGAACTGGCCGGGATCGTCGGCCCACGCCCACGGCTCGAGGTCGATCAGGCAGAACGCCTGCTTGTGTCCGGTCGCGACGACCCCGCTCCCGTCGAGCAGCTCGTACCCCGCGTAGTGATCGAAGTGATAGTGGTCGTGGCAGTCGCTGTAGTGGAACAGATCGGGGTGGTTCGACGGCACGCCCATGGCCATGTCGCGCGAGCCGATGTTCGGCGTGAACGTGTTGAACCGCAGCACCGTGCGCAGGCCGGTCCCGTTGACGCACATCTCGATGAGCTCGCAGCTGTCCTGAGCGACGTTGATCGTGTCGATCTCGGGCATCAGCTCGGACTCGTCGACGAAGAGGTCCGGTCCGGCGCAGCCGACCGCGCCGTTGCCCGGGTGGTCCGGGGTCGGCGGGGGGCTGTCGTAGTCGATCCCGGCCTCGGCGGGCGCGCAGCGGTACACGCCCGCGTTGACCGCCCCCTGCGAGCAGCACAGCAGCCCATCGGCGCACGCGCCCGCACCGGCGTTGGGATCGCACACCGAGCCCGCTCCGCCGTCGCACAGACCGTCGCCGTTGTGGCCGCGCACCTTCACCGAGTCGATGGCGCCCTCGACGATGCCGGTGCCGAGATCCGTCGCGGTGATCCGCAGCCGCGTGCCCGCGACCATCGGCAGGCCACACGCCGCATACTCGACCGGCGACCACGTGTTCGCGCCGGTGACCTCGGCCGGGGACTCGAGCTGCTCGAGGGTGTGGTGGAAGAAGCCGTCAGGCTCGTCGGCGTCCGGCGTCAGCAGCTCGACGCGGAGCAGCGTGCCGGCCTCGGCCTCGCTCTTGTAGAAGAACCGCGTCAGCTCGACGCTCGCGGTCTCGTTGCCGGTCAGGTCGAACGGCGGCGATGTGAGGGTCGTGCTGCCACCCGAGACGTCGGCCGCGTCGACGATGCCGTCGGGGTTGTGGCCGGTGAAGTAGCAGCTCGTCCCGCCGAAGCAGAGGCCCGGCTGGGCCACCTCGGCGAAGTCCGTCGTCGCCTCCGGATCGCCCCGGGTCCACGCGCCGGTGGCCGCATCGCCGCCGACCTCCCAGCCGAGGTCGTCGTCGAACGGATCCTCGAACACGGTGTGCGTGAAGCCATCGGTCATCGTCGTGAACGACCAGGCCTCGCTCGCCTCCGACTCGCTCTCGGGGAAGTCGGGGTGGAACGCCCGGACCTGCCACTCGTAGCGCTGCTCGAAGTTGAACAGCCGCGGCAGGCACGGCCCGTCGTAGCCCTCGTCCGACAGCCGGCCCGCCGTCAGCTCGATCCCGTCGACGTAGACGCGGTAGCGCACCGGATCGCCGTCGGGATCGTCGACGAGACTCCAGCACAGCTCGGCATCGGTCGCGACGTCCTCGGCGCCATCGGCAGGGGCCATGAGCGTCGGCGTCGGCGGAGGCGCGCCCGGATCTCCACCGGTGGTATCGGCCTCGCCCGTCGTCGTCGCGCCGGCGGTGGTCGTCGCGTCCGTGCCGGACGTCGTCGCCTCATCCGCCGCACCGTCGCCCTTGCACCCGGGGGCGGCGACGAGCAGCGCGAACAAGCCCGAGCGGGTCGCGCTCGCACGGCACGGAGGGGACGCATGACGGCGACGCATGGGCGGTGGTGGGCGACCGGGGGGAACGGCGCCACCACCATGGTATCCCGCGCCTGCCCGAACGGGTTGGATCGAACGCGCGAGCGCTCGCGGGGCGGTCGCCCACGCGCGGCGCCATCGCTTGTGCGCCCATGGGAGGCTGGGACACCATGCCCGCGCGCATGTCCGAGCCGATCCGCCGCGACCCGACCAACACCGTGCGCATCGGCGTGACGCGGCGGCCCCTGTCCGACCTCTACTACGACCTGATGCGCCGGCGCTGGCGCTGGCTCATCGGATTCCTCGCGGCCGCCTATCTCGTCATCAACCTCGCGTTCGCGGCGGCGTTCCGCCTCGACCCCACCGGCTTCTCCGGGGCCGAGCGCCTCGATTTCGCGCAGGCGTTCTACTTCAGCGTGCAGACCTTCGCGACCATCGGCTACGGGGCCGTCGCGCCCAAGAGCCTGTACGCCAACATGCTCGTCACCTTCGAGGCGCTGTTCGGCATCATGTACACCGCGCTGGCCACCGGCCTGGTGTTCGCCAAGTTCTCGCGGCCCAGCGCGCGCGTGACCTTCAGCCGCCTCATGACGGTGAACCTCCGCAACGGCCGGCCGACGCTGCAGTTCCGCCTCGCGAACGACCGCGGCAACGACCTGGTCGAGGCCTCGATCCGCGTCACCATGCTGAAGAGCGAGGTCACCGCCGAGGGCCACCGGCTGCGCCGCCTCCACGAGCTGAAGCTCGATCGGACCTCGTCGCCGCTGTTCAGCATGAGCTGGTTGGTGCTGCACGAGATCGACGAGCAGAGCCCGCTGTGGGGCGAGGACGAGGCCTCGCTCGCGGCCGACGAGGTGATGTTCATCGTCACCCTCACCGGCATCGACGGCACGTTCGCCCAGACCGTCCACGCCCGGCACCTCTACGAGTTCCACGACATCCGCTGGAACCACCGCTTCGTCGACATCATCTCGCCGCACTCGCCCGGCCGCTTCCAGATGGACGTGGGCAGGATCCACGACGTCGTCCGCACCGATTGAAGGAGCACACCATGGCCACGATGAACGAACTCGCCCAGCTCGAGGTCTTCGTCCGCGTCGTCGCCGACGGCGGGTTCACGGCCGCGGCCGCGAGCCTCGGCGTGTCGAAGTCGTTCGTGAGCCGCCAGCTCGGCGCGCTGGAGGATCGCCTCGGGGCGCGGCTGCTCAACCGCACCACCCGCAAGCTGACGCTCACCGACGTGGGCAGCGGGTTCTACGACCGCTGTCGGCGAATCCTCGACGAGCTCACCGAGGCCGAGGGCACGGTCACGTCGTTGCAGACCTCGCCGCGCGGGACCCTGCGGGTGGCCTTGCCGATGAGCTTCGGGGTCGAGCACGTCACGCCGGAGATCGCACGGTTCCTCGAGCGCCACCCCGACCTCCACGTCGAGATGGATCTGTCCGATCGGCGCGTCGATCTCCTCGGCGAGGGCTTCGACCTGGCGATCCGCATCGGCGCGCTGTCCGACTCCAGCATGATCGCGCGCAAGCTGGCGTCGTCGTGCATGGTGCTCGTCGCGAGCCCGGCCTATCTCGACGCGCACGGCCGGCCGACGCGGGCCGCCGAGCTGCGCCAGCACGCGTGCCTGCAGTACACGTACAGCCCCACCGGGCAATCGTGGCGGTTCACCGAGGGCGGGCACGAGGTGACGGTGACGGGCGAGGGCCGCGTCACCGCGAACAACGGCGAGGCGCTGCGCGAGATGGCCAAGGCGGGCCAGGGCATCGCGCGCCTGCCCGACTTCATCGTCAACGCGTCGCTGGCCGACGGCTCGCTCGAGCGCGTGCTCCCCGACACGTCCGAGTCCGGGACGATCTGGGCGGTGTATCCGCACAATCGACACCTGTCGGCCAAGGTCCGGCTGTTCGTCGAGTTCCTCGCCGAGCGCTGGGCGTCGCCGCCGTGGGCCGCACCGTGGACGAAGCCCGCGACGATTGCAGCGCGACGCCGAACCGGCCAAGCTGGACGTCGCTGATGGCGAGCCCACGCGCACGCGACGTCCCGTCCCTCGAGGCTCGCGCCGAGGACGAGGTGTTCATGCGGCATGCCCTCGCGATCGCCGAGCAGGCGGCGGCCGCGGGCGACGTCCCTGTCGGCGCTCTCGTGGTCCAGGACGGACGCATCGTCGGCGTCGGTCGCAACCGCCGCGAGATCGACGACGACCCGGTGGGCCACGCCGAGATCGTCGCGCTGCGCGACGCCTGCCGCGGCGCGGCGCGCTGGCGGGTCGATGGCGCCACACTGTACGTGACGCTCGAGCCGTGCCCGATGTGCGCCGGCGCGATCGTCAACGCCCGCGTCGCGCGGCTGGTCTACGGGGCCGCCGACCCCAAGGCCGGGGCGGTCCGATCGCTGTACTGCATCTGCGACGACGCGCGGCTCAACCACCGGCTCGCCGTGGTCCCCGGGGTCCTCGCCGAGCCGTGCGCCGCGGTGCTGCAGTCCTTCTTCCGCGACGCCCGAGCACGCCGCAGCGCGGATCGGCGCGGCGCCCCGGATCGGCGCGGCGCCGCGGAGGATCCGTCATGAGCCGCAGCAAGAAGCAGACCCCGGCCGCGCGCGCCGACGAGCTCGGCGCGGTGCAGCGGATGCTCGCGCGCGAGCGGCTCAGCATCGACGACTCGCAGCCGGGCCGCACGTGCTTCCTGTCGCACATCGGCGCGCAGCCGCGACTGATGCCCGGCCCGTGGGTCGGCCACCGCGATCTGATCTACGCGCTGGCGCTGGCGAACATCTCGCCGCCGCAGCGCACGTCGCTCGCCCGCGCCGTGCTCGTCGAGTACGACCGCGAGTTCGGCATCGGCCGCCTGCAGCTCGACGCGGTGCCCTCGGGCCTGCCGATGGGTGGCGCGTCGCTGCGGATGCGCCACCGCACCGGCGGCGTGGTGTGCCTCTACACCTGGGGGCTCGGGCCGGGCGCGCGCCCCGTCGAGTGCGACTGGTTGCTGCTGCGCGCCCAACCCGAGTGGGCGCTGCCATCAGGGCCGCCGACGCTGCGGGTCGAGGGGCTCGAGATGCTCGCGGCGCTCGGCGGCGAGGTCCTGGTGCTCGTCGCGACCGCGACGGGGGCGATCCAGATCGCGCGGGCCTGCCACTCGAAGATCCGCGTCGCCGCCCACCCGAGGTTCGCGCCCCACATCGAGGGCCACGATCCGGAGTCGCCGATCCTGTTGTGGCCCCACGACGCGCTCGACGGCGCCGGCCTGCGCCGCCGGGAGATCGCGGCGCTCGTCATGGTCGACGCACCCCAGCCGATCCGCCGCGAGGCCGAGCAGTGGCGCGCGCGCCAGGCGGCTGGCGAAAAGATCGAGCTGGTCGACGTGACGTGCCCCGGCAGGTTCCGCACCGACGAGCTGCTCGCCTTCTGGCGGGCGTGCGGCGAGCCCAACGTGCTGTTGCGCGGCGACGCGGCGTGGGTGACCAGCGGCGCGCGCGTGTTGACCGAGGCGGGCGCAGCGGTCGAGCTGCAACCCGACGCCACACAGCTCGAGCTGCTCTGACGGCCGAGGGCGGGGCCCGGCGCCTGGACGATCCAGTGCCGCGACCGCGATTTGTCATTGCGCCACCGGGCACGTATATGATCGGCCCCACGTGGCCGATTCGAGCGAAACCCTCCGCATGCCCCCGTGGATCCCGGCCCTGCTCGGCCTCGGTGGATTGGGCGCGGCGCTCGGCGGGGTGCAGCCCCAGATCGTCGGGGTCGCGGCGCTCGCCGCCGGCGTCGCCGGCTGGCTGCTCGGCACCGATGCGCTCACGATGGTCCGCGGCCACGAGCGGCTGCAGGATCGCCTGCGCGCGGCCGAGGACGAGCTGAGGCTCGCCCGCGCCCAGCCGGCCCTCGCCCCGGCCGACGACGCGCGTCGGACCGCGGAGCTCCAGGACCTCCGCGAGCGCCTCGCCGCCGCCACGGCGGCCCTCGCCGCGACGTCGCCCCTCGACGCCGGCAGCGAGGGCAACCGCGCGCGCGAGGCCCAGCTCGAGACCCAGCTCGAGGCGCTGATCAAGCGCAATCGCGAGCTCGAGCGCGAGCTCGGTGCCCGGCCGCGGACGGCCCTCGCCCCGCTGCTCGAGGAGTTCCAGCGCGACTTCGACAACGACCTGCGCAAGATCGACGAGACGCGCCAGGCGCTCACGACGATGAGCGACAACCTCCAGGGCATCAGCACCAGCGTCGAGTCGCTGGCGTCGAACGCCGAGGAGAGCTCGAGCTCGATCCTCGAGATGGCCGCCGCCAACGACGAGGTCGCCGAGAGCATGCTCAACCTCGCGGCCTCGGTGCAGCAGACCGCGACCTCGATCGAGGAGATGACGTTCTCGGTGAAGGAGGTCGCCAAGAACATCGAGGCGCTGTCGTCCACCGCCGAGGAGACCTCGAGCGCGATGAACGAGATGGACATCTCGATCCAGCAGGTCGAGAACAACGCCAACGAGACCGCCCAGCTCTCCGAGGAGGTGGTGTGGGCGGCCGAGGGTGGCGTCGACGCCATCAGCCAGACCATCGAGGTCATCAACCTGATCAAGAAGTCGGCCGCCGACGCCGTGAGCGTCATCGGGCGCCTCGGCGATCGCATCGACGAGATCGGCAAGATCCTCAGCGTCATCGACGACGTCTCCGAGCAGACCAACCTGCTCGCGCTCAACGCCGCCATCATCGCCGCGCAGGCCGGCGAGCACGGCAAGGGCTTCGCGGTCGTCGCCGACGAGATCAAGGACCTCGCCGAGCGCTCGGCGACCAGCACCAAGGAGATCGCCGAGATCATCAAGGCGGTGCAGCGCGAGAGCCGGAACGCCGTCGCCGCGGTGCAGCGCTCGAGCAAGAGCGTCGACGACGGCGTGCGCGTCAGCCATCAGGCCGAGGACGCGCTCAAGCGCATCTCCGACGCGGCGCGCCGCTCGACCCAGATGGTCCGCGAGATCGCCCGCGCCACGGTCGAGCAGACCAAGGGCAGCAAGCAGGTCACCGACGCGATCAACGTCGTGGCCACGACCGTGCAACAGGTCGCGACCGCGACCGCCGAGCAGGCCCGCGGCGGCGAGCAAATCATGCGCTCGGCCGAGAAGATGAAGGCCATCACGCGGCACGTCGAGCGCTCGACCCAGGAGCAGACCCGCGGCAGCCGGCAGATCACGCGTGCGGTCGAGACCATCAGCGAGATGGTCAACCAGCTCGGCGATGCGCACCGCACCC
The DNA here is from genome assembly GCA_001464385.1 of Deltaproteobacteria bacterium Ga0077550. Taxonomy (GTDB): domain Bacteria; phylum Myxococcota_A; class Polyangia; order Nannocystales; family Nannocystaceae; genus Xiheibacterium; species Xiheibacterium aquaticum. Next base: position 50,125 of record LNFB01000325.1, on the reverse strand, counting down.
AGGTCGAGAACGTGATGCGGATCATCGCCCGGCTCGACGCGCTCGAGACGGCGGCGCGGCGCCAGATCGACCGCGTCGGGCGCATGCGCAGCGACGGGAATTAGCCCGCCGTCCCTCGTGCCCGGCACGAGGTCGAGGTAAGCTCGGCGCCGTGCTCGACTTGAAGGCGAAGCTCGCGGCCGCGGGGCTGGTCAGCAAAGAGGACATCGCGAAGGCCGAGGCGGCCCGCAACCGCCCGCGCGGCGGCGGTGGCAAGCCGTCGGCTCCCGCAGCGCCGCGCCCCCCGGGCCTGCCGGTCGCGTCGCTGCGCGGCAAGCCCAAGGGCGAGATCTACGACGCGGTGCGCCGCTTCGTCGAGAAGGTGCGGCTCGACGTCGTCGGCGTGCTGCCGACCGAGGCCGCCGAGGCGTTCCACTTCCCGGCGCCGACAGGTCGCATCGGCCGGCTCACCCTCGAGCCCGATGTCGCCGCGCAGGTGCGCGACGGCGCCGCGGCGATCGTCTCGTACATGTCGAACCACGGCCTCGCGCACGCGGTCGTCCCGGCGCAGGGTGGGCGCGAGATCGCCGAGGTCATGCCGCTGTGGCTGCGCGTGCTCGCGGGGGACGATCGCGCCGGCCAGACCGAGAAGCCGCCCGAGAAGTCCGCCGACAAGCCGCCGCGCTGAGCGGCTTCGCTGGCTACTCGACCACCCAGATCGCCTCGGCGCGCGCGCGGACCTTCGCGCGCAGCTCGGCGAACCGCGGTCGGCCGCGCAGCGATACCAGCATGGGACAGTGATCGAGCCAGTCGAGATCGACCAGCGCGCCGTCGGCCGCCTCGGCCAGGAGCTCCTCGGCGACGTCGACCTCGCCGACCCGCGCGAGCGCCTCGATCGCGAGCTGCTTGCCGAGGGTGACGAAGCGCGGCCCGAAGTCGGGGTGCAGCAGGGTGCGCAGGTTCGCCAGCGCCTCGGGCAGCGAGGTCAGGCCCAGGTAGCCCTGCAGGAGCACGTCGAACAGGCTCCCGTCGTTGCCGGCGCCGAGCAGCTTGCCGCGCTGACGGGACACGGTCTCGAGATCGCCGCGCCACGCCGCAATGCGGGCCGTGGTCGCGACGACCGTGATCTCGAAGCGCGCGCTGTGCTGCTCGGCCTCCGCCATGAGCGCGTCGGCCTCGGCGTGTCGGCCGTGCATCTCGTAGTGGCGCGCCTCGTACATGCGCGCGGTGAGCAGCGTCGGATCGAGCGCCACCGCCAGCCGGAGGTGTCGCAGCCCCTCCTCGGGCCGTCCGGCCTCGCACTGCAGGCTGCCGAGCACCTCGTGCGCGCCCGCGAAGGTCGGCGCGAGTGACAGCGCGCGCGTGATCGAGTGGGCCGCGGCGGCGTAGTCGGCCCGCTGCATGCCGAGGCGCGCCGCCGCGAGGTGGGTCTCGGGGAGCTCGGGGGCATCCGCGAGCGCGTGCTCGATCGCGGCGACCGTGCGCTCGCGCCACTTCACCTCGCCGCGCGTCGCCGGCGAGAACCACGTCCGCTCGGTCGCGACGGCGAGCGCCGCGATCGCGGGCCGGAACGTGGGCGCCTGCGCGAGCACCTGCTCGAGCAGCCCGACCGCCCCGTCCGGCCCGAGCCCGCCCATGTGGTACGAGCGCATGAGGCTGCGGGCGCGCATGTACATCGCGACTGCCTCGGCCGGCACCTCGTTGCGCTGTGAGGCCGACTCGAGCTGCACGCGGAGGGTCTCGGCGATCTGCCGCGCGAGTCGATCCTGCAGCTCGAACACGTCGACGAGCCGGCCGTCGAAGCGCTCGCTCCACAGCTGCACGCCGGTGTCGACCGCGACCAGCCGCGCGCTGATGCGGATGGTCTCGCCGCCGCGCTGCACGCTGCCATCGACGACGACGTCGACGCCGAGCTCGCGCCCGACGGCGCGCGGGTCGGCCTCGGGCCCGAACTTCGCGGTCGCGCCGCGGGCGGACACCCGCAGTCCGCGGTTGCGCGACAGCAGATCGATGATCTCGTCGGTGAGCGCCTCGGCGACGTACTCCTCGCCGGCGGGCCCGCGGTAGCGGAACAGCAGCACGGCCACAGAGACGTCGGGCGGCCGCGTCCCGGTGCGCGTCGCGACCGAGCCGATCCGCGTCGTGGCCGTCGTCGGCCGTGGGTTCGGACGCGACGCCGGGGCCGAGACCGCGAGCGTCGGGTGCAGCTCCAGCAGGCGCTGGGCGACGGCGCTCGCGTCGGCGGGTCGATCGGCAGGATCGAGCGCGAGGCACTGCAGCACGAGCGCCGCGAGGCTGTCGTCGATCGCGGCGTGCTCCCGCGGATCGTCCGGTGCCTGGTGCAGCCGCGCCAGCGCGAGCGAGATCGTCGAGTCGCCGTGGAACGGCAGCCGCCCCGTGAGCAGCTCGAAGAGCATCACGCCGAGCGAGTAGAGGTCGCTGGCGGCTTCGACGGCGTCGCCGCGGACCTGCTCGGGGGACATGTACGCGGGCGTGCCGAGGAAGCCGGCGCCCTCGACGGTGAGCTTCACATCGCCCGTGACGGCGCACGCGATCCCGAAGTCGGTGATCACGGCGCGGCCGTTGCGATCGACGAGCACGTTGCCGGGCTTCAGGTCGCGGTGGACGATCTCGGCGGCGTGGGCGGCCGCGAGGCCCTCGGCGATCTGCGCCGCGAGCCGGCACGCCTCGGCGACGCCGGGCGGCGCGCGGTGCAGGCGATCGGCGAGCGACTCGCCGTCGACGAGCTCCATCGTCAGGTAGTGCACGCCCCCGGCCTCGCCGATGTCGAAGATCCGCGCGACGTTGCGGTGGGTGACGCGGCGCGCGAGCCGGACCTCGCGGCGGAACCGCTCGACCGTCTGCTCCGACGAGTCCGCGCGATCGAGGGTCTTCAGCGCCACGCGCTCGCCGAGATCCGCGTCGACCACGGCCCACACGGAGCCCATGCCGCCGCGACCGACGAGCCGCTCGACGAGGTAACGACGGGCGAATCGACGACCCGCCGCGAGCCCGGTGTCCATGGTCGCGGCCTCGGTCGGTGCGCCGCCTTGATCCGGTTCGCTCACGTCAGCGCGATTACACCACGGAACGTCGCGGCCGCGGCGGACCTCCGCGACGCGGCGCATGCCGGCGCGTCACATCAGGATCCCGCGGGCGTCCGGCTTGGGCAGGCCCGGCAGGCCCGTCTCGCCCAGCCGCTGGCGGAGGTTGATCTCGATCGTCGTCGCCAGCGCGGACAGCGGGAGCGCGGGCCAGAACATCGTGAACGGATCCTCGAGCACGCGACCGACCTCGTTGATGAGCACGAAGCCCAGGCAGATCAGCATCGTCAGCGGCACCGCCGCCCAGCCGATGTCGGACACGGTGCCCATCGGCATCAGCACGCTGTACGCGATGATGAGGCGCGTCGCGAGGAAGCCGTAGCCCGGCGGGAACGGGGTCCGCTTGATCCGCTCGCAGCCGCCCTGCACGTCGAGGATCGTCGCGATCGTCCGATCGAGCGCCTGCAGCCGGAAGCCGTCGAGCTTGCCCGCGTGCACGAGGCCGGTGATGGCCGCGGTCTGTTCGTCGAGCATCGCGTGGTTGGGGTTCGACTCGCCCCGCAGGCGCGTGCGCGTGGGCTCGTCGACGAAGCGCTGCACGTCGGCGTCCGCCCACGGATCCTGCCCCCGCAGCGCGCAGCGCAGCACGTGCACGTACCCGATCTGCCGGCGCACGATGTCGCGCTCGACCTCGCCGGCCTCACCATCGACGTAGTGCAGGATCTGCGTGGCGAGGTGGCGCGAGCTGTTGACGAGCTGCCCCCACAGCCGACGACCCTCCCACCAGCGGTCGTAGCAGGAGTTGGTGCGGAAGCTGACGAAGATGCCGATCGCGCCGCCGAGCACACCGAGCGGCAGCGTGCCGACCTCGAACCAGTGCTGACCCGCGAGCCGATCGAGGGCCGTGACCGTGCCCGCGAGTACGCCGTACAGCAGCAGCGCGCGCCACTGCCACGTCATCAGCCCGAGCACGCTGCCTTGGTAGGTGACGAACATCCGGCACGACGGTGCCTGGACCGCCGCCGCCCGACAAGCTCACCGAAGCGGCAGGCCGCTCCGCGTCACGGCCCCGCGTACAGGACCCACACCGTGCCGGCGTCGGCCAGCACGAGATCCGGTCGCCCACTGTCGTCGAGATCGCCGACCGCGAGGACCGAGGCCGAGATGCCCGGGCTCAGCCCGGTGTAGCACCCCAGCGGGTCGCTCCCGGGCAGATCGGGGTGTCGACCGAAGCGCATCGTCACGCTCCCCGATTCGCCGGCGAGCACCACGTCGTCCTTGCCGTCGAAGTCCAGGTCGGCGACCGCCAGCGCCCGGTGCGAGTCCGGCGGACTCCACGAGTACGAGGGAGGAATCGTCGCGATCGCCGACCACCACGTCAGCGCCCCGGTGCCGGCCGCATCGAGCACGACCGCGTCGGCGACGCCATCGTCGTCGAAGTCGCCGCTGGCCAGCGGACACACCGGACCGAGGCCGAACGCGGCCGGTCCATACCCATCGAAGCTCGCCTTCGGTCCCCCGGAGGCGACCCAGATCGATCCGCCCTCGCCGTAGACCACGTCCTCGGTCGGCGGACCATAGGCGTAGCTGGGCGCCGCCGCGAGGCCGCACGCCGGGCCTGCGACCGACACGCCCTCGGCGAAGGCTCCGTCGCCGAGTCCCGCGAAGTACAGCGTCGACGTCGAGGTCCGCACGAACGCGTCCGCATCCCCGTCCCCGTCGAAGTCGAGCAGGTCGACGGCGCCGCCCGGGTCGCCCGGCACCGCGGTGATCGAACCGGGCACGAAGCCCGCCTGCTCGTCGAAGACGAACGCGTGCAGCCCGTCCTCGGCGACCGCGACGAGGTCGTCATCGCCGTCGCGATCGAGATCACCGACAGCGACGCTGGTCGTCGCGAGCTCGGCGACCAACGTCGTCCCCGACGGCCCCACCAGCTGCACGTACGCGGCGTCCGCGATGACCAGCTCGCGCCCCGCCGGCGCCGGCAGCTCGACGAACGCGAGACTCACCCCACCTTGGTGGTCGTACAGCGGTTGCGGACCGAAGAACGACGCCGGGATGTCGAGGCACTCCTGCGGATCCTTGGCGGGGACGCAGACGTAGTACTCGCACACTTGGCCGTCGCCGCAATCGAAGTCCTCGTAGCACTCGTAGTAGTGGCATCCGTCGTAGCAACAGCCGTCGTAGCAGCAGCCGCCGTCGCTGCAGTAGTCGGTGTCGCTCGAGTACCCGATACACGCGTTCTCGTAGCAGTAGTAGTACGGCGGGCAGTCCTCGTCGCCGTTGCACTCGCCGCCGACGGTCGGATCGACCGTCGGATCCTCGGTGTCGGTGGCCTCGGTGTCGTTCCCCGCATCGGCGCCGGGCAGCAGCGGGAGCGTGCGCCCGCAGGCCGTCAGCACCGCGAGCGGGAGCCCGAGGTTCCAGGGGCGGACATCGATCGCGCCGTGCTTCATGTGCCCTCGATCATAGCGCGTGCACGACGACGCGCGTGCCCTCGGCGTGGGCCACATCCGCGATTCCATCGCCGGTGAAATCGCCCACTGCCTGGACTGCGCTGCTGCCGTCGGTGAACGTGTAGGAGCTGCAGGCATCGCTCGTGGGGCTGGTCGACCGCAACACGAGCAGGCCCCCGCCGGTGCCGCCGAGCAACACCTCCGCGTAGCCATCGCCGTCGACGTCGCCCGCGCTGGCGGCGTCGTACTCGGCCGTGACCCACACCGGCTGCCCGAGCGAGAACCCGCCGCCACCGTCCCCGTAGAAGTAGCGCACCATCGTCCCGCCGAAGTAGTACTGCGCGCGGACGACGTCGAGCGCCCCGTTGCCATCGAAGTCGCCGACCGCGAGGCTGCCCGCGACATAGCCGCCGCCCCACAGGTACTGATCCGCCGTGCCGTCGAGCGGCCCGTGGTTCCAGATCGCGACGATGTCGGAATCGAAGGCGAGCAGCTCGGAGCCCGGACCGCCGAACAGCGGCGCGGTCTCGAAATCGAGCACCGGCTGCCCAGACACCTCGTGGATGTACGGCGCGTCGTACGAACCGGAGCCGAGCGCGCGCACGATCGCGAGCTGCTCGGAGGGGCCGCCGAAGTCGAAGGTGCCGACGACGTCGGGCAGCCCGTCGCCGTCGATGTCCGCGAGCTCGAAGCGACGCGACACGCCACCGGGTCCGATGCCGAGGCCGAAGCCGCCGGCGCCGTCGTTGTAGAACGCGGAGAAGCCCGAGGTCGCGCCGCTGGTCGAGACCAGTAGATCGACGTCGCCGTCGAGATCGAGATCGCCGCCCGCGACGTCGTCGGCCTGCGCGCCGAAGGGGATGGACAGCAGCGCGGCTTCCCCCGCGTTCGCGCCGGGGATCACGGCAGCGCCGTCCTGGAACCCCACCGCCACTTCACGGGGCGCGTCGCCGTTGCCGTCGAAGAACGCCAGCGACAGCACCGGCGCGCCGATCTCGATCGGGATCGCCTGGGAGAACACCGGCACGGGACACTCGGCGAGCGTCGTCGCGGGCTCGCAATCGCCGAAGTCACCGCAGACGTAGCCCGAGCCGCAGTCGATGTCGTAGGTGCAGTCGTAGTAGTAGCAGCCGCCGGTCCCGTAGCAGCAGCCGCCCTCGCCGTCGTAGCAGCACCCGTCGGCGCAGTAGTAGTCCGGGATGCAGACCCCGTCGATGCAGTCGTAGCCGTAGCCGCAGGGGTTGTACGCGTCGCACTGCGAGGGCGTCGTGGGGTCGCTCGGGTTCGATGGATCGCTCGGGTTCGACGGGTCGCTCGGATCCGACGGGTCCGTCGGCTGCGTCGGGTCGACGTCGGTGTCGCCGTCCGTGTCGCCGGGCACCGCGACCACCGGTCCGCACGCGGCGATCATGATCGACAGGGGCATGGCCCGGGCGGCCACCGAAGCGAGGTTCCACGGGGAGGGGTCGAGTCGTTGCATGGCGCCTGGGCCCGTCGCATGCAGCGCCGAAGCCACCTGCGACCGATTGTCGCATATCGGCAAACGCCAATGATCCCGCAGGTCGGGGGTCCTGCAGGGGTCCGCACGACATGGCCGTCGCGGGGGCGCGACCGCGACGTCAGGGTCCGTCGGGCAGGACGATGCGCGGGCGCTTGGCGTCCTTCTTCGTCGGCTTGGTCCGCGGTCGGTACAGCACGATGACGCGACCGATGGTCTGCGTGAGGTCGGCCCCGAGGGCGGCGGCGAGCTGGCGAGCGGCGTCGCGGCGATCGCCCTCGTAGTTGGTGGCGACGCGGACCTTGATCAGCTCGTGCTGCTCGAGCGCCGCGCTCACCGACTCGATGAACGCCTCCGTCAGCCCCTCGTGCCCGATCTGCGACACCGGCTCGAGGTGGTGCGCGAGCGAGCGCAGGTGCGCGCGGGCGCGGGTCGAGATCTTCGGGGGCACGGTCACGGAGCGGCGATGCTACTGCAAAGCCCCCGTCGCAGCCACAGCAACCACTCGCGATTGCCGGTCTTGCCCTCGATCGGTGACTCACAGTGATCGACGATCGTGAGTCCGCAGGCCACCGCGGCGGCGCCCGCGGCCTCGAGCGCGGCGTGTCGGTCGGCGTCGTCGCGCACGATGCCGCCCTTGCCGACGCGCGACGGATCGAGCTCGAACTGCGGCTTCACGAGCGCGACCACGTCGGCCTGCGCGTCGAGGAACGGCGGTACGTGCGGCAGCACCTTGGCCAGCGCGATGAACGAGCAGTCGATCACGGCCAGCGCGATCGGCTCGCCGAGGGCGTCGTGCGGCAGCGTGCGGATGTTGCAGCGGTCGTGCACGACCACGCGCGGATCGGAGGCGAGCTTCCACGCGAGCTGACCGTAGCCGACGTCGATGGCGTGGACCTTGACGGCGCCGTGCTGCAGCAGGCAATCGGTGAAGCCGCCGGTCGACGCGCCGATGTCCATCGCCACGCGCTGCTCGACGGCGAGGCCGGCGGGCACGAACCGCGCGAGCGCCCCCGCGAGCTTGAGCCCACCACGGGACACGTAGGGGTTGTCGTCGCCGCGCACCCGGAGCTCCGCCGCGATCGCGACCATGGCCCCGGGCTTGTCGACGCGCTGACCATCCGCGACGACCTTGCCCGCCATCACCAGCGCCGCGGCGCGCGTGCGACTGTCCGCGAGGCCACGCGCGACCAGCAGCCGATCGATGCGCTCCTTCGTCGCCATCCCAGGGCGGTGTGCTACCGTCGCCCCTGCGCCGCCGCAAGCATGTCTGCGCTCCTGCACCGCCTCGCCGCCCCCGACGACCGGGTCCTGTTCGCACTGCTCGCGCTGGTGCTGGGCTACCTCGTGCTCGGGGCGATGCGGGCGCGACACCGCGATCCCCGCGCGGCGCGCACGATCCCCGCATTTCCCCACGATCACGCACCGCCTTAGGCGCTTGCACCCGCCCACGGCTTGGGCTAGTGTCCCGCCACCTTTTGGGGCTGTAGCTCAGCTGGGAGAGCGGTGCGTTCGCAATGCACAGGTCAGGGGTTCGATCCCCCTCAGCTCCACGGATGATGCGGGTTGCCGAGGTTCCTCGGCATCCCCGCGTCGGGTGAACCTCGGGCGCCTCGCGGGTCATGTACAAGCTCTTCAAGCGCACACATGTCCCCGGGATCTTCGAGGTCCAGATGTCCGGTGCCTGCGACACAGGCATCGCGCGCGATCACAATGAAGACGCGATCGCCCTGCAAGAGGACGACGGTCGCGGCTACCACCTGGCCATCGTCTGCGACGGCATGGGTGGCCACAGTGCCGGCGAGATCGCCTCTGCGATCGCGGTCCAGGTGATCGGCGAGTACCTCGCCGAGAACTTCGCCAAGGCCCAGATCCCCGAGGCGATCCCCGACCTGCTGCGCGACGCGTTCACGCTGGCGAACGAGCGGATCGACGACCACGCGATGGCCAACCCCGCCGCCCAGGGCATGGGCTGCACCTGCGTCGCGGTGCTCGGCATCCGCGATCGGTTCTGGGTCGCCCACGCCGGCGACTCGCGGGCCTACCGCGTGCGCGACGGTCAGGTCGAGCAGATCACCGTCGATCACACGATGGTCCAGGAGCTCGTGTCGCAGGGCCTGCTCACCCCCGAGCAGGCCGCCGTGCACCCGTACCGCGGTCGCATCAGCCGCTGCCTCGGCCACGGCCAGCAGAAGTGCGACGCGGACATCACCGAGTACGTGCTCGATCGCGGCGACAACCTCCTGCTGTGCAGCGACGGCCTCAGCGACGTCGTCGGCAACGCGGAGATCGTGGCGCTGGTCGGTCAACGCGACGTCCGCGACGCCTCGCGGCGCCTGATCGAGGCCGCGAACAAGGCCGGCGGCCCCGACAACATCTCCGCGATCGTGATGCGTCGGGTGGTCTAGCCATGGCCCACACCTACGCCGATCGATCCGAGCCCGCGATGACGCCGGCCGCGATCGATCCGGCGAGCGACGCCGACGAGGCGTGTGGTGGTCCGCGGCGCTGGGCCGAGGGCCTGCCGCTGTCGTCACGCCGCGCGCTGCGGGCGACCGAGCGCGCCGCCTGGGGACGTCGCTGTTCTCGACTCGTCGTCTCCACGGTCGCCGCGACGCTGGGCGCCGGCGGGGGCGTCGCGCTCGGCGCGGCCTGGCTGCACGACGCGGCGCCGGGCCTCTCGCACGCCTTCGGCGGGGGCGTCGGCGTCGGCCTGTCGCTGCTCGGTGGCCTCGGCGTCATCGGGCTGTGCGTGCGTCGGCGGCCCGAGGGCGCCAGCGCGTGGACCCGCGTGGGCGGCCTGCTCGCGCTCGCCCTCACGATCGTCGCGACCGCGCTGGCCCCGACCGAGCTGGCGTCGTCGCTGTGGCTGCGCACGCCATGGGTCGCGATCGTCCTGCTCGGCACGGGCACGCTCGCCCTCGCGGCATGGCAGCGCATCACCTTGCTGGCCCGGTTGCCCCGCATCCTGGGCGATCTCCGACGCGGCGAGGTCGACGTCTACGCCAACGCGAGCGCGCGGCTCGAGGTGCTGCCGTGCTCGACGCTCGTGCTCACCCGCAACGGCGCCCCGGCCCGGCGCATCGAGCTCACGCGCACCGCCGAGATCGCCGCGCCCCAGCCCCACGCCTACCGCACCGACCTGCCCCGCGGCATCGTCCGCGCGAGCGTCGACTCGGCGATGCGGCTGCAGCGACGCAGTCTCACCGCCGACGAGCGCGCCGAGCTCGGCGCACACATCCAGCGGCTGCGCCGCGCGGCCTGGCCGACGGTGGCCTCGCTCGCCGCGGTCGCCCTCGTGCTCGGCCTGCGGATGCTCGACGATCCGGACTGGCACAACCTCGTCGATGTCGTCGCCTTCGGCTGGTACGCCCTGGGCGTCGTCGCGTGCGTCGGCTATGCCCGTCGACACGCCGCGGCGCGCAAGCTCGAGATCGACCGCGACCTGCGGTGGGTGGTCACCGTCGACGACGTCGACGCCCAAGCCGGACCCCTCGACGTGGGCATCGCGCGACTCGAGGTCCTGCCGGTCTCGCACCTGGCGTGGACCGAGGACGCCGCGCCGGCGCCCTGGCGGCTGCACGGCGCCTGAACGTCGTCCCCGGGAAGTACGTAGCCCGCCGCGACGCCGACTCGACACGCGGCGAGCGGGCATGCTCTGCTGCGGTCATGGGTTTGCACGGTCTCTCCCCCTCGTTGCGCGCGTGGCCGCCGTGCGCCTGTCTCGGGCTCCTCGTCGCGTGCGGCTCGGACCGCGAGCGCGAGTCCGGGGACGCATCGGCCGGCGTCCTCTCGATCACGGCGACGAGCGGGATCACCACCAACGCCACCGCCGCCGACGCCGACGGCAGCGACGACGGGGTCAAGATCGACGTCGGCACCGCGTTCGATCTCGGCAGCGGCAACGGCGGTGACTGCCCCGGCGGCGGCATGATGGGCGAGGACGTCGAGTTCAGCTACATCTGGATCGCCAACAGCCCGGCGGGCACCGTGTCGAAGATCGACACCCGCACCGGCATCGAGGTCGGCCGCTACGCGACCGGCCCCGCGACGCAGGCCGAGCCGTCGCGCACCTCGGTCAACCTCTACGGCGACGTGGCCGTGTCCAACCGCGGCGCGCAGACGGGTGGTGCCGGCGGCGTGACGAAGATCGCCGCGCGCGTCGACGACTGCAACGACACCAACGCCAACGGCATGATCGACACCAGCACCGGCCCGGCCGACGTCAAGCCGTGGGGCATGGACGAGTGCGTGCTGTGGAACGTCGAGATCGCCTCCGACGTCTACCAGCACGGCCCGCGACCGACCGCGTGGGAGGGCGTGGTCGACGACGGCGGCTGCGCGGCCGCCAACCCGCGGCTGTGGATGGGCTGGTACGACTACGCCGCGAACACCGGCAAGTTCCGCCGGCTCGACGGCGCGACCGGAGCCACGCTCGACGAGGTCGACGTGCCGGCCTGGAACGGCCTCGACTACGGCCCGTATGGCGGCGCGGTCAATGCCGAGGGCGACTTCTTCGCGGTCGGCTGGCAGACCGGACCGCTCATCCGCATCGACAGCCAGACGCTGAACGTCGATCGCTGGGCCTTCGGGCCGCCGCCGCAGGACCAGTCGTGGAGCTACGGCATGTCGCTCGATCAGTACGGCAACCCGTGGGTCGCGAGCGCCGGCGCGGCCGCGACGTTCGACGTCGCGACGCAGCAGTGGACGTACATCCACACCGGCAACCAATCGATGCGCGGCGTGATGGTCGACAAGGAGGATCGGGCGTGGTTCGCCGTCGATGCCTCGGGCGCCTTCGGGTGCGGGCTCGGGGTCGTCGACGTCAACACCAAGCAGCTCGTCGCCCCCGCGATCGCCTTGGCCGGCTGCGTCGCCCCCGTGGGCGTCAGCATCGACGTCGAGGGCTACGTCTGGGTCGTCGATCAGGGCGCGAACGCGGCGTTCAAGGTCGATCCCGAGACGTATCAGGTGCTGCTCACGGTCGGCGGGCTCGTGGCCCCGTACACCTACTCGGACATGACCGGCGCTGGGCTGAACCTGGTCGTCAACCCGCCGGCGGGGTGAGGGCCGCACCGATTGCGGCCGAGTGCCCCGCGCGCGGGTCGCTTCAAGGACCTCGACCCATTGCCGATGTGGGCCATCGATGCTCACGCGGCTCAAGTATGTCAGCCGCTTCGCGCGCCCGATGTCCCCCGCGGACGTGCAGGCGATCGTCGAGGCGGCCCAGCGGCACAACGCGACGATCGGCGTGACCGGCATGCTGCTGGCCTTCGGCGAGGTGTTCATGCAGGTGATCGAGGGGCCGACCGAGGCTGTGCGGGCGCTGTTCGGCCGGATCGTCGCCGATCCCAGGCACCGCGACGTGATCCTCATCCGCAGCCAGCGCGTCGACCGGGCGATCTTCGCCGGCTGGTCGATGCGACTGCTCGAGCTCGACGCCGCCGCGCGCCGCGAGGCGGGACCGCTGCTCGTGTTGATCGACGCTGCGTCGCGGGGAGGCGGCCGCGACGCCGACCTGCTCCGCGACATCGACGACATGACGTGGCGAACGCTGGGCGAGCGCGTCGTGACGCTGCGCCCGACGGGCTGACTCAGCTCGCGGTCGCGACGCGGACGTCTGCGATCCAGTTGCGCGAGCGTCGGGCCAGCCGATCCTCGAGCGCCTCACCGTCGAAGTCCGCGCTCGCGTGCCGCAGATCCCCCGGGTCCACACCCTTCAGCGTCCGCACGTTGACGACCGCGTACACGACCCCGTCGATCGTGCTCGTCGACAGCGGCACCACGCCGCAGCGCGTGCACACCCGGAACTGCGCGGTCTCGGTGCCGAACGCATACTCGGAGACGTGCGCGGGCTCGCGGATCGTGACCTCGAGCCGCGCCTGCGGGTGACAGGTCCAGACCGCGCCGTGGGCCGTGCAGAACGTGCACCCGCACGCGCGCGCCGGGATCCCGTGGGGATCCCCGGTCCAGTGCAGGACCAGGTCGATGTTGCCGCAGTGGCAGCGCCCGCGGAGCTCCATGACTACTCCGCGACGAGCGACGCCTGCGGATCGTAGCCGAGGTTCGGCGCCAACCATCGCTCGGCCTCGGCCACGCTGATGCCCTTGCGCTTCGCGTAGTCCTCGATCTGATCCGGGCCGATGCGCCCGACCGTGAAGTAGCGCGACTGCGGGTGGGCGAAGTACATGCCGCTGACGCTCGCCGCCGGCGACATCGCGAAGCTCTCGGTGAGCGACATGCCGATCTCCTCGGCGTCGAGAAGCGCGAACAGCTTGCGCTTCTCGGTGTGGTCGGGGCACGCCGGGTAGCCGAAGGCGGGGCGGATGCCGCGGTACTTCTCGTCGATGAGATCGTCGTTGGCGAGCGTCTCCTCGCGGCCGTAGCCCCAGTCGCGACGCGCGTGCTCGTGGAGCTTCTCGGCGAAGGCCTCGGCGAGGCGGTCGGCCAGCGCCTTGACCAGGATGGCCTGGTAGTCGTCGAGCTCGCCCTCGTAGCGGGCCACGAGCGCGTCGCAGCCGAGGCCCGCGGTGACCGCGAACGCGCCGACGTGATCGGCCAACCCCGTGCGCCGCGGCGCGACGAAGTCGGACAGGCAGAGGTACGCCTCGTCGCTGGCGCGGTGCTGCTGCTGGCGGAGCATCGAGAAGCGCGTGAGCTCGGCGCTGCGCGATGGATCGGTGAACAGCACGATGTCGTCGCCCTCGGCGTTGGCCGGCCAGAAACCGTACACGCCACGCGCCGTGAGGCTGCGATCGGCGACGATGCGGTCGAGCAGCGCGCGGCCGTGCTCGAACAGCTCGCGCGCCGCGGGACCGTACTTGGGGTGCTCGAGGATCTGCGGGTAGCGCCCGCGCAGCTCCCACGCGGTGAAGAAGAAGGTCCAGTCGATGTACGGGACCAGCTCGCCGAGCGGCATCTCGATCGTGCGCCGGCCGACGAAGTCCGGGGTCGGGAGGTCCTCGGCGCGCCAGGTGATCGGCATCGCGCCGCGACGCGCCTGGCCGATCGGCACCAGGGGCCGCGAGTTCTTGTTGGCGTGGATCTCCCGCATGCGGCCCTGGTCCTCGCGGTTGCTGACCTCGAGCGCCGCGCGCTTGTCGGGGTCGAGCAACCGCGCGACCACGTCGGTCACGCGCGAGGCATCCTGCACGTGCACGGTCGGGCCCTGGTACGCCGGGGCGATCTTCACCGCCGTGTGCTGGCGGCTCGTGGTCGCGCCGCCGATGAGCAGCGGCACCGAGAAGCCCTGGCGCTGCATCTCGGCGGCGAGGTGGACCATCTCGTCGAGCGACGGCGTGATGAGACCCGACAGCCCGATGATCGCACAACCCTCGGCCTTGGCGGTGTCGAGGATCTTCTGCGGCGGGACCATGACGCCGAGATCGACGACGTCGTAGTTGTTGCAGCCGAGGACCACGCCGACGATGTTCTTGCCGATGTCGTGGACGTCGCCCTTGACCGTGGCCAGCAGCACGCGGCCGCGGTGTGAGACGGCGCCCTCGGCCTTCTCGGCGGCCATGAACGGCTCGAGGTAGGCGACCGCGCGCTTCATCGCGCGGGCCGACTTCACCACCTGCGGCAGGAACATCTTGCCGGCGCCGAAGAGATCGCCGACGACCTTCATGCCGTCCATGAGCGGGCCCTCGATGACGTCGAGCGGCCGCGGCAGGCCCGCGCGGGCCTCCTCGGTGTCGGCCTCGATGTAGTCGACGACGCCGTGCACGAGCGCGTGGACCAGGCGATCGCGGACCGGCTTCTCGCGCCACGACACGTCGAGCGCCTTCTTCGTGCCGCCGCCCTTGATGCGCTCGGCCAGGGTCACCAGCCGCTCGGTCGCGTCGGCGCGGCGGTTCAGGATCACGTCCTCGACGTGCTCGAGCAGCTCGGGGTCGATGTCCTCGTACACCACCAGCTGCCCGGCGTTGACGATGCCCATGTCGAGCCCGGCCTTGATGGCGTGGAACAGGAACGCGGAGTGCATCGCCTCGCGGACCCGGTCGTTGCCGCGGAAGGCGAACGACAGGTTGCTGATGCCGCCGCTGGTGCGAGCGCCCGGGCAGCGGCGCTTGATCTCCTTCAGCGCCTGGATGAAGTCGACGCCGTAGTTGGCGTGCTCCTCGAGCCCGGTCGCGACCGCGAGCACGTTGGGGTCGAACACGATGTCGCCGGGCTCGAAGCCGGCCTTGTCGAGCAGCAACCGGTAGGCGCGCTCGCAGATCTCGACCTTGCGCGCGGCGGTGTCGGCCTGCCCGGTCTCGTCGAAGGCCATCACGACGACGCCCGCGCCGTAGCTGCGGACGATCGCGGCCTTCTTCAGGAAGTCGGCCTCGCCCTCCTTGAGGGAGATCGAGTTGACGATGGCCTTGCCCTGCACGCAGCGCAGGCCGGCCTCGATGACCGACCACTTCGAGCTGTCGATCATGATCGGTACGCGCGAGATCTCGGGCTCGCTGGCGACGAGCTTGAGGAAGCGGTCCATCGCCGCCTCGGAGTCGAGCATGCCCTCGTCCATGTTGACGTCGATCAGGTTCGCGCCGCTGCGGACCTGATCCATCGCCACCTCGAGCGCGGTGGTGTAGTCGCCGGACTTGATGAGGTTGGCGAAGCGCTTGCTGCCGGTGACGTTGGTGCGCTCACCGACCATGATGAAGTTCGCGCCGGACTCGATGGTCAGCGGCTCGAGGCCGGAGAAGCGCGCGACGTGGTGATCGATGACGGGCGTCGTGCGCGGCGCGATGCCCTTCACCGCGGCCGCGATGGCGCGGATGTGGTCGGGCGTGGTGCCACAGCAGCCGCCCACGACGTTGACGAGGCCCGCGGTCGCGAACTCGGCGAGGAACCGCGCGGTCTCGGGCGGGGTCTCGTCGTACTCGCCGAACGCGTTGGGGAGGCCCGCGTTGGGGTAGCAGCTGATGTGCACGCCGGCGATGCGGGCGAGATCCGCGACGTACGGGCGCATCTCGTGGGCCCCGAGCGCGCAGTTGACCCCGACCGAGATCGGCTTGGCGTGGGCGACGGAGACCCAGAACGCCTCGATCGTCTGACCCGACAGCGTGCGGCCGCTCTTGTCGGTGATCGTGACCGACAGCATGATCGGCAGCTCGATCCCCGTCGCCGCGAAGGCGTCGTGGATCGCCATGATCGCGGCCTTGAGGTTGAGCGTGTCGAAGACGGTCTCGGCGAGGATCGCATCGACCCCACCGTCGATGAGCGCGCGGGCCTGCTCGGCGTACGCGGCCCGGACCTCGTCGAAGCTCACCGCGCGATAGCCCGGGTCCTCGACCTTGGGCGACAGCGACAGCGTGCGGTTGGTCGGGCCGATCGCGCCGGCGACGAAGCGCGGGCGCTCCGGCGTCGAGTAGGCGTCGGCCGCGGCCCGGGCGATGCGCGCCGACTCGTAGCTGATCTCGTACGCGAGCGCGCCGAGGCCGTAGTCGGACTGGGCGATCGACGTGGACGCGAACGTGTTGGTCTCGATGATGTCGGCGCCGGCCTCGAGGTACGCCTCGTGGGCCGAGCGCACCACGTCCGGCCGCGTGAGCGCGAGCAGGTCGTGGTTGCCCTTCAGATCGCCTTGGTGATCGACGAACCGCGTGCCGCGGTAGTCGGCCTCGGTGAGCCGGTACTGCTGCAGCAGCGTGCCCATCGCCCCGTCGAGGACGGCGATGCGTTCGGACAGGATGCGCTCGAGCTCGTGGCGGGATGGGCGGTTCACGGCGATCTCCGGGGGGCTTGGCCGCCTGTGCCGGTGCGCGGCGCGGCGGTGGAGGTGCGATCGTTGGCCGGGCGCCTCGGGGCGCGCGGCGTCGCGACGTCGGGTCGACGCGCGAAGGCGCAGACGACGTCGAAGTAGGGCTTGCGGCGCTCGCGGGCCGCGACGTCGCAGCGATCGACGTCGAAGCCGGCGGCGGCGAGCGTCTCGGCGAGCTGCGCGGGCTCGAAGCCGCAGTGCAGGTGCTCGTAGGCGTCCGCGAGCTCCTGGTGGCGGTGCTCGTCGAGGGTGACGAGCACGAGCGAACCTCCGGGGCGCAACACCCGGAACCACTCGGCGATGCAGCGCGTCGGATCGTCGGCGTAGGTGAGCACCGAGAACGACAGCACGTGATCGAAGCTGGCGTCGGGGACCGGCACGTCGTGCATGTCGCCGCAGACGAACTCGACGTTGGCCAGCTGGCCGAGGCGCGCGGCGGCGGCGTCGATCACCTTGGCGCTGCGATCGAGGCACACGTACCGGCGCGCTCGGGGCGCCAGGAGCTGGGCGATGACGCCGTCGCCGGACCCCACATCGAGGACGTCACCGAGGTGCACGAGCCCCACGAACGCGCGCGCGGTCGCCTCCCACGTGCGGCCCGGGGAGTAGTGGTGCTCCATCTGTCCCGCCACCGCGTCGGCCCAGTGCGTCGCGCTCACGCGCGCCGAGATCACCTCGTCGCAGTGGGTGGCGTCGTCGGCGAGCACCGCGTCGTCGAGCTGTCCCGCAATGGCCCGCCATGCCAGGCGCACGCCCTCGGGCAATCGGACCGCGTCCATGCGATAGAAGGTCGAGGTCCCCACCCGACGATCGCGGATCAGGCCCGCGTCCTTGAGCTTGCCGAGGTGCGTCGACACCCGCGGCTGCGGCACCGCCGTGATCCGCGTCAGCTCGGCCACCGACAGCTCGTGCGCCTCGAGCAGCCGCAGCAGTCGCATGCGGGTCGGGTCGGCGAAGAGGGCGAGGAGCCCGCTGGTGGCGGCGAGGTCGGACAAGGTCGTCTATCCGTGTATCTGGATTGGGAGATAATAGGCGACGATGCCTGCCCAGGCAAGCCCCGGGCGTGTTCTACTGGAAACTGACGTGGTCGGACTGGGACAGTGGACCGGGGCGGTGCAGGTGGTGGCAGTGGCGGCCGTCCTCGGCACCGCGGCGACCGCCCACGCCGAGGTCGCGCTGCGGGCCCCCGTCGGCTGGGAGCGCGACGAGGACGGCGCGGCGGCGCGGCGCGTGCGTCGGTGGTTGCAGGGTCGCAGCGACGCGCGCGTGCTGTCGGTGTACACGCCGGGTGCCCGCGATGGCTTCGCCGAGACGATCGCGCTGGTCGAGATCGACGGCGCGTTCGGGGCCGGTGACGCGGTCGAGTTCGCGGCTGCGCTCGCGGGCGTGCCCGGGGTCGACGCGGCCGAGCCTTCGCGCGAGGACCTCGCCGACGGTGTGCCGCGCACGGGCGCGACGTGGGAGCACGAGCGGTTGTTCTACCGCGCCGACGTGGTCGCGAGCGACACGACGCGCGCGCTGCTGGTGCAGTGCGCCCTCGCCGACGAGGCGGCGCTGTACGGGCGCACGTTCACCGAGGTCCGCGACAGCCTCACCGGCGTCGCGGCGCAGCGACCGAGCTTCGATCGCGGCGCGTGGCGGACCCGCGTGGTGCTCGGCGGTGGGCTGGGGATCGCGGCGGTGTTCGGTGTCGCGATGTGGCGGCGGCCGTTCGGCGCGAGCGCCCGCAGCATCGGTCGCGTGGTCGCGGGGCTCTGCGTCGTGCTGGCGGTGGTGGCCGCGTTGCTCACGGGGCGGGCGCTCGCGGATCGCAGCGAGGAGCTCCGCACCGCGGGCCTCGTCCCCGGGACGCTCGCGGCCGAGGTCGCGACGTGGGGACTCGCGGCGGCGGTGATCGTGTGGTTGATCGGCGTCTGGCTCGCGCGCCGCGAGGCGCCGGTCGCCAGCGCGCCCGCGCGCGGGAGCTTCGCGGATCGCTCGGGCGCATCGATGGTGTCGGTGCCGATCATCCCGATCGTGCCCAAGCGCGGGGAGTCGGGGCCGGTGCGACGGCACCCGGATGGGGCGAGCCGACTGGATCCGGTGACGGTGCCGCCGGGGGGTGGGTTGGAGAAGGTGGACGAGCGGCCGGAGGGGTAGCCCCTCACACCCGGGCAATCGCCGCCAGCGCCACCCCCTCGTACAACGCATACGCCGCCAGCAAACACGTCACGTCCGCGTGATCCAGCATCGGCGTCACCTCGACCACATCGCAGCCGCAGACCTTCACCCCCGCGAGGCCGCGCAGCAGACCGAGCAGCTCGCGCGACGTCATCCCGCCGGGCACCGGCGTCCCGGTCCCGGGCGCGTACGCGGGATCCACCGCGTCGATGTCGATCGACAGGTACACGGGGCGATCGCCGACGCGCTCGACGATGCGCTTGGCGACCGTGGCGGCGCCGGTCGTGCCGAGTTCGTCGGCGAGCACGTGCATCGCCCCGAAGGCCTCGGGCATCGCCGCGTCCGACTCGCCGCCCCACGGGCCGCGCAGGCCGATCTGGAACAGCTGCTCGGGCGCGATCAGCCCCTCCTCGACCGCGTTGCGGACCGGCGTGCCGTGGTGGAAGTTCTCGCCCCAGTTCTCCGCGGCGCTGCAGTCGAAGTGCGCGTCGATGTGGACCAGCGCGACGGGCCCGTGGCGCTCGGCGAGCGCCCGCAGCACCGGCAGGCTCACGCTGTGATCGCCGCCGATGACGAACGGCGTCGAGCCGGCCTCGAGCACCGCGGCGACCTCGGCGTGGACCAGCTCGCGCATGGCACCTGCGTTGAACGGCGGCGCCATGACGTTGCCGCAGTCGACGGCGGCGAGCGTCTGGAACACGTCGAGTCGGTGGGTCGGGTGGTAGCCGGGCACCAGCGCGCTGACGCGGCGCACGTGGTACGGCGCGAGGCGGGCCCCCGAGCGGTAGGTCGTCCCGGCGTCGTACGGCACGCCGATCAGCGCCGCGTCGCAGCCGAGGTAGCGCTCGCGGCCGGCGCGGCCCTCGTCGACGACGGGCAGGCGGAAGAACGGCGTCTGGCCGTGGCGCACGTAGCTCTCGAACGACTGCTGTTGCATGCGCGAGCCTAGGGCGGGCGGCGTCGCGCCGATGCGGCGAGAATGCGGCGCGGAGGTGAACTCGATCGCGGTCGCGGACCTGCGCCCGTGCCGAGCGCGGCCGAAATACGCCGGGTCCATCGCGCGTCGACGCTGCCGATGCGACGCGGGATCGAGTTCACGGTGGGTCTGGGCCTGTTGCTGGGGCCGCTCGGTTACGCCCTGACCCTCGAGTCCGAGGTCGTCGAGCCCGAGGTCGTGGAGGTGGTGGAGATCGTCGAGGTCGCCGCGCCGCAGGAGGCGGTGACGGACCCGGCGATCGCGGTCGAGCCGACGATCCCCGTCGTGCAGGCGCCCGCGGTCCCGACGACGCCCGCGCCGATCGTCGAGGCCACGCCCGCCGACGACGACCGCATCCGCTTCGCCTTCGTCAACGACGCCGGGCTCGTGCTCACCACCGAGGCCGACCGTGCGTGGGGCCAGGGTCGCCTCCGCGCGCACGCCGGCCCGGGCCAGTTCCGCGCGGCGAAGGCCGCCGACGTCGCGAAGCTCCCCGCGGCCCACGTGGCGCAGCGCGGCCGCAGCTTCGACGTCTACGGCCCGGACGGCAAGGTCTGCACCGCGCGACTGGGCGAGCTCTCGGTCCTCGCGCAGCACGACGGCCCGTCGCTGTTCGACGTCTTCCACGGCAGCCACGAGGAGCAGGAGTGGGACCCCGAGCAGGGCGACGAGGATCCCTACGAGGCCTTCGAGCGCGAGGTCCACTCGGACAAGGAGATCCGCGCGAAGGTCTGGGCCGCGCTCGACCCCGAGGCGAACCGTCCGTGGTTGGTGGCGCCGCTCGTCAGCGACACGTCGTGCGCGGGCGGGTTGTGGGCCCGCGACGCCGAGCTGCCGGCACCGAACCTCCTGCACCTCGCGGACGCCTCGACGTCGATCACGGCCCAGCGGCTCGCCGCGTTCGAGTCCTCCGCCGAGCTCGCCGACACCAAGGCGCGCTACGCCGAATGGGAGCGCGAGCTCTCCGAGGATCAGCGCGAGTCGCTGCCGACCTGGGACGCCCTCGCAGCCGAGCACCCCGCGATCGTGCGGGAGTGGCACGACGCCAGCGGCACCGCGCGCGTCGTCGAGCTCGAGTTCGGCGAGGCGCCCGAGGGCTGCGGCGACTACGGCGACACCTCGATCACCGCCGTCGACCTCGTCACCAACGGTGGCTTCGAGCGGACGTCGCACTCGACCGGGCCGCTCGCGATGTTCGATGCGGATCTCGACGGTCAGTACGAGCTGCTGTACCAGAGCAGCCTGGTGAGCGAGACGGACGCGCTGCAGGGGCACACGTCGCGCTTCGAGGTGTTCTACTGCCCGTGTTGAGGGGCTGTCGCGGGGGAGCGGCGTCGCGCCGAGGCGGCGGCCGTGCGACGCCCCGGTGAACTCGACCGCCCTCCCCCATCCCGTGATCGACATGTCGCGCAGCCGGCATGATCCCGTCGCTCTCCTACGCGAGCCTGCTTCCACGGAGCGATCCGTCGGAGGAGGCAGACATGTCCGAGTACTCGGTCCGAAACCTGTGCAGCGACGACTTCGTGGCCATCATGGGCCTCGAGCGGCGCATCTTCGGCGACGAGCCGCCCGGCGTGCTCGGGCCGTACTACGTGCGACTGTGCTGTGACGTGTACGCGCCCACGTGCTTCGTGGCGCTCCACGGCGACGAGCCGGTCGGCTACCTGCTGTGCTTCACGCGCGGCCGCGAGGCCCACTGCACCACGCTCGCGGTCGTGCCCGAGCACCAGGGCTCGCGGGCGGTCGCGCTGCTGCTGCGGGGGTTCGTCCGCGCCATCGTCGACGAGGTCGACGCGTGCTGGTTCACCGTGAGCCCCGACAACGCCGCCGCCCGGGCCCTCCACGCGACGCTTGGCGCCCGCGAGGTCGCGTCGGTGCTCGACTACTACGGCCCCGGCGACCGCCGCATCCTGTCGTGCATCGACGCGGCGCGCTTCGACGCGCTGCGCAGCCGCTACCAGCGCCTCGGGCTGGTCGGGCCCCGCGCGGTCGAGCACACGCCGACGACCCAGGGCATCGACCAGATCATGGGCCACTTGGGAGCGGCGTCGTGAGCGTCCCAGGCCTCATCTCCGGCCGTCCCGCGGCGTTCGTGCAGGCGCCGGTCCGGGCGATCGCCGCGATCGCCCGCGTCAGCCGACGGCTCTCGCGCTCCTCGAGCTTGCTCTCCGACGCGCTGCTCGACGGACGCCTCGGCGAGCGCACGCCCCACGCCTGCGCCGATCGGGCCGCGTGGCTGGCGGAGAACCTCTGCGCGATCCATGGGCTGCACATCGAGCGCGTCGGCGAGCTGCCCCGCGCGCCGGTCGTGCTCGTCGCCAACCACGTCGGCTACTTCGACCCCATGGTGCTGCTGTCGCTGCTGCCGGCGATGCCGATCGCCAAGCGCGAGCTCGGCGACTGGCCGGTGCTCGGCCGCTCGCTCGCGCCGCTCGGCGTGACGCTGGTGCGCCGCGGCGATCCCTACGATGGCGCCCGTGCCCTGCGCCGCGCGATGGCGGCGCTGCAGGCCGGCGTGCCGGTGCTGGTCTTCCCCGAGGGCACCACCTCGCACGGCGACTCGGTGCTCCCGCTGCGCCGCGGCATCTTCGGCATCGCGTCGCGCCTCGGCGTGCCGGTGGTCCCGGTGGTGCTGCGCTACGAGGGGCGTGGCGCCGCGTGGGTGGGCAGCGACTGGTTCCTGCCGCACTACGCCCGCAGCCTCGGTCGCGCCGAGCTGCACGTGCGGGTCGAGTTCGGCGAGCCGATCGTCGCGCAACAGGAGCCGCGCGCGTACGCCCGCGACGTGCAGCGCCGGATGATCGCGATGCTGGATCACGGCGCGCCCGCGCGGGTCGCCCGTGCCGCATGATCTCCCGGAACTGGACCAACTCCACGAGCTCATCGACCGACTCGGGGACGACGCCTGGGTCGAGCAGCTCGCCGAGATCGAGCACGAGGACCTGCGCGTCCCGATCCTCGCGGTGATGATCGGCGCCCGCGATCCCTCGGCGCCCACGTTCGCGCTCGTCGGCGGCGTGCACGGCCTCGAGCGGATCGGCACCCAGGTCGTCCTCGCGTACCTCACGACGCTCGCCTCGCTGCTGCAGTGGGACGGCATGTTGCGCGCCGGCCTGACCCGCTGCCGCATCGCGCTGCTGCCGATGGTGAACCCCGTCGGCGTCGCGCTGCGGCGCCGCTCGAACGGCAACGGGGTCGACCTCATGCGCAACGCGCCGTGCGTCGGCGGGGTGGCGACGCCGCTCGTCGGCGGCCACCGGTGGTCACCGCGCCTGCCATGGTTCCGCGGGCCGAAGGGCGGCCCGATGGAGGCCGAGACGCTCGCGCTGTGCGAGTTCGTGCGGCGCTGGGTCAGCTGCGCGAGCGCCTCGATCCTCGTCGACGTGCACTCGGGCTTCGGGCTGGTCGACCGGCTGTGGTTCCCGTGGGCCCGCACCCGCCGGCCGATCCCCCAGCTCGCCGAGGTCCTCGCGCTCGCGAACCTCGTCGACGCCACGCTGCCCAACCACGTCTACCGCATCGAGCCGCAGGCCGGCTCGTACACGGCGCTCGGCGACGTGTGGGATCATCTGTACGACGAGCAGCGACGCTCGCGGCAGGACCAACCCTTCCTCCCGCTCACGCTCGAGCTCGGCTCGTGGATGTGGATCAAGAAGAACCCGCGGCAGCTCGTGCGGCCGCTCGGGTGGTTCGACCCCATGCAACCCCATCGACTGCAGCGGACCCTGCGGCGGCACCTCGCGCTGTTCGACGTGCTGCAGCGGGCGAGCGCGGCGCCAGCGGCGTGGTCGGGTCTCGACGCGCCGAGCCGCGCCGCGATGACCCGCGCTGCGTTCGCGCGGTGGTACGGGCGCTGAGGGCCCGCGCGAGACCTGCCGGCACGGCGCTGCTACAACCGGACGTACACCAGCTCGAAGAACGCCACCGGGATGACCGTGAGCATCACGACGTACAGCGCCATCGCGAGGATGGTGCGCAGCGCGATCGACCACCACCTCGACGAGCGCGCGGCGAACACACGGTAGAGCGCGACGCCCTGGTAGCCGAGCAGCGCGAGGATGCCGTAGCGCCACGTCTGCGCGAAGTCAGGACCACCGCTGGTCACGACCAGGGCGGGGAACAGCGCCAGCATGAGCAGGGTGCTGCCGGCCATCAGGTAGGCGTTGAGCACCAGGTGCTCGGCGTAGCCGCGGCCGACACCCGCGAAACAGGCGACGGTGAGTCCCGCGGTCAGCGGGAGGTAGAGCAGCAGGCTCGGCGAATAGAACTCGAAGCTGTGACGACTGAAGGCAGCGAAGCGTGCGGCTCGTTCCGCGGGCATGCCGTCGGTCGCCACCACCAGCTCGAACGGCCAGCTCGAGTACGCGAACGCGCTGATCCCCGCGAGCAACGACAGCAGCGCGAACGGGTTGACGTACGGCACGCGTCGGCCGTCGAGGTAGCCGTTGATCATCGATCCGGGTCGCAGCAGCAGATCCCGCAGCGTCCGCAGCAACCCGTGGTCCGCCTGCGGCACGGCGTTCGGGTTCTGCTTCCACAGGTTCCTGACCGTGAAGCGCTCGGCGTCCGTGCGCTGCCCGCAGCGAGGGCAGTACAGGCCGGCCGTCGACGCATCGCAATTGAGGCAGGCGCGGCTGTCGATCCCCGGCGCGTCGGTCGCGGACATCGGACTCTCGGCCGAGCATGCCCGCGTCGCGCTCGCGTGTCACCCCGCCCGGATCCATGCTAGTCCCGGCCTCCTCCCGCGATGTCCGAGGACCACCCGAAGAGCCCGCTGCACGGGATCAAGCTCGAGCAGATCATCACCGAGCTCGTCGCCCACTTCGGCTGGGCGGAGCTCGGTCAGCAGGTCCGCATCCGCTGCTTCACCGACGACCCGAGCGTGACCTCGAGCCTGAAGTTCCTGCGCAAGACGCCGTGGGCGCGGGCCAAGGTCGAGAGCCTGTACCTCTTCATGCTCCGCGAGAAGAAGCGGGCCGGCGGGTCGTGACCGCCGCGGAGTCCGCCCCTCAGCTCGCGCCGAACGATCGCCGCGCCATCCACATCTCGACGTCCTCGCGACCGAGCGCCCAGAACGAGAAGAGCGATCCGAGCACGGCGAGCAGCGCGGCGGCCAGACCGAAGATCATGAGGCTCGCCGGCGCTGCGCCGAGCAGGGGGATCATCTGCAGCAGGATGATTGCGCCACCGAGCATCCCCAGCACGGACAGCGCGCGCACGATGGCCCGGGTCGATTCGCTGCCGCGGACGAGCCCGACGATCACGGCGATCCCGATCGCCATGCGGATCCACTGCGCCGTGCTGGCGGCCCCGTTGACGACCAAGTAGAGGTCCCAGGCGATCGAGAGGGCGAAGAAGCCGATGACCACCTTCAAGACGGTGGGCATCGCGGAGTTCGTGGTGTTCATGATCGCGATGGCGCGCGAGACGGCCGAGTGATCGACATGGTCGGCGTGGCCGAACTCACGGCCGCGCACCTCGACCGGTGGCTCCAGTCGATGTGCCGCGGCGGGTCGCCTCCGCCGAGATCGGCGGCACCGAGGTGGCCGGTGAGACGTTCATCGGCGACTTCGACGACGGCAACAAGGCGCCGATGGAGGGCATCTTGAATGCCCCGCTGCACTTCACGTCCGCCGACCCGCTGGTCGTCCAGTTCTACGAGTACGACGACGGCTTCAACGGCGACAACGACGAGTACCAGCGCACGATCGACGCGCTCGGCCCCTCGACCGCAGGTCCCTTGGCCCAGAGCTTCACGTTCGCGCCGGGCGGTTCGGGCCTCTACCAGCTCCGGTACGACCTGACCCACGGCTTCGATGACTGACGCGACGTCGCGGGTGAACGCCACGCGTTCATCCGTGACCGGAGTCCACCTGGTCGAACTCGCGGCTGCGCACCTCGACCTGGTGTTCCAGCCGCTGCACCGCCGCCGGATCGGCCTCGAGCGCCGCCAGCGACGACCGCAGGACCTCGCGCGCCCGCGCGAGGCGCCCACGCACCGTGTTGGCGCCGATGCCCAGCACCTGGGCGATCTCGGGGCCGGCCAGGCCCTCCCAGTATGCGAGCTCGAGCGTGATCTGCAGGTCGACCGGGAGCTGCGTCAACGCCAGCTGCAGCAGGCGCTGATCGTCGCGGCGACCGACCGCCGCGCTGGGGGACGTCGCGAGATCGGCGATCGACGTCACCGCGGGATCGAAGTCCCGCGCACGGTGGCGCCGCACGTGATCGACGAGGCGGTGCCGGGCGATGCCGAAGAGGTACCCGCGCACGCTCGCGCCGTCGCCGAGGCGCGACTCGCCCTCGACACAGTCGAGGAAGGTGCGCTGCACGAGGTCTTGGACGTCGTCGCCGAGGCGGTTGCGGAAGAACCGAGCGATCGCGTCGAAGTGTCGACCGAAGAGCGCCTCGCCGGCGCGGCGGTCGCCCGCGCGCCACGCCTCGAGCAGCTCGGCGTCGGTCGGCATCGCGACCGGAATGCTACCATGGCGCCCTGTGGCGCCGCCCGTCGACCCGGAGCCGGCCGACCGCGATCTCGAACTGGCCGAGCGCGTGGCCGCGTTGCGACCGACCGCCGATCTCGTGCAGCGCGATCTGTTCGCGCAGGTCGCCGCGGGGCTGTTCGGATCGACGCCCGCGACCGTCCGCGTCGGCCGGTACACCGTGCTGTCGCGCCGTGGGGCCGGCGGCATGGGCACGGTGTTCGTCGCCTGGGATCACGCGCTGCAGCGGCGCATCGCCCTCAAGGTGCTGCACCGCGCCCAGTCCGATCGACACGAGGCGATCCTCCGCGAGGCGCGGGCCCTCGCCCGGCTGACCCACCCCAACGTCGTGCAGGTCTACGACGTCGGCCGGGACGGTGACGAGGCGTTCATCGCGATGGCGCTGGTGGACGGGCCGGAGATCGGCGGGCTCGTGCGGCGCACGCGACCGACCGCGGAACAACTCGCGCGGTGGCTGTCGGAGGCGGCCGCGGGTCTGGCCGCGGCGCACCAGGCCGGGCTCGTGCACGGCGACGTGAAGCCCGCGAACCTCCTGGTCGCCGACGATGGGCACCCGCGCTGGGTCGACTTCGGGCTCGCCGCGGCCGTCGGGATCGAGCCCGCGCGCGGCGGGACACGGGGCTACCTCGCGCCCGAGGTCGTCGCGGGCGCGCGCCCCGGGGTGGCGGCCGACGTGTACGCGCTGTCCGTCACGGCGCTCGAGCTGCGCGCGGTGGCGGACGATGGCCGGTGGTCGCGATCGCTGCAGCGGGTGCTCGCGCGGGGACTCGAGCGCGCGCCCGATCGACGCTGCGCGATGGACGAGCTCGCCGCCGCGTTCGCCGTCGCGGCCCGGGATCGACGCAGCCGTGGGCTCGCGGCAGCCACGTTGGTCGGCGGCGCGACCGTCCTCGCGCTCACCGGCACGCCCTCGGCGTCGACGTGCGAGCTGCCGGTCGACGCGACGTGGCACGGCTCGGCGCGCGCGAGGGCCGAGCAGGCGCTGGCCCGGCTCGGGCCCCGGGGCGACGCGGTGTGGACGGGCGTGGTCGACGAGCTCGACGCCCGCGCGGCCGACTGGCTCCTCGTCCGCGACGCCGCGTGCGCGATGACGTCGGCCGAGCGCGCGCCGATCGTGGAGTGCCTCGTCGATCACGACGTCGCGCTCGTGGCAGCGATCGACCAGCTCGAGACGACGGTGATCGTTCCGCGGCCCGATCGCCTGCTCGAGGCGGTCGGCGACCCGCGATCGTGTCGCGACATCCGGACATCGACGGGCGACGACGACCTGCGCCAGGCCCGGGTGCGGGTCGAGGTCGCGGACGCGCTGGGCGACTACGGCGTCGCGCTCGCGTTGGCGCGGGAGTACGACGGGCTCGCGCGCCGCGACGGCGGTCCATCGGCGCTCATCGACGCTGCGCTGACCCTCGGGCGACTCGAGAGCATGGCGGGCGCGCCCGCGGCCGGCGTCGCGCGGCTGCACGACGCCTACTTCGCCGCTGCGGGGATCGGCGACGACCGCCTCGCCGCGCGCGCGGCCACCGACATCCTCCGCCTGACGTCGAGCGCCATCGGCGAGCCGGCCCTCGCCGCGCGCTGGCGTCGGCCGCTGCTCGTGGCGCTGGACCGCGGTGACGCACCCGTGGCGCTGCGCGTGCGCGCCGTCGAGGCCCTGGCCAGCCTCGCCGAGGACGAGGGCGACTGGAGGACGATGCGCGCGATGGTCGAGGCGCTCCTCGAGGAGCACGCCGCCGCGCTCGCGGAGGATCCAGTTGCGATGATGACGGCGCAGATGCTCCACGCCGGCGCGCTGCGACACATGGGCGACGCCCAGGGGCAGCTCGCCGCGCGTCAGCGGGTCCTCGCGATCGCCGAGCGGATGCGCACGCCGGATCACCCCGACATCGGCGTCGCCCTGGTCGCGCTCGGCTCGGCGTGGGACGACCTCGGCGAGTACGCGCAGGCCGAGGCCGCGTTGGTGCGCGGCATCGCGGTGCTCGAGCGGGCCGAGCTGGTCGACCGCCTCGGCAACGCGCACTACGATCTCGGGCGTGTGTACGCGAACCTCGGCGACTGGTCGCGCGCCCGGGCGCAGTACGAAGCGGCCGCCCACGCGATCACGACGTCCCGCGGCGAACGTCACAGCGACGCCGTGCTCCCGCTGGTCGGCCTCGCCGAGGTGGCCACGGCGACCGGCGACTTCGAGGCCGCGCGCGCGCACTACGAGCACGCGCTCACGATCGCGACGCTCCCCGGCGATCGCGGCTACCTCGAGTTCGGCCTCGGTCAGACCGCCGCGGCCGCCGAGCAGTGGGACCGCGCGCTCGTCCACTACCGTCGCGGGCGCGCCGTCGTCGGCGACGAGCAGACCGCCCGCGTGATGCACTCCGAGCTGTGGTTCGGCGAGGGCGTGGCAGAGGCCCGACTCGGCCGCCCCGAGGCCGCACGGGTCGCGCTGCGCCGCGCCGGCGCGCTGGCCGAGCAGCCGCCGGTGCTGCAGGAGCTCGTCGACGCCGCCGCGGCCGAGCTCGCGCGCCTCGACGCGGCCGAGCTCAGCCCTCGCAGGCGTAGGTGACCAACCCGGGCTCGCAGGTCATGATCGTCAGCTGCGCCGTGCCACCGGGCGCCGTCGTGAAGGTGTGGGGCACGTGCTCCTCGAGCGCGGGCTGGCGGAACAGCAGGTGCTGTTGGTCGAGGCGCACGCGCCAGCCGTAGGCGTCGAACAGGCCGCAGAACGCGACGTACTCCTCGAGCGCGGGGGGCCCGTCGAGCGTGATGCTCGGGCACATCGCGCCGGCCTCTTCGATGCGCGACTTGTAGCACGCGAGGTCCGCGGGCCCATCCGCGAGGCCGCCGCGCGACATCGGCTTGATCTCGGCGTAGCGGATCACGACCTCCTTCGCGGCCTCGTCGCGGCGGACGATCTCGACCAGGTCGAGGAAGCCGGGCGACGTGCGCTCGTCGGGCGGATCGTTGCACTCGCTCTTGCTGCCGAACGGCACCTTCACCTGCCGCAAACGCGTCACGCCGTCGGCCCATCGCGTGGTCTCGATCATGTTGCCGATCTCGGTGCCGATGTTCGCGTGCCAGAACTCGTTGGCGCCCATCGGTGCGGGGCACGCCGTGGTGCGCGATGCCGACATCGTCTCGACCCGCTCCTTGCAGGTCTTCGAGATCCCCGCCTGCATCGGGCCGTCGCCGTCGCCCACCGAACACGACGCCCCGTCCTCGCCGTCCTTCGGCTCGATGCAGCCCTCGAGCGTGCCGCCGACGGACTCGAACTCGGGATCGCCGTACACCGGATCGCAGTCGACCAGCGTCCCCGACTTGCTCTCGTTCGAGGACTCGCCGGTCTCGGGATCGAAGACCACGGTCGTGCCGCTGCACGACCCCATCGCCTCCTCGACGTAGTACCCGTGCAGCCCGCCCTCGCTGGGGCACTGCTGCATCGGCCCCAGGATGTGCGCGTCGGGGCACAGGTAGTCGCCGTCGCCGCTCTGGCAGTAGCAGGCGTAGGTCATCTCCGATCGCGGGCCGTAGCCGCTGCATCCGCCGCCGTCGCTGCCGGCGTAGCCGTTGATCGCCGGGCACGCGCCGCCGTCCGCGGTCGGATCGGTGGGGCACAGCAGGTCGCCCACCTCGTCGCCCGCCCTGCAGCCGCAGTAGCTCTCGCCGGCGCCGTGCGGGTCCTGGCACGCGCCGTTGCCCACCACCGCCGCGCTGAAGTGCGAGGTGTAGCCCTCGGCCACGCCCGCGACCGCAACGCCCACGGCCTCGAACGAATCGTCGTCCCCTTCGACGCTCCAGTACAGCGTGCCGAACGCCTGCGACTCGACGTCCATGCGCACCGCGACGAGGCGATCGAACCGCAGCCCCGCGGGCTCGAAGCGATACACCGGCGAGACCGGGTCGACCCCGGCGATCGTCGCGTCGGCGTCGGTCCGCACCACGATCTCCACCGCCTCGCCGAGCGCGTCCGCGGGGATGCCGAGGTGCACGCCGAGGCCCTCGACCACCCCACCCTCGGGCCCGACCATCACGCGCACCTCGGTCGGCGCATCGGCGGTCGTGCTGTCTCCATCCTCGGAGCCGCCGTCCGATCCCTCGGCCGAATCCCCGGCGGGCTCGGTCGGGAGGCACGCGAACGACAGGGGCACGAGGAGGGCGAGGCTGCGCATGCCCGTGCGAGTCACGGCGCGGACCGGATGTGACGCGGCCGCCTGCTATGGCGCTTGGCCAGCAGCCCGCAGCGACTGACGCTCGAGCAGCGGCAGGATCAGCGCCGCGGTCGCGAACCCGGGGAACGCGAGGACGTTCACCGCGACGTCCGTCGACCCGCCGCCGACGAGCGCCCACGCGATCGCGACGACCCAGCCGATTGCGATCGATCCCCCCGCCACGACGAGCACGCGATCGAGCGCCGCGGCGCGGGCTCGAAGCGTCAGCAGGAACAGCGCGACGGCGAAGCCGGCGATCGCCAGCGGCAGCCCGAAGATCAGCATGCCGACCACCACCGCGAGGCCCTGCATGCCGTCGCCGTCGGCGAACCACGGGATGAACGTCAGCGCGGTGGCAGCGGCCGGCACCGCGCCGCCGATCGCGAGCGCGACGCGGGCCGCGGTGCCCGGCGGCGCGCGGGGATCACCGCGCAGCCCCAGCCACAGCAGGCCGTCGCAGATTCCGACCACGGCGGCGATCCCGACGAGATCATCGAGCCACGGCGACGACCAGGCGATCGCGCCGACGATCGCGGTGACGGCGAGGATCGGCCACGGGGACAGCGGACGCACCATCGCGGCCCCACCATAGCCCAGCGCCGCCGCGCCGCGAAGCGGGCCGTTCGGGCTACGATGCCGCGATGGCGGCGAGCAAGCCGAAGACCGCGACGAAGACGAAGGCCCGCGCCCCGCTCGATCGCCTGCGCGAGATCTGCCTGACGATGCCGGGCGCCGTCGAGAAGCTCTCGCACGGCGAGCCGACGTGGTTCACCGGCCCCAAGGGCAAGGTGTTCGTGATGTTCGACGATCACCACCACGGCGCCGCGCACGTCTCGGCGTACATCGCCACGCCGATGGAGCTCCGCGACGAGCTGCTCGCGGCCGCGCCCGATCGCTACTGGATCCCGCCGTACGTCGGCGGCAAGGGCTGGGTCGCGGTGTACCTCGACGGGGGACCCGCCGCGCTCGAGCCGGACTGGGCGGTGATCGCCGGCCTCGTGCGCGAGGGGTTCGCCAACGTCGGCGCGCCGCCCCGACGCACGGGCCGACGTTGAGCCCTACGCGCCAGCGCCGTCGTCCTCGCTGCGGTGCAGCACGAGCGCATCGGTGCCGTCGTCGAGGGTCAGCGCATCGCCGAGCTCGTCGGTGCCCAAGCTCCACGAGAGCGCGACCGCGTCCGGCACCGCGGCGTCCTCCGAGACCGTGCCGCACTGATCGAGCGACTGATAGCCCTCGACGGGCGACAGCACCATGCTCGCCCCGTCGAGCTCGACCACGCCCGCGTAGACCTCCTGCGAGATCGTCGCGCAGCCGCCGTCGTCGTACTCCTGGTAGATGAGCTGGACGTAGCTGCCGTCGTCGAAGAACTCGAAGCCGATCGCCAGGCCCTCGGCGCCCACCTCCCACATGCCGACGATCTCGGCGGGCAACTCGCCCGAAGGATCCGAGGCGCCTCCGCTGGTGTCGGCGCCGTCGCTCGGATCGCCGCTCGGATCGCCGCTCGCGCCGCCCCCCGACGGATCCGCATCGGTGTCCCCGCCATCGGTGTCACCGCCATCGGTGTCACCGCCGTCGGTGTCGGCGGCGTCGGTGTCCATGCCATCGTCGAGGAGATCGTCGAGGTCGAGGTTGCAACCGCCAGCGGTGGCCAGGACGGCGAGCATCGGGAGCGCAGCGCGGGAGAACAGGCGATGGAGTGTCATTGCGACCGGTGAGTGGGACCGCCCGCGGCGATCCGTCTGGGCCGGGCGTGGGCCCGATCACACCCACCGAGGACCCACGCAGATGGCCGCCGCGCTCACAGGTCGGCCGCGGCGAACGTGTCGCACGCGTCGATGCGCCCGGTCTCGAAGCCCCGGCGGAACCACCGCTGGCGCTGGGCCGACGAGCCGTGGGTCCAGCTCTCCGGCTGCACGGTCCCGCGGCTCGCACGCTGCAGCGTGTCGTCGCCGATCGCCTCGGCCGCCCGCAACGCCTCGTCGAGGTCGCCCTGCTCGAGCACGTCGCGCTGCTGCGTGCCGTGGGCCCAGATGCCGGCGTAGCAGTCGGCCTGCAGCTCGGTGCGCACCGACCCCCGGTTCGCGCCCTCGTCGTTGCCGTGCTCGAGCTGTCCGAGCAGGTTCTGCACGTGGTGCCCGACCTCGTGGGCGATCACGTAGGCCTGGGCGAAGTCGCCGGGCGCACCGAGGCGCTCGCGCAGCGCGGCGTAGAACGACAGGTCGATGTACACCTTGCGATCGCGCGGGCAGTAGAACGGACCGGTCGCCGCCGAGGCGAGGCCGCACGCCGAGTCCACGCGCTCGGTGAACAGCACCAGCTTGGCCCGCTCGTAGCGGCGGCCGACGGCGGCGAAGTTCTTCTCCCACTGGGTCTGCGCGTCGTCGAGGACGAAGCCGACGAACGTGCCCATCTCGTCGTGCGCCCCGGCGCTCGCCGGCGCCTCGTCGCGCGACAGCGATCGACTGGAGTCGCCGCAGAACTGGAGCGCGCCGAAGATGACGAGGCCGATGACGAGGCCCGGCCAGCCGAAGATCCGGAACAGCGTGAAGAGCAGCATGATGCCGCCCCCGCCGCCGCCACCGGCGGGGCCCATGCCGCGGCGATCCTCGACGTCACTGGACTGGTGGTCGCGGTCCCAACGCATCGCGCGGACCAGCATAGCCGAGCGCCGACGCGGCGCCCGCGATCACTTGCGTGGATCCGGCTCGCGCGGCGCCAGGTTCCGCGGCGCGACGATCTCGATGCCCGCGAGCAGGTCGCGGGCCCGGACCTGCTCGACGTAGTACGACGCCGGCATCCCGCCTTGGATCTCGCCGGCGGCGTGCAGGGCCTCGAGCCGCGTGCGGAGCTCGCCGAGGTGGCGCCCCGGCGGCAGGCCGAGCGCAGCCATGAGCTCATTGCCGAGGCCCGGCGGCAACGGCTTGGCCACCGCATCCGCCTCCTCGAGCGCGTCGATCCGCCGCGCCAGCTCGCTGATCATCACGAGGCAGCGCTTGCGCTTGCCCGGCCGCCGACTCGTGACGTCGGCGCGCGACAGATCCAACAGGTCGCGGAGGAACGGTGCCATCTCGCGACCGAAGCGGCGCACCGCCGCGTCGGACCAGTCGCCGTCGTACTGACCGGGGCGCAGGTGGTGCAGGATGAGGATCTCGACCCGATCGCGCACGTCGTCGGGGAAGCCGATGCGCTTGACCACGCCGCGTCGGAACATGCGCACGCCGTCCTCGGCATGGCCGTGGAAGGTGACCTTGCCGTCCTTCGCGAAGCGCCGGGTGCTGACCTTGCCGATGTCGTGGAGCGCCGCGGCCCAGCGCACCGTGGGGCGCGGCACCGCCTGCCACACGACCGCCTTGGTGTGCTCCCAGACGTCCTTGTGCTTGCGGTCGGCCTCCTGCGAGAACGCGACGGTCGCGTCGAGCTCCGGCAGCAGCGCGTGCAGCAACCCGGTGTCGCGCATCCACTGCAGCACGAGGTGCGGGACCTTGCTGCACAGCGGCGGCGTCACCAGCTCGTAGATGCGCGCCGGATCGACCTCGGCGACGCGGCTCGCCTGGGCCGCGACCTGGGCGGTGATCGACTTGTGCGGGTACGTCTGCAGCGCCGCGATCTCGCGCAGCGGAGCCAGGAGGTCTTCGGCGACCCAGAGTTCTGTGCTCGGCGTCACCACGGCGAGGCCTCAGGAAGGGGTGGGGCTTAGCACGAAACCGGGCCGGGGGCACCGCTTTGGAGCGGCCGAATTCCGGGCCCCTGGGCCCGCGCTGCGCGGCATCGCCTCGGGTGTGCCGAGGGGCCCGCGCGACGCGCGTCCCGACTCGGCCCCTCGCCCCGCGCGGTTCGGCACGAGTCGGGCCGCGCCTCCGGCCCGCGATCGTGTTACATTTCAAGGGCCGGGGCGCCCGTCGGCCCAATGAAATCTCCGTCTCCTCAGCTCGGATACAACCACAACATCCCGCATCGCGGTCGGCTGTATCACGTGCAGACGGAGGACTCGGGCGTCGACAAGGCCCACATCTTCACGCACGTCTTCTACGACGGCACGATCATCGCGAGCCGGAAGACCGAGTACCGCGAGCGCCTCGCCGAGGCCGAGGTCGGGCCCGTCGTCATCGCGCTGATGCAGGACTCGCACAAGGCGATGATCCGCTCGCTGCGCAACGGCGAGTTCGACGAGAAGATCGAGCGGGTCATCGGCGCGCACCCGGTCGAGGACAACCGCGAGATCACCGAGCTGCCGCCCGACAACGCGGCCGCAGCACGGCCCGAGCGGCGCGCCCCGCCCGAGCCGCGAGACGTCGAGCCCCAGGGGCCGCCGCTGCAGACCGGCCGACCGGGGCCCACCGTCGATCCGAGCCTCTCGCACCCGGTGTTCGCGGCCGCCGAGGCCCGCGCGCAGGTGGCCGCCGCCGCGGCGGGCCACGGCCAGTCGCGGCCGAGCCCGGGCCCCAGCCGCATCCGCCGACGCGCCGTCGGTGGCATCGGTGGCGCGGGCGTGAAGGTCGGCACGCCGATCACCCAGCGTCGCGACGTGATCGTCGGCAAGTACGCCAGCGAGCACCAGGCCCAGCTCGACGAAGAGATCCTCGCCCTGCTCCGCGACGATGTCTGACGGGCCCGAGTTCGCGCCGCCCTCGGCGTTCCCCGAGCCGGTGGTCATCTACACCACGCGGTGGTGCGGCTACTGCATGATGGCGCTGCGCCTGCTGCGTGCCCGCGCGTTCGCGTTCGTGCAGGTGCCCGTCGACGGCAACGCCGATGCCCGCGCGTGGCTCGTCGCGCAGACCGGTCGCACCACCGTGCCCCAGGTCTTCATCGGCGGCCGCTCGGTCGGTGGCTACGACGACATCGCCGAGCTCGACGAGCGTGGCGAGCTCGCGGGCCTCGTCGCCGCCGCGCAGCGCTAGCGCGCCACCGTCGAGGTGGTGGCCCGAGGGCGGGAGTCGCGACCGCGCGGGCCGGCGTGCTATGTTCCGCCTCGCCATGGCGTCACCCTCGAGGAATCCACTCACGTCTTCGTCGCACGCTCGTCGCCGCGGTCTCGCTGCCTCCCTCGCGGGTGCAGCCGGCGCGCTGGCCCTGGGACTCACCCTCTTCGCGACCTCGACCGCCTACGCCGGTGAGATCAAGGTCGGCACCGCCGCGCTCGCGGTCGACGGGGACGGCAAGCTCACCGACGCGGGCCGCGGCGCCGCGAAGGACGAGATCCCCAGCCAACCCGGCGAAGAGGTCTGGATCGTCCACCTGTGGGCCAAGCTCGACAAGGGCGCGCCCGGCGGCCTCAACATCGAGTTCTACGGCAAGCTCCCCGACGGCAAGTCCTATCTCGCGTACAGCGTCGCCGAAGAGGGCTACGACGGCGGGAAGTACCTGAGCCTCGAGCTCGAGCTCGAGGGCAGCAAGGGCTTCAACAAGAACAAGACGTACGCCATCGAGATCACGCAGCAGGACGACAAGGGCAAGGACTTCAAGCTCGCGTCCGGCAAGGTGACGCTGGGCTGGACGCCCGCACCCGCGGCCCCGGCCGGCGAAGGCGGCGACGAAGAGGGCAAGGAGCCCGAGGCCGACTCGGCCGCGCAGGACGCCCTCGACACGCTGTCGGGCGGCGACGCCGGCGGCGGCGGTGGCGAGGGTGGCCCACCGCCCGTCGAGCCGACGAAGAAGGGCTGCGCCGTCGACTCGGATGCCGGCGGAACCCTCGGCGTCCTCGTGCTGCTGGCGCTCGGCGTCACGTGGCCGCGGCGCCGTCAGGCCCGCTGAGGCGCGGCGGATGGGGCCTGCGACCGCGCAGGCCCACCAAGCAACCGCGTTCATCCGCAACTCAGCCCGCCGGCACCGAATCGCAGCCGAGCGAGATGTTGATCTGGGCGGTGTCGACGCCCTGGATCTTCTGACACGTCTGCGGGCACGCGATGATCTTCGTCGGCGCGGCAGGGTTGTCGTAGTGCCAGCCGTCGACGACGTCGACGCACGCGGCGGGGGACTCGACGTAGCCGATGTCGAAGCCACCGCCCATGCCGTCGTCGAACTCGACGTTGACCTTCGTCGGGTCGAAGTCCTCGCCCTCGGGCGCCTCGGGGACGTCCCACTCGCAGGCGATCTGCGCCCCCGAGATGACCTCGGTCGCGAGCTGGTCGAACACCGGCTGGAAGTCCTGCAGGCACAGATCGCTGATGATCCCGTCGGTGAGCTGCCCGAGGGTCATGTAGACGTTGCCGATCGCGGCGGTCTCGTCGCACTCGGTGGTGCACACGATGCCGTGCAGCTTGTACAGCGCGTAGTCGGGGCTCAACGCCTTCAACGCCATGTCGAAGTCGAGCGCGCCGATCTCCGACTCGTCGTCGCTGACGACCATGAAGTGGAGGGCAGCCTCCGGGCGCACCACGGCGCCCCACTGCGGCTGGTGATCGAGGATCTGCACGAGCGCGTCGTTGCTGCTCACGCGCTGATCGACGTGGGTGAACAGCGGCGGGTTGTTGTCGTTGTCCGGGCAACCCCCGCTGCCCAGCGGCGGGTCGATGCAGATGCCGTTGCCGTCGCCCGGGTAGCTCGAGATCAGCACCACGCGGACGTCGATCCCGCTGTCGACGATCTGCTGCGAGAACGCGTTCAGGTTGGTCTGCACCGCGGCCGCCTCGAAATCCATGCTGCCCGAGTTGTCGACGATCACGAGGATGTCGGCGGGCTGCTTCTTGTTCTCGGCGGCCGTCGTCTGCGACGCGCACTCCTCGTCTCCGCCGGGCCCGTTGCCGCTGTCGGGATCGCCGACGTCGGGGATCGGATCGAGGGGGTTCTCGGTGTCGTCGCTGTCCCCGCTGCCGCCGCCGTCGACGGAGATCGAGACCGAGATGCCACCGCCAGCGTCGTCGGCGGTGCCCCGCGCGTCCCCATCGCCGCCACAGCTGGGCCCGAGGGCGAAGGCGGGCAGGAGGAGGAGGAGGCGGGGACGGGTGCTCGGCATGCGGGTCCTGGGCGGGCGAGAGTGTCGGGCTTGGACACCGACTCGGCGAGGGGATTCCGACCCGATCACCCCTGCCGACGGGGAGCGTCGCGGGTTTCGCGGTCGCGCACCCACGCGGATGCGAGGCGCCGT
Source organism: Deltaproteobacteria bacterium Ga0077550 (assembly GCA_001464385.1). Lineage (GTDB taxonomy): Bacteria > Myxococcota_A > Polyangia > Nannocystales > Nannocystaceae > Xiheibacterium > Xiheibacterium aquaticum. The sequence goes on along the minus strand of LNFB01000325.1, from coordinate 12,475 downwards.
ACGATGGCGGCGAGCATGGCGTCCGACGGCTCGGCCTACGCGCGGATCTTCCGGGCAGTCCGCGGCATCCCGCGCGGTCGCGTCGCGGCCTACGGACAGGTCGCCGCGCTCGCAGGGCTGCCCGGCCGCGCACGGCAGGTCGGGTTCGCGCTGCGGGAGCTCGGGGACGCCGGGGGTCGGGGCGCCGTGCCATGGCACCGGGTCGTGAACGCCCGTGGGTGCATCAGCCTCGACGGCGAGGCGGCCGCCGAACAGCGCGCGCGACTGCTCGCGGAGGGCGTCGTGTTCGATGCGCGGGGCCGCGTCGATCTGCGGCGCTTCGGCCTCGGCGCGCCGCGAACCATCACCGGACGTCGATCCCGATCCGCGACGCCCACGTCATAGTGCGCGACCGTTCCCGATGCATGCGTGGGCGCGACGCGGCCATCACCGCGCTGGCGGCCCACCACGGTCCTGTCGCGACGTGGTCGCGAGCGGACCATGGGGCAGCTTGCCACACCTTTCGAGCGCGTCGGTGCATTGTCGAAGGTTCGCGATCCGATGTGCGAGCGCGAGGGTGCCCCTGGACACGTGCCGCGGGACCGCGAGCTTGTTATCCTGCAACACGGAGGGTTGCCTTAGCCCATGCGATTGACCCAGACATCATCTACTCCCGCGCGGGCGCTCCGGCTCCGACGCGCAGCGCTCGGCCTGCTCGCCCTCTCCGCGGTCGCCTGTCGCGATGACCGGGCCGAGTCCGACGACGAGGGGAGCACCTCGTTCGACCCGACGCTGACGACGACCTCGCCCGTCGACACCAGCAGCAGCGGCGGCGCCGACACCACCGAGACCACGGCGTCGCCCGACACCAGCAGCAGCGGCGAACCGCCGCCGCCGTCGTGCGAGACGATCCAATGCGGCGAGGAGTGCTGCGACTCCGACGAGGAGTGCGTACTCGGGGCGTGCCTGGCGGCGTGCGACACCAACGTGCGCTGCGGCGACGCCCTCGACGTCTGCTGCCCCGCCGGCGACGTGTGCCTGCAGCCCAACTGCGTCACCCCCGGCGATCCGTGCGTCGACTCGTACGACTGCCCCGACGGCGAGTTCTGCGAGCCGACCCTCGGGCAGTGTCTGCCCAACCAAGACCCGGTCGCCTGCGAGATCGTGCCGGACTTCACGGACATCGAGCTGACGCTCGAGTGGTCGTGGGAGGTCGACGCGACCCACACGATGCCGCTCATCGGCGACGTCGACGGCGGCAACGACACCGAGGTCATCGTGCAGACCCGCGACGTCAACACCACGTTCGAGGGTGACATCGTCATCCTCGACGGCGTGACCGGCGACGAGAAGTTCCGCACCGGCGACGACCCGATGACCAACCAGTATCGGTCGTACATGCGCTCGACGCCGGCGCTCGGCGACGTCGACGGCAACGGGCTGGCCGACATCATCTACGCCGGCCTGCCGACCGGGGACCAGGCGAACTTCAACCGCTCGCAGCTCCACGCGATCAACGGCCAGGGCCAGTACCTCTGGGGCACGCACAACGCCGACAACACCCCGCACTACGTCTACGTGCGCAACGCGTCGGTGCTCGCGACCAACCTCGACGACGACGCCGAGTCGGAGTTCGCGATCGGCATCGCGATCTACGACCACAACGGCCTGGTGGTCTCCGACGCCTTCAACAACGAGCTGAACCTCGGCTCGGGCGGGTTCGGCGGCCAGAACAGCTACATCGGCAGCATGGGCACCTCCGCCGATCTCGACGGCGACGGCGACATGGAGATCGTCACGGGCCGCGAGGCCTTCGGCATCACATGGACGAACCCCGGCGTCGGCAACCCGATCGTCGATGTCGTCCAGCTGTGGACCGCCGGCGGTGACGACGGCTATCCCGCGATCGCCGACCTCGACGCCAACGGCACGCCGGAGGTGATCCTCGTCAGCGCCGGCTGCACCGACTGCGACGGCGAGCTCCGCATCCTCGACTCCGCCACCGGTGAACTGTGGTGCGGGCGCGACCCGACCGGCGCCGCGTGTGCGGGCAACGACGCCGCGCGCACCCAGCCGATCACGCTCGCGGCCGACGGCCTCGGCGGCGCGGTGGGCCGTGGTGGTCCGCCCACGGTCGCCGACTTCGACGGCGACGGCCGGCCCGAGGTCGGGGTCGCCGGCGCCACCGCGTACGCGGTCTACGACTTCAACCGCACCGACGAGGAGGTCGTGCAGCCGGGCGGCGCCCTGCCCCCGGGCCCGGGCGACGCGTACGTGCGGTGGTTCGCCGTGACCCGCGACCTGTCGTCGAACGTCACCGGCTCGTCGGTGTTCGACTTCCAGGGCGACGGCGCGGCCGAGGTGCTCTATCAGGACGAGTGCTACGCCTGGGTGTACGACGGCTCCTCCGGCGCCGTCCTGCTGCAGGTCGAGAACTCGTCGCCGACGATCCACGAGTACCCGATCGTCGCGGACGTCGACGGCGACGGGAACTCGGAGTTCGTGGTCATCGCCGCCGCGACCACGCCGGGCAACTGCTCGGCGATCCCGGGCTACGTCAACCGCCAGGGCGTGTTCGTGTACGGCGACGCGAACGACCGCTGGGTCCGCACCCGCTCGGTCTGGCCGCAGCACACGTACCACGTGACGAACTCGACCTCGGCCGCGATCCCGCCGATGGTGGAGGAGACGAACTGGCTGAACCCCGGGCTGAACAACTTCCGCCAGAACGCCCAGGGTGAGGGCATCTTCAACGGGCCCGACCTGTCGATCGACGTCGCCGTCGGCCTGCAGAACTGCCTCGACGAGGAGTTCCAGATCATCGTCACGATCCGCAACGAGGGCTCGATCGGCATCCCGGCCGGCGTCCCCGTCTCGCTGTGGGAAGGCACCGACGCGACCGGCATGTACGTCGGCACCCAGGAGACCGACGCACCGCTGCTGCCCGGCGCCTTCGTGCAGTACGTGTGGCTCGTGCCGGCGCCCGCCCAGGTCCCGAAGAACTACTACGCGACCGTGGACCTCGCCGAGGAGTCGACGGGCAACGTCGTCGAGTGCCTCGAGGACAACAACGCCGCGGTGACCGAGACGGTCGCCTGCCCGGTCGCGGGCTAGACCCGACCGCCCGCGGAGGCGGGATCCAAGAGCGCCGAGTCCCCGTGGGCTCGGCGTTCGTCGTTGGTTCGCGGGGATCGACGCCGGCCGAAAGATCGCCGGCGCCGCCCCTTCTCCCACCGGGCGGTGCCCGGCATGATTCCGCGCGCAGATGACCGAGTCCCTCGAGGCCCGCGACGACGCGGCGACGCGCACGGCGACGTCGGATGGCGGCGGCGTCCCTTCGGTCGTGCCGTCTGCGGCCGCGAGCATCGGCCGATTTGCCGTGCTCGGCCCGGTCGGCGCCGGCGGGATGGGGCAAGTGTTCTCGGCCTACGATCCGCAGCTCGATCGCCGCGTCGCGTTGAAGCTGCTGCATGGCCACGGCGATCCGGTCGAGCGCGCGCGCCTGGTCCGCGAGGCGCAGGCGCTGGCTCGACTCGCGCACCCGAACGTCGTCGCAGTGCACGAGGTCGGCGCGCACGAAGGGCACGTGTTCGTCGCGATGGAGTTCGTCGAGGGCACGACGCTGCGCGAGTGGATGGACACGCATCCGGCCGCGGAACTCGACGCGTGGCAGCGCGCGCACGCTCCCCGCTAGCCTCCCTCCTCACCCCCCCAACCGGTGCGCCCGCCAGGTCGCCGCGACCGCGGCGAGCGGCGTCTCTCGCAGCGTCACGTCGTGCTCCACCCCCACGAACGCAGCGGTCGCCCGCGCCAGCCACATCTGCAGCGCGAGGTCCCCGACCGCGCGCGCGACATCCTCCCCGACCAACACGCTCCGCGAGAAGACCGCCGCGTCGAACACGTGCCGCTCCAGCGTCGCGTCGCCCTCGGCCTCGACCACCAGCGCCGCGACGCTCGGCGCCGCGAGCATCCCCGCGGCCACCGCGAGCAGTCGCAGCCGCCGACACACCATGTCGTCGGGCCCGCGCCAGGTCGACTCGAGTTCGGCGCGGATCCTCGCGCGCTCCGCCACCTCCCCGAACCGCCGCGCCACCGCGCTCGCCTCGATCGCGGCCCCCTCCGGCACGCCGCACCACGCCTCGCCCTGCCCCAGCGCGACCGACCACGTCCACAGCGCGCGCGCAGGATCTCGAGCGACGATCCCCTCGAGCGTCGCCACCGCGATGCTCCGATCCACCTCCCGCCCGCCGCCGAACCGCACCCGCTCGGGCACGCGCGACAGCGTGATGCCGAGTGGCAAGGCGCACGCCTGGATCTCCGGCAACAGCGGCGCCGCGCTCGGATCGGGCCGCGCCACGCAGACGCACTCGACGACCGGGGCCGCCCGGATCTCCACGCCGTCGTCCACCAACCGCGTCGGGAACCACGCGCAGCCGATCGGCTTCGCCGCCGCGCCACCGTGCCGATGCACGCCGCAAGCGCCGTCGTGCTCGAGGAACCGACACGCGCCGTCGACGAGCGCGATGGCCCGCATCGGCGTCGGGGCCGAGCCCACCGTGGGCAGGAAGACGCGGTGGCTGCGGTGCGCGAGCATCGGATCGTCGGCCATCGCCGCGCTCACGCGATGCACGTCCGCAGGCGTCAACGAGATCGTCGGATAGCTGCGACAGCAATCGCCGCGACCGTCGCAGCGATACCGCCCCGCGACCATCTCCCGCACCCACCGGCGATCGTCCGGCGCGATCGCCTGCGCGTCCCCCTCGAGCAACCCCTCGGGCGCGCCATCCCCAAGCCAGGCCAGCGCCTCGAGCTCGTCGAGCAGCGCCTCGGCGCCCGCGACGTCCACGGTCGCGCCGAAGCGCCGCGCCGCCGCGACCACGCCCGCGACATCCCGCGTACCGTCGGCGTGGCACAGCACGCTCCACGCCGAGGCCGGTAGCACCACCACGCGATCACGGCGCGCGTCCAGCAGCACGAGCTGGTCCTGCCCCTCGCGCCGATGCAGTCGCGCGACGACGTGGTCGGCCAGGCGAGGTCGCGACGCGGACGCCATGCCCACCGTTCGTATCACGGCGCGGCTTCCCGCTACACTGCCGCCCGATGACCCGCGTCCTCGTGCTCGGTGCAACCTCTGCCATCGCCGCCCAGATCGCACGGCGCTACGCCGCGCGCGGCAGCTCGCTCTTCCTCGTCGGCCGGGCCCCCGACAAGCTCGCGCGCCTCCGCGAGCAGCTCGGCGACGCCGTCGTCGGGCACCTCGAGGCGGACCTCGACGACACCGCCGGCAACGCCGCGCGCGTCGACGAGGCGTTCCACCGCCTCGGTGGGATCGACGTCGCGATCATCGCCCACGGGCTGCTCGGTGATCAGCAGGCCAGCGAGCGCGACTGGCAGGTCGCCGAGCAGATCCTCTGCACCAACCTGCTCTCGGCGGTCTCGCTGCTGATCCCGCTCGCCAACCACCTCGAGCACGCGCGCGCGGGCCACATCGCCGTGCTCTCGTCGGTCGCCGGCGACCGCGGCCGCCCGCGCAACTTCACCTACGGCGCCGCCAAGGCCGGCCTCAACGTCTACCTCCAGGGCCTGCGCAGCCGACTGTGGCCCGCGGGTGTCGGCGTGCACACCTTCAAGCTCGGGCCGGTGGACACGCCGATGACCGTGGACCACCGCAAGAACCTCCTCTTCTCGCGGGCCGACGTCGTCGCCGCCCAGATCGTGGCGGGGATCGACCGAGACGTCGCCGAGGCCTACGTGCCGGCGTTCTGGCGACCGATCCTCGGCGTCGTCCGTGCAATCCCCGAGCCCGTGTTCCAGCGCGTCGCGGCGCTCGCCGGCCGGTGAGCCCCGCGCGCCGCCTGGCCGTGGCATCCTGCGGTCGATGGCCGTCCGCGACGAAGGCGCCCGGCGCACCCTGCTCGGCCTGGCCGTCGTGGTCGTGGGCATCTTGCTGTTCGTCGCGCTGCTGCTGGCCAACCAACGCGACGGATCCCTGCGCAAGCAGGTGACGATCTACACCGACTTCCGCACGATCAGCGGCCTGCGGCGTGACTCGCCGGTGCTGCTCGCCGGCGTCGAGGTGGGGCGCGTGAAGGCGATCGACTTCGTCAACCGCAAGTACGCCTGCGATCCGCGGACCGAGGATCTGGGGCGCCACGGATCGGGGCGGACCAACACCTGCGACGAGGCGCTGTTCTGCGCGCCCAACGGCCTGTGCGCCGAGCTCGAGTCGTACGCGGCCAAGGGCATCCACGGCCCGTGCCTCTCGAACGACGACTGCATCGAGGAAGAGGTCTGCGTCACCAGCGAGTTCCGCCGCCGCGCCAAGGGCGTGTACTGGGGCGGCCCCGAGGGGCTGTGCGCCCGCTTCACCACCGACCACCGCCGCGTGGAGGTGGCGCTGCTGATCCCTGCCGACAAGCTCGAGGTCGTCGGTGCGGACAGCGTCGCGACGGTGGGCAGCGCCGGCGTGCTCGGCGATCAGCAGGTCAACATCACGCCCGGCTCGCGCGAGCCGCTGGGCGAGGATCACCGGATCCAGTCCGAGCCCTCGTTCAGCGAGCAGATCGCCGAGTTCCGCGAGAACTTCGATCGGCTCTCGGACAAGGTCGACACCTCGCTGTCGGGGATCTCGTCGACGTTCGCCGAGCTCAACGACGCCCGCACCATCGACTCGGTCAAGCAGACCCTCGCCGAGCTCGACACCACGACGAGCGACATCCGTGCCGGGCGCGGCACCATCGGCGCCCTGCTCGGGAGCCCCGAGTACGAGCGCGAGTTCACCGAGACCTTGGCCAAGGCGCGGGACAGCGCGAGCATCGTCGACGGCATCCTCCACGACGCGAACGCTCGCCTGGCGAAGATCGACCGCGAGACCGAGCCGCGGGTGGCGGAGCTGCGCAAGGACGTCGGTGCGATCCGCAGCAAGCTAGCTCAGCTCGACCCCGCCCAGGGCGGCACCTTCGCCAAGCTCCTGCGCGACCCGTCGGGCGAGCTGCTCGCGAGCGTCAACACCTCGCTCGCCAACCTGCGCACCATCGCGAGGATCTTCGCCGACACCGCCGGGAAGATCGAGCGGGGCGAGGGCTCGATCGGCGCGCTGCTCGGTGACAGCAAGGTCTATGACGACATGGATCGCTCGGTCGTCGAGATCACACGCGACTGGCGGGTCCGCCTACTCCTGTGGCTCCTCCGCCGCGGCCGCTAGCGCACCGACTCCGCAGGATCTCAAGCAGCGCAGGCGTGCTGCGCCCGCTCGATGAGCCCGGCGACCACCGCTGCCTTGCGGGCGTTGCGGCCCATGCGAAGCAGCCAGAGGCCCTGCTTGAGTGCATCGATGGCCGCGGGCGCGCGCCCAGCCCGCTGCAGCATCACCCCGAGTCGCACCCACGTCGCGGCGTCCTGCTCGCGGTGCGCGAGCTCGGCCAGCGCGATGGCGGCCTTGCGGTACTGCCCTGCCTTCGCCAAGCGGATGCAGCGGCGGCGCAGCGGGTCGAACTCGACGAAGACGGTGGTGTCATGGCGGGCGCCCATACGCCCAACCTCTCAGCAACCGATGTGCCAGCCAAGAAAACCGGCCGTGTCCAACCGAAGCGTCCCGTTGTGGACGCGGCGCTCCCCGAGGTGACGCCAGCGATCTGGCCGACCGGCCCGATCGCTGACGGTCGCGTCAAGGCTCGGTCGGCGCGGCCGGACCTCAGCGCAGGCGATTCAGCACGTGCTCACCGAAGGTGGCGCGGCGCCGCGGCTCGGGCTTCTCGGCGGTCGCGGCCGGGGGCGCCTCGACGACGGGCGCTGCCGCCGGCGCGGGGGCTGGCTTCGCGGCCGACTCGGCGCGGCGACGCTTGCCCCGCGGCGCGGCCTCGGCGGGCTCGGCGGGGAACGGCGCCGGGGACTGCAGCGCATCGACGACGACCGTGTGCCCGCTCTGCGGCGGGCGCTGGGCCACCGTCTGCCCGGTGACCGCGGGCGGCCGCACGGCCGGCGCTTGCACCGAGCGCACGGGGGGTGCCCCGGTCTGCGCCACGACGGGCCGCGGCCCCGAGGCCTGGCGCGACGGAGTCGATGGCGCAGTGGATGGCACGATCACCGGCCGCGCGCCCGGGGGCGGCTCGACGGTGCGATAGATCCGCGTCGGCTCGCGCGGCGGACTTGGGCGCGGCGGCGGCCGTCGGCCGCGGCCCGACGCTCGTGCGATGCGAGCCGCTCGGCCCGCTCGGCTTTTGGGGCGTCGTGCGCTGTGATCCCGTGCCGACCTTCGGCTGCGCGCCGCTGCGCCGCGTGGTGCTCTCGGGTCCCGTCTTCGCCCGCTTGGGCGGACGCGCGGCGGTGGTGGTCGCCTCGTCGTCGGGCGGCACCACGCTGTGCACGTCGGTGCGATCGGAGCCCCCCTGCGCGGGCGCGGTGAAGCGCGGCGCGGCGCGGCGCGGCACCTTGGCCACGAGGTTCGCCGACTCGGCGAGCACGCTGTCGACAAGCGCGAGCACGCCGGTGTCGACGCGGCGCGCGGGCTTGGGCCGGCGCGACAGCTCGTTGAGCTGCGGGTGCCCGGGGTAGCGCTTCTGCATGATCGAGAGCAGCTCGTAGGCGTCGTCGAACAGGCCCTGCTGCAGGTAGAAGCGGACCTCGACGAGCTCGCTGGTGAGGCTCGGCCAGCCGCCGGGGGGCGCCGCGAGGTCGGCCATGCGCGCGCCCATCTCGGTGTTCTCCATCGGCGTCGCACAGAAGCCGCAGTAGTTGAACCCCGCGGGGTTGCTGCGGCTGCACGCCGTGCACACGCGGGTCGCGGGGCGCGGCTGCGTGGGGCCGAGCTTGATCCCACACGTCGGACAGATCTCGGGGCGACTCATCGAACGGACCTCCGTGGCGACCCGCTCGCATGTGCGAGCTTTCGGCACAAATGTTGTCGCGGAGAAACCCCACCGACGCAAGGGCTTTCGCCGCGCCGCCCGTTGGCTCCACCGCTCGCCCGCGGCCCTCGGGGCGAGGGCGTTCGATCAGCCGATCTCGATCACGTGGGTGCGTCGCTCGGATCCACGCGTGAAGACGACGGTGAACCGCCGCGCGGAGCGGAGCTGCAGATAGAGCTGTGGCGCAGACTGCAGCGATTGCACGCGCAGTCCGTTGATCGAGTGGACGACGTCGCGCGCCTGGAAGCCGAGCGCCCGGGGCAGGGCCTCGAGCTCCGAGATCTCGAGGCCGTCGGGGCGCCCCTCGCTGCGGTGCGGAACGACCCGCGCCTGCGTGGCGAGGAAGCCCGGATTCGCGCGGAGCCGATCGGCGTAGGCCGCCTCGATCGTGCAGCGCTCGGGCTCGGGGCACGCGACGGCCGTCGTCGCGTCGCGGACCAGGGCATCGGCCGCGGCTGGCTCCACGCGCCGCGGATCGACCGTGCGCGCGGCCTCGTCCGCCGCCTGCCCCGCGGCGTCACGCAGGTCGCCCCCCACCGCCACGACCTTGTCCCGCGCGGTGTCGAGGCCCGCGACGACCTGCTCGCCGGTCCTGCGCGCGACGACCTCGGCCTGCTCGACGTCGACCTCGGCGGCGTCGAGGCATCCGCCCACCAACAACACGACGGCGAGCCCGATGCGCCCCCTCGCGGTCCCTCGATGATCCACTCGCCGCATCGTCGAACGTCAGGCTACCAGGCCGACCCGAGCCGCGCACGCGGGGCTCGATCACACGCCGTAGGCGTCGACCTCGGCCACCCAGCTCCGCACGCGCGCGTCCGAGGGCATGCGCCAGTCCCCGCGCGGTGACAGGGCGACCTGGCCGACCTTCGGCCCATCCGCCGTGCACGAGCGCTTGAACTGGTGGGCGAAGAACCGCGACAGGAACACGCGCAGCCACTTCTTCAGCACGTCGACGGCGTAGTCGTCGCCGAAGGCGACGCGCGCGAGATCGAGGATCCGCGTCGGCGTCTCGCCGTTGCGCACGAAGTGATAGAGGAAGAAATCGTGCAGCTCGTACGGTCCGAGCGTCGACTCGGTGAGCTGGGCGATGGCGCCGGCCGCGTCGGGCGGCAGGAGCTCGGGGGAGATCGGCGTGTCGAGGATCGCGAACAGCGTGGCGCGCAGCGCCTCCACCGACGTCGACCAGGTCGCGGCGCGCTCGTTCGCCACCCAGCGGATCACCGACTGGATCAGCGTCTTGGGCACGCCCGCGTTGACGTCGTACATCGAGATGTGATCGCCGGCGTACGTCGACCAGCCCAGGGCCTTCTCCGAGAGATCGCCGGTGCCGACGACCAGCCCACCGACCGCGTTCGCCACGGTCATGAGGGCCAACGTGCGCAGCCGAGCCTGGACGTTCTCGAGGGTGATGTCGCCGAGCTTCGGGTCGGCCCGCAGCTTCGCGAGCAGCCCCTGCACGTCGGTCGTGTCGACGGCGGCGCCGTGGCCGACGAGCGCGAGCATGGTGCGCGCAGCCTCGTCGATCGCGATCTCGCGGAAGCTGCAGCCGAGGGCCTCGGCGAGCCGCTCGGCGTTGCCGCGGGTCCCGGCGGTCGTGCCGAGGCCCGGCATCGTGACGCACACGAGGTCCTCGCGGGGCTGACCGGCGAGCTCGAGCGCGCCGGTGCACACCAGCGCAGCGTGGGTCGAGTCGAGCCCGCCCGAGAGCCCGAGCACGAGCTTGGGCCGGCCGAGCGCGGCCATGCGCGTGGCCAAGGCGTTGGTCTGGATCTCGAAGATCTCCCAGCACCGCGAGCCCAAGGTCTGCGCGTCGCTGGGCACGAAGGGGTGTCGCGCGACGACGCGACGCAGCGGCGCGGGCGGCCGGTCCGCGGCCTGGAACGCGACCACGCGGTGCGGACGCGCGTGCGCATGGCTGCACTCGGCGAAGCTCGTGGTCACGATCCGCTCGCGCACCAGCAGCTCGAGGTCGACGTCGACGACCACGAGCTGGGACTCGCGGGCGAAGCGGCGCGACGACGCGAGCTCGCGGCCGTTCTCGCAGACGAACGCGTCGGCGTCGAACGCCAGATCGGTCGATGACTCGCCCGGACCCGCCGCGGTGTAGACGTAGGCGCACTTGCCCCGGTCGGAGGCCGAGCGGGCCAGCAGTCGCCGCAGCTCGGCCTTGCCGATCACGAAGTTCGAGGCCGACAGGTTCACGATGACCGTGGCCCCCGCCGAGACCGCGTAGACCGACGGCGGCACGTGCACCCAGTAGTCCTCGCAGAGCTCGACGCCGACCACGAGGTCGGGGCAGCCCTCGGCGGCGAGCAGCACGTCGGTGCCCATCGGCACCGCGGCCCCAGCGATACGCGTGGTGGCGCCGGCCTCGAGGTCGGCGGCGGCGCGGAACCATCGGCGCTCCTCGAACTCGCGGTACGTGGGCAGGTAGCTCTTGGGCACCACCGCCAGCGCGCGGCCGCCCTGGATCGCGACCGCGACGTTGTACAGCGCATCGCCGCAGCGCAGCGGCGCCCCGACGATCGCCAGCGTCGACAGCTCGGCCGACGCCGCGACCAAGGCTGCGAGTCCCGCGTGCACGCCGTCCTGTAGGTGCCGATCGTGGAAGAGGTCGCGCGCCGTGTAGCCGGTGAGGCCCAGCTCGGGAAACGCCGCCAGCGCGCACCCCTCGGCGTCGGCGCGGCGCCAGAGCTCGAGCGTGGCGGAGACGTTGCGCTCGACATCGCCGACGGCGACCTGGGGGACGGCGGCGGCGATGCGCGCGAAACCTCGCATGCTGCGAACATGCCCGTTCGACCGCGCCCGTACAAGCGCGCCTCCGGACCGTGGAGGCGGCGTCAGACCCGGGACTCGACCGCGTCGGGCGACTCGTCCGACAGCGGCGCGAACAGATCGTCGACGTCGCGCTCGCTCCACGGCAGGCCTGCGCCCGCGGTGTGCCCGAGCAGCGCATCGGCCAGCGACTGCTTGCGCTGCTGCAGGCGCAGCATCCGCTCCTCGACGCTGCCCGCGACGATCAGCTTGTAGACGAACACCGGGTTCACCTGGCCGATGCGGTAGGCGCGATCGGTGGCCTGGTTCTGCGCCGCGGGGTTCCACCACGGATCGTAGTGGATGACCGTGTCGGCGCGCGTCAGGTTGAGCCCGGTCCCGCCGGCCTTGAGGCTGATGAGGAAGACGTCGGCGCGCCCCGACTGGAAGGTGTCGACCGCCGCCTCGCGGTCCGCCGTCGCGCCGGTGAGGATGGCGAAACGGACGCCGAGCTTGCCCAGCTGCGCGCCGATGAGCGCGAGCATGGTCGCGAACTGCGAGAAGATGAGGATGCGCCGGCCCTGCGCGAGGCCCTGCTCGACCATCTCGATCAGCGCCATCAACTTCGACGACTCGTCGATCTCGCGCGCCGCCCCGACCCGGACCAGCCGCGGATCGCAGCACACCTGGCGCAGCTTCATCAGCGCCCCGAGGATGTCGATGGTCGCGGCGGCCATGCCCCGCTGCTTGACCGCCTGGCGCACCGCGGCGTGGCCGGCGATGCGGATGCCCTCGTACAGATCGCGCTGGCCGCCGGCGAGCTCGATGGCCTG
>LNFB01000324.1 GCA_001464385.1 Deltaproteobacteria bacterium Ga0077550 | reverse complement strand
GCGTCGCCGAGCAACCCCGGCACGAGCAGATCGAACTGCGCCCACAGCTCGTCGAGGTTGTTCTCGATCGGCGTGCCGGTGAGCGAGATGCGGTGCTGGGCCTCGAGCGACTTCACCGCCTGGTGCGCCTGGCTGCGCACGTTCTTGATCGTCTGCGCCTCGTCGGCGATGACGGCCGCGAACTGGATGCCGACGAAGTGCGCGCGGTCGCGGACGATGAGCGGATAGCTGGTGAGGATGACGTCGTGGTCGGGCATCTCGGCCCGGCGACGGTGACGATCGGCGCCGCGCAGCTCGAGCACCCTCAGCTGCGGCGCGAACTTCCGCATCTCGCGGCTCCAGTTGCCGATGAGCGAGGTCGGCGTGATCACGAGCGCCGGCTGCTGCAGGCGCCCCGCGGCCTTCTCGGTCACCAGATGGGCGATGGTCTGCAGGGTCTTGCCCAGGCCCATGTCGTCGGCGAGCACGCCGCCCAGGCCGGTCTCGCGGATCCGCTGCATGAACGCGAGGCCGATCTCTTGATACGGCCGCAGCTGGGCGTTGAGCTGGGGCGGCCCCGACACCGGCACCATGCGCTCGCGCATCACCGCGAGCGCGGGATCCATGCGCTCGCGGCCATGCCACTTGAGCGGCAGCTGATCCTCGAACGCGCCGTCGAGCCGCTCGATCCACGCCGGCACCAGCTCGGGCACGCGGAGGTTGCCGCGCTCGCTGGTGCCCTCGACGCCGTAGAGCTCGGTGACGATCTCGATGAGGATGCGCAGGCGCTCGGCGGGCACGACGAGGTGGCGACGATCGCCGAGATCGACGACGGCGGTGCGACCGAGCCCGCGCGAGATCCGATCGAACCCGCCCTTGCGCGTGATGATGTCGAGGAGCACCGGCAGCAGGTCGACGCGACGACCGTCGCACTCGACGCCGAGCTCGAGCTCGAACCACCCGCGCTCCTCGGGGACCAGCTCGGCGAACCACTCGCCGCCCTCGAGGACCTCGAGGTCGAGCTCGCCGTCGACCTCGACCTGCCACCCGAGCGCGCGCAGCCGCGGGATCGCATGGGTGTTGAACGAGCAGAGCCGACCGGTGTCGCCCTCGGGGTCGACGACGTAGTCGACGTCGGAGCCCGGCGGCGGCGCGCAGTCCTCGAGCGCGGCGATCTCGACCGGACCGAAGCCCTCGAGGATCCGCCTCGCCTGGGCCTCCGCGCCGCGATCTCGGCGGATCCAGCGGGCGTCGGTGCCGACGCGATCGTTGGGATCCGAGGCCCGCACGCGCACGCCCTGGTAGTCGAACGACAGCTCGAGCGCCGCGGTCGCGACCTCTCTGAACTCCTGGCGCAGGCCGGAGCCTCGGTCGACCAACAGCGTCTCGGGGACGAGCCGCAGGACCGGGACGCAGCGGGCGGTCGGGCGTTCCTTCGCGTCGGGCCGGTGGCTGGCGCTGGGCCGATCGGCGTCGGTGGAAACGGGCACGGGGAGCGCATTATGGAAGAGACGGGATCGCTGTAAAGTATCCGGGGCAGTTTTCGATCGTGGCGGCGACGACAACCCTCGGTGGGATCGGTCTGGGGTACCGCCCCGAGCTGGCCGCGGACCTGCTCGCGGATCCGGGCGCGCTCGAGTTCGTCGAGGTGGTCGCCGAAGCCTGCCTTGCCAACTCGGTCGCCCGCCGAGAAGCGATCGCATTACAAGCACTTTGGCCGGTCGTGGTCCACGGCGTGAAGCTCTCGCTCGGCAGCGCCGACGGCGTCCGCGACGATCATGCGCGGCGCATCGGCGAGCTCGCCCGCGACCTCTGCGCACCGCTCGTCAGCGAGCACGTGTCGTTCACGCGGGCCGGAGACCGGGAAATCGGCCACCTCACGCGGGTCCCCTACACGCGGGCCGCCCTGGCAGTCTTGGCCCGGAACGTGGCGGCGGCGCGGCGGCGCCTGCCGGACGTGCCCCTCCTGCTCGAGAACACCGCCGAGACCCTGGCCTGGCCCGACGACGAATTCGACGAGCCCGACTTCTACGCCGCGGTCGTGCGCGCGACCGGCTGCGACCTGCTGCTGGACGTCGGCAACCTCTACGCGAACGCGGTGAACGCCGGCCGCGATCCGCACCGCGAGCTGTCGCGCTTCCCGCTCGATCGCGTCGCGATGCTGCATGTCGCGGGCGGCGCGTGGGAGGACGGCTTCTACTTCGACACGCACGCCGACCCGATCGCGCCGGCCGTGTTCGCGCTGCTCGAGGACGCCATCGCGAGGATCGGTGCGGTGCCGGTCCTCCTCGAGCGCGACGCGGGGTTCGGGCCCTTCGCGGCGCTCCGCGACGAAGTGCGACGCCTGCGTGCGGTCGTGACGGCCGCGCCGCCCCGCGTGGCCGCCGACACCTCGGGGCCCAACGAGACGCCCGAGCTCGGCGATGCATCGGCGCTCGTGGCCGAGCAGCGCGCGCTCGCGTCGGCGCTCGTCGATCCAGCGCCGCCGTCGTCGGCGGCGTGCGATCGGTACGGCGTCGCCGCGCTCGACCGCACGCGCACGATCCTCGCGCGCAAGCGCATCGACGACGCGCTGCCCCACCTGCCGCGGCTGTCGGGTCTCGGCTGCAGGATCCGCGAGGTCGCGACCGCGACGCTGGCCGAGCACCCGCGTGCGAGCGAACGCGTGAGCCTCACCGACGCGTGGCGCATCCTCGAGGCCGCCGCTGGCCGCACCGAGTTCGGTGAGGCTGCGGCGCTCGATGGCCTCGTGCTGCGCGCGAGGTTCCACCCGCCCCGGGGCGACGGCGCCGTGCGACCGCGCGTGCGCCCCTTCATCGGCCGCGTCCACGGCCACCATCGATCGACCTGGGCCCTCAAGGGCCCGGGCGTCGCCGCCAAGGTCCACCTCGTGCACAGCCCCCACCGACCCGGAGGAACCCGATGACCGACGCCCGCCTCGCCGCCCTGCCCGACCGTACCCGGCGACACCTCGAGCAGCTCCAGTCCGAGCTCGTCGAGCGCCTCGGCGACGACCTGCAGGCGATCGTCGCCTTCGGCAGCCTCGCCCGCGGCGGCTTCGAACCCGAGCGCAGCGACATCGACCTGGTGATCGTGCTGCGCGACGACGCCCGAGCGGGCCTGCGCAGCATCGGGCCCGCGCTCGACCTGGCCCGGAGCGCCGCTCGGATCGAGGCGATGATCCTGCGCGGCGACGAGCTCGGCAACGCCGCCGATGTGTTCCCGTTGTTCTACGACGACATCCGCGGGCGCAACATCGTGCTGTACGGCGAGGACCCGTTCGCCGCGCTCGAGATCCTCGACGAGCACCGCCGCCTCCGGATCGAGCAGGAGCT
>LNFB01000323.1 GCA_001464385.1 Deltaproteobacteria bacterium Ga0077550 | reverse complement strand
CCGCCAACACTCCCGGACCTTCCCATCCCGCCGGGGCACCCTGCACGCAGGTTGCGGTTTCCTCGCATGCGTCCGAACCCGTCGCCGTATCGGCCTGCGAAGCCGTGCCGTCGACCTCAGACGTCGTGGAAACCGCGTCCGAACCAGTCGACCCAGAGGACGAGTCGTCATGCCTGCACGACCCGAGGGCGAGCCACAGCGAAGCTCCGAGGCGAAGGCTTGTCCTGGAGCGCACGGTGCCCATGACCACGTCGCTCCCAGTTTGCCCGAAGAACCGCGAACGAACCGCCTTGCCGCGATGCGAACTTCGATGACGCCACGCGCCGGCTTCGTCCCACGCATCCGATGCGCCCGGGGAGCGGGTGTGGCAGCCGCAGCCCCCGGAGGACCCGTCGATCGCGCCATCGCCGGTGGAGTCGGAGCCCGTGCTGCTCGGATCGTCGCCGCCGCTCGAGTCGAGCGTGTCGACCCCGGTCGTCGACGGATCCACGCCCGTGGTGTCGGCCGCGGTCGCACCACCGCTCTCCTCCGTGGCGCCCGAGGTGCCCTCGGCACCGCCTTCGGACGAGCTCTCGCCCCCGCCCTCCGACGAGCTCTCGCCCCCGCCCTCCGACGAGCTCTCGGAGCCGTCGAGCGCACACGCCGTGCAGCCATCCCCGGGCGTCTGGTTGCCGTCGTCGCACTCCTCGAAGCCGGCGAAGATGAAGCCGTCGCCGCAGCTCGCGAGCTGGCACACCGCGCCGACGCAGGCGTCGGTGTCGTCGTCGTTGGCGTCGTCGCACGCCTCGGTCCCGTTCTGCAGGTAGCCGTCGCCGCACGTGGGCGCGATGCAACCCACCAGGCAGTCGTCATCGTTGACGTCGTTGCCGTCGTCGCACGGCTCGACGCCCGCGAGCACGTAGCCGTCGCCGCACACCGCGGGCTGGCACGATCCCGGGCAGTCGTCGGAGTCGTCGAGGTTCCCGTCGTCGCAGGTCTCGACGCCCGCGTACAGGTGCCCGTCGCCGCACGACGCCGCGACGCAGCCGCTGACGCAGGCGTCCGTCTCGACGCCGTTTTCGCCGTCGTCACAGTCCTCGACGCCGACCCGCACGAACCCGTCGCCGCACGACGCCAGGATGCAGCCGACGAGGCAAGCGTCGGTGTTGTCGTCGTCGCCGTCGTCACACGGCTCGAAGCCGGCGTGCACGTAGTGATCGCCGCAGCTGGCGAACACGCACGGGTTCACGCAGTCGTCGCTGTTGGAGAAGTTCCCGTCGTCGCACTGTTCGCCCTCGTCGAGGTCGCCGTCGTGGCAACCCACCGGGGCGGCCTGGGTCGCCGTCCACTCGATGCCGCGCAGGAACATCTCGGTCGCGTCCGGGATGGAGCCGTCGTGCAGCGCCGGAGTCCCGGGGTAGACCTCGTACTCGGAGGTGAACAACGGCCCGAACGACGCGACGCGGCCCCCTTCGTACTCCCACACGCCGGCATCGATCAACCCGCCGTTGCTGCTGAGCGCGGTCGCACCGGGCTTGATCGCGCCCGAGTAGGCGTCGTTGTCGGGGTTGTTCCAGTCGGAGAGGCCATCGACGATCTCGTGGCCGGGGATGATCTCGACGACCCCGCCGAACACGAACGACTCCGACGCCTCGAACGGCGCCACCGTGTTGAATCCGGGCGCCCCCTCCCTGACCTCGTCGTAGTAGTAGTAGACCCAGCCGGCGATGACCAAGCCACCGCCCTGGCTGACATAGTCGACGAGCACGCCGTCGAACACCGCGACGTCCTGGCCGTCCTGGTAGCCGCTGCCGCTCAGCACCACGGTGTCGAACTGCTGGATCTCGTCCAGCGTGTCGATCTGATCGCCCGACACGATCGTCACCGTGTGGCCGCGCTCCTCGAGCAGGGCCTGCACCACGCCGAAGACCTCGCCGGGCTGCGTGACGATCGCGCCGGCCGGGGCCTCGAGCGCGACGTTCGCAGCGTGGGCCGCCGCTGGCAGCGCCACGACGCCCGTGCCCACCGCACCACCGAGGATCCACCGCAGACCATGCGCACCACCATGCATGACACCGATGTTCCGAGTTTCCGCGGCGGCGTCAAGCCGCAAGCCGCGACCACCCCGGCGCCGATCCTCGCCCAGCCCCGTCGCCACGCCCCGATCGCCGAAAGTCGTGCCCGCGCTCCCGCGCGCGTCTACACTCGCCGGCTCGCGATGTCGCGTCCGCTCCCCCACAACAAAGAAGCCGAATCGGCGGTCCTCGGCGGGGTCCTGCTCCGCAACGAGGCGCTCAACGACGTCGTCGCGTTGATCAACGACGAGGACTTCTACGTGCCGGCGCACCGGGCGGTGTTCCGCGCGATGATGAAGCTGTCCGATCGTGGCCAACCGATCGACATCGTCACGCTGGAGTCACAGCTCCGGGCCGCCGACGAGCTCGGCCTGGTCGGCGGACTCGAGGGCCTGGGCAAGCTGGCCGATCGCTACGCGAGCAGCCACAACGTCGGGGCCTACGCGGAGCTCGTGCGGCAGTCCGCAGCCGTCCGCAACCTCGTGATGGCGGCGCAGGAGATCGCCGACGAGGGCCGCGAAGAGGTCGAGGACGTCGGCGAGTTCATCGACGGCGCCGAGCGCCGCCTGCTCGAGGTCAACCAGAAGGGCCGCGTCGGCAGCTATCGCTCGGCCAAGGAGCTGATCCACGGCGTCTTCGAGAGCATCACCGAGCGCGCCAAGCTGAAGAACCCGATCACCGGGGTGCCGACCACGTTCCTCAAGCTCGACGAGATGACGGGCGGCCTGCAGCCGAGCGACCTCATCATCCTCGCGGCGCGCCCCTCGATGGGCAAGACGGCGCTGGCGCTGAACTTCGCGCAGAACGCCTGCATCACCCAGGCGAAGCACGCCCACCTCCCCGAGGAGGAGCGGCCGGCCCGATATCCGTGCCTGTTCTTCAGCCTCGAGATGAGCGCGGCGCAGCTCATCGAGCGCATCCTCTGTTCCGAGGCGCGCGTGGACGCCGGCAAGCTGCGCGGCGGCAAGCTGGTCGAGCACGAGTTCGCCGAGCTCGTGCGCGCGGCCGATCGCATCTATCGCGCGCCGCTGTTCATCGACGACTCCTCGTCGCCGACGATCCTCGAGATCCGCGCCCGCGCGCGGCGCTTCCGCCAGGACCGCCAGATCTTCCCGCCCACCCCCGAGGGCAAGCGCCCGCCGCTCGGGCTCATCGTCGTCGACTATCTCCAGCTCTGTCGCGGTGGCAAAGGCCGCTACGACATCCGCGAGCAGGAGATCAGCGAGATCTCGCGCGGCCTCAAGGCGATCGCCAAGGAGCTGCAGGTGCCGATCCTCGCGCTCAGCCAGCTCAACCGCGGCGTCGACTCGCGCGCCGACCACCGCCCGCAGCTCTCCGATCTCCGCGAGTCGGGCGCCATCGAGCAGGACGCCGACGTCATCATGTTCATCTACCGCGAGGAGCGGTACATGACCGAGGAAGAGAAGCGCAAGTCGGTCGAGGGCGCCTCCGAGGTGATCATCGGCAAGCAGCGCAACGGCCCGACCGGCACCGTGCACCTGACCTTCGTCGGCAAGCACACCCGGTTCGAGAACCCCGCGGTCACCTGAGGCGTCGCGCATGGCGCGTTTCGGCGGGTCCCTGTAAGCCGGTCCCCGCCGCCGAGCGTTCGAGCGTCGCCACCATGCGACGCCTCGCCTCGGCCCTGACCCTGTGCCTCCTCATCGGCTCCGGCTGCACGCCCACCAAGGGTGGCCTGCGGGCCCCCGCGCCGCCGGCACCCACGGCCCCCGCGACCACCGTCGCGCCGGTGGCCGCGCCCCAGCTCGTCGGCCTCGACGCGGCGCTCGATCGCGAGACGTTGGCCGCCGATCGCGAGGGCAAGATCGTGGCCCGCCTGCGGCTCGACGCCTCCGGCATCGCGCTGCGGCAGCGACCGCCGGTGGATCTGACCCTCGTCGTCGACACCTCGGGCTCGATGCTCGGCGAGCCGATCGAGGACGCGCGCGCCGCCGCCCTCGCGCTGCTCGACGGCCTGCGCGACGGCGACCGGCTCACGGTCGTGACCTTCGACAGCCGCGCGCAGCTGCTGGTCGCGCCCATCGTCGTCGATCGCAGCGCGCTCGGGCCCGTGAAGGAGGCGCTCGGCAAGATGGAGGCGCGCGGCACCACCGATCTCGCCGCGGGGCTGCAGCTCGCGATGCAGCAGACGCTCGCGAGCGGGCTCGCATCGGAGGCGGTCCGCCGCATCGTCGTGCTCGGCGACGGCGTGCCCAACGACGCCGGTCCGATCCCCCAGCAGATCGCGACCGCCAAGGGCTACGGCATCGCGATCAGCACGCTGGGCTTCGGGCTCGAGTACGACGAGGTCCTGCTCGCCCAGATCGCCCAGGGCACCGGCGGACGCTTCCATCGCATCGACGCCGACGAGAGCATCGCCACCGCGTTCCGCGACGAGGTGCTCCGCATCGAGCGGGCGGTGGCGAGCAACGTGGTGCTGCGACTGCAGCCGGGTCCGGGCGTGAGCATCTCTCGGATCATCGGTCACCCGAGCGCGCCCGATGCGACCCGCGGTCACACCGTGCAGCTCGCCGACCTCGCCGAGGGCCAGAGCCAGGAGATCTTCGTCGAGCTCACGACGACCGCCCACCGCAGCGGCGCGACCGTCGAGCTGCTCGACGCGGCGGTCTCGTACGAGGACCACACCGCCGGTGCCGGCCGGCTCGAGCGCACCGCCTTCGTCGCGTCCACCGCCTCCGATGCGCCCGAGGCCCAGGGCTCGCGCGAGGTCGGCCGCGGGGTGGCCCTCGCCCGGGTCGCCGCCGCCTCGATCGACGCCATCGCGATGGCCCGCGCCGGGGACTTCGCGGGCGCCGAGGCGCTGCTCGAGGACGCCGAGGCCCAGGCCCGCAAGCTGGCCAAGACCCTCGACGAGGCCGCCCTGCTCGCGCGGGCCGACGAGCTCGCGACGCTGCGCAAGACCATCACCGACGATCGCAAGCGCCAGCAGAAGGCCGAGCGCGACGCCCTGCGCGCCGCCAAGCGCGAGCAGCCCCACCCCACCGCCGGCGGCCCGCTGCCGATGCCGACGCCCGCGGCACAGATCGCGCGCGAGCCGATGCCCGCGGGCGACCTCGCCACGGTGAAGCAGGCCCACAGCCGTGCGGTCGACACGCTGCAGCCGCGGTGATTTCCCGCCATCCGCGCTCCCGAATGCGCCCCCGGTCTAGCCCCTGCGGCCGCCCCCGTGATAGTTTCGCCCGTGGCGATGTCCGCCCCTGTCCCCGAGATCATCGGCCACTTCCGGGTCATTCGACTGCTGGGGAAGGGCGCGATGGGAGAGGTGTTCGAGGGCGTCGACGAGCAGCTCGGGCGCCGCGTCGCGCTCAAGATCCTCGGGGCCAAGCACCGCGAGTCGACCGAGTTCAAGACCCGCTTCCTGCGCGAGGGACGCGCGCTGGCGGCGATGAACCACCCGAACATCGTGCAGATCTACGCGATCGGCGAGCACGAGCGCCGGCCGTTCCTCGCGATGGAGTTCCTCGACGGCGAGGATCTGGGCGGCATGCTCAAGCGCTCGGGGCCGCTGCACCCCGGCGACGCCGCCGAGGTCATCCGGCAATCCGCCGTCGGCCTCGCCGAGGCCCAGCGCGCCGGCGTCGTGCACCGCGACGTCAAGCCGTCGAACCTCGTGGTCACCCACGCCGGCATCGTCAAGGTCACCGACTTCGGCCTGGCCAAGGCGCTGCAGGAGGACCTGTCGATCACCGCGACCGGCGTGTTCGTCGGCACGCCCGACTACCTCGCGCCCGAGCAGGCGATGGGCGACGAGGTCGACGCCCGCGCCGACGTCTATGCCCTCGGCTGCTCGATGTTCCACATGTGCAGCGGGCACCCGCCGTTCCGCAAGGGCGGCCAGGACGACCACTACACCGCCGTCGTGCGCCGCCACCTCAAGGCCGAGCGGCCGCAGCTCAAGCTCGAGATCGCGGGCTTCGACGAGGAGCTGAGCGATCTGTGCCGACGCATGATGAGCCGTCGCCCCGACGTGCGGCCCACGTTCGACGAGCTCGTGGTCAAGCTCGGCGACATCTCGCGTCGCCTCGGCGGCCGCGTGCCGCCGCGCCACCAGAACGTCGAGCTCATCAAGGCGCCCGGGAGCGCCGACGGGGATCGCACCGAGCCGCCCGCAGGCGGCGGGGCGGGCGGCGCGGCACCGGCGGGCAACCGCACCGTGCTGTACGCGGTGATCGCCGGCGTCGCGATCGGCGTCGGTGTTTCCCTCGCCGCGATCTTCGTGTTCAACTAATCGCGTGAGGCGGCGGATCGCGTCGAGTCGCGCGGCGTGAGCACGGCGGCCCAGCTCGCCGCCGCAGCGCGTCACGCCTTCGCGGCGTTCGCCGAGCGCCTCGCCCTGCGCGCCGACGAGATCTCCGCCGCGCTCGAGCACGAGCTGCACCTCGTCGCGTGGGATCGCGAGCAGCTCGTCGGCGCGATGCAGGCCCGGCTGTGGGCGATGGCCCAGCGCGGCCGAGCGGTGACCGGCGGCGCAGCGGGCGTCGCCGGGGCGAAGGTCACCGAGCTACGCACGCAGCCCCTCGAGGCGATCGAGCTGGTCTGGGCGTGTCTCCTCGCCGGCCGCCGCGTGGCCTTCGGCGCCGAGCCGGGGGCCTGCTCGGCGACCGCGTCGCTCGTCGCCGCGCTGGCCTCGGCGCTCCCGCCAGGCGCGATCGTCGACGCCGCGGACGAGCCCGAGTGGCCGAGCCTCGGCGTCACGCCGGCGATCCCCCGCATCGCGTGGGTCGACGCCACCGCCGATCGCGAGCTCGCGGCGTACTCCCTGGCGCGCACCTCCCTGCGGCGCAGCGGCGCCGATCCCCGCGGCGTGCGGTTCGCCGTCGTCGTCGGCCCGACCGATCTGCTGAAGCGCCACCTCGTGCGCCTTTGGGTCGGCGCGCAGCTCGGCCCGGCCGACGATCCCGACTCGTTCGCCGGCCCGGTCGACGCACCGACGCGCGACGCCTTCGTCGGCGCCCAGGCGGCGTGGACCGCCGATCCGCGGGTCGAGGTGTGGTGCGCAGGCGGCGAGCTCGAGCACACCGCCGCCGGGGGCCCGCTGCTCGCCCCCGCCGCCTTCGCCGTCGACGCCCCGATCCCCGAGCTGCCGATGGCCGGCCCGATGTGCTGCATCGTCCGCGCGAGCGAGGCGGACGGCCTCGCCATCATCCGCGCCGAGGATGCCCGCGGCGCCGCGATCGTGCAGATCGGGGGCCGACCGTTGTCCGGCATCCGCGAGCTCCGCCACCTCCGCGGCGCCGTGCTCGTCGAGCGCTTGCCCCCCGGATTGCCCGAACCGCGCCCCGTGTGAGGCGCGGCTCCGCAGGAGGCGCCCCCTCGTGGAGGGCGCGGACGCAGCCCGAATCAGCCGCCCGGGAGCAGGTCTTCGCAGGACTTGCCCGCGAGGCAACCCGAGCAGACCTCGATGTTGCCGCGCAGCTCCGACTCGGGATCCGTGATCTCGGCGTCCCAGTCCTTCGGCGCCTCGACCTCGGCGACCGACTCGCAGCCGTTCGACTTGAGGTCGAGTCGGAAGCCGCCAGCCGGCGCGGCCTCGGGCTTGTTCGCGATGCCCGAGCGCAGCCACGGCTTGTTCGGGTCGTTGCCGCCCTGGTCGTACTCGACCGAGCCGATCGCCCCGATCGTCGAGGGGCAGTTCTTCCCCGACACGGAGTTCTCGCCCGCGTTCTCGGCGCGGAAGCTGGTCCAGAGGTCGGCCGGCACGTCGACGGTGATGTTCGCCGACGAGGGCTCGAGCGACTCCACCTTCACGTTGCCAGGGTTGTAGCCGAGGTTGATGCAGTCGCAGTTCTTGGACCAGGGATCCGGACCCTCGGTGTCGGGATCGTCCCAGTTCTCGCAGGCCTCGACGGAGGCCGGCGGGCACGCCGGGTAGGCGCTCTCGGCGACGACCGAGACGAACGCGAGCCCGTTCTGCAGCTCGATGTCGACGGTGCCGTTCAGGCCCTCGACGCACACGTTGCCGCGGTTGGGATAGCTGTCCTCGATGACGTTGTCGGAGGTCGCGACGTCGACGCTCTCGCGGTAGTCCGCCGGCAGGGTCACGCGAATGTCGGCGCCAGCGCGCTGCAGCTGGCTCTGGCCGTCGTAGTACACGTACACGGCGCAGCCCTCCTGCCACGGGTAGGGGTCGCCGTTGTCGTTCTCGCCGCCGCAGCGGTCCTCTTCGTCCATCTCGTCGGGCTTCTTCGGCGTGCCCGTCGAGCTGTTGAACGCCCACAGCTGCAGCTTGTCGTAGACCTCACCGGCGGCCTCCTCGCTCTCGGCGAACGTGAAGCGGCGGAACTCGATCTTGATCGTGTTGGGCTCGCCGTCGAACTTGAGGATGACGTCGCCGCGGTTCACGAAGTTGTCGTTCGAGCCGAGCGAGTTGCCGACGATGATGCTGCTGATCGTCGGCGCACCCATCTCGTCCACGAACTCGAACGCCCCCTCGTGCTCGGTCCGCCACTTGTCGCGGAAGGGGGACTGGTTGCTGTTCTCCGAGGGCTTGCTGCCGCCGTCGCAGGCGGGGAGCAGACCGGACAGGGCAAGGGCAAACGTGGCGAGGTGGACGCGCGTCATGGGACTCCGTGGGCGAGCGGCTCGGAGAATACCCCGCGGGGTACGCCGGGGCAATTTGCATGGGACCGGCGGCACGGCGGGACGGCGGTCCCCGCGGGGGCTTCGTTCGGTTTGGGGTTCGGTTTGGCCCTCGGTCGGCCGAGCCAGGACCGCCCGATTCTCGCGGATGCCGCCCTGGCGCCCCGCGGCGGGAGGGCTTGACCTGTGCGCCACCGCTTGCCACAGCTAGCACCCCCGAACGAGACCGACATGGCATCACGACCACGCGAAGTGTCGACGCTTCGAGCCGCGCCCGCGCAGCTCGATCTCCCGCGGCAGGAAGAGGACATCTTGCGGCTGTGGGACGACAACGCCGTCGAGGCGACGAGCTTACGGATCGGCGCGGACGCGGCCCGCGGCGCAGAAGGCCCGGCCGGCACCCCGCAGTTCGTGTTCTTCGACGGCCCGCCGTTCGCGACCGGCCTGCCGCACTACGGCCACATCCTCCCCGGCACGATCAAGGACATCGTGCCGCGCTACCAGTGCATGCGCGGGTTCGCCGTCGAGCGCCGCTTCGGCTGGGACTGCCACGGTCTGCCGATCGAGAGCCTCGTCGAGGACGAGCTCGGCGTGCACGGCAAGGCCGAGATCGAGGCGCACGGCATCGCGAAGTTCAACGCCGCCTGTCGCGCCGGCGTGCTCCGGTACACCGAGCAGTGGCGCAAGACGGTGCGTCGCCTCGGTCGCTGGGTCGACTTCGACAACGACTACAAGACGATGGACACGGGCTTCATGCAGAGCGTCTGGTGGGTGTTCCACCGGCTCTGGGATCAGTCGCTCGTGTACGAGGGTCACCGCGTGCAGCCGGTGTCGCCCGCGCTCGGCACCCCGCTGTCGAACTTCGAGGTCGCCCAGGGCCCGCAGGAGCGCGATCCGGTCACGCGCAAGGAGGGCCACAAGCGCCGCCAGGATCCGTCGCTGACGGTGCGCTTCGCCCTCGAGGACGAAGAGGCCTCGCTGTGGGCGTGGACGACGACGCCGTGGACGCTGCCGTCGAACCTCGCGCTCGCGGTGCATCCCGAGCTCGAGTACGTGAAGATCCGCGTCGTCGAGACCGGCGAGATCGCGTACCTCGAGCCCGGTCGACTCCGCGACTACCAGGGCCGCGGCAAGGTCGGTGAGGTCGAGATCCTCGCGACGATGCAGGGCACCGCGCTGGTCGGGCGGCCCTACGCGCCGCTGTTCCCGTACTTCGCCCACCTGCGCGAGAAGGACGGCAAGCGCCTCGCGTTCCGCGTCGTCGGTGCGACGTACGTGTCGACCGACGCCGGCACCGGCATCGTCCACCAGGCGCCCGCGTTCGGCGAAGACGACTACGAGGTCGGTCGCGCCGAGGGCCTGCCGCTGGTCAACCCGGTCAGCCTGCAGGGCATCTTCGACGCGCGCGTCGTCGACTTCGCCGGCCAGCAGGTGAAGGACGCCGACAAGGGCATCATGCAGTGGCTGCGCAACGCGGGCCGCGTGGTCGATCAGGACGTCATCGTCCATCCGTACCCGCACTGCTACCGCACCGAGCAGCCGCTGTTGTACATGGCGTTGTCGACCTGGTTCGTGAAGGTCGAGCAGCTGCGATCGCGGCTGGTCGAGAACAACGAGAAGATCCACTGGGTGCCCGAGCACGTCGGCTCGGGTCGGTTCGGCAACTGGCTCGGTGGCGCGCGCGACTGGAACGTCGCCCGCAACCGCTACTGGGGCACGCCGATCCCGATCTGGCGCTGCGATCGCGATCCCGACGACGCCGTGTGCGTGGGCTCCATCGCCGAGCTCGAGCAGCTCGCCGGCCTGCCGGCGGGATCGATCACCGACCTGCACCGCGAGAGCGTCGACGACATCACGTTCCCGTCGGCCAAGACGCCGGGCGGGATCATGCGCCGCGTGCCCGAGGTGTTCGACTGCTGGTTCGAGTCCGGCAGCATGCCCTACGCGCAGAACGACTATCCGTTCGACGCGGGCAAGCGCGCGTACGTCGAGACCCACCTGCCGGGCGACTTCATCGCCGAGGGCCTCGATCAGACCCGGGGTTGGTTCTACACGCTGCACGTGCTCGCCACGGCGCTGTTCGACCGGCCCGCGTTCAAGCACGTGATCGTCAACGGCCTGGTGCTGGCCGAAGACGGCAAGAAGATGAGCAAGCGGCTCAAGAACTACCCCGACCCCAACGTGGTCGTGGACGAGTACGGGGCCGATGCGCTGCGCGCCTACCTGATCTCGAGCGCGGCGGTGCGCGCCGAGCCGATGCGGTTCTCCGAGAAGGGCGTGCGCGACACGGTGCGCACCGTGATCCTGCCGCTGTTCAACGCGTACAACTTCCTGGTCACGTACGCCCGCGCCGACGGCTGGTCGCCCAGCGCCGCGGACCTCGAGGCCAAGCCGACCGCGGTGCTCGACCGGTGGATCACGAGCCGCGTGGTCGCGTTCGTCGACGAGCTGCAGCGCGAGTTCGACGCGTACGCGCTGTCGAACGTGGTGCCGGCGTTCAGCCGCATCTGCGACGACCTCAACAACTGGTACATCCGCCGCGGCCGGCGTCGGTACTGGCGCAGCCGGGCCGAGGACGACGGCGACAAGCAGGCGGCCTACGCGACGCTGTACCGCGTGCTGGTCACGGTCACGCAGGCGATGGCGCCGGTGATCCCGTTCCTCACCGAGTGGCTGTACCAGCGGCTGGTGGTCGACACCGGCGTGGGCGGCGAGCGTTCCGTGCACCTGTCGAAGTGGCCCGCGCTCGATCCGAGCCTGCGGGATCTCGAGCTCGAGCGCGACGTCGAGGCTGCGCGCACGGCCGTCAACCTCGGACTCGCGGTGCGCGAGCGCGAGAAGCTCCCCGTGCGTCGACCGCTGGGCGCGGTGACGATCGCCAGCGGCGATCCCGACGTGCGCCGCGCGGTGCAGAGCCTGCGCGAGGACGTCCTGGGCGAGCTGAACATCAAGCGGCTCGAGGTCGCCGAGGACGACTCGGCGCTGTGCACCGTCAGCGTGAAGGCCAACTTCAAGGTGCTCGGCAAGCGCCTCGGCGGGCGCATGAAGGCGGTCGCCGAGGCGATCGCGGCGATGGACGCCGGCGCCGTCGCGGCCCTGCAGGCCCAGGGCACCGCGTCCGTCGGCGGCGAGGACATCACCTTGGACGAGGTGATGATCGCCCGCGAGGTGAGGGCCGGACGCGCGGCCGAGGTCGGCGCCGGTATGACCGTCGTGCTCGACACCGAGCTCACGCCGGAGCTGCGCCGCGAGGGCCTCGCCCGCGAGTTCGTGAACCGGGTCCAGAACCTGCGCAAGGACAGCGACTTCGACGTCAGCCAGCGCATCATCATCACGGTGCAGACCGAGGGCGACGTCGCCGCGATGCTCGACGATGCGGCGATGCGCGAGCTCGTGATGCGGGAGACGCTGGCGGTGGGTATCGTACGGGCCGACCTCGAGCAGGGGGACGTCGGGGAGATCGACGGCATCGCCGTGCGGATCGAGCTGACCTTCAGCGACGCCTCGGTGCGGGCATAGCTGGATCGCTCGGACTCGGCGCCTGGGGCACCACCATCGATGTGGTGCCCCCGCGTGCGGAGGTTCCCGCGGGCTCGGGGACACATCCCCAGCGACCGATGTCGGCGCGGTCGATCGGGCGCCCGCGATCCGTGCCCACGATCGGGCCCATGGATCGCCGCCACCTCCCCTTTGCCCTCGCGCTCGCGTTGGGCTGCGCCGCATCGCCGCCCGAGGACGCAGCGCCGGGCACGAGCACCGCGGCGACGTCGAGCGACACCGGTGCGCCCGCGGCCACGACGACCTCCGAGACCGGCGCGTCGGGAGCCGCGGACACCGGGGGCACCGCGACCGGCTGCTGCGCCGCGCACGACGGGCCCGGCTGCGACGAGCTCGCGGTGCAGGCGTGCGTCTGCGATGCGGCGCCCGAGTGCTGCGCGTTCGGTTGGGGCGACGCGTGTGCGGGCCGTGCCGTGGATGCCTGCGACGCGACGTGCATGCCCGATCCCGCGGGGAGCTCGAGCGGCGATCCACTCGGCGACACCGGCGACACCAGCGACACGGGCGACACGGGCGGTGGAGGGACCAGCGGCGGTCCGGCGTCGACGAACGACGGCCCGTGCTGCGAGGCCGTCGGCACAGGCGTGGGCTGCGGTGACCCCGACGTGACCGCGTGCGTGTGCGCCGGAGATCCGTACTGCTGCGACACCAACTGGGACGCGTACTGCGTCGCCGAGGCGGCGCAGGGCTGCGCCATCGACTGCGCGAACGATTGCTGCGTCGCGCACACCGCCACCGCGTGCAACGACGTCGAGGTGTTCGGCTGCGCCGCCGACATGATGGACGGATGCTACGACGAGTGGACCGCGGAGTGCGTCGCCCTGGCGATGGCGTCGTGCGGGCTGACGTGCGGGTGACCTCGTCCGTCAGGCCACGCCGGTCGCGAAGTTGCGCCGGTACAGCCGGGCGTAGTGACCGCCCTTGCGGAGCAGCTCGTCGTGGGTGCCCGCCTCGAGGATGCGACCCGCATCGACGACGAGGATGCGCGACGCGGCGCGGATCGTCGACAGGCGGTGGGCGACCACGAAGGCGATGCGGCCCGCGAGCACCCGCGCGATGCCGGTCTGGATCAGCGCCTCGGTCTCGGTGTCGACCGACGAGGTGGCCTCGTCGAGGATGAGGATCTGCGGGTCGGCGAGGATCGCCCGCGCGAGCGCGACGAGCTGACGCTGCCCCGTCGACAGCCGCGCCCCACCCTCGCCCACCGCGGTCGCGTAGCCCTCGGGGAGCCGGGTGATGAACGCGTCGGCGCAGGCGAGCGTCGCCGCGGCGACGACCTCGTCGTCGGTGGCGCCGTCGCGGCCGTAGCGGATGTTCTCGAGGATCGTCCCGGAGAACAGGTGCGGCGTCTGCAGCACGACGCCGATGCTCGACTGCAGCCAGAGCAGGCTACGCTCGCGCTGCTCGATCCCGTCGAGCAGGATCTGGCCGCGGGTCGGCTCGTAGAACCGGGCCAGCAGCGACACCACCGTGGTCTTGCCGCCGCCGGTCTCGCCGACCAGGGCGATCGTCTGCCCGCGCGCCGCGTGGATGTCGACACCGCGCAGCACCCACGGCCCGTCGCCGTACGCGAACCACACGTCGCGGAACTCGAGCTCGGCGATATCGCGGCGACCACCATCGGGCGTCGACGCGCCCTCGGCGGTCGCGCGGGCGATCGCGGCCTGCACGGCCGGCGAATCGCCGATCTCCGGCGCCGTGTCGAGCAGGCCCTGCACCCGCTCGGCGGCCGCCTGCGCCCCCTGCAGGTCGGCGAGGCGCCGCGCGACGTCCTCGACCGGCTGGTGGAACAACGCCGCGAACTGCATGAACGCCACCAGCGTGCCGAGGCTGAGCTCGCCGTCGGTGCGCGCGCCGCCCTGCCACATCGCGAGGCCGACCCCGACCGCGCCGATCGTGCTGACGATCGGCAGGAACACCGCGCCTTGGATCGCGTTGCGCAGCGCGTGGGCCCGCGACTCGGCCACCAGCACCGAGAACTCGCCGAGCGCGTCGTCCTCGCGGGCGAAGCTCTTCGTCGTGCGCACGCCCATCACGGCCTCGCCGATCGATGCGGTGATCCGCGAGTTGGCGCGCCGCAGCAGGCGCGAGCTCTGCAGCATGCGCCGCTGGAACAGCACGCTGACCAGGACGAGCGCGGGCACGATCAGCAGCACCGCCAGGGCCAGCGGCACGTCGATCGCCAGCATCGCGATCGCGATGCCGATCGCCAGGCTCGGCCCCCACACGAGATCGAGCGAGAACCACGGCAGGAGATTCGCGATGCGATCGCAGTCCGAGGTGAGGCGGCTGACGAGCCAGCCGACCGGGCGGCGATCGAAGTACGAGAACGACAGCTCCTGCAGCCGCGCGAACCCGGCCCGGCGCAGATCGTGGGACACCGAGGACGCGAGCCGTCCGGCGAGGACGATGAGCGCCCAGATGAGCGCGCCGAAGACGACCACCGCGGCGCCCCACGCCCACGCGACCCAGCGCACCGCCGCGAGATCGGGCGCGTCGACCGTGATCGCGTCGATCACGGCGCGGGTCAGCAGCGGGAAGCCGAGGTCGACCACCGCCAGGATCACGCCGCAGACCACCAAGCCGAGGACCACGCGCGCGTGCGGGCGCACGTGGACCAGCAGCCGACGCCACAGGCCCCAGTCGATGCGGCGCGGCAGCCGGGCGTCGTCATCGACGTCGTCGAGGGTCTCGCTCATGATGCCTCCGTGAGGGCGGCGGGCAGGGGGACGGCGCTCGCCTCGGACGCGAGGTCGGGATCCTCGGACTGCAGCGCCCACGCGCGGGCATACCGTCCGCCGGCGGCGACGAGCTCGGCGTGCGTGCCGTGCTCGACCACGCGCCCCTGGTCGAGCACGACGATGCGATCGGCGAGCGCGACGGTGGT
The DNA here is from genome assembly GCA_001464385.1 of Deltaproteobacteria bacterium Ga0077550. GTDB lineage: Bacteria > Myxococcota_A > Polyangia > Nannocystales > Nannocystaceae > Xiheibacterium > Xiheibacterium aquaticum. The sequence continues at coordinate 39,288 of LNFB01000323.1, read as the reverse complement.
GAGCCGATGCGCGATGAGGATCGTCGTGCAGCGGCCACGGCGAGCCTCGAGCGCGGCGAGGATCTGCGCCTCGGTGTCGGTGTCGACGGCCGACAGCGCGTCGTCGAGCACGAGCACCGCCCGCTCGCGCAGCAGGGCGCGGGCCAGGGCCACGCGCTGGCGCTGGCCGCCCGACAGGGTGACGCCGCGCTCGCCGACCGCGGTGTCGTAGCCGGCGACGAACCCGGTGATCGCGGCGTGGACCCGCGCGATCTGGGTGGTCGCGATGACCTCGTCGAGGCTGGCGTCGGGGCGACCCAGCCGGAGGTTGTCGAGCACGCTGCGCGAGAACAGGAACGGCTCCTGCAGCACCGTGGTGACCTGGCGCCGCACCTCCTTGCGATCGAGCGTCGCCAGATCGACGCCGTCGATGCGGATCGATCCCGACTGGGGGTCGCGCAGACGCAGCAGCAGCTCGACCAGCGTCGACTTGCCCGAGCCCGACGCGCCGACGACGGCGAGCGTGCTGCCGGCCGGGATCTCGAGCGAGACGTCGTCGATCGCCGGCGGCCCGTCGCCGTAGGCGAAGCGCACGTGGTCGAACACCAGCGCGCCGCGGGCGGCCGCGGACTCGGCCGGCGACTCGGGGATCGACTCGACGGGGGCGTCGAGGACCTCGCCGAGCCGACCGATCGCGACCTTGGTCTTGCCGAAGTCGGCGAGGATGCGACCCATCATCCGCAGCGGGAACACGAACATCGACACCGCGGTGACGAAGTAGAGCAGCGCGCCGACCTGCAGCGTACCCTCGGCGACGCGCACGATCCCGTAGCCGAGCACGAGGCCGCGCTGGGCGAGGCACAGGATGTCGGAGCTCGACCAGAACGCCGCGAGCAACCGGAACACGGCCGCGGTCGCGTCGCGCAACACGGCGTTGGTCCGGCCGAAGCGCTCGCGCTCGTAGGCCTGGCGGGCGAACGCCCGGACGACGCGGATTCCGGTGAGGTTCTCCTGCAGCGTCGCGGTCAGCTTGCCCTCGGCCTCCTCGACCGCGAGGAATCGCGGGCGCGTGCGCACGAAGAACACCACGGAGAACGCGACGATGGGCGGGACCAGCGCGACGGCGACCAGCGTCATCACGGGATCGAGGATCAGCATCACCGGCAGCGGCACCGCGAACATCACCAGGGCGTGGCCGATCTCCGGGATGTGGCTCTCGAGGAACAGCCGCACGCGCTCGACGTCGGCGGTGCAGCGCTGCACGAGATCGCCGGTCTCGGCGCGGTCGAAGTACGCGACGGGCAGGTGCTGCAGGCGGTCGTAGAGGCGCCGACGCAGGGCGGCGATGGCGTCCTCGCTGGCGCGCGCGGCGAGGCGGCCGCGCAGGTGGGTGAGGAGGCCGGCGGCCGCGAGCATCACCACGAACAGCCCCGCGGGCAGCCACAGGTGCGTGCGGAGGTAGTCGCGCCCGCCGGCATCGGCGACCACCGCGTCGATCCACGCCGGCGCGTCACCGCGGGGCGCGAGCACGCCGTCGAGGACCACCTGCCAGATGAGCGGCGCCGCGTACGTCAGGCACGACGCGCCGAGCAACGCGAGCACCGCCGCGGCGAAGCGGGGGAGCCGACCGCGGAGGATCAGGCGCAGGGCGGGCAGGACGGAGGGCATGGCGAGCGTGGGGATCGAGGGGGAGAAACGCGAAGACCCGCTCCGAGGTCACTCGGGAGCGGGTCTTGCCGGCGAAGATCGCGAGGTTGTTCGCGCTCGTGGCTGCTACCCGCTCGGGCACGTGTCCTTGCCGACGTACGGCATCGGACGGGTGTCGAGCGGGAACATCACGATCAGGACCATACCTCGGGCGCTCCGCCGCATCAAGTTGCGTTGCGTCACGACGCGTCCGTCAGCGGCGCTGCTACCATGGCCATCAGGTCACCGCTTGCGATTCCACGAGTCCATCCACGGGGTCTACTTCGACGATCTCGACGCGCTGCAGATCCTCCACAACGCGAAGTACCTGCTGCTCTTCGAGCGCACGATCGGCTCGTTCTGGACCCGCGCCATGGGCTGGGGCGGCGTGCTCTCGGAGTCCGACAGCCCCGATCGCTACCACCTCGTGCGCACCAACGAGATCGAGTACCTCCGTCCGGTCACCGGCATCGGCGAGGTCCGCGTGCGCATCTGGGTGGCCAAGCTCGGCCGCTCGAGCCTGACCTTCGCCTTTCGCATCCTGCCGATGGACGAGGACGTCGATCACGCCCGAGGCCGCCGCGTGGTCGTGTGCGTCGATCCGCAGGCCCGCACGCCGGTGCCGTGGAGCGACGCGTTCCGCCAGCGGGTCACGCCGTACCTCCTCGCCGACGGCGCGTGAACCCGGCGGCAGACCGGCGTCTGCCGGCCCCATCCGGCCCACGGTCGATTTTCCCGTCACATCCGCGGGGCGACGTGACTCTGGGGAGACGTGGCAGCGCCGCGCAGCACCGCCGTCGGGGCGATCCTCGGCCTCGTCGTGGGGATCGCCGTGACGCTGGTCTCGACGGAGCTGCGGGCCGATCGCGACGTCGCGCTCCAGCTGCTGCGGGCCAACGAGTTGCTCGCCGATCGGCTCGTCGAGCAGCGCACGGAGCTGCAAGCGGCGCGCGAGGATCTGGCCGCGGTGCGGCGATCGTTCCGGTCGTTCGACCCCGTCGTGGGCGACACGCGGGCCTGCGACGGGCCCCTACGGCGCCCCTGATCGCCCGATCGCCTTCGGGCAGGAATTCGACGCGCGGCGGCAATCGATCGGGACGCGGCGGCTACCGCCCGGGCGAGGTGCAACACCGATGACCCCAGCACGAACCCCGATCCGAACCACCCTCGTGCACGCCGCTGGCGTGCTCGCGCTGTCCACCACCCTCGGCTGCGTCGCCGCCCCGGAGGACGACGACGCGCCGGTCGAACCGCGCGACCTCGCGATGGATGCCCGCGATCTCATCGACGCGGCCTCCGACGCCGAGTCGGCGTGGGACGCCGCGTGCCCGGGCGGCGCGACGGACGGGCTGTGCGTGCGCGTGCTCGAGCGCGCCGCCGATCCGGCGAGCTGTGCGACGCCCGGCCTCCCACGGCTGGTGGTGACGCCCCGCGAGTCGGCCGCGGCGTCCCGGGCGATCGCTGCGCTCGACGACGTGCTCGACGCCTCGACCACGATCGATCCGCCAGCTGATCCGGTGCTGCGCCAGACCTACGCGCAGGTGCTCGATCGCGCGAAGCTGGCCCGGCTCGACGCCGACTTCGAGGCGTTCGTCGCCGACACGCCGCGCGATCTGGCCACGCTCGTGTCCCAGAAGCACCGCGGCGGCGCGGGGCTGACCGAGGCGCTGAGCGGCTTCAAGCAAAGCGAGGATCCGCGGACCACCATCCGCGCGGCGTTGCGGACGAGCTGGGTGTCGACGCACGTCCTCGACGCGTTCCTCTCGGCGCCCGTGCCGGACACGGCGCGCGACCCCGGGGCGCACGCGACCTACTGCGCCGCGCTGCGCGAGTCGGTCGCGCCGACGGTCACATTGGCGAACGACGTCGCAAAGTGGTGCCATGACACCGCGGCCGAGCGCGGCTACTCGGGACCCGAGGTCTCGCGCTGCGATGCGGTCGTGACGATGCTCGGCCGCGTCGCGCGTCGCTGAGGCCCCGAAGCGTCTCCGTTCGGAGACTCAGCCCTCGACGAGTGAGGCCCGCACCGCGCGGGCCCAGTCGTCGAGGTTGCTGACCGTGCTCTCGAGCAGCGAGCGATCGGTCGTGAGTCGGCCGATCTCGGCCTCGAGCAGGGCCTTGGCCCGACGGATCCGTGTGCGAACCGTGCCCTCGGGGAGGCCGAGGATCTCCGCGATCTCGGGGGCCGGAAGCGGCTCCCAGAAGTACAGCTCGAGCAGGACCTGGTGCTCGACGGAGATGCGTCGCAGCGCCTGCAGCAGCAGCAGCCGCTCGCTGCGCTCGACCAGCTGGTCGGCGGGGCCGAGCGCGAGGTCGAAGATCGAGGTCACGCCGAAGTCGAGGCGCTCGGCCTCGCGCCGCGCCTGGCGATAGTGATTGCGCAGGACATTGTAGGCCACCCCGAACACGTAGCTGCGGAAGCTGCCCTCGGCGCGGTACTCGTCCTTGCCCTCGAGCAAGCCGAGCATCGTCTGCTGGATCAGGTCGTCCATCGCGCCGTGCTGCTTGTTGCGGAAGAAGCGTGTGAGCGCGCGGAAGTGGCGGTCGAACAGCTCCGCGCCGGCCCGCGGATCCCCGCCGCGCCACGCGGACAACAGCTCTTCGTCCGTCGACACCACGCGCTCGATGGTAGGTCGCTGCGCGCGTGTCACCAAGCGCGTGTGCGTCGAGGCGTGGGGCCGGCACATCACGGGCCCCCGAGGGCGCGGCGACGCTCGCGGCACGTCCCTGCGGCGGGCTCGGACTCGAGGCCGTGCTCGGCCGCGTACGTCTCGCAGTACGCATAGAGGTTGCGCGCCTGGTCGACGAGCGGCGCGACCGTCTCGTTCGTGAGCGCGGCGCACGTCGCAGCGTCGGTCGCAGGCACACGGGCGAGCGCGTCCGGCGGGGTCTCGAGGACCATGCCGGTGCGCGCGATGGCGACGAGGGTCCAGCGCGGATCGCCGGCCGGCTTGACGGCGGCGTAGTCCTCGATCAGTCGTTCGCCGTCGCGCATCAGGCGGAGCACGAACGACCGCGCCGCGGCCTCGGAGAGCGCGGGCGCCCCGACGAAGTCGAGTTCGGGTGGGGGCGCGATCGTCAGGTACGATTCGAGCTCGCCGTCGGCGAGCTGCGTCCGCGCCCGCGCGATCGCCTCGGCGAATGCACCGTCTTGCTCCGCCGCGCCGGCGAGGGCGACCGCGTCGTGGAGTGCATCGCGCGCGGCCGTAGCCGCGGCGGCGTCGCGAGCTCGGGCGGTGATCATGCCGCGGGTCGGCACCATGCAGATCGGGGACGCCGGCGCGGGCTCGACCGCGGCCACGTCGATGCACAGCCCGTCGCGCGCGGCCGTACACGAGCGTCGCCAGCGGATGTCACCGGCGGTCGCGAGGGCGATCGCGCGTTCGGCCGCGGGTGCGTCGGCGAAATCGCGGAGGAAGCCCTCGGCCATCGCGAGCCGAGCCGCGTCGTCGGGCGCGTTGATCACCGCGGCGAGGGCTGCACCCGACGCCGTCGGCCCCGCCGACTCGTTCGCGCGCGAGCGGTCCATCGCCCGCGGGATCGCGATGCCGAGGCCGAGCCCCACGGCCGAGAGTCCCACCACCCAACGCGCCGCTCGCGTTCCGGTGCGCGCCCCCGTGGGTGCGCCGACCTGCTCGAGGGCCTCCGCGAGGGCGTCGAGCGCCGGTCGATCGGCCGCGTCACGCTGCAACCCGCGCATCACCATGGCGGCGAGGGCGGTCGGCATCGCGGTGCTGGCCAGCGATCGGGGCTCGCCGTGCAGCACCGCATACGCCACGCTCGCGGCGTCGTCGCCGTCGAACGGTCGGCGTCCGGTGAACGCCTCGTAGACGACGACGCACAGCGCGAAGACGTCGGCGCGCGCGTCGGTGGCCTCGCCGAGGAACTGTTCGGCGGCCATGTAGCCCGGCGTGCCGAGCAACGCCCCGGTCTGGGTGAGTCCAGTGCCCTCGCGCGCGCCCACATCGTCGTTGGGGCCGCGCCGTCCGTCGTCGACGTCGCTCGCCTTGGCGACGCCGAAGTCGACGACCCGCACGCGCGCGTCGTCACCGATCAGCACGTTGTCCGGCTTGACGTCGCGGTGGACGAGGCCCGCTCGGTGCGCGGCGCGGAGGCCCCGAGCGACCTGGGCGAGCACGCGCCCGATCTCGCGGGGCTCCGGGGAGTCCCTCAGCCACCCCCGCAGCGTGCGGCCCTCGATCCACTCCATCGCGATGAACACGCGATCGCCGTGACGGCCGACCTCGTGTACGGTCACGATGTTGGGGTGGGCGAGGCGGGCGAGGGCGCGCGCCTCGAGCAGCATGCGCTCGCCTCCCGCCGCGCGATCGGGTCGCAGCAGCTTCACTGCGACGTTGCGGTCGAGCTCGTGATCCCGCGCGAGGTAGACGGTACCCATGCCGCCCCGACCCACGCGGCGCAGGACCTCGTAGCGACCGATCCGCACCGCCTCTTCGTCGCCGAACAGCCGCGCCCTGAGGTCGCGGCGCAGGATCTGGTCGTCCACCGCCAGCGGCGTCAGGCGATCCTCGGCGTCGAGCGTCGCGAGCTCGCGGCGGCCGGGCGTCTCGAACGGGTCGGCGTCGGTGTCGATCATCGCCGCGGCTCCAGCGTACCCGTCGACGACGGCGGGCGAGGGCGCGATCGAGCGAGCGTCGGGCGTGGTCACGCCCGGGCGGTTGCCGCCGACGCCCGATCGATTGCGGGCGTCGGGGGTTTTCCTCGGTTAATTCGCCGCGCCCATGGACGCCGTGCAGCCGGCCGTCCACGCCCCGCCGGGGCCGTTGGGCTGGCGGCAGTACGAGACCGTCGCGTCGCCGTCGCCGTAGGTGACCTGGTCGATCACGGTCGGCCCCGCCGGGTCCGCCAGCGTGACGGTGTCGCCCGCCAGGCCCAGGCCGAACGGGTGCTGACCGGGCCCGAGGCCCACGGGCACGACGAGGTAGTCGCCGGGCGCGAGCGTCGTGCCGGGCGCGAACACCAGCTCGGCGAGATCGACCGCCGGATCGTAGTCGGCGTCGACCTTGTCGTCGGTGAGCACCCAGCCCGAGAGGTCGACCTCGGCGTCCGAGCCGTTGAAGATCTCGATGTCGTCGGAGGTGGCGTTGAGCTCGTTGAGCACGAGCTCGCTGTCGGTCGTGCAGTCGTCGGCGTCGAGGTTGCAGCCGAGCGTGCAGCCGATGGTGCCGCCGGAGTAGCCGAGGCCCAGGCCCTCACACGTCGCGCCGCCGAGGTCCGCGCCGTCGCACTGCTCCGGGTCCTCGATCATGTCGTTGCCGCAGGCGGTCGCCGCCTCCACGTTCGCGGCGCCGAACGTCTGCTCGCACTGGAACCACGGCCCGCTGGCGTCGGGCACCCGACAGTACGACACGCGGGCCTTCTGCCCGTCGACCATCACCTGATCGAGGATCACGCCGTCGGCGTCGGCGAGGGAGATGGTCTCGGTGTTGGCGTTGTCGATGCCGAACGGGAAGTCGCCGTTGCCCGCGACCATGTCGAACGAGTACAGGACCAGGAACTCACCGCCGTCGATCATGGTGCCGGCGGGGAACACGTAGGTCTTCGCGGCGGGGAGCGTGGGATCGTCCGAGAGCTGCCAGCCGGAGATGTCGGCGGCCACGCCCCCGCCGTTGTAGATCTCGATCGCGTCGTTGCTCATGCCCGAGGCGACGACCGACTCCGAGGTCAGCTCGTTGAGCGTCACCAACGCCGCGTCGGGCGAGAGCTCGCACGCCGAGGCGTCGAACGTGCACGTGGCCCCGCACGCCAGGGTGCCGCCGACGTAGCCGGCGTCGATGTCCGGGCAGCTCTTGCCGTCGAGATCGGTGCCGTCGCACTCCTCGCCGTCCTCGACCATGTCGTTGCCGCAGTCGCCGACGGGCGTGGTGTCGGTGCCGCTCGAGTCGGGATCGGTGGCGCTCGTCGTGGGATCGGTCCCGGTCGGACTGCCCGTCGTGTCGCCCGTGCCGGTGCCGCTGGGATCGTCCGACGAGCACGCCATGAATCCGAGCCCGAGCGCGAGCGCGAGGGTGGTCGAGACGGTCAGGGAACGGGGTCGATTCGGGGCGTTCATGGTCAGTCCTCGTAGGGTTCAGTGCGCGGGCAGGTTGAGTTCGCGGGCATGGCTAGCTCCCGCACGATGCGACGTTGACCGCCGCGCCTCGGCTCTCGGCGATCGTGACGATGCCGGCTCCACCGCGGAGCCAGGTGACGGCCTCGCCCTGGGTCTCCTCGGCGAGCTCGAGCTGGCACGCCTCGCCGCCGAGGGCCTCGGCGGCGGTCTGCTCGATGGTCATCGGATAGTGGAAGAGGCGGCTCTTGGTCCGCAGCAGGATGCCGGTGCCGCCCGGGTGGATCGAGCCGCCGGTGAACTTGCTGCTGCCGTCGGGGGGCTCGAACTCGCCGACCTTCTTCGCGACGATGTCATCGTCGGCGGAGATGGTGCCGAGCTCGAAGATCGACGCGGGGCCGATCTCCGCCTTGCTCACGATCGTGACCTCGCCGGTGGTCGGGTGGACCAGGATCACCTCGGCGTTGACCTGACCATCCGGGTACGTGAACTCCATGCGGTTCGACGCCAGCGTGTGCGTCCCGGGCTCGATGCTCGCCGGCTCCTCGACCAGGTAGATGCTGTACGAGGTCCGGGCCAGCTCGTTGTCGCCGATGTCGGCGATGTAGAGGCACTCGCCGGCGGCGCACGGCGCCCGCGCGATGTCCTCCCAGTCCTCGTTCGCGGCGCCCTCGACCTCGAACGTCGCGAGGTCCTTGCCCGTGGAGTCGATGGCGAAGAACCGCGAAGAGTCGCCGGAGTCGTTGTGGGCGTAGATCACGTCGTCGAAGCGGAAGCTGGCGGCGATCCCCGACAGCTCGATGATGGCGGGGTTCTGCAGCTCGCCGCTGTGGCGCGGCGGGTCGCAGGAGGGGCAGGTGTCGTCCGCACAGCCGGCGCCAGCGAGCGCTCCGAGCAGTCCGAGGGCGCAGAGCGATGCGGGGCGGAACGTCGTCATTGCGGGCCTCCTTGCGGGCGCCGAATCGACCCGCCGACGGCGGCTTCGAGGTCGATGACCGCCTCGCGGTGGGCGAGGACCGCCGCGAGGTGCATCCGACGGGCCTCGACGGTCCGTCGATCGACATCGTTCGCCGCGCTCGGATCGTACACGCCCGCAGCACCGGCCGCCTCGATCTCGCGCGCCGCGGCCTCGAGCTGCGGCAACAATTCGTGCTCGAGCTTGTCGATGCGCTTGGCCGTGCGCTCGACCCGCCCCGCGGCCTCGGTGACCTCCGCGGCGATCTTGAGGATCTGCGCCTGTTCCTCGCGCTCGCGCTGACGGACCGTCGCGCGTGCGGTGCGGACGGCGCCGCGATTCCAGCTGAAGATCGGCAGGTTGATCGCGACGCCGAAGCCGAAGGCCGTCGGCGGCGAGCCCTGCGCCGCCCGGTACTGCAGCTGCGCCCAGTCGAACCAGGGGTAGGCCTCGCCGCGCGCGACGTAGACCTCGGACAGGGCGGCGACCTTGCCGGCGTGGGCCGCCCGCAGCTCGGGCCGCGCCTCGAGGGCCTGCTCGACGAGCGCGTCGCGATCGACGGGCGTCGAGATCACCGCGAGGGTGCCGGCGTCGGTGGCGAACTGCACGGGCTCGTTGGCGCCGATGAGCAGTCGCAGCTGGCCCTCGACCTCGAGGATCGCGTCGTCGATCTCCTCGGCCGACTGCACCGCCTCGGCGAGGCGAACGTCGGCCATGGCGACATCGATGCGGGTCGCGACGGCTTGGTCGGCGCGGCTCGCCATCTCGTCGCGAAAGGCCGCCTGCAGCGTCCGCGCGCGAGCGACGTGCTCGCGATCGGCCCGGTGCACGGCGAGCTGCGCGAACAGCTTGTCGATCTCGGCCCGGAGCTGCCGCTTGGCGTCCTCGGTGAGCTGCGCCTCGCCCTCGGCGACCTGCTTGGCCCCCGCGACGCGTGCACGCACCGAGCCCGGACGCGGGATCGGCATGCGCAGGCCGATGTTCACGGCGCTGTTCCGGTTGATGACGTCGTCCACGTCGAAGCCGGTCACGCGGAGCTGGGGGTTGTCGAGCTGCTTCTCGGCGTGGACCTCGGCCGCGGCGATCTCGGCCGCGGCGGCGCGCTCGACGATCGCGTAGTTGCGCTCGATCGCCATCGCGTACGCCTCGTCGGCGGTCATCCCGGGTCCGCTCGGCTTCGGCGCCGTGCCGCTCGACGTCGATGCATCGCCGCGGTCCCGCATCGATCGCCAGGTCGCCTGGTTCGCCGCCGGAGAGTACGGCGCGGCGTGGAAGCAACCCGTGACGCAGGCCAGCCCGAGCAACGTCAGGGCGCGGGCCATCGGAGCTCCATCCACAGCGGCGTCGCGGCGCCGGTGTCGAAGACGATGGCGATCGCGTCGCCGGCGGCGACGAGCGCCAGGCCCTCGGCCTTCTGGCCCGGGAACGTGCGGACGAGGGTGGGCGTGCCGGCAGCGGCGCGCCCGTCGACGACGTACAACGCGCCGTCCTGGGTGCTGGGATCGCCAGCAGACGCCGTCGTCGCGACGAGCAGCCGACCGTCGGGCAGCTCGAGCAGCTCGGAGATGCCACCGGCGACCTCCGCACCGTCGGCGCGCACGCGCAGCGGGACGTGGCCCCACAACGTGAGACCTGCGTCCGACGGGCTGCCGCCCGCGAGCAACGCGTCGGGCTTCGCGAGGTGCCAGATCGGCGCGCCCTCGAGGTCGAGGGGCGCCTTGAGCCCGATCAGCAGGCCGCCCTCGCGCGTCGCCGTCATGCCCTCGATGTCGAGCGACGCGGTGTCGTCGAGGCCGAGCGCCGCGAGACCCTGTGCGTCGAGACGATCCAGCAGCTTCGCGAGCGAGACGTGCGCTGTGACGTCGGCGCCTGCGGCCGTGACCGCCACGTGGGCGAACACCTGGCGGGCCGCGCTGCGCTTGCCCTTCTTGCTGAAGCTCTGCGACGCCAGCAGGTAGACCCCGCCGTCGGGCGCCGCGGCGATGGACTCGAGGTCGCTGAACTTCTCGAGGCCGCGCAGGCGGATCGGCGACGGCTCGATCGTGCCGTCGGCGCCCATCGCGAACAGCCACGGCGCGTGCTCGTCGACGTTCTCGTGGCCGGTGTCGTCGCTGGCGACGAGGTACTGCGCGCGCGCGGGCGACCACACCAGGGCCGAAGGCTCGAAGCGGCTGGCGGCGAGCAGAGCGCTCGGCACCGCGAGCTCGGTCGGCTCGCCCTTCGCTGCGCGCGTCCGCGGGGTGCTCGGCGCGGGCGTGACCGCGACGCCGGTCGGCGACGGCGGATCGGCCTGGGTCACCGCGGGCGCGGGCCGCTCGGAGGCGCGGGGCGACAGCTCGCCGGTGAAGGAGATCGCGAAGCTCTGGCCGGGCAGCAGCGTGACGGCGTCGGCGACCATCACGTAGATCCCCCGGCCCCACAGCGGCATGCGCGGATCCTTCCAGCAGCGCTCGGGCAAGAGCGTCACGGCGGGCGCGAGGCGATCGACGTGGCCGGTCAGCACCGCGGTACCGCCCTGCGGCGGCGACAGCTCGACGCCTTCGCCGACGCGGACCGGCGCGCTCTGATCCTCGGAGGCGCAGACGTAGACGATGGCGGGGCCGTGGCCGGCCTGACCGGCGGGCCCGTTGATCGTCATCACGATGCTGCCCTCGACCACGAGCTCGCCCGGTCGCAGGTAGATCGCGGACACCTCGCCCGGCCCGGGGGCGCGCAGCGTGAGCGCCTCCCTGCGGACGTCGAGCAGCGCTCGCATGCCGCGGATGACCTCGAGCTCGGCGCGCAACGGGTCGGTGGCCCGGATCCCCGCGTCGAGCGGGATGCCCTCGCGGCGCGCCCGCGCGGCCGCGGCCTGGGCGTCGAGCTGGCGGATGAGGCCGTCGGCGACCTGGATCTGCTTGCGCAGCCCGGCCTGCTCGACGGTGAGCGCGGCGAGATCGCGGCGATCGGCGAGGCGCTTCTCGACCAGCTCGCGCACGGCGTCGATCTGTTTGTCGAGCGCCGCGAGCTGGGCCACGCTCACGCTGCGCTCGGCGCGGGCGGTCTGGCGGGCGACCTCGGCCGAGTCGACGGTCTCCTCGATCTCGCGCGAGCTCTGGCCGACGTCGAGCCGCGACTGCGAGGCGGCCGCCAGCAGCTCGGCCTCGACCTTGAGCCGCTCGCCCTCGAGGCTCTGGATCTCGGCATCGAGCGCGCGGCTGTCCAGCGTGGCGATCACCTCGCCGGCGCGCACGTGCTGCCCGGGGACCACCTGGATCGCGGCGATGCGGCCGGGCTCGAGCGAGGTCACGTCGTAGGCGATGCCCTCGACGTAGCCGCGGGCGGAGCCGGCGTGCATGCCCCACCACAGCCACCCGGCCGAGACCATGACCCCGCACCACACGGCGAAGGGGAAGATGCGACGGCGCAGTACGTCGAACATCTACAGCTCCACCGTCGGTTCCTGCAGCAGCAGCGACACGTCTTGGATCCCGGGGATGCGCTCGAGACCCTGCAGCAGGGCCGTGCGGTGCTTGGGATCGGAGAGGCGAACCTGGTAGGCGTGCTCCATGGCCTGGCCCTGGGCGACCTCGCGGAGGGTGACGAGCGCGACGAACTTGCTGTGCTGTCGCAGCTGCGCCATCACGTCGACCTCGCTCGAGCTGACCGGCAGCGTGAAGCGCAGGAGGCCGTCGAAGCGGCGCTGGCTGCCGAACTCGCTGAGGGTCATCGTGAACACGGCGAGCGAGAACAACACGGTGCCGAGCACGGCGACCGCGTGGGCGCCCAGGCCCGACGCGATGCCCACGCCGAGCGCCGCGAACACGAACATCATGTCGCGGGGATCACGGAGCGCGGTGCGGAAGCGGACCAACGCCAGGCCGCCGGCGATGCCGATGCCCGCGGCGATGCTGTTGCCGATCGCGAGCATGAGCATCGCGGCCACCGTCGCCCCGATGACCATCGAGTGGACGAGGCCGATCGAGTACGACATGCCGCGGAAGGTCCAGACGTAGACCGCACCGATCGCCTGGGCGAGCCCGAAGGCGAGCAGGAGCGAGAGCGCGGCCATCTGCGGGGTGGCCGTGGCCGCGGCGCCAGAGTTCCACAGGTCGCTCACCGCCAACCTCCGGCGAACCTCGGGCTGCGCGGCTCGGCGCCCTCGTAGAAGGCCCGGATCGAGTTCCCGTACTTCGAGTAGGCCCCGCGGACGAGGCCCACGCTGCGGGCCACGTTGACCAGCCACAGCGGGACGTTGTTGGTGAACTTGAGCTCGAGCACGATGCAGGACTGAGTCGCGCGTTGGGTGAGGGCGTCATCGAGCGCGCGCCAGCCGCTGCCGTCGGGCTCGAAGGTGAGCGCATCCATGCGATGGGCGCGGATGCGCGTGTCGAAGGTGACGCGGGCGTAGTCGTCGATGGTGCTGAAGTACGGCTCGCGATCGTACCGCACCAGGGTGAAGGGGCGGACGTGCATGCTGCGGCTGATCGCCAGGAACCGCTCGACGGCGAGGCGATCCTTGCCCACGACCGACTCGGGGATGCGCGCGCCCTCGTCGGCCATGAGCGCGCGCCACATCGAGCGCGGCACCTTGCCGCGCGACTTCGAGATGACGTCGTTGATGCGCCGCTTCACCTCGAAGAACATCGGGCTGTCGGGGACGTCGGCGTAGGTGCGGACGCGGAGCTTCACGCGGTCGACGAGCTCCGCGTCGTTCGCCCAGAAGAGCGACAGCTCGGGCGTGTCGAAGTAGAGCGTGTCGATCGCGTAGGTGCGGCTGGGCGACGCGGCCGCGTAGGGATCGAGGGCGCAGAACGGGGCGATCGCGGCGCGCACCCGTGCCGCCGTCTCCCGGTCGATGAGAAACTTGTACTCGCGTCGCTCGATGATGCTGGGTGAGTCCGTCGCCACCTGCGGATTGCGCATTCTGGGCGACGTCTCGCCCACACTGACCTACAGGGGGGGAGCGCCCTGTCGATCACTTTGTTGCACTCCTGTCACGTAGGCTACACGTAAGCTCCGCTTTAAGTCGAGAAGCAGGACGGGCCACGGGGTACCTCGGTCGGCGTATTGGTGCGGCCGACCCGCGGGCCGTGACATCCCTGTTTCACCTTTACGTCCGCTTCACGCCCGGTCCTTCACCTCGACGCGCAGTCGCTCGCGGGCGGCCATCACGCGTGGACCTGTCATCGTCGGTGACGGAGCGTCGGCATCGGAAGCTGCCGCTTCGTCCGCGCCGTCGAGCGAACGATGCGAGACTGCGGCCATGCCCTTTCGTGGCCGTGCATGCAGCTGCCTCCCCGTCGCGCTCGGCCTCCTCGTCTCCTGCGGGGACGACGGTGCCACGGTCGGTGGGTCGTCGAGCGGGACCGAAAGCCCGACGGCCGACAGCACGACGGCCAGCGCCGACGCGTCGACGGGCACCGCGACGACGGGCGTCGACTCGAGCGGCACGTCGGCCGACCCCGACGGCACCTCCGGCTCGGCCACCGGCTCGAGCACCGACGCACCGACCAGCACCGGGGGATCCTCGGGCTCGTCGAGTGACGGCACCACCACCGGTGGCGCGATGCTCGACGCCGACGCGCTGTTCACCTACGACGGCCTGGCGCGGATCGACCTCACCCTCGACGACGCCGCGGTGGCGTCCCTCGACGCGGCGCCGACCGTCTACGTCCACGCGGACGCGCAGATCTTGCTCGCCGGCGGCGAGGTGCTGGCGCTGCCCGACATCGGCGTGCGCCTGAAGGGCGTCTACGGGTCGTTCCGCACCCTCGACCAGAAGGCCGCGTTCCTCCTGCGCTTCGACCACTTCGATCCGGATCAGGAGCCGCTGGGCCTCGAGAAGCTCGCGCTCAACAACATGGTCCAGGACCCGAGCATGATCCACGAGCAGCTCGCCTACGCGCTGTTCCGCGACGCCGGGGTGCCCGCGCCGCGCTCGAGCTATGCGCGGGTCTACGTGAACGACGAGCTCTACGGGCTGTACGCGACGGTCGAGGCCACCGACAACTCGGTGTTCCTCGACACGTGGTTCGGCAACGACGACGGCAACCTGTACGAGGGCGAGTACGGCAGCGACTTCTACCCCGGCTGGGGCCCGAGCTTCGACCTCGACAACGGCGTCGACGTCGGGTTCGCCGACATCGAGGCCCTCGCGGCGGCGTTCGACGCGATGGTCGACCCCGCCACCTTCGTCGAGGACGCCGACGCGGTGATCGACCTCGCGCGGTACCTGCAGTTCGCCGCGACCGAGATCTTCATCGGTCACTGGGACGGCTACGCCTGGACCCGCAACAACTACTTCGTGTACCGCGGCGGCGACGGGCGCTGGACGTTCATCCCCTGGGGCACCGACCAGACCTTCTTCGACTACCTGCCGATCTGGGGCGGAGACGGCCGCGTCGAGCGGATGTGCGGCAGCTCGCTGCCGTGCCGCCAGCAGCTCGCCGCCGAGTTCGCCGCGGTGAGCCAGCGCGTCGTCGACCTCGCCCTGGTCGAGCGCTGCGACGACCTGCTCGCGCTCATCGACGAGGCGATGCTGGAGGACCCACGCCGCGAGTACGACCCGGCCACCGTCTACTGGGCGATCGGCGTGGCCCAGGACTTCCTGCTCAACCGCCCGCAGGACGTCGAGAACCAGTTCGTCTGCACCGATCCGAGCGCGGTCGACGACGACGGCGACCTCGCGTCGGGCTGCGGCTTCGACTGCAACGACGCCGACCCGGACGTCTACCCCGGCGCCCCCGAGCAGTGCAACGCGGCCGACGACGACTGCAACGGCGTGCTCGACGACGATCCCATGTGCCCGCAGTGCATCACCGGCGCGGCGCTCGGCGGCGGCACGCTCGCGTTCTGCTTCTCGCCGCGGACCTACGCGGACGCCGAGGCCGACTGCGTCGACCAAGGCGGCCACCTCGCGTCGATCCACAGCCAGGAGATCCAGGACAACCTCGTCGCGCGGGCGTTCGAGGTCCAGGTCAGCTCGTGGTGGATCGGCCTCGACGACCAGGCCAGCGAGGGCGACTACACGTGGACCGACGGCACGCCCTTCGACTTCTCGGCGTGGGCGGGCGGCGAGCCCAACGACGCCGGCGGCAGCGAGGACTGCGGGCACGTGACGGACTGGGGCGGCGGCGCGTGGAACGACATCGGCTGCGACGCCTGGATGCCCTACGTCTGCCGCCTGCCCTGAGGTCGCGTCCGCGGCGGTCGCGGGCCCTTGCGCGCCGTCCTATACTCGCCGCGCATGACGCCCGTGCGCCCCGAACTCCCCGTCCCGGTCCGTCGCCGCGCCGTCCTGCAGGGGGTCCTCGCGTCGACGCTCCTCGCCCTGGTCGGATGCGCGACGGGCGTGCAGACCGAACGCGTGACCGAGTACCCGCTCGAGCAGCCCCACAGCTACGCGTGGGTGACCGACGATCCGGTGCTCATCCAGCTCGGCGACGACCAGCCCAACGTCCGCACGCCCGAGAACGAGGCGCGTCTGCGCGCCGCGATCGATCGCGAGCTGCAGTCGCGCGGCTTCACGTCGGCGCCGCGCGACCAGGCCGAGCTCCTCGTCGCCTTCACGGTCGGCACGACCATGCGCTACCGAGTCGAGGGCGGCGCCGCCGGGACGTCCTACGGCGGCATCGAGCCCGGGACCAAGCAGACCAAGGGCACGCTGAACATCTACCTCGTCGACCGCGCCGCGCAGCACGAGGTCTGGCACGGCTGGATCTCGAAGTGGCTCTCGAAGTCGGAGGATCCCGACGCGGTGGTGAACGACGCGGTGGGCAAGATCATGGCCGCGTTCCCCGGCCCGAAGTGACCGCGTCCGATCGCGTGTCAAGTCGCCGTCGCATCGAAGACGGCGCGAGCATCGGCCAGCCAGGCGTGCAGTGATCGCGCGTCGTCGGGGACCGTGTCGAGGTCGGCCACGTCGATGATCGCGACCTTCGTCGCGGTATCCGGAGCACGGACCTCGAGCTGCGCCTTGGCGCGGGCGCGATGCAAGTCCTCGGTGCCTCGCTCGCCGGCGAGCGCGAGCAGCCACGCCTCGATGCACTGCACGGCGAGTCCACCCACGATACGAACCGACGGGACCTTCGCGCTCCCGTCCGCCTTCCCGCGTGAGATGGCGACTCGGCGGCCGGCATCGCCGTCGTCGTCACGACTCAACACGAGGACGTCCGCGCCCGCTTCCCGAGCCATCAGGGCCGCGATCGCGACGTTGCGTGCGTCCGCGGGCACGCGGGCGCCGGGGGCGTTCGCCCTGAACTTGCGCAGCATCGCCCAGCTGCAGGCACCGACGATCATCCAACCGTCCGCGTGAACCCTGCGAAGCAAGCCGACGAGGACGCCGGGCTCGGCATCGTCGTGATAGGCCGGATGGCCCGCGCGACCGCCGAGCTCCGTGCGGCCCTCGCCGCACAGGAAGATCCGGATCACGGGGTCGACTCGCCAGCGACGGGGCGCAGCAGGGGCGCCTCGTCGGCACCGTTCGCGTACGCGAGCCAGAGTTCACCGAGTGCGTAGACCGAGGCCCGCTGCTCGAAGTTCGGCGTGTCCCTCAGGCGGGTGACGCGGGTGCCGGTGATGGGGTCCCGCGTGACCACGCTGACCTCCTCGGGGGTCAGCTCGTTGACGACGAGC
Organism: Deltaproteobacteria bacterium Ga0077550; assembly: GCA_001464385.1. Taxonomy (GTDB): domain Bacteria; phylum Myxococcota_A; class Polyangia; order Nannocystales; family Nannocystaceae; genus Xiheibacterium; species Xiheibacterium aquaticum. Next base: position 21,982 of record LNFB01000323.1, on the reverse strand, counting down.
GGGCTGTGCGTGGCGAGGACGACCTGACGGTCCTTGGCGATCTCGCGGAGGACGCGAACGACATCCGCGATCCGCGACGGATGCAGGCCGGTCTCAGGCTCCTCGATGAGAAGGACCGGCGCGGGACGCAGGTGCTGCATCGCGGCGTACGCGAGGAAGAAGAGCATGCCCTCGCTCATGTGCGTGGCGAGGACCCGCGTGCCGTCGACGAGACGAACGCCGAGGAGCTTCTGCGAGCCCTGATTCTCGAGGACCAGGTTCGCGACCGTGGGGTAGAAGCTGCGACACGAGGCCTCGAGCGCGTCGAAGGCGGCGCGGTTCTGCGAGAGCAGGACATCGTAGACGGCGGGGAGGCCTGCCCCGCGATCTGTACTGAACCAAGCGTCGCTTGGCTTCCCCTCCAGCAGCGCGGCCGGGGCTCGCAGCTGATCGGGGTCGAGGCGAACGAGGGGTGTCGAACTGGGCGACGCAGCGATGAGTTCGGGCAGACGGATCCCCGGTTGCTGAGTGCGAAGCTTCATCACACCCGCATGACTCAGAGGCAGCGGGGTTGGCTCAGATGGGACGCGTAGCTTCCCTCGCGAGACTAGGAAGCCGCCGGGGAGTGTCATCTCCCAGTCTCGAGGCAGCTCTTTGCCGTGAGGCTGACTTGCCTTCTGGATCGCCTCCAACAGCGTGCTCTTCCCGCTGTCGTTCGGCCCCACGAACGCGTGTAGGTCCGTCAGCTCGAATCGGACATCCTTGCAGCACCGGAAGTCCCGGACGTGCAGGCTCTCGATGAACCGCGCCACGGTCCCGAGTATCTCTCAGTCGACCAACCAAACGCAAAAGCGCCCCGCGGTGACCCGCGAGGCGCCCTTGGCGAAGCGACCGTGCCTGGACTAGTTCAGGAACGGCGCGATGACGACGGCGACGATCGACATGAGCTTGATGAGGATGTTCAAGCTCGGGCCGGCGGTGTCCTTGAAGGGGTCGCCGACGGTGTCGCCGATGACGGCCGCCTTGTGGCGGTCCGAGCCCTTGCCGGTGTTCACCTTCATGTCGAAGTCCTTCTTCTGCTCCTCGACCTGCTTCTTCGCGTTGTCCCAGGCGCCACCGGCGTTGGACATGAAGATCGCGAGCATGACGCCCGTGACCAGCGTGCCGGCCAGCAGACCACCGAGGGCCTGCGGCGACCAGAAGCCGACGATGACGGGGCTGAGCAGCGCCAGCATGCCCGGGGCGACCATCCGCTTGAGGGCGGCGTTGGTCGAGATCGCGACGCACTTGGCGACCTGCGTGTCCTTGGTCGCCTCGAGGATCTGCTCCTCCTCGGCGTCCGTCAGATCGCGGCCCTCGTCCTCGGCGCGCTTGACCAGCTCGAGCGCGGGACGAAGCTTCGGGATCTCGCGGAACTGCCGGCGAACCTCCTGGATCATGTCCATCGCCGCCTCGCCGACGGCCTTCATCGCCATCGAGGAGAACAGGAACGGGAGCATGCCGCCGACGAGCAGGCCGATGGTGACCTCCGGATCGGTGAGGGTCATCGGCTTGCCGCGCAGCGCGATCTCCTGGTAGCCGGCGAACAGCGCCAGCGCAGCGAGGGCGGCCGAGCCGATGGCGAAGCCCTTGCCGATCGCCGCGGTGGTGTTGCCGACCGCGTCGAGGTTGTCCGTGCGACCACGGACCTCGGGGGGCAGGTTGGCCATCTGCGCGATGCCACCGGCGTTGTCCGAGATCGGGCCGTACGCGTCGACCGCCAGCTGGATGCCGGTGGTCGAGAGCATGCCGAGACCGGCGAGCGCGATGCCGTACAGGCCGGCGTAGTGGTTGGCGGCGAAGATGGCAGCGGCGATGCAGAGCACCGGCGCGGCCGTCGACTGCATGCCGACGCCGAGGCCCGCGATGATGTTGGTCGCGGGGCCGGTCGCCGACTGGGCGACGATGCTGTCGACCGCGGGCTTGTGCTTGCTGCAGTAGTAGTCGGTGATGAAGCCGACCGCGACGCCGGCGGCGAGACCCGCGGCCATCGGGATGAAGAGGTCGATGGTGCCGACAGCCTTGTCCCCGATCGTGATCGGGTGGCCACCGGTCTTGGCCATGCCGATGAACATGTCGATGAGGAACCAGGCGAGGACGACCATCAGCACCGCGGCGCCGACCGAGCCACCGTTGAGGGCGGCCTGCGGGTCGCCGTCTTCCTTGGTCTTGACCGCGTACGTGGCGGCCACCGAGATGACCACGCCGATCGCAGCGATCACACACGGCAGGAGCACGGCCTCGAGGCGGCCGCTCGTCAGCGTGATGCCGATGATCATCGTGCCGACGATCGAGGCGATGTACGACTCGAAGAGATCGGCGCCCATGCCAGCGACGTCGCCGACGTTGTCACCGACGTTGTCGGCGATGGTCGCGGGGTTGAGTGGGTGATCCTCGGGGATGCCCGACTCGACCTTGCCGACGAGGTCGCCGCCGACGTCCGCGGCCTTGGTGTAGATGCCGCCGCCGACGCGGGCGAACAACGCGATGGACGAGGCGCCCATCGAGTAGCCCGCGAGGAGCTGGACGACATTGTAGAGCTGGGTCTTGGCGGGGTCGCCACCCTCGATGCCCTGCAGCGCGCCGAACTGCGCGTTGAAGGCGATGAAGAGGATGCCGAGGCCGAGCAGGCCGAGCCCGACGACGCTCATGCCCATGACCGCGCCGCCGCGGAAGGCGATGACGAGGGCGGGGGCGAGGCCGCGGCGGGCGGCGGCGGCGGTGCGCACGTTGGCCTGGGTGGCCACGCGCATGCCGAAGTAGCCCGACAGGGCCGAGGCGCCGGCGCCGGTGATGAACGCCAGGCCGATGAGCGGCGAGGCGCCGGCCGACAGGTTGAGCGCGATGAGCAGGGCGGCGACGGCGACGACGAACCCCGCGAGCACCTTGTACTCGGCGGAGATGAACGCCATCGCACCCTTGGAGATCTGATCCGCGATCGTCTGCATGCGACGATCACCGGGGTCCTGTTTGCCGATCCAGGTGGCGGTCGTATACGCGTAGGCGAGGCCGACCAGGCCCGCAACGGGAATCGAGTAGAAGAGCGTCTGCGTGTCCACGGGTAGGATTCCTTCTACGCCGCGGTCATGGCCCCGAAGGACAAGGCCGGCGCTTGGCTTCGGCCTGCGACGCCCCGCGGCGCGCGGGGCACGACATACACGCAATCCCAGCGTGGGGGCAAGGCCCGAGCCCAGTCGTCTCCCCCTGCCCCCACGGGCCACTCCGGCCTCACCCTGGGGACCGTCGGTGGCGTCGACCGCGGTGGGTACGACGGGCGGACGCCCCTCGCGTCACGCCGGCTCGACACTCGAAACGTAAGCCAGACCCTGCCGCGTGCCCCGCCGTGATGCCGAGGCGTCGGGCGCGGGCCCTCCGTTCGGCTACCATCGCCGGCGGTGGACGAGGCGCCCGAGCTGCTCTCGCGCTGGCGCGACGGCGACGCCGAGGCCGGGGATCGCCTGCTCCGGCTCTGTTTCGCCTCCCTGCACCGGTTCTTCACCCACAAGGTCGAGGGCGGCGTCGACGACCTCATCCAGCGGACGCTGCTCGACTGCCTCGAGGCGAGCCCCGATCTCCGCGATCCCGGCCTCTTCCGGGCGTACCTCTTCCGCATCGCCCGCAACCGCCTGTTCGATCGGCTGCGTCACGAGCGTCGGCTCGGGCCGCAGGTCGGTCTCTCGGAGCTGTCCCTGCGTGACCTCGGCGCGTCGCCGTCGTCGCTGCTGGCCGAGCAGCAGCGGGCCCGGGTGCTGACGGAGGCCCTGCGCGGCCTGCCGCTCGAGGCCCAGATCGCCCTCGAGCTGACCTACTGGGAGGGGATGAGCGCGCCGCAGATCGCCTCGGTGCTCGGCATCAACGAGAGCACCGTGCGCAGCCGCGTGACGCGGGCCCGCGACGCGCTCAAGCGCGAGCTGCGGGAGCACGCGGCGCTGGGCTTCGCGGACGAGCCGATGCTCCGATGAACGAGCTGTCGTCGGGCGCAGACGGCTGCATGGGCAGGAGCTTCCGATGAACGAGCTGTCGTCGGGCGCCGACTCGCTCGCCGGCTGGATGGGCGCGGCGCCGGTGGAGGACGATCGCAACGCGGCGCGCATGCTCGCGGCGCTGCGCGAGCGCATGTTCGATCGCGCGGACGCGGCGGGCCGCGGTCTCGGTCGCTACCGCGAGCTGACGCGCGTCGGCCAGGGCGGCATGGGCGTGGTCTATCGCGCCTGGGATCCCCAGCTGCGCCGCGCGGTCGCGATCAAGGTCGTGCGCGGCGACCGAACCCGCGACCCCGATCGACTGCGCCGCGAAGCGCGGGCGATGGCGGCGATCGAGCACCCGAACGTCGTCGCCGTGCTCGACGTCGGGGTCCACGACGGCGAGGTCTACGTCGTGATGGAGTTCGTCGACGGCGCGGATCTCGGCGCGTGGTGTGCCGCGGCGCCGCGCACGATCGACGAGGTCCTCGCGGTGTTCCGCGCCGCCGGGCGCGGGCTCGCGGCGGCGCACGCCCGCGGCCTGGTGCACCGCGATTTCAAGCCCAGCAACGCGCTCGTCGGTCGAGACGGTCGCGTGCGCGTGACCGACTTCGGCCTCGCCGCGGTGCTCGAGCCCGACGCCAGCACGGGCGACGGCGACGTCGACGCGGCCGCACCGACGTCGAGGGGCGGCACGCCGCGCTACATGGCGCCGGAGCAGCGCGAGGGCCGGCCGGTGTCGCACGCCGCCGATCAGCACGCCTTCGCCGTGGCGCTCGACGAAGCGCTGCAGGCCTTGCCCGGCGGCGTACCGCGGCGGATCGCGGCGGCGCTGCGGCGCGCGCGTCGCCCCGATCCCGCGGCCCGCTTCGCCGACATGGACGCGCTGCTCGCCGCGCTCGACCGGCCGCGCCGCGCCCCGACGATCGCGATCGTGGGCGCGACGCTCGTCGGCCTCGCGTCCGCCGTGGCGCTGGTGCTCGCGACCGATTCCGCCGCGCCGACGCCCGCGTGCACCCTCGACGATCGCCTGGACGCGGTGTGGTCACCGAGCCGTCGGGCGGCGATCGGCGAGGCGTTCGCGGCGGCGCCGACGGGCGCGGCGATGTGGCCCGCGATCGCGTCGGATCTCGACACCTGGGCGGCAGGCTGGACGGACGCAGCGCGACCCTGCCCGACCCAGGCGTCGGTGCTCGCGTGCCTCGAGCGCCAGCAGACCGAGCTCGCCAGCCTGCTCGAGATGTTCGACGCCGCCGACGGCGACACGGTGACGCGCGCGGCGACGGCCGTGCAGGCGCTGCCCGATCCGAGCGTCTGCGCCGCGGCGCCCCTCGACGACGAGCGGCCCGCGCGTTCGGACGTCGACGAGATCCTCGCGCAGGCCCGCGCGCGGTGGTGGACAGGGCACTGGACGGAGGCCGCGAGCCTCGCGTCCGATGCGGTCGCGAAGGCCCAGGCGCTCGGCCTGCCGCGGGCGACGATCGACGCCGAGGTCGAGCTCGGCCTCGCCCTGCTGCGCACCGCGAGGCTCGACGACGCCGCGGTGCTGCTCGAGCGGACCTACCTCGACGCGGTCGCGATCGATCACGGACCCGGCGCGTTCGCGGCCGCAGTGGCGCTGGTCGGCCTCGTGCCGCGCGTCGGTCGACCCGCCGACGCCGACCTGTGGATCCGCCACGCCGACACCTGGCAGGGCCGCGCCGCGCCCACCCGCGCGCAGCGGATCGAGCTGGCGATCGTGACCGCCGACGCGCACCGCGAGCTCGCGCGCTACGCCGAGGCGATGGCCGCGCTCGAGCACGCGTGGGCGCTGTGCGATCACGACGAGGCCTCGGCCTGGGCGCCGCGCATCTTCAACGAGATGGGCATGATCCGCGACGACACCCACGACCTCGAGGGCGCGCGCGAGCTGTTCACGCGATCGGCCGCGCTGCAGCGGGCGCAAGGCGGCGATCTGCACCCCCAGCTCGCGCACCCGCTCGGCAACCTCGGGCGGGTGTACTTCGAGCTCGGCGACTACGCGCGGGCCGAGGTGCAGTTCGAGGAGGCGTTCCGCGTGCGCGAGGCGACGGCCCCGAACACACCCGGCGCGATCACGGCGCTCATGAACCTCGGGCTGGTCGTGGGTGACGGTCGTTCGCTGGACATCCTGCGCGACGCCGACGCACGCGCCGTCGCACTGCTCGGCGAGTGGAACGTGCTGACCGCCGAGGTCGCGGAGAACCTCGCGGGCACCCTGCTCGGGCTCGATCGGCTCGACGAAGCCGAGCAACAGTTCGCCCGCGCGCTCGAGATCCGGCGGCGCCTCGTCGGGTCGTCGCACCCGATCGTGGCGCGGCTCGAGGGCGCGCTCGCGGCCGTCCGCGATCGTGGAGGCGACTACGCGGGCGCGGAGGCGGGGTACCACACCGCGCTGGCGATCCTCGCCCAGCACCCCGAGGTGGCGTCGGGCCTGGAGGTCGCCCGCACGCACCGCGACCTCGGGCTGGCGCTGGACCACCTCGAGCGCTACGACGAGGCCGCCGCCGAGGCCGAGCTCGCGGTGACGCTCGCGCGGGAGATCCTCGGCGACGCGCCGCGCCTGGCCGAGTTCTACACGCCGCTCGCCCAGATCGCGCTGCACCGCGGCCGCTGGGACGAGTGCATCGCCGCGTGCCGGATGGTGCGCAGCCTGGGCCCCGACACCCCGCTGCGCGAGGGGCTGGCCTACTTCAACGAGGCGCGCGCCCGGTGGCGACGCGACGGCGCGCCGAGCCGCCCCGAGGTCCTGCGCCTGCTCGCGGCGACCGAGTCGGCGTGGAGCGATCGCGAGCAGATCGGCGTCGCGGCGAACCTCGCGGTCCTCGCGGAATTCCGGCGCGAGCTCGAGCCGTGAGTTGACGCGTCCGGCGACGTGCGTCGATTCCCCCGCGCCCGCGCCTGCAGCCCTCGAGCGGGGCGAACAACGGCCCCGCCACGGAAGGGTTTCGTCATGTCGATTCGTCATGGAGTGTTCGCGCTGTCGCTCGCGGGTGTCGTGGGCCTCGGTGGGACCGGCTGCAGCCTGTTGATGCGCGCCGCCAAGGGCGAGCTCACGCCGATCGGCGCCGACGGCGTGGGCTACGACGGGGTGGCCACGCTCGGTCGCACGTTGGCCGAGACCGACGAGCAGGCCGCGTTCGCGTCGGCCTACCGCGAGCTGTCGAGCATCTATCTGTACAAGTGCATGGACAAGCCGACCAAGGTGCCCGAGCGCGGCGATCCGGCGGTGCGCGCCCAGGCCGGCAAGACCCTGGTCGCCGCGCTGCAGCGGCGCACGGCGACCAGGGCCCACGTCGCCGATCTCGCGCTCGACGCCGAGGTCGCGGCGCTCGACGCCGAGCTCGGCAAGAAGTGCGGCGGCGGCCTCGGCAAGCAGGATCCCGACGGGCTGTGGGCGAAGGCCAGCGCGATCGCGACGACCGAGGGCCGGGCGAAGTACATCGAGTCCACGGTGCAGGGGCTCAGCCCACGGCTCGACGACGCGATCGCCAAGGACGGCCACGCGGTGCGCCGCTGGGTCGAGGGCGAGTGCGGGCGCGAGCTGCCGGCCTGGGAGTACTGTGCGCCGTTCGCCGGACAGAAGCTGGTCGCGTCGCAGCGCTACGACGTGCTGTTCGTCGCGCTCCTCGACGGCACGCCGCAGCAGGGCGAGGCGCTGTTGGGCGAGCTCGCGACGCGGGTGGGCAAGGACAAGCTCGCCGACGAGGTGCGCGAGTACCTGCTGGGCGGCAAGAGCCCGCTGCCCTCGGCGCCGCGGGCCCTCGACCTCACGGCGAGCTTCCTCGACCAGGCCGGGCGGTGGGGCAAGTGCGAGGAGCATGCCGCGACGTGGCGCCGCACATTGGCGGCGGGGGAATCGGTGACGGGTCAGTGGGTCCTCGATCGCATCGCCGCGGAGGGCTGCCGCAACGTCGACGACGCGATCGTCAAGGCGCTGGGGAGCGACGACGCCGGCATCCGCGAGCGAGCCGTGTGGGCGGTCGGCGAGCTGAAGCTGCAGAAGGCCAAGAAGCACCTCGAGCGGATGCAGTGGAGCGACCCGTTCATGTCCCAGGGTTGCTGGTGCTACCCGGTGCGGGACGCGGCGAAGCAGGCGGTCAACAAGCTCGAGCTGGCGGGATGATGTTCGCGCCCCCGCGGCCGGGGCGGCGAGGGCCGCGCGTTGTCGCGCGGCCGCGTCTGCTACCTTCTCGATCGTGGCACGACTCGCGATCCCGGCGATGCACGGCTCGTCCGTGTTGCTCGCCGGTCTCGGTGTGACGGGGCTCGCTGCGATCGCGGCGTGGGACCCCGCGGCGGCGCTCACCGCTGCTGCGGCCGCGGGTGTCGCCGGACTGTGGTGGCACCGCGAGTCGGCGGCGGCGCGACGCGCCCACGCCGGCCTCGTCGCCGAGCTCGCCGACGCGCACCTCGCCGTCGAGCTCGCGGATGTCGGGATGTGGTCGTGGGATCTGCGGACCAACGTGATCCACTACAGCCGCAGCGCGTCGGCGATGCTGGGGTACGCCCCCGGCGAGATCGCGTCGACGCTCTCGGCGTGGGGCAAGCTCGTCCACCCCGATGACCTCGCGCGGGCGCGCCGTGCCGTCGACGACCTCGTCGTCGGACGAGCGGCGCGGTACGAGCAGATCGTCCGGCTGCGCGGCGCGGACGATCGTTGGATCCCGATCCTCGATCGCGGCCGCATCACCGCGCGCGACGCCGAGGGACGACCGCTGCGCGCGGTCGGGGTCCACGTCGACATCAGCGGCGAGCGCGTGCGACCCGACGGTCGCGTCGCGACCCGCGACAAGGTCGTGATCGTCGACGATGACGACGACGCGCGGCCCGTCCTCGAGGCCTGGGTGCGCCAGTGGGGGCTCCCGGTGCTGGGCTTCGCCGATCCGCAGGAGGCGTGGCAGGCGATCGTCGACGGCGGCGCCCCGCTGGCGGTGGTGACCGCCGATGATCTGCCGGGGATGAGCGGCCTGCAGCTCGCGACGCGGCTGCGCGACGCGGGGCACGGCTGCCGGATCCTGCTGATGTCGCACCGCGATCGCGAGTCGTTCGCGGGGTGCACCGCGATCGACGGGGTGCTGCCGGCGAGGAGCGTGCCGAGCGAGCTGCAGCCGTGGCTCACCACGCTGCTCGAGGCGCGCTAGCCGAACTGCGGTAGGCTCGCGGACACGCGATGCGCGTCCCCCCGACCTCCGCCGCCCTGGCGATCCTGCTCGGGTGCGGCGCGCCCTCCCCGACGCCGGCCTCCCCGACGCCGGTCGCATCCGTGGCGGCGCCCGCGAAGTCGGCCGACGCGACGCCGCCCGATGCCGCACCGCGTGACGCGAAGCCGCCCGAGGTGAAGTCGCCCGACGCGAAGCCGCCCGACGCGAAGCCGGCGGAGGTCGAGACGCCGCCCGAGGTGAAGCCGCCCGAGCCCGACCCGGCCGAGCCCGAGGCGCCCGCGCTCGACATCGAGTACGTGCCGACGCCGCGCAACGTCGTCGCGAAGATGCTCGAGGTCGCGGCGATCACCAAGGACGACGTGGTCTACGATCTCGGCTGCGGCGACGGTCGCCTGGTGATCGCCGCCGCGAAGACCTACGGCGCCCGTGCCGTCGGCTTCGATCTCGATCCCGAGCGCGTCGCCGAGGCCCGCGCCAACGTCGAGAAGGCCAAGGTCGGCCACCTCGTCACCATCCTGCAGAAGAACATCTTCGACGTCGATCTGACGCCGGCCACGGTGGTCACGCTGTACCTGTTGCCCGAGCTCAACGTGCGGCTCGTGCCGCAGCTCGAGAAGCTCGCGCCGAAGGCCCGCATCATCTCGCACGACTTCGACATGACGGGCTACGATCCCGACGACATCTGGATGATCGTCGCCGAGCACCACCGCCCGCCGCCGAAGCGGCGCAAGCACTACGTGTACCTGTGGACGACGCCGCTGGTGAAGCTCGAGCCGTGAGCCCGCGTCACGGCACGAGGCGCGCGACGAAGGCGTCGTCGTCCGTCGCGCTCACCGCTCATCACTTCGTGGGACCCCGGGACGCGTCGCGGATCACAGCCGTCACCCGCTCGGGCGCCTCCTCCTGGGGGAAGTGCCCGACGTCGTCGATCGTCACGACGCGCGCGTGGGGCAGCGCCTCGCGCCAGCGCGCGAGGTACGGCGCACCGAAGGCCGGATCCTCCGCGCCCCACAACAGCGTCACGGGCCGCTCGCGCAGCGCGGCGCGGCGCGCCCAGAGCGACGCGTACCACGGGTCGGCGCCGGCCAGCGCACAGCCCAGCGTCCAGGGTCCCATGCGCCCATCGCGGCTCGCGAACGGCCGCATGTAGTGGCGATGGATCGCGGGCGTCAGCTTGCTGCGATCGCGGAACGACATCGGGATCAACCACCGTGGCGACGCGTTGAGCCGCAGATACAGCCACCGACCGATCGGAGAGGCGACTAGGCGCGACAGTCGGCGGACCTTCGGGTCGTCGCCGTGGGCCCACATCCAGCTGTTGAGGATCACGATCCGCGAGACGCGATCGGGCTCGTCGAGCGCGACCGACAGCCCGATGGGACCGCCGAAGTCGTGCACGACCAGCGTCAGGTCGCGCAAGTCCAGCGCGCGCACGAGCCCCCGCAGTCGCGCCGCGTGATCGGCCGGCGTGTACGGGGCGGCGGGTGGCTTGTCCGACAGCCCGAAGCCGAGGTGGTCCGGGGCGATGCAGCGGTGCTCGCCACGCAGCGCCGAGATCGCATGCCGCCACTCGAACGACCACGACGGCGTGCCGTGGACGAACAGGATCGGCGGACCCGAGCCCTCGTCGACGACGTGCATGCGACCGGCGTCGGTGTCGTGCCAGTGCGACGCGAAGGGGTACAGCGCACGATCGAGCCACGCGGTGGCGACCGGCGCGAGCGCGTCGGGGGTGCGCTTCGAGGCCGCGCTCTTCCACGAGCTGTCGCCGCGGGTGCCGCTGTCGCGCGCCGGCGTGATCGGGCTCGAGCTCGCGCGGCTCGCCGCGACCACGAAGCAGTGGGACGACCACGCGGTCTCCCTCGCGCCGCTCATGCACACCGCGCTCGCGCAGCACGGCGTCGCCACGGATCGCGAGGCCTTCGGGGTCCGCGGCGCGGCGCGCACCCGGTGGAATCGCCTGGTCGCCCGACCGCTGGGGATCCGCGCCGCGTCGATGGCCCACCTCGTGGTCGACGAGCGGATCATCTCGGCGGTCCTGCTCATGCGTCGCCGCGATCCGCCGTTCTCGACACGCGAGCGGCTGGCCATCACCGCGCTCGTGCCGGTGCTGACGCTCGGCGACGCCTATCACCTGGCGCGCGCGCAGCCGTCGTTGCCGGGCCTCGTGACCGGGGTGCGCTGCGTCGACGAGCGGCTCACGCCGCGTCAGCGCGAGGTCGTCGAGTACGTCGCGCTCGGCCGCACGAACGCCGAGATCGGCGCCGCCCTGGGCGCGTCGATCCACACCGTGCGCAACCTGTTGGTGCGGGTGTGCGCGCGGCTGGGCGCGGCGAACCGGGCCGAGGTGGTGCGCCTCGCGGTGCTGCACCCGCAGCGATCGTGAGCCGTCACTCGGGGTGCGCGGCGAGCCACTCGGCCACCGCGGCCGCGTCGGCAGGGTTGCCCGCGGCGAGATCGATCTGCGCGAGCTCGGCGAGTGCGCGGGCGCGGGGCGGGTCGTCGAGCACGCGGGCGAGGGCCAATCGCGCGGCGCCGAGCTCGGACGGGGGGGCTCGACTGGCGGTGCGCAGCTGGAGCGCCTCCTCGGCGAGCCGCACCGCGTCGACGGTCCGACCTCGCGCGGCGGCGATCTCGGCGAGGCCGATCAACGAGTACGCGCGCGCCGGGTGCTGCTTGCCCATGCTCGCGTCCCAAACCTCCAGGGAGCGCTCGAGGTACCGCTCGGCGCCGTCCAGATCCCCGCGCTTCTGGAGTACCGATCCGAGGTTCTCGAGGTTCTGCGCCACCGTCGGATGGTCGGGCCCGAGCACGCGCTCGCGGAGTTCGAGGGCGCGCCGCTGCAGCTGCTCGGCGGTGGCAAGGTCGCCCTGCTCCATGATGGCGAGGCCGAGGTTGCCCATCGTCATCGCGACGCGCGGGTGCTCGGGGCCGAGGACCTTCTCCTCGATCGCCAGCGCCGCCTCGTACCGAGCGCGCGCCGCCGCGAAGTCCTGGGCGAAGAGCTGCAGGTTGCCGAGGTTGGCGAGGCTCTGCGCGACATCCGGGTGGTCGGGGCCGAGCGCGCGCTGCCGGATCGCGAGCGCGCGCTCGTGCAGCGAGGTGGCCGTCACGGTGTCGCCCTCGGCGAGCGAGATGTTGCCGAGGTTGTTGAGCACCTGCGCGACATGGGGATGCTCGGGCCCCAGCGATGCGGTCCAGATCGCGAGCGCTCGCTCGTACAGCGCGCGGGCCTCCGCGTTCTCACCCATCGCACGGTGATCGCGGGCGAGGTTGTTGAGCGACATCGCGACCTTGGGATGACCGGGCCCGAGCGCCTCCTCGCGCGCCGCGAGGACCGCCACGTTCATCGCCCGCGCGGCCTCGTGATCGCCCATGTCGATGAGGAGCGTGGCGAGGTTGCCGCGCAGGTCGAGCACCTCGGGGTGCTCGGGGCCGGTCACCCGCTCGCGCGCCGCGATCGCCTCCTCGTACTCGGCCTTGGCCAGGGTGTGCTCGCCCATCGCGTGGTGGACGATCGCCAAGGACTCGGCGCGGACCGCTGCGTTGAGGCCGGCCGGATCCGGCGTGCGGACCAGCATCAACTCGAGGTGCCGGGCCCACCGCAGGGCGTCCGCGTGCTCGGCCAGGCGATCGGCGGCGACGCGCACCAGATCGCGGGCGGCCTCGGCCGCGACATCCGTCGCATCGGCGCGGCCGGCCTCGAAGTACGCCGACTCGAGCAGCTGCTCGGCCCCGGGATAGTCGGCGGTGCGCTCGAGCAGTCGACCGACGCGCAGCCGCGCCTCGGCGACCAGAGGCGGCCACGCGAGGGCCTCGGCCCGCTCGAGCAGCGCGCGCGCGAGGGTGAGTGCCTCGTCGTAGGCGCCGATCTCCTGCAGCGCCGCGGCGCGCAGCAGCTCGTCGCGCAGCTCGAGCACCGCGTCGCGCCCCGCCGCGGGAGGATCCGGTCGCCGCGACAGCGAGAACGCGTCGGTGCACGGCTCGAGCCGCCCCAGCCGTGCGGCCGCCGGGACCGCGTTGGCGACGCTGCTCGCGTCACCGCGCTCGAGCGCGCGCACCAGCGACTCGAACTCGATGCGGCGCTCGTCGAGGCACGCCAGGGAGCGCTCGGCCGTGGTGGCGTCCCACGATTCCTCGATGTCCGTCCGCTCGCACGCGTCGGTCCGGACCGCCCGCCACGCCGCAGCATGGGCATCGAGCCATGGGATCACGCGCAGCGCCGTCTCCTCGGCGTGCCCGAGCCCGGTCTGGACCAGCGCGGCGCGCATCGTCGCCGCACGATCCGCGTTCCATACCGCGTCGATGGCGGTGCCAGCGGTGGTGCAGGCGTCCTGTCGCTGCTCGGCGGCGTGGTGCCGCCACGCCAACAGCCCGAACGCCGTCGCACCCACCAGCGACGCGAGGCCGACGGTGCGGCCCCATCGCGCGCGCGCGTGCCCCCGCTCCAGCGCCTCGAGCAGCGCGTCCATCGACGGCCACCGCCGCTCCGGTTCACTCGCGAGCCCGCGCTCGACGGTGCGGCGCAACCACCCCGGCACGCGCGCGCCACGGGCCGGCTCGACGAGGTTGCCCGCGAGGATCTCGGACGCGAGCGCGGGGATCGTGTCGGCGACGAACGGGCGCCGCCCGAACAGCGCCTCCCACAGCGTCACGCAGTACGAGAACTGATCCGCGGTGGCCTTGCCGCGCCGACCCGACAGCTGCTCGGGGGCCGCGTAGGCCGGCGTGCCGACGAACCCGCCGATGGGCGTGTTGCCGCTGTTGTGGCGATCGCCCGAGGCGTCGCCGAGCTGCCGTCGACTCGCGGCCTTGGCGAGGCCGAAGTCCATGACCCGCACGCGACCATCGACGCCGATCATGACGTTGTCGGGCTTCACGTCGCGATGGATCAGATCGCCGGCGTGCGCCGCCGCGAGCCCGCGCCCGGCCTGGACCATCACGTCGAGGATCTCGGGCCACGCGCGCGGCTGCCGGGCGAGCCACGCCCGCAGCGTGTCGCCGTCGATGAGCTCCATCGCGACGAACACCAGGCCGTAGTGCTCGCCGACGTCGAACACAGTGACCACGTTGGGGTGGTTGAGCCGCGCCAGCGCCTGGGCCTCGGCGAGCAGGCGGCGGTGGCCGGCGTCCACCTTGTCGAGACCCACCCGCGGGCGCAGCAGCTTGAGCGCGACCGTGCGATCGAGCTCGGGATCGTGGGCGGTGTACACGACGCCCATGGCGCCGCCGCCGAGCGGGCTGAGCACGACATAGCGCCCGATCGTCGCCCCCGGCGAGAGGCCGACGTCCTGCGCCACGCGCGGCGGCTCCGATCCGTCGTGCGTCCCCGCGAGCGTCATCTCGGGCGTCGACGGCGATACCCCGCTCGGCGTCGGTGGCGGATCGCCCGAGGACGGCGCCCCCGCCGAGTCCAGCGACGCCGGTGGCTCGCGACCGTTGGTCACCATCTCGCCTGCGCGGCAGAGTACTACGGATCCGCGGCGGCGCTTTGGTTGACCCTTCGGCGGCGCTCGGGCGATGGTCGCCGGCCATGAAGCTGTTCGAGCGCACCACCGATCACGGCCTCTTGCTGCTGCGTCTCGGCCTCGGCGGCATGTTCATGGCCCACGGCTGGCCCAAGCTCGCGGGCGGCGCCAAGAGCTGGGTGAAGATCGGCGGCGCGATGACGCGCCTGGGCATCGATCTGTGGCCGACGATGTGGGGCTTCCTCGCCGCGTGCTCCGAGTTCTTCGGCGGCCTCTTGATCGCCCTCGGCCTGTTCTTCCGGCCGGGCGCCGCGATGCTCCTCGCGACGATGGTCGTCGCGAGCGTGATGCACCTGCAGGACGGCGACGGCTTCACCAAGTCGTCGCACGCGATCGAAGCCGCGATCGTCTTCGCAGCGTTGATCCTGATCGGCCCCGGCCGCTTCGCGGTGCAACGCCGCGGGAAGTAGGGCGGTCAGCCCGCGTCGCAGAAGTAGTTCGCCGTGACGGAGCCCGCGTCCTTGAGCGCGTCGCACCACGTCCCGCACAGCTCGATCGAGTCGTAGGGCCCGCCGGGGTTGGTGTAGACCCAGCCGTCCTCGGTGGCGCAATCCATCACCGCGGGCACGTCCATGTCGGCGACGACGACCTCGAGCAGATCGGGGAAGGGCGGCTCGGGGTCGAGCGGCACGGTGCAGCTGAGGGCCTGCGCGACGATCTGCTCGAGGGCGTCCTGCAGCTCGAGCTGGTTGGTCGTCTGGTAGAACTGCTCGGCGCCGCCCAACGGCTGACCACCGGCAACGGCAACCTCGTTGAGCGCGTCGTAGGTGTTGGTGTTGTTGGGGTAGCCGTCGGTGGCCGCGTTCGAGAACGCGTCGGCGACGTCGATGCCCACCACGTAGACCGGGATGCCGTCGTCGGTCCAGGCGCTGCCGACCACGATCGGGAGCTGCTCGTCGTACTCCTCGAAGCGCTGGGTGTTGTTCGCGGCATCGCTGGCGCAGTTGGCCGCGCCGTCGGTCACCAGGATGATCGCGCGGGGGTTGGCCGCGTTCTGATCGAGCAGGTGATCGCGGCCGACCGTGACGCCCGCGGTCGCCGGCGTGCCGCCGTCGATCATGAGCTCGTTCGCCGCGGGGATTCCGGCGAGGATCGCCGCGGAGTTGTTCGGCGAGACCCCGATGTCCGGGGCGCCACCCATCACGCACGCGGTCGCGTTGTAGAGCCCGGTCGCGTTGACGGCGGGGAAGAGCACCGCCCCGAAGTTGATCTGATCATCGAACGTCGTCGTCACGAAATCGACGACCTGGTACAGGCTGTCCCACCGCGTGATGTCCGGGGTGCCGCCGTTGGCGTCGTGGTCCCACGAGTTGTCGACCATGCTGCCCGACTTGTCGAGGACGAGCATGACGTTGGGCGGCACGGGCTCGAGCTCGGCCATGGCCACGTCGCACGGCAGGATCGCCTCGGTGGTGCTGCTGCCGCTGGAGTCGGTCGGATCCGTCGTAGGATCTGTGCTCGACTCGGTCGTGCTCGGCTCGGTCGTGCCCGCGGAGGTGTCGGGATCGGCCGTGCCCGAGGTGCTGCCGGTGGCGTCGGTGGTCGTCGCCGTGCCGCCGGTGCTCGCGTCGGTGCCCCCGGTCGCGTCCGTCTCCGAGGCGCTGCCCGCCGTCATGGTGATGCCGGCCGAGCCGGTGCCATCGGCCGTCTCGGGCGGGGTGTCGCTCTTGCAGCCCGCGACCAGCGCGAGGGTGGCGGCCGAGACTCGGAGAATTCGCGTCGTGTTCATGGTCATGGTCATGCCTTCGGGTGCGCGAGCGGATGCGCGAGGGAACCTCGGCCATCAGCCGGGCTGGACGCCGGGCTCCGAGGCCTCGACCGACCACTGGAAGTCGTCGACGAGGACCAGCGAGTCCCACACGCCGTCGCTGGTGTCCCAGACGACGAAGCGCAGCGTCATCACCTCGCCCGGGGTGACGTTGCCGTTGATCGTGAGCCAGCCCGTGCCGCCACCGGCGTCGCCGTTGTAGCCGCACGCGTTGGCGTCGACATCGAAGCCGCTGCCGGCGAGTTCGCCGGCACCAACGCAGCCGGCGTAGTTGCCCCCGAAGCCGCACTGGCTGATGTTGCCGTTGGCGCACTGGGTGAACAGGCCGTTGGCGGCGGCGAGGATGTTCACGCCGACCGGCCACAGCGTCACGCCGTCGTCGTACACCGCGAGGTTGCCGTCGGCGGGGTTGGTCGCGTTGGTCGAGTCGATCAGCGTGACGAACATGTCGTTGAACGCCGTGCACACGTACTCGGGGTACTCGGCCGAGAAGAAGTAGAACCGCACCGAGAACGACTGGGCGTTGGTCGGCACGCGGACGTCGAGCGAGAGCATCACGGGGTTGTAGGCCGTGGCGCCGCCGGCGAGCGCCGGGCAGCCCGGGACGTTGGGCAGCGCGTTGCCGTTGTCGGCGAACCACGGGGCCGGGAAGGCGCTCGAGGTCGCCGTGTCGGTGCCCTGCTGGAACGCCGCGAACGGCGGGTTGATGTCGTTGCCGTCGGCCGCGTTGCCCGTCGAGAACACCGCGAGCCGGCTGCCGTACTCGGGCGTGATGACGCTGCCGAAGCCGGGACGGATCGACCGAGAGTTCGCCGCCGGGGCCCCCGCGCCGCTGGCGAGGTGCAGCGCCGACGTGATGACGCCCCAGTTGCGATCCGCCGGATCCGCGGGATTGAGCGTCGTGAACTGGCAGAGATCGATCGCGCGGGCGTAGTCGGCGGCCACCGCCGAGTTGCTCGCCAGCGCGCCGTCGCACGTCGCCAGGACGTTGTCGATGGTGCCGTCGCAGTCGTCGTCGACGACGTTGCCGCCGAACTCGAACGCGCCGGGGTTGACCAGCGTCGGCGAGAGGCAGCCCACGCCGACGTCGTCGCAGCAATCACCGCCGCACTGCGTCCAGCCGTCGCCGTCGAGATCGGGGTCCTCGTCCGTCGTGCCGTCGCAGTTCTCGTCGACCCCGCTGGCGCACAGCTCGAGCGCGGGCAACACCTGGCCCACGCACGGGCCGAAGCCGGTGCCCTGGGCGTTGCAGACCTGCATGCCGGCGGCGCAGATGCCCACGTCCTGGGTGCCGACCGGGCCGCTGTAGCACGCGTAGGCCTGGTTCGGCGTGCACGCGCACGCGCCGTCGACCTCGCAGCCGTCGTTGACGCCGCCGTTGCAGTCCTCGTAGCCGTTGTCGCACGAGCCGATGCCGCACATGCCATCCGTGCACTCGGCCGTCGCGTTGTCGGGCGCGCACGGAGCATCGCAGCCGCCACAGTTGGCCTCGTCGGTCATGATGTCGACGCACTGCTCGGCGCAGCACGCCAGGCCCTCGGGGCACGCCTGCTGATCGGTGCAGCCGGGCACGCACATGCCGGTGTCGCAGACCGATCCGAGCGGGCACTCGGCGTCGGCGATGCACCCGACGCAGGTGTTCGTCGGCACGTCGCAGGTCAGTCCGCCGCCGCAGTCCTCGTCGGCGATGCAGCCCGGGACGCAGTCGTTCGTGCCGGGATCGCAGTAGTTGCCCTCGGCGCAGGGATCGTCGGACGGCGTGCAATCGACACACTCGCCGTTGTCCGCGTTGCAGACCGGCCCGCCCGGATCGCCCGCGCAGTCGTCGTTGCTCGTGCAGCCCGTCGGGCCGCTCTCGCCGGCCGAGGAGTCCACCGGCGTCGTCGTGTCGTCGCTGCTGCCGCTCGCGCTCCCGGTGCCGGGCGTCGTCGGATCCGCCGTGGTGTCACCGGAGGCCGACGCCGTGATCGTGACGATCCCCGACTCGCCACCGCCGGTGCTGACCGACGTCGTCGTGGCCTCGGAACCACCACCACAGGCCACGAGGGAACCCAGCGTCGACAACGAGACCAGTCGGAGGCGCATCATCCGTCGAGGATATTGCCGCGGCCGATCACGTCCAAGAAAAATCGGATCGCGAATCGCGATCCGATCGCGCGCGAGATCGTCAGCCCGCAGGCGGACAACCATACGTCGCGTCGACGAGGCCAGCCTCGACGTAGGCGTCGCACGCCGAGCCGCACAGCTCGAGTGCGTCGTAGGGCCCGCCTGGGTTCACGTACACCCAACCGTCCTGCGTCGCGCAGTCGTCGACCTTGTCGATCGCGACGCCGCCGATCTCGACCTCGACGAAATCCGGGTTGT
Organism: Deltaproteobacteria bacterium Ga0077550; assembly: GCA_001464385.1. GTDB lineage: Bacteria > Myxococcota_A > Polyangia > Nannocystales > Nannocystaceae > Xiheibacterium > Xiheibacterium aquaticum. Next base: position 3,159 of record LNFB01000323.1, on the reverse strand, counting down.
CGGGGGCGGGATCGAGGGGGATCACGCAGCTGACGACCTGCCCGGCGATCTCGCCGAGGGCCTCCATCAGCTCGATCTCGTTGACCGTGTTGAAGAACTTCTCGCTGCCGGCCTTCGCCCGTCCGCCGGCCTCGGCGACCGCGTTGAGCTCGACGAACGTGTTGGCCTGCGGGATGCCGTCGTTGCCGGCGCCGACCTCCTCGTCGACGATGTCGATGCCCACGACGAAGGTCGGGACGTCGCGGTCCGAGAACGCCGTTCCGACGAGGGTCGGCAGGTTGCTGTCGTAGATCTCGAGCAGGTCCGGCGGCGCCGGATGATCGGCGCTGCAGTTGGCCGCGCCGTCGGTCACCAAGATGAGGAACTGCGGCACGGTCGGGTCGAGCGTCTCGAGGTGATCGAGGGCGGTCTGGATCCCCGCGGTCGCCGGGGTCGCGCCGCGGATGTCGACGTCGAGCGCGTCGGGGATCCCGGCGAGGATGGCGACGCCGTTGGCGGGCCCGACGGGGATCTCGGGGACGTCCTCGACCACGCACGCGCTCGCCGAGTACTGGCTGGTCGCGTCGGCCGACGGGAACAGCACCCCGCCGAAGTTGATCTGCGCGTCGAAGTTGGTGACGACGAAGTCGACGACGTTGTACAGGCTGTTCCAGCGCGAGATGACCGGCGTCATCGGATCGGCGTCGTGGTCCCAGAACCCGTCGAACTCGCCGTCGGAGTCGGCGTCGTTGTCACTCACCATGCTGCCGGACTTGTCGAGCACGAGCACGACGTTGGGCGGCACGGCCACCAGCTCGAAGTCCACCTCGCCGCAGTTGTCGGGGGGCTCGATCCCGGTCGTGGTCGAGCCCGAGGTGTCAGCTTCGGTGCCGGCCGAACCAGCGGTCGAGTCCTCGCTCGCGCTGACCGTGAAGATCCCCGAGTTGGAGGTCTCGGTGGTCCCCCCCGCGTCGGGGGACTCGCTGCCGCAGGCGGTGAGCACCGCGAGGACGCCGGCGGTCGTCATGCTGCGCGGCCTCGCGCTCGCGCGGAGATGGTTCGTTCTGCGGAGAGTCATGGCGTAGGCGGTACCCGATCAGTATTGCGTAGCCGCGGCGTCGGGCCCAGTGAACGTGCGAGCTCAGACACCGAAAGAACGCGTCCTTTCCGGGCCGCGTGCGCGCCCATGCACGACGCACACGGTGGGTCTGCACCTACACGGCCTGCGGGATCAAGTTTTCGTGTTCCACGCGTTCATGGCCGCGGCCACGCCATCGCGCACGATGGCAGTGATCGCCGCCTCGCCGCGATCGATCATCTCCGGCACGATCGTCGCGCGCTCGATCGACGAGAAGTCGCTGAGCACCCAGTCGGCGACCTCGCCCCGAGTCGGACGCCCCACGCCGAGGCGGATGCGGGTGAAGTCGGGGGAGCCGAGGCTCGCGATCAGGTCGCGCAGCCCGTTGTGCCCGCCATGGCCCCCGCCGCGCTTGATCGCGACCCGGCCCACGTCGAAGTCGATCTCGTCGTGGGCCACGATGATGCGCGCCGGCGGCACGTGGAAAAACCCCGCAGCCGGGCCGACGCTGCTGCCCGAGCGGTTCATGTAGGTCTGGGGCAGCAACACCACGACGCGGCCCCAGGGGGTCGACGCCGTGGTGGTGCGCGCGTTGAACTTGTCGCGCCAGCTGCCCGCGTCGCCGTGTCGCTCGACCCAGCGCTCCGCGGTCATGAAGCCGAGGTTGTGCCGATGGCCCGCGTAGGCCGACCCGGGGTTCCCGAGCCCCACGAGCAGCCATGGCACCGCGTCGGCCACCAGCACATCCTCGGGGTCGGGCTACTTCTTCGCGGGGGCCTTGGCCGCGGGGGCCTTGGCCGCCGGGGCGCCGGGCTTGGCCGCCGGAGCGCCGGGCTTGGCCGCCGCAGCACCGGCAGCGGCCGGCTTGGCCTCCTCTTCTTCGGCCTTCTGGTACGCGATCTCGCACAGGGCGAGGGCGGCGTCCGGGGGCTCGACGAGGCGCGCGTTGGGGATCGTCACGTCGCGCATGCGAATCGCGTCGCCGTTGTCGAGCGGGGTCACGTCGACCACGATCTCGATCGGGAGCTCGGCCGGCTTCGCGGCGACCTTCACGGTGCGGTACGGGCTGCGGATGCGTCCGCCCTTGACCACGCCTGCGGCGCGGCCGGTGACGCGGACCGGCACGGGACGCACGACCTCGCGCTCGGGATCGACGCGCATGAAGTCGACGTGCAGGACGTCGGTGCGCAGCGAGTCGCGCTGCTGGTCGGCGATGATGCAGGTCTCGGTGCCGACGACCTTGCCGTCGGCGGTGGTCACCGCGAGCTTGAAGAAGGTGTTGAAGCCCTTGTTCGGATCGCTGGCGCGGCCGAACTCGCGGGGGTCGATCGCGATCGAGACGTTCTCCTTGCCGGCGCCGTAGATCACCGCCGGGAACTTGCCGGCCCGACGGAGCTGGCGCACCGCGCCCTTGCCTGCCGCCGTACGCACCGTGACTCCGAGATTTCCGTATTCGCTCATGATCTGTTCTTCCTCCCCGACAGGGGGTCCCCCGGATCGGGGGTGCTTCGGGTCTCGGGTAGGTGCCACCGACATGGGGCTCGCCGCCGAGGCTCCCGACTTCGCGGGTTGCGCGACCCTTGGGGGGCCGCGCGCGCGATCGATTAGCCCGCCACCGGTCGCGGCGTCAAGCCAGGGGGATCGCGGGCGTCCAGCTCGTCGAGCCAGGCCTGGATCTTCGCCTGCGTGTCGGGCTCGGCGGCGTACTCGACGATCGCCTGGCGGGCCGCGGCGCGGGCCTCGTCGAGGCGACCGAGCCCCACGAGCGCCCGCGCGAGCTCGACCCGACTCTGGCCGACGCGGTCCGGCGTGAGGTGGGCCGCGCGGATGACCATGGCGCGCTCGGCCGCCCGGCGCGCCTCCTCCCACTGCTCGAGGTCGTTGTGGACCGCCGCGAGCGAGTTGAGGTCCCAGGCGACGTCCGGGTGATCGGGTCCGACCGCGGCCTCGTCGATCGCGAGCGCGCGGGCGATGAACGGCAGCGCCGCGGCCGGCTCGTGCATCGCCAGGTGGGTCTCCCCGACGGCGACCACCGCGACGGCGACCGACGGGTCGTTCGCGCCCAGGGCATCCTCGAGGATCGACAGGGCCTCGTTCTGGCG
>LNFB01000322.1 GCA_001464385.1 Deltaproteobacteria bacterium Ga0077550 | reverse complement strand
CGTCGTCGCGGTGCCTGGGTCCGCGGTGGTGCCCGAGCCCGCGTCCGTGCCCGTCGTTTCCGGGGCCGACACCGGATCGGTGGGATCGAAGCAGGCCAGCGGGGCGACGACGGCGACGGCGATGGCGACGACGACGGCGGAGCGAGGGCGGGTCAGGCGCGTGGGCACGGCGCGAGAGTACCGCGGCCCCGACATCCGCCGCTTTGTTTCGGCGCGAACCGGCGCCCTGCTACCGTTCGAGGACCCCATGCGCACGCCGCTCCTGCTCGGCCTTGCCGCGGTGCTCGCCTGCGCCGCCGACGAGCTCGATGCCGGCGAGCTCGACGACGCGGGGCCGAGCGTCGGGCGCGTCGAGGCCCGTGCACCAGCGGCGAAGGTGCCGACGGCCCCCGTCGACGCCGCGGCGATCGTCGGCGATCCCGGCGCGGCGGAGGACGAGATCCTCGCGATCGGCGAGGCCGACATCGGCGAGGAGGAGCTGCTCGGGCTGCCCGGATCCCAGGGCTTCGCGATCCTCGGCGCTGGCACCCACGGCTCGATCCCCGAGGGCGGCGCGAGCGTCGGCGTGCCCGACGACGGGGCGCTCGTCGGCGGGGTGCAGCTGCCGTTCGATCCGCGCGCGTACACGCGGCGCGACGCGGCGCGATCGTGGGCGACGACGCAGACGATCCGCACCATCCAGGCCGCGTTCACGACGCTGCGTCGCGATCGCGGCGTCGATGCCGAGGTCGTGATCGGCGATCTCAGCCTTCCGCGCGGCGGCGCCTTCTCGCCGCACGTCTCGCACCGCAGCGGGCGCGACATCGACATCCGCCTGGTGCTCGCGCCGGGGCTCGATCGATCGACGATCCCGTTCGCGCCCGAGCAGGTCGACTGGCCCGCGACGTGGGCGCTGGTCCACAGCTTCCTCGAGACCGGCCACGTCACGTACGTGTTCCTCGAGCACGGCCATCAGGCCCACCTGCGCCGCGCCGCCGAGGCGGCCGGTGTGCACCCGGACGTCCTGGATCGGTGGTTCGAGTGGCCCGACGCCTACGACGCGACCGCGGTGATCCGCCACGAGCGTGGCCATCGGGCCCACGTGCACGTGCGGCTCGATTGCGAGGGCCAGGGCCCGCGCTGCCACGGCGTGTAGTGTCGATTCGACCCTCGCGCGCATTCGAGCCGCGCGCGGGCCCGCGACGCGCGACCCAACCGTGGCATCATCGACGCCGCGTTCCCATGCTGCGTCATCGTCTGCCGTACCTCACCGCCGCGCTCGCATTCGTCGGGCTCGTTCCCACCGCCCACGCCGAGATCCCCTACGCGGATCAGATCACGCCCGGCGCCCTGCGGGGCATCGCTCGCGACTTCGGGGACGAGTGGGTGCTCGGCTACTGGGAGTACCTGCCGGCCAACTTCGACGCGCTGGGCGACGGCGAGCTGTTGCCGCTCGTGGTGTTCCTGCCCGGCATCGGCGAGTACGACTCCGACTCGGCGTGCCCGGGCGACGTCGACTGGTGCACGTGGCAGGAGTGCAACAACGGCGACGGCCTGTGCCGCAACCTGACGTGGGGGCCGCAGCTGCTCATGCGCACCAACGCGTGGGACGACGAGGCGCGGCCGTTCATCATGGTCTCGCCGCAGAACCCGGTCACGACGTTCTCGCAGCAGGAGTGGGACCTCGACGATCTCGACGCGTTCTTCGAGTTCGTGCTCGCCAACTACCCGGTCGATCCGCGGCGCATGTACCTCACCGGGATGAGCCAGGGCGGGCGCGGCACGATGCAGTACGTGGCCGCGCATCCGCGTCGGTTCACGGCGGCCGTGCCGGCGCCGGGCGGCCAGGTGAACTTCGCCGCCAGCTGCGAGTTCGCCGACACCGCCTTCTGGGTCTTCCACGGCGAGGACGATCAGGACGGCAACCTCGGGCCGGGCGTGTTCAACCCGTGCGCGCAGGTCGAGATGCTCTACATGTACAACCACCCCGACGCGTATCCCGGCGAGCCCGAGTGCGTGACGGCGGTGGGCGAGCCGCGCCCGGTGGGGCGCATGACCATGTACGACAACGTCGCGCATTCGTCGTGGATCCAGACCATCGATCCGATCGGCTCGGGCTTCCCCGCGAGCGAGTGGTCGTCGGATCAGGGCTGCGGCCTCGATGTCGAGTTCCGCGAGTACGACGCGGCCAACGATCCCGACGGCATCTACAGTTGGTTCCTCGACCTCGATCGACCCGACGTCGTCGCGCCCGACGACCTCGACGTCGAGCCGACGCAGGCGCAGCTCACCGCCGTCGTCACCGACGACGACGCGGTGACGTGGACCTGGACGCAGACCGACGGCCCCGCGGCGACGCTCGACAACGCGGATGAGGCGACCGTCGATCTCGGTGACCTGCAGCCGCTGACCGACTACACCTTCGAGGTCCTGGTCGTCGACGTCGACGGGCAGTGGGATCGCGACGCGGTGACGATCCATGTCGGGGAGGCGCCGGCGGGCAGCTCGAGCGACGGCGGCTCCACCGGGGCGTCCGGCGGCACGGCGGGGACGACCGCGGGCACCGGTGCCGCGGACACGGGCGACACCGCGGGGACCGAGGGTTCGTCGGGCGGTGCGACGGCGGCCGACAGCAGCGGTGGCGCGACGGCGGGCGCGACGGCGGGCTCGGCCACCGGCGCCACCTCGGCGGCGGATGCCGGCTCGTCCGATGGCAGCAGCGGCGAGGGCGGTGGTGCGGACGACGACACCGGGGGCTGCGGCTGCGCGGCCGATCGCCGCGGCGTCGCCCCGGCGTGGTGGCTCGCCGTGTTCGCGGCGCTCGGCCGCCGGCGGCGGGCACGGCCGTGATCCCGTGCGCGCGGTGGCCCGCGGCGCTCGCCCTGGCGGTGCCCCTCGGCTGCGTGATCGTCTCGGGCGACGCCATGGGCGACACCTCGAGCACGGGCAGCGGCGAGCCGACCCCGAGCACGACCGAGGGCACGACCGAGGGCACACCCGCGGACACCTCGAGCTCCGGCGGCACCGCCGACGACAGCTCCACCGGTGAGGTGGGGCCGGTCGTGCTCGGCTGTCCCGAGGCGCGCGCCGAGGTCGATCGCCCCGACGACAGCGACGCGCCGCAGGTCCGCGTGCTCTACGTCGTGCCGAGCGACGGCCGCGACGCTGCGCTCGACACCTCGGGCCAGATCTGCAACTCGGTGCTCGGCTGGACCCGGTGGTTCGACGCGCAGTCGGGTGGCCGCACCCTGCGGCTCGACACCGAGGGCGGTCGGATCGACATCGGCTTCGTGCGCCTGGCGATCGACGACGCGCAAATGCACGGCACCGCCGATGTCGCGGACGTCGACACCGGCTTCGCCTACGTCCGCGATCGCATCGAGCGCGAGCTCGCGGCGATGGACGAGGTCGCGCCGGACAAGATCTACGCGGTGTACTACGGCGGCACGAGCCAGTACGCCTGCGGCGGCGGGGCCTATCCGCCGCTGCTCGTCGGCCACGTCGCCGCGATGTACCTCGGCGGCGAGATCCCCGGCTTCGACGCCTGCAACGCGCAGCCGTGGGGGCAACCCGACGGCGCGCTCGGCTACGTCGACGCCGGCATGCTCCACGAGGTGCTGCACACCTTGGGCGCGGTCGATCTCCTCGCGCCCCACGAGCACGCCAGCGGCCACGCCTTCGACGACGGCGAGTCGGCCCCCGAGCGCGACCTGATGTACAGCCCCCGCACCGGCGGCGATCCACCGTGGGGCGTCTACGATCCCGACGGGCTCGCGCTGGATCTCGGCCGCGACGACTACTTCGATCACGGCGATCCGGAGTTGCTCGATGTGGCGCGCAGCGTGTTCCTCGAGCCGATGCCCGACGACGCGGTCGCGCCCCCGGGGTGGTGAGCGAATGACCCGCGCCGCCGCGGGACCCACTCCCGCGGCGGCGCGTCCTCTCCCTCACGTCAGTCCCCCGATCTCACGGGCACGGCAGCCCGTTGCACGTACAGATCACGTCGCCCTCGCACACCGTGTCGCAGGCCAGCGCAGCGGCGTCGCAGAAGAAGGTGCAGCCGCCCGAGCCGCCGCACGAGAAGTCGCAGCTCGCGTCGGCGTCGCACTCGAGGTTGCAGCCGCCGCCGCCGCAATCGGCCGTGCACGTCGAGCCCTCGTTGCACACCTGATCGCAGCCGCCGCCGTCGCACGTGAAGTCGCAGCGCTCGCCCGGCTGGCACACCTGGTTGCAGCCGCCCTGATCGCAGTCGGGATCGGTGGTGCCGGTGTCGCCGGTGACGTCGCCGATCGTGGGGTCGCCACTGCTCGAGCCGTCGGAGCCGGTGTCCGCCGCGCTGTCGCTGGCGCTGGCGCTCGCGCTGTTCGAGTCGGACGCGGAGTCGGTCGCCGACGCCGACGCGGAGTCGGTGGCGGTGGCGGAATCCGACGCCGAGGCGCTCGCCGACGCGGAGCCCGAGGCGGTCGCCGACGCGGAGTCGCCGTCGGTGTCCGAGGCAGAGTCCGTGGCCGTCGCGCTCGCCGTCTCGGTGGCGGTGGCGGTGGCGGTCGCCGATGCGGTGCCGTCATCGCCGTCGGAGATGACGCAGGCGCTCGCGAGGACGAACAACGCACAGATACCAAGGGGGGGTCGAGTGTTCATGCGACCCCGAGGTGGCATCGGGGCGGTGGTCGCGGGTCAGTCGGTCGGCCGGCCGAGGTGACGTCGATCACCGCGGCGCGGGTCCGCGCCATGTGGGGATGACCCGGGGCCTGCGCCGGCGCGCCACCTCTCCGGCATGACCACGACCCATCACCTCCTCGCCGCCTGTGCCCTCTGCCTCGTCGCCTGCGACGCGGGATCGCTGGCGGCCATCGGCAATCAGAAGGACGCGAAGGCCGGCTTCGATGCGCTGCTCGACGCCCTCGGTGGGGCCGACACCGCGCGGTCCGCCACGCTCGCCCCGACCCGCGGGTTCCGCGACGGCGAGGTGTGGGGCGACGGCGTGCACGAGCTCGTCGACGTCGTCGTGCCGTGCAGCGAGGGCGGTCAGCTCGTGCTCTCGGGGACCCTCGAGCTCGCGGGGCTCGACGCGTGGACCGACCTCGATCCCGGCGGCATCGATCCGGGTGCGCTACCCGGCGCGCTGCCCTCGGCGACGTTCGACTACGCGGTCGACTTCGACGCCTGCAAGGAGGCGGGGGTGATCATCGATGGTTCGATCGACTGGTCGATGGCCTCGGTCGTCGACGCGGCGACGTACGCGGCGAGCTTCGACTGGAGCTACGGCGGCACCGTCACGTTCAGCGGCGCCGCCACCGGGGAGTGCGCCCTCGATCTCCACGGGCTCGGGGACGGCGACATCGGGGCGTGGCAGGGCGTCGATCCGGCCGCGTTCGACGGCGAGCTGTGCGGCTACTCGGCCGCCGAGACCCTGGGCGAGTGAGCGGTCGATTTCCGTGCGACGGATCCTCCGTCGCTGCCTCTAGGGCACCATGACACGCACCACCCACCTCGCCCTGGGCCTCGCCGGCCTGCTGCTGCCCCTCGCCTGCGACGGCGCGACGGGGCCCGACGCGCAGACCGGCGATGCGCTCGATACCCTGCTCCGCACCGCCGACGCGGCGATCGACGACGCCATGGCCGGCGACGTCCCGTTCGCGGCGAACGACGCGTTCGAAGGTTGCGCCGACGCCTACGCCGAGTGCATCGACGCGGTCGACGATGCGCCGTGTCTCCCCGACGAGGACGCCTGCGTCCCCGACGGCGCCTCGATCGAGGCGCTCACCCAGTGCTACCTCGACGCGCAGACCGACGCGGAGCTCGACGCGTGCGCGGTGCTCGAGGCGGGACTCCTCGACGGCATCGACGCGTGCGTCGATGGGGCGGTCGACGGCGTCGACGAGTGTCTCGAGGGGGTCGACGCCACGCTGGCCGACTGCGACGACGCGCTCGATGACTGCCTCGGGGGCGCGCTCGACACGATGTGCGCCGACTTCGAGCAGCAGTGCGTGGATCTCGGCGGTGGGGCGGTCTGCGACGGCCTCTGCGACGCCCTCGACGGCCCGTAGTCGGGCCCGGAGGCTACGGGCGCGCGGCCGCGAACTCGATCTCGACGAGCTCGCCGGTCTGCGCGTCGAGCCACGCGGTGTCCGAGCCGTCGGTCACCACCCACTGCGTGCCGACCAGCTCGGCCTGCTGCGGCGCGGCCGACAGGTATGCCGCCGCCTCGCCCATCGCCCGGGCCTCGGCCAGCGATGTCGACGACTCGGCGGCGCCCGTCGTGAGGGGTACGGTGAGCAACCCCGCGATGGCGATCGCGGCGACGTCGGTCCACGAGAGTTGCATGAATGCCATCGTAGCGTCATCGACCTGTGACACAAGAAAATTGTCGATCTCGCGGCGAGAAAGCGGCGCAGTGAGCCGTTGGCCGCGAGATGCGTCCTTGCCCGGGCCGAAGTTCGTGACCTGGCTGTGACATTGGTGGGCGAATCGCCGATCAGCGTCGGGCGCGTTGCCCTCGGGGCCGCTCGAGCGGTGCCATCGGTTCGACCGACGTCGCGAGCGCGTCTCCCAGTCTCGCGTGGACCGGTGCCGACGCACCGAAGGGAGTCGGGGCTCGTCACGACTCGTCACGAAGTACATGTGCCCCTCGCCGAGCTTGCATGCGACCACCGAGCTGTCCTCGAGGGCGCCGATGCGGATCGCGAGATCGAAACCCTCCCCGATCAGGTGCACACACGGCGAGCGCACGGTGCCCGACGCGATGGCGCGAGGCGCCGTGTGACAGGGGAGTGACGTCTCCTCGGGGATCGAAACGACCGCGCTCCCGCGGGGGTCCGAGGAGCAGCGCATGTCCACGTCCGACGAGCCCCGCGCTACCTACTCCGAGTCCGAGGCCGCGCTCGCCCTGCGGCGCGCGGCCTCCCTGCAGCTCGAGGCCGCGGAGCGTGCCGAGCGACACCTTGCCTCGGGCACCGGTCCCGCCGTCGATGGCTACAGCCGCGACGAGCTGCTCGCGGCGGCGCGTGAGGTCGGGATCGATCCGTCGTTCGTCAGCGTCGCCCTCGCAGAGCTGCGGCCCGGCGCCGTGGTCGCGACCCTCGATGCGCCGACCGATCGTGCCGCGACCCGATGGTTCGGCACCCGCGCGCGGAGCCTGTCGGTGTCGCGGCGCTTCGCCCAGCGGGCCGACGCGGTGTGGCCGGCGCTGACGCGGGTCTGCGAGGGGCCGGAGTTCGGGCTGCGCCTCGACGGCGTCGACGGCGGCCATCCGCTCGAGGGCGGCGTGGCGCGCTTCCACATGATCCGGCTCGGCGAGATGATGATGATGCGCAGCCGGGCGTTCACGATGCTGTGCTACCGGATGGAGCAGCTCGAGGCGTTCGACCTGCGCGTGGTGCTGCGCGTCGACGGGGACGCGACCGACGTGACGATGTTCCTCGATCTTCGCGCGGGCGTGGGTCGCAACCTGCGGTGGGCGCGGGCGAGCAGCGGTGTGCTCGGGGTCCTCGCGGGCGCGGGCGCGCTCGCGGTCGGCCTGGTCGCCGGGCCGCTCGTCGCCGCGGGGCTGACGGTGCTCGCCGGCGCCGCGGGGGCGGGCACCGCGTTGGCCGGGTGGCGCTGGAGCTACCGCAGCGCCGCGGCGGAGCTCGTCGCCCAGCTCGAGCGCATCTTCACCGAGGTCGAGCGGGCGCTGCGACGCGACGCGCTGATGTTGCCGGCGGCCGAGCCACCGCCGTCGTCACCGGCGGACGACGACGCGGCACTGCTCGCGGTCCTGACCGACGTCGGATAGCCGCGGTCCCGCGTCACTCCGGCCGCGCGCGGAGCTCCGCGAGCGCGAGGCGCATGCGGCTCTTCACCGTGTTGGCGACGGTGCCCGTCGCGTGCGCGACCTCGTCGAGCGACCAGCCGAGGCCGTGGTGCAGCACGAGCGCGTGGCGCTGGGCGACCGGCGTGTCCCGCAGCAGCCGCTCGAGCTCGAGTCGGCACAGGAGCGCGTCAGCGGTGTCGTTCGCATCGATGGCGTCGTCGGGGAGCTCGCGCTCGCGGGTGCCGCAGCGGCGGGTGTGCACCAGGTGCCGAGCGATCCGTCGCCACGCGAGCACCTTGGCCCAGCCCAGCAGGGAGCCCTGGCCGTTGAACGTCGCGAGGTGCTGCCAAAGCTCGAGCACCGCGACCTGGGTGGCGTCGTCGGCCTCCGCGGCGTCGCGCGTCATCCGCTGCGCGACGGCGCGGATCCGCGGGAGCACGCGCCGCATCACCTCGTCCAGGGCGCGGCGATCGCCCGTCGCCGCCCGACGAGTGAGCTGCGCGTCGCGATCGCGCTCGGTGGAGAACGTGGGCGGTACGCGGGGCGCTGCGGGGGCTTCGAAGGGCATGGGGTCCTGCGCGCGCACCGGGAGATCCGGCGCGCCGAACCCCGAGACACGGGCTTGGTCCGAGCGTCGCGTGGGAATCGTGATCGCCGTCGCAGTGCGTCGCCGCGGACCCGTCGTCGGGTTGGGCACGACCGCAGCGGCGCGGTACGCTGCTCCCCACCTCGACCCGATGGGACTCCTCGCCGCCTCGTTGCCGCTCTTGCTCGCGTGGTCGCCCGCGGTCGGCGCGACGCCGGCACCCGCGGACGCGCCCGGCGTCGCGGTCCTCGAGCTCGCCGTCGCGGGGACACTGCCGCCGCAGTGGGCCCAGGCCCTCGGCGTCGCGCTGCGCGAGGGCCTGGCGCGGGGTCGCTTCGGCGTGGTCGACCCCGATCCACCGGCGCCCGGCTGCGCCGAGCTGGCGTGCCTCGACCCCGAGGCGCGCGCGGCGGTCCGCTACGTGGTGACCGCGCGCATCGAGGTCGTCGATCGCAACTATGCCGTGCAGCTCGCGCTCGTCGACGCGCGCACGGGATCCTCGATCGCCACGGCGAGTGATGCGTGCGAGGTGTGTGGGCTCGCCGATGTCAGCGCGCAGGTCTCGGCCCTCGGCGCGAGCCTGCGCGACAAGCTCGATGCGCTCGTCACCGCGCCGCCGGTGCTGCAGGTCTCGACGCGGCCCGAGGGCGCGCAGGTGCGGCTCGACGGCGAACTCCGTGGTGCGACGCCCGTGGAGCTCACCGCGACGCCTGGCCGGCATCGACTCGAGCTGCGCAGGTCGGGGTACGTGGCCGCGATCCGCGAGGTCGACCTGGTCGCAGGGGTCCACGAGCGCATCGACGTCGAGCTCGCCGCGCTGCCGGCCACCGCAGCGCTCCCGCGGCCGACGCCCATGCCGCCCGTCGACCCGCGCCCGCGTCGACGCACGATCGTCGGTGCCTCGTTGCTCGCCGGCGGGGCCGCGGCGGCGGGGGTCGGCGCGGCGCTGTGGGCCATCGACAGCCGCCCGGTCCGATCGCGGTGCAGCGGCGCCGATCGGGATCCGTTCGGCGAGTGCCGCTGGCTGCACGACACCCGCACGGCCGGCATCGCGTTGGTCGCCACCGGGGCCGCCGCGGTGATCTCCGGCGCGATCGTCCTGGCGGTGCGCCACCGCCTGCGACGGAGCCCACGACGACGATGACGTGCCCGAGCGCCGACGCGATCGTGCAGTTCGTCGCCGGTGGGCTCGACGAGGCCGCGCGGCAGCAGATGGAGCTGCACATCGACGGTTGCCCCGATTGCGCGTCGCTGGTGCACGAGGCCAACGCGGGCATGGGCCAGACCACGCGCCGCTACGGCGAGGATTCGTCGCCGCCGTCCGAACTCGGCGAGCTGTCGCGGGGCGCGAGCGTCAGTCGCTACATCATCCTGTCGCTGCTCGGCGAGGGCGGGCTCGGTCGGGTGTACCTGGCCTACGATCCCGAACTCGATCGCAAGGTCGCGATCAAGCTGATGCGCGACGGCAAGGAGGCCAGCGAAGAAGTCACCGCGCGACTGCTCCGCGAGGGCCGGGCGATGGCTCGACTCGCGCACCCCAACGTCGTCGTCGTCCACGACATCGGCATGTCCGCGCTCGGCCCGTTCATCGCGATGGACGTCGTCGAGGGGGGCACGCTGCGGCAGTGGCTCGCCGCCGCGCCGCGCACGTGGCAGCAGATCCGCGACATGTTCGTGGCGGCGGGGCGCGGGCTCGAGGCCGCCCACGCCGTCGGCCTCGTGCACCGCGACTTCAAGCCGACCAATGTGCTGGTCGGCCTGCGCGATCAGGTGCTGGTCACCGACTTCGGGCTCGCGCGGGCGTTCGGCGACGCGCGCGAGGGCGCGCCGATCGACGTCGGGCTGCGCCTGCCCGGGTTCGACGCCGCTCTGACGCGCACCGGCACGGTGATGGGCACGCCGGCGTACATCGCCCCGGAGCAGCTGCGCGGCCGCACCGTCGACGCGCGCGCCGATCAGTTCTCCTTCTGCGTGTCGCTCTACGAGGCGTTGTTCGGCGTGCGGCCGTTCGCGGCGGACGATCTGGTCGACTACCTGCGGGCGGTCGCGACGGGCGAGCCGCAGCCGCCCCGGGCGCGGCGCGAGGTGCCGAACGCCCTGCGCAAGGCCCTGCTGCGGGGCCTCGCCGACGATCCGACCAAGCGCCACGGCGACATGGGCGCGCTGCTGCGCGCGCTGACCTGGGATCGCCGCGCCCGTCGTCGACACCTCGCCCTCGGGCTCGCGGCGATCGCCCTCGCCGGGGCGGGCGTCGGGGTCGGCTTCGCGTTGCAGCCCGCGCCGCCCGCCGATCCGACCGAGATCGATGGGCTGGTCGACGAGGCCCGGCTCGCCGCGGCGCAGGCCCGGTTCGTGTACCCCGAGCGCGCGCGCCCCGAGGAGCCCACCGCGTACCAGCGCGTGCTGCAGCTCGAGGCGCTCGAGCACGAGGACGCGCTCGCGGACGAGGCCGCAACCGCGCTGCGCCAGGAGTTCTCGACGACGCTCTCGCGGCTCGGCGACGAGTACTGGTCGCGCGAGGGCGGTGCGCCCTTCGCCGCCGACTACTACATCGCGGCGGTGATGTTCGACCCCGCCAACGCCCACGCCGCCGCGCGCATGATGGTCACGCCCGGCGAGCTCGCGAGCCTGCGGGTCAAGGCCTCGGCGGCGGACTACTCGAGCGAAGAGCTCGCGGCCGCCGAGCCGCTGCGCATCCTCGCCGACCCCGAGCCCGCGAGCCGACGACGGCGCATCGGTGAGCTCGCGGCGCAGGATGGCGCGAGCAGCACGCTGCTCGAGCGGCTGCGTCGCGTCGCCGGGATCGACGCGGCCGAGCCCGCGATCGCGGTGGCCGCCCCGGCCTCACCGCGCCCGATCGAGCCGACGCCGAGCGCCGCGTCGGTGGTGCCGGAGGCCGGGCCCACGGCGCCGATCGAGCCGGCCGCGGGGGCGCCGACCGACGACGCCGCGGCGGCCCGCGAGCTCGCGCTCGGTCGCGCGGCGATCCGAGCCAACGACCTCGGCGCCGCCGAGCAGCACTTCCACCGCGCCCTGAAGGTGCGGCGCAACGACGCCGAGGCCTGCGCGGGCCTGAGCGAGGTCTACTTCGAGCGCGCCGAGTTCAGTCGCGCCGTCGAGTTCGGGCGCCGCGCGGTGACCCACCGGCCCAAGGTCGCGCGCTACTGGATCGCGCTCGGCGATGCCCACCTGCGCACGCTCGAGTACGACGACGCGGCGCGGGCCTACGAGCGCGCGCGCGAGCTCGGGGATGGCCGCGCGGCGGGTCGGCTCAGCGCGCTGGCCTCGCGCCTCGGCCGATGACGCGATTCACTCGACGCCCTCGGGCGCGGCGAGCCCGGCGAAGCTCGCGTCGAGTCGGCTGCGGATCAGCGACAGGACGCTGTCGACGCCGCCCTCGTCGCTGTGCAACGCGATGGCGAGGTGGACCTTGATGCGGGCGAGCAGCGCGTCGTAGGCCTGTCGAAGCCACCGCGCCGTGGTCGCGTGGTGCACGTCGTACACGCGCGCGAGGTCGCGGACCGAGAGCCCGCCGGCGGTCACCTGGCGCAGCAGCGTCCGCTCGCGCACCGACAGCTCGGCGAGCGCCTGGCGGAACGCGACCCGGAACGCGTCGCGGTAGCCGATCCCGAGGACCTGCAGCTCTGCATCGGGCGCGCCCGCGGCGACGGCGTCGAGGATCGCGTCGTCGTCGGCGGCGATGCGCTCGGGCTCGTGGCGGCGCACGGCGTTGAGCAAGGTGCGCTTCGCGGTGACGCGGAGCCACGCGACGAACGAACCGCGCCCCGAGTACTGCCCGACGGCGGGCGGGCGATCGGCGGTGGCGACGAAGAGGTGGACGCGGATGATCTGGCGCTTGTCGTCGGGGCCGAGGCGCGGATCGGTCACGCCCGCCATCACCTGCTCGAGGTGTCGCCCGTACGCGCGCTCGAGCGCCGCGATCGCATGGACGTCGCCGTGGGCGCACGCGCACGCCAGGGCGAGCTCCTCGAGCTGCATCGATCGCTCGAGATCGATCGGTCGCTCGCCGGCCTGCACGCGCTCGGCCAGCGCCGCGCCGAGGTCCTCGGGCCGCGGCACCAGCGACCACCGTCGAAGGACACGCGCCCACAGCTCGGGCAGCCAGTCGCGCCACGCGGGGTCGTCCCCGGGCAGGCCGCGGTCGCGCAGGCCCCGGGAGAACGCATCGACGAGCGCGGTCGCGTCGGCCTCAGCCACCGGGCTCCGTCACGCGGTACTCGAGCTCGAACGGCAGACACGCGTCGAGTTCGGGCGCCGCGACCTGCACGAACACGTTCACGTCGGCTTCGCACGCCTGCCAGAGGCCGACGCCGTCCGCGGCACAGCAACCGCCGCGACCCAGCGGACTCTGACGCGCTGCGGTGCCGCCGTCGCACAGCAGCGACGGCACGCTGGGGGCGTCGACGCACTCGATGAACACGCACAGCTCGGCGTCGCCGTCGGCCTGCAGCGTGGCGACGATGCGTCCGGCGCCCGAGTTCGTCGCGGTGGCGAACGCGAACCACTCGCTTCGGGCCTCGGAGGTCAGGGCGCCCTGGGCGACGCCGGGGGACGCGCCCGCGGCGATCGTGCCGAGATCGATCGCGCGGGTCTCGGACCCGGCGTCCTCGCCCTCGCCGCAGCCCGCGGAGGTCTCCCCGTCTGCGTCGCCCGCGTCGTCCCCGTCGGTGTCGACGAACGCGGGGTTCGGCTTCATGCACGCTGGCCCCGCGAGCGCCCACGCGACGAGCGTGGCCCGACGCGCAGCACGGAGTCGATGGATCGCCACGACCCACCCACGCTACCACGCCGGCGGCGCGCGGCCTGTGGTGCAGATCGCTCGGGGGCGTTCGTGGTCACCACGACGCCGACCTCGTCGGTGACCCGCGACGCACGCCGCGGTGCCACCTGCACGGCATGTCGACCTCGCTCCGCGCCGCGTCCCCCCTCGTCACCCTCGCGGCCGTCGGCCTCGCCGCGGGCGCAGCATGCTCGACCCAGCGCGGCGACCCGAGCGTCTTCGACGTCGACACCGACGCGGGCGCGTCCGACTCGGGGCCGGGTGGTGGTTCGATGCCCCACGACGCCGATGACGATGGCGACGCCGACGCGGACGGCGGGGACGGCCCGAAGCTCGACGTCGCGCCGGGCGACTCGGCCGACGGCGGGGACGAGGGCGGGCCGAGCGAGTGCCCACCGGCGCCGCCGCAGGACGCCACGCTCACCGGTGTCGTCGTCGGGCCCAGCGGCGAGCTGCCGATCAGCGGCGCGGTGGTGTGGGTCCAGGCCGACGCGCCCGAGGGCATCCCCGATCACGTCTACTGCGAGGCATGCGTCGAGATCCCGTGCGATGTCCACCACACGATCACCGGCGCCGACGGGAGCTTCGCGCTCGAGGTCCCGCCGGGGGACTACCACTTCGTCGTGCGCAAGGGTCACTTCATGCGCTCGACCCCGATGCACGTCGCCGACGGCATGACCGCGCTGACGGGCGATCCCACGCGGCTGCCGGATCACCGCGATCCCGCGTCGGGCCAGTGGATCCCCAACATCGCGCTGGCGTGGGGCGACTACGACGCGCTGCAGGACGCGCTGGCGAAGCTCGGACTCGGCGAGCTGTCGCCGGACGGCCACGAGCTCGATCCCGGCACCGAGTCCTTCGACGTCTACGACAACCAGCAGGACAACGTCGGGTACGAGGGGCAGAACCCGATCACCACCGATGTCGTCGACGACTTCACCGCGCTCGTCTCCGATCCGGTCGAGATGGCGAAGTACCACGTCATCTTCGTGCCGTGCTCACACGCGCCGCAGCTCGGGGCCGATCAGATCGACAACATCCGGGAGTGGGTCGCCGCCGGCGGTCGGTGGTACGTCGCCGACTGGTCGCTCGAGTGGCTCGAGTCCCCGTTCGCGCAGTACCAGGACTGGTGGGAGGATGGCTTCACCGGCGGCCCGTACCTGGACTCGTTCGACACCATCGGTCACGTGCGCGAGGACGGCCTCGCAGCGTGGCTCGCCGCGCTGCCGCCCGCGCTCGCCGACATCAACCCGCAGAACCCCGGCAACGGCGGTCACCCGACGCTGGCCGATCTCCCCGACGTGGGCTTGGTCGATCTGTGGAGCACGATCCGCGATGCGCCGCCGGTCCTGGTCGACGACGGCAACGGGGGCCAGGTCGACGTCGGGCACAAGCGCTGGCTCGACGGACCGGGCGACGGGGAGGACGGCGCGCCCGCGGATGCCGACTGGCCGCTCACCGTCACCGCGCAGTACGGCTGCGGCAAGCTGATGTTCACCAGCTACCACACGGTCGAGTGGGAGAAGTACGCCGGGCTGACGCCGCAGGAGCTGGTGCTGATGTACCTCGTGATCGAGATCGGGACCTGTCACCCGCCGTTCGATCCGCCGCCGCCGGCGGGGTGACGCGTCCCTGCGAAAAGGATCATGGGGGCACCCAGGGCGTGTGACGGCCCTGGGTGTGGGCCAGGGGGACCGGACGTCCCCCGTCGAGCTCCGCATCGGCCCCTGTCATTCCGGCCCATGATGGGAGTGCAGTGACGCGAGGAGCCGAATCGATCTGCGGGGGCGGTCGGATTTCCGATCTTTTTTCCGCGGCCCGCGACTCGCGACTCGCGACTGCGTCACTGGCGCGTCGATCCGCGGGACCCACCGACGGGGTCGTCCTCGAGGGGCTCGGGGAGGACCTGCTCGAGCTGCCACGCCGTGCGCGCCCGTGCGACCCGCGTCGCCGTGATCGCCCCGCGCGTGCGACCCACCGCAGTGTGCGCGACCGCGAGGGCCGCGACCGAGGCGAGGGCGAGGAGCACCGGCGTGAACGTCGGCGAGAACGTCGCCATGGTCGCGTGGATGACGATGCGGTCGGGCTCGACGACGGTGGTCGGGGCGATCCACTGCTGGGCCTCGGCGAGGCACGGCAGCAGCACGGCGGCCGCGAACATCGCGAACACCCAGCGGCGGTGATCGGCGCGCTCGAACGGGAACACGGGCATGATCGCGGACGCGACCATCGGCACCACGAGGTAGGGGCCGGTCAGGCGCGCGAGGAACACCAGGGCGACGGCGCCCGCGGCGGCCGCGATCATCCCGGCGACGCGGGTCGTGCCGCCCCAGATCGCCCGCTGCACGACGGCGAGCAGCGCGACGGCGATCGCGACGGCGAAGCCGACGAACGTCATCGGCTCGCGCAGGCCGAAGCCGATGCCCAGGCCGAACAGCAGCGCCCACGCGGCGATCCCGGCGACGGCGATCCTCGCCCCGCGCCGACGATCGCTGCGATCCTCCGTCGCGAGCCGTCGCGAGAGATCCGGCGGCATCACGTCGAGCCCGTCGGCGAGGGCGTCTCGCAGGATGAGCGCCGCCTCTGCGTGTCCGGGCGCCAGGGCGAGGGCCCGGCCCGCGTCGCGCAGCACACCGGCCGCCTCGCCGCCGTCGCGCACGGTGGCCCGGGCCCGCGTCACCAGGGCGTCGGCCATCGCCCGTCGACCGGCTTCGTCGCGCTGGCCGTCGAGGAACCGCTCGAGCTCCTCGATGAGCCCCGCGATCTCGGGGTAGCGCGCCTCGGGCTGGGTCGAGGTGGCGCGGCGGCAGATCGCGTCGAGCTCGGGGGGCAGCACCGCCTGGGCCGCCATCGCCCGCGCTCCGACGTCGACGCCGCGGCTCGTCGAGGCGACGAGCTCGTCCCGCGTGCGGCCGGTGTGCAGCGGGACCAACGTCACGATCTCGAAGAGGATCGCGCCGAGTGCATAGACGTCGCAGCGCCGATCCTCGATTCCGAGGCCTTCGAGCTGCTCGGGTGCCATGTAGCCGAGCGTGCCCGCGAGCCCCGCCCGCGGACCCGACGTCGTCGCGCCCTCGTCGACCAGGGCGATGCCCCAGTCGAGCACGTACACCTCGCCGAGCGCCCCGAGCATGAGGTTCGCCGGCTTGAGATCGCGGTGGACGACCCCGCGATCATGGGCGTAGGCGAGCGCTTGGCAGACCCGCACGAACGCGGTGAGGAGCTGGCGACGGTTGTGGTGCTGACCGATCGTCGGATCGCCGCGCCGGTGGCGATCGAGGATGTTCGCCAGCGTCTCGCCCTCGATGTGGCTCATCACCATGTACGGCTGGCCGCGGTCCTCGCCGATGTCGTGGATCGGCACGATCGCGGGGTGCGAGAGCCGGGCCTGGATCCGCGCCTCGCGATCGAACGCCGCCGCGCGTCGGCGTCGCACGAGCACCTTGATCGCGACCCGTCGCCCGAGCGCGTCGTCGCGATACGACCACACGTCGCCCATGCCGCCGGTGGCGAGCAGTCGAGCGTCGGCGTAGCGCAGCGGCAGGACGGGCGGCCGCGCCTGGTCCCGATCGATCCCGTCCCCGCCGCTGCTCACGACGCCCGCGAGGTCGTCGTCGAGGGTTGTCGTCGAGTCGGCCATCCCGGGCCCACGATGCTAGCCTGCCCGTCCGCCCCGCAGGGGCGCGGAGCCGGGGAAATCAGCGGTGCGTCGCCAGCCAGCGACGGACCTCCTGTGCCGACTCGATCACACCGCCCGTGGTGTACGCGTCGATCGCCGTCGTCGCGGCCTCGCGCGCGCGCGGGCGGTCGCCGCTGGCCCACCGCGCGCGGGCCAGGACGAAGCAGGTGTCGCCGACCAGGCCCGGGGCGGTCTCGATCTCGAGCTGCATCGCGCGGGCGCGCTCGAGGTGCCCGAGGGCCTCGGGGAGGCGACCCATCTCGAGGAGGGTCTCGCCGGCGCGCATGACGGCGCCCGGCCGCAGCGACGCGTCGGCGAGCTCGGCCGCGCGCTCGAACAACGCCAGGGCCTCCTCGGCGTGGCCCTGCGCCCGCCGCGACAGGCCGAGGCTGACGAGGACGAACGCGACGTTGGGGTGATCGGCCCCGAGGCTCGTCTCGGTGATCTCGAGGGCGCGGCGCAGGTGGGCGTCGGCGTCGGCGTAGCGCGCCAGGTCGTAGTACGCGCCGCCGAGGTTGGACTCGATGATCCCGACGCTGGGGTGCGTGGGGCCCAGCACCTCGCGCTCGACGTCGAACGCCAGCTCGAGATCGGCGATCGCGTCCTGCGGCCGACCGAGCTGGATGCGGGCGTCCGCGCGGATCGTGTGGGCCTTCGCGACCATCGGGTGCCGGGGTCCGTTCGCGGCGACGAGCACCGCGATCGCCCGCTCGGCGTGGCCCTCGGCGTCGGCGTCGAGCCCGAGGTCGAGCTCCGCGACCGCGAGGTTCACGAGGGTCTGACCGATGACGGGGTGCGCCTCGCCGAACGCCCCCTCGAACACGGCGAGGGTGCGAAGAAACACCGCACGGGATTCCGCGGGCCGGCCTTGCGCGCGCAGCAGCGCCCCGAGGTTGTTGCGCGTGCGTGCGACGTCCGGGTGGTCGGGGCCGAGCTCGGCCTCGAGTCCCGCGGCGGCGCGGGTGAAGCTGCTCTCGGCGCGGTCGAGCTGCGCGGCCCCGAGCTGCGCGGCCCCGAGCCCGTTGAGCACCATCGCGACCTCCTGCGCGCCGGCCCGGTCGTCGGGCGGCAGCTCCTCGGCGATGGCGAGCGCCGCCTCGAGGTGCCCGATCGCGGCGGTGTCGTCGCCCGCCTCGTGCTCGATCCATCCAAGCGTGCGCAGGCGTGCGACCTCGAGGTGCGGGCGGCCGTGGAGTCGTCCGCTCCACGCCGCGGCGTGCTCGAGCTCGCGGCGGCCCTCGTCGTGGCGCGCGAGATCGCAGCCGACCACCCAACCAAGCCGCGTCCACGCCAGCACCGCGGCCTCGTCGTGGCCGCCGGCCTCGGCGGCGTGCAGCGCCGCGCGCAGCTCGGCCTCGGCCGCGGCGTGCTCGCCCTCGTCGTGCAGCGCCCAGCCGAGGGCCAGGCGCGCGTCGGCCTCCGACGGCGCGTGCCCCAGGGCGACGGCCTCGGCGACGGCGGCCCGCGCCAGCTCGGTGGCCGCGGCGTGGTGGCTGGACTCGCGCAGCGCCTCCACGCGGGCGAGCTGATCGAACAGCGCGTTGGCGCGGCGGCGATCCTCGGCCCCGGCGGCGACCGGGACCGGCGCGGCGAGGGCCTCGACGTCACGGCAGTCGGCGAGCTTCGGCAGGGCTTCGACCGCGCGCACGGCCTGGGCCGCGGTGTCGGCGTCGGCCTCGGCGAGGACGTCGACCAACGCACCCAGCGATCGCCGGCGGCGATCGAGGCACGCCATGCGGAGATCGAGGACCGTCTCGGATTGCGCGCCGTCGATCCGCGTCGCGCGGCAGGTCGCGGCGTGCTCGTCGA
The DNA here is from genome assembly GCA_001464385.1 of Deltaproteobacteria bacterium Ga0077550. Classification (GTDB taxonomy): domain Bacteria; phylum Myxococcota_A; class Polyangia; order Nannocystales; family Nannocystaceae; genus Xiheibacterium; species Xiheibacterium aquaticum. Next base: position 5,872 of record LNFB01000322.1, on the reverse strand, counting down.
TCCACGCCTGCGCATAGGCGTGCAGCCGGCGATCGACCTCGTCGCGCGTGCGCGCGCTCCAGGGGCGTCCCGTCTGCAGCAGCGCTGCGGCGACCTGCTCGGCCTGCGCCTCGTCGAAGCTCGGGGCGAGGGCGGCCTCGGATCCGGTGCACGCAGGGGCGCGATCGGCCAGCGCGATCGCCAGCGCGGTGATGCCCGAGCCGCCGACGATCGTGGCGACGAGCCAGGGGCGACGCGGTCGGAGCACCTGCGCGAGCGCGTCCACGAGGACCGCCATCGAGGCGTGGCGATCCTGCGGCGCCGCGGCGAGGCCACGGGCGAGCAGGCGATCGAGCCGACCCGGCCAGCGCCCCCGCGCCGGCGCCCAGCTGGTCGGCGTGTCTGCGGCGGCGGCCTGCTCGGGCAGCGCGCCGCGCAGCGCCTCGGACAGCGCGACGCAGTACGAGAACTGATCGGCCGCGGGCGTGCTCGGCTCGCCGCGGCGCTGCTCCGGGGCCATGTACGCGGGCGTGCCGAGCACCGCGCCGGTGCGTGTCGGGCCGCGGGCGTCGGCGACGGGGTCGGCGAGCGCGTCGGCCAACGACGGTGGCGCGGCGCCGGGTCCGTGCGCCAGGCCGAAGTCGAGCACCACCACGCGACCGTCCGCGGCGAACATCGCGTTGGCCGGCTTGAAGTCGCGGTGCACGAGGCCCACGGCGTGCGCCGCCGCGAGGCCGCGACCTGCGTCGAGGTACGCGGCGAGGACCTCCGCCCACGTCGGCTCGCCCGAGGCGCGCCACGCCTGCAACGTCGGACCCGCGAGCAGCTCCATCGCCAGGAACACGCGGCCCTGCCACGTGCCCACGTCGTTGACGGTGATGACGTGGCGATCGCTGAGTTGCGCGAGCGCCCGCGCCTCGCGGAGCAGTCGATCCTGGCGCGCGGGCGTCGGCCCCGGATCACCGCGCAGGACCTTGATCGCGACGCGTCGGCCCAGCTCGGGATCGAACGCGGCGTAGACCACCCCCATGCCGCCGCGACCGAGCGGGCCCTCGACGACGTAGCGCCCGACGCGTCCGCCGGGCTGCAGGCGCAGCGCGTGCTCGCGCTCGACGCGTTCGACCACGTCGTCGTCGCCATCGTCGTCGTCGTCGTCGTCGCGATCGTCGTCGCCGTCGGTGGCCGCGTCCGCCGCCGGCGCCGGGGCCGAGCCCGGGTCGCGCCGCGCGAGCAACGCGACGACCGCGAGCCACTGGGGCTCCCGATCGATCGCGGCCTCGAGCGCCGCGCGCTCGGCCGGATCGAGCACGTCGCCCCGCAGGTACGCCGCGATGCGCTCCTCGGTGAGCTCCGCCATCGGGGCCTCGGCGCGTGGAGACGAGGTGGTGCGCATCGCGTGGATCCCTACTGCAGCGCGGGCGAGAGGATGTCAACGAGGGTGCCGAGCCCCACCAGCGGCGGGCTATGATATCCGCGGTGTCCCGAATGCCCGACCCCGATGATGGCCGCGCCGCGCCGGCGGCGACCGATGCCTTCCTCGCCGCGTGGCTCGGGTCGCCCGATGCCCCGCAGCGCGCGGCGCTCGAGCGCGTGCTCGAGGACATCGCCGCCGCCGTGGGGGCCGCGTGGCCCTCGGCGCCGCCGCACCTCGCGGGGTTCTGGGCCGAGCTCGCGCGCTGCATCCCCGACGGGATCGACGACGACGGCCTCGCCGCGGCGGTGTCGCGGGTGCACGCGGTCGAGCTCCACCTCGCCTTCGCGTGTCGCCAGGGCCACGCTGGCGCCCTCGGGCGCTTCGATCGCGAGTACGTCGCGACGCTCGGCGCCGCGATCGGCCGCGTCGACGCGTCGGCCGCGTTCGTCGAGGAGATCAAGCAGCGGCTGCGCACCAAGCTGCTGGTCGCCGACGACAGCGGACCGCCCAAGCTCGCCCACTACACCGGGCAGGGCGAGCTCGCCACGTGGGTCCGCGTGGTCGCGGTGCGCGAGGCGTTGTCGTCGGTCCGCGCCGAGCGGCGCCGCGCGCTGGCGTCGGACGACGAGCTGTTCGCCCTCGAGGCCTCGGCCACCGGGCCCGAGCTGGGCGCGCTCAAGCAGCAGTACCGCACGCAGTTCGCCGCGGCCTTCTCTGCGGCGCTCGCCGAGCTCGACCCGGCCGAGCGCAACCTGCTGCGTCTGCACTACCTGCATGGGCTGTCGATCGACGAGCTCGGGGGGCTGCTGCGGATCCATCGTTCGAGCGCGGCGCGGCGGATCGTCAAGACGCGCGAGGCGCTGCTCGCCGGCACGCGGCGCACGCTGCAGCTGCAGCTCGCCCTGGGCCGCCGCGAGTTCGATCAGCTGATGGGCCTTGTCGCGAGCCGCCTCGATCTGAGCATCGAGCGCTTCCTCGCCACGAAGGGCGGCGAGGCCGGGGCGCCCGAGCCGTCGGGCGAGCCTCAAGACGGCACGCAGTAGGTGCCCGTCGCGTTGTTGACGGTCGTGCAATCCCAGAACGTCGGGCACTCGGAGAAGCTCTCGCACCGCTGGCTGCAGATCCCGTAGTCCGCGTCACCCGCGAACAGGCACACATCGTCGCTGCAGTCGCCATTGGACGTGCACTGGTCGCCGACGCTGCCCGAGGACCCGGAGTCGTTGGCGGAGTCGTTGGCGGAGTCGTTGGCGGAGTCGTTTGCGGAGTCGTTTGCGGAGTCGTTTGCGGAGTCGTTGGCCGAGTCGTTGGCCGAGTCGCAGCCGTCATCGCCGCCGCTGCCGTCGTCGTCGCAGGCCAGCGCGAGCGCGCCGAGGGTCAAGGAGAGGCGGAGAATCCAAGGGGTGAGCGTCGTCATCGTCCCCCACACGCCGCCCGCCCCGGCAGGTCGCGTGGTTTCTTCGCCGCCGCGTCGATTTCGTCCGCGCGTGCGTCGGCGCCGGGTCAGGGGCCGGGGAGGAGGGCCGTCGCCCGCGCCCGATCCGCGGCGGCGGCGGCCGCCCGCCCGGCCGCGACGTGGACGTCGGCGCGACCCCGCAGGGCCTCGGCGAGGGCCGCCCGCAGCGGCGGGTTCATCTGCGCCGCCGGCCGATCGAGGATCGCGATCGCCTCGTCGTACGCGACCTTGGCCCCCTCGAGGTCGCCGGCGAGGGTCCGCGCCCAGCCGAGCTGCACGCGCGCGTCGGCCCGGGCGGGGTCGGTCCGCGCACGGTGGCGATCGAACGACTCGACCGCCCGCACGCCGACCGCGACGGCCTCGGCGGCCCGGCCGAGCGACGCCAGGGCATAGGAGCGCTGGCGGTAGACCCCCGCGAGCTCGGGGCGATCGGCGTCGTCGGCGACGAAGATCCGCTCGGCCTGGTCGAGCTCCGCGAGCGCGAGCGCGGGCTGGTCCATCCACAGCGCCGCGGTCGCGAGGTTCACGAGCGTGGGCGCGGTGACGAGGTGGTCCTCACCGAAGCGCCGCCGCTCGAGCGCGAGCGACTCGAGCAGCAGCGCGCGGGCCTGCTCGTAGCGACCGTCGTCCGTGTAGACGCCGGCGAGGTTGTTGAGCGCGGGCGCGAGGGCGGGGTGATCGGCGCCGTACACCGCGCGCGAGTCGACGAGCGCCTGCTCGATCAACGCGCGGCCCGAGGCGTCGCCGCGCTGCCACAGCACCAGGCCCAGGGCCCCCGTCGCCGCGATGTGATCGGGGTGCGCCCCGCCGAGCTCGCGCTCGATGATCCCACGCGCGTCGCCGATCCTCGCGATCGCGGCCTCGACGTCGCCGCGGGCCCGCAGCGCGTCCCCGAGCTCGATCTGCAGCAGCGCCACCGGCACCTCGCTCGACCCGTCGCTGGCCTCGAGCAGGGCGATCGCCCGCTCGAGGTGATCGATCGCGGCGTCGTCGTGGGCGATGCCCTCGACGCGGGCGATCGCCGACAAGAGTTCGGCGCGCACGGAGGCCGGCGCGTTGACGCGGGTCGCGAGGGGCTCACCCCACCGCGCCCACGCCCGCGCGTCGTCGAAGCGCAGCTGGGCCGATCCCGTCGTGCGCACCAGGGGCGCGAGGCCCGACAGCGCCGTGCGGTCGTCGCCCTGGGCGATCGCGTCGAGGACCGCGCCCTCGAGCACGCGCTGCGCCTCGGCGAAGTCCCCGGTGAGGTGCAGGAGCATGCCGCGGCGCACCGCGATCGCGTCGGCCTCGCGCAGCAGGCCGTGCTCGTCCGCGATCGCGGCGGCGGCGTCGATGCCCCGCTTCGCGAGCTCGGCCCGCGCGAGGTCGAGGGCGACGTCGACGCGGCGGAGCTCCTGCTCGAGCTGCGCCACCGCCTCGGGATCGTCGTCCTGCGCGGGCCCGAACGCCGCGACGACCGTGTCCGCGTCGGCGCACGTGGTCAGCTCCGGCAGCGCGCGCAGGGCAGTGTCGGCCCCGATCACGGTCTGCGCGTCGGCGTCGGCGAACACCTCGAGCAGCGCGCCGAGTCGCTCGCGGCGATCGTCGAGGCAGCGGGTGCGCGCCGCGGCGATCTCGGGCGGTTGCTCGCGGTGGTGCGCCGCGAGGCAGGCGCTACGATGCCCGGCGATCCACCGCGCGCCGAACTCCTCGATCGCCGCGGCGATCCGCGGCCAGCTCGAGGTGCCCAACGTCGGGTGCGCGGCCGCGAACGCCGATCCGATCGCGGCGGCGCGAGTGGAGTTCCACAGCGCCTCGATGTGGCGCGAGCTGCCCGCGCACGGCTGGGTGATGCCCGGCGCGACGGCGCCGTAGGTCGCGGCGGCCCCGAGGACGAGCGCGCCGCCGAGCCCGAGCGCGAGGCGGCGACGCGAGGACGCGCGCTGGCCCTCCGCGATCGCGTCGAGCAGCGCGGTCATCGAGGGGTGGCGCTTCGCGGGATCCGGATCGAGGCCGCGGGCGAGCAGCCTCGCCAGCCACCTCGGTCGCACCCGATCGAACGTCGGCTCGGCGATCGTCGCCTGCTTGAGCACCATCAGCGACGACACCGAGTGGTTGGCGAAGATCCGTCGATCGACCAGGGCCTCGAGCAGCGCGAGGCAGAACGCGTACTGATCGGCGCGCTCGTCGGCAGGCACGCCGTCGAATTGCTCCGGCGCCATGTAGTACGGCGTGCCGAACAGCTTCGACTCGCGGGCCGGGCCGCGCTCGACCTCGTCGCTGTCGAGCGCGCGGTCGTGGCCCGCGGTGGCCGGCACGCGCTGCATCCGGGCGAGGCCGAAGTCGGCGACGCGCGGGCGGCCATCGGTGCCGACCAGGACGTTGGCGGGCTTGAAGTCGCCGTGGACCATGCCGGCGCCGTGGGCCGCGGCGAGGCCACGGCCGGCCGCGACGAACAGCTCGAGCACCGCGCCGGCCGGGAGCTCGGGCCGCTCGCGCAGCCACCGGCGCAGATCGGTGCCGTCGACGAGCTCGGTGGCGAGGAAGCCCCGACCGCGCTCCTGCCCCACATCGTGGACGACGACGACGTTGGGGTGGCTGAGGCGCGCCAGGGCCCGGGCCTCGCGGACCAACCGCGGCCACTCGGGTCGCTCGACCTCGTCGGCGTGCAGGACCTTGAGCGCGACACGGCGATCCAGCTCGGGATCGTAGGCCGCGTAGACCGCCCCGGCGCCGCCCGAGCCCAGGGGCGCGGTCACGACGAAGCGGCCGAAGCGGGTCCCACGCGCGAGCTCGCGGCCGTCGCCCGAGCTCGGTGAGCCCGCGGAGCGATCCCCGGCCTCGGTCGTGTCCATCTGGACCGTCGGGGCGTCGACCGACATTCGCTCGGGAGTATAGTCGCTCGCGGCGGCCGATACCCGGCGGGCGCCCGCGCCCGATCCGCGGCGACGGAACGTGTCAACAAGTTTGAAGCCAGTTGGTTCGGAGTTCAGTGGATGACTGGCGTGGGTTGAGGATGGGCGTTCGGTTCGTGGGTTGGCTTGTTG
>LNFB01000321.1 GCA_001464385.1 Deltaproteobacteria bacterium Ga0077550 | reverse complement strand
ACCAGCGTGACGCTGGCCGACGCCGCGACGTCGTCGCCGGGACGCCCGGTCACGTAGCAGGTGGACGTGGCGTCCTCGCACTCGCACGCGCCGTCGTCCGGGATGCACACCGCGCTCGCGCTGGCGACGACGCTGTAGCTCGCGTCGGCGGCGACGGTCCGTCGATCGCACTGCGTGGGGCAGCCCTCCGCCGGGCAATCGAGCGAGAGATCTTCGTCGACGTAGATCGACCGATCCCACGTGACGCTGTGGCTCTCGCCCGGCGGCAGGACCAGCACGGAGCCGCTGCCGCACTCGCTGTCGCAGGTGCAGTCGCCCGCGATCACGTCCTCGCACGAGAACTCGCAGAGCGCTCGGCGCCACTTGCGGGCGTTGCCGTCCCGCTCGAGCTGCCACGGCATCGGCGTGCAGCCCTCACCGCCATCGACGTAGAGGATCTGGGTGGTGTCGTTGCGCAACGTGATCGTGATCTCGTCGGTCGAGGCGGCCTCGTCCTCGACGTCACGACAGTCCTGGCCGAAGCAGGCGGCGGGCGCCGGGGCTGCGAGCAGCAGCGCCACGCCGAGCAGGAGTCCTTCACGGGGTCGCGGGCTGGCCATCCGGCGAAGGAGCGTAGCAGGGGGTCTCGCGCCCGTCGTCGCGCGCGATGTAAATGGTTGGTTTCGCGTCGACGCCGAGGGGCTCCCGGTGCGCGCCGCGGCGGTGTGGTCGGGCGCGGCCCGAGATGCAGCAGAACTACCGCGAGCTCCGCCGGGTCGTCGTGCCCTCCTCATCACGGCGGGTCCGCGGCGCTTCAGTCGAGGTACGGCGCGATCGCGTCGTACCAGGTGGCCGCGACCATCGCGTCGCCCTCGGGGTTCGGGTGCACGTTGTCGACGAGCAACGCGGTGGCGTAGTCGGGCACGGCGATGAACGGCGCATACATGTCGACGGCCATCACGTTCGCGCCGGCGTCGGCCCGCGCGGCGACCATGGGGCCGATCGCGGCGTTGTACGCCTCGACGTCGGGGTTGTCCGACGGCTCGCCGGCCGGCGGGATCCGGGCCACGACGAGCAGCGCCCCCGGGGCAGCGGCGAGGATCTGGTCGACGAGCCCGGCGAGGCGCTCCGACGAGTCGGGGAGGTGCTCCCGGATCACGTCGTTGGTCCCGATCATCAGCAAGATGATGTGGGGTTGGTGGGTCGCGATCGCGTCGTCGACGAGATCGGCGATGTTGAGGTCGGGGTGGTGCTCGGCGTCGATGTAGTAGCCGCTGTGGCCCTCGTGGTCGCGCGGGAACGGCAGGCCGCTCACCGTGTCGGGCCCGTTGCTCATGCTGCCGACGAACGTGATCGACTGGCGGGCGGCCACCGTCATCGCGAAGAGCGGCTGACGATACGCCGCCTGCGAGTCACCCTCGGTGAGCGAGTCCCCGAGCGGCAGGATGCGGCACGGCGCGTCGGCGGGGCAGAACTCGCCGGGGACGGGATCGCTGGTCGGATCGGTGGAGGTCCCCGCGTCGGTGGTGTCGTCGTCGGACGCGTTGCCTCCGGTGGTCGAGTCGCCTTCGCTCGACTCGGCGTCGGTGCCCGCGGGATCGGCCGTCGATGTCGGCGCCGCGCCCGAGGCGTCGCCGTCGGTGGTGTCGACGCAGGCACCGTCGCACGTGGTCGCGCCGCTGCTCCCCGGGGAGGCGCCGCCATCGGCCCCGTCCGTGCACGCGGCGAGGGTCAGGGTCAGGGCGAGCACGGCGCGCAGGTGGTTCGAGGTCAGCACGGCCACGATGCGCTGCAAGGCGCGAGCCCACGCGATGTCGGTGGTTTGCCCGGTCGGTGGCGGGCCGGACCCTGCCACGCGGGTGGGGCCACGCGTCCGCGTTCACCCGATCTCGCTAGACGTGGGGCGGCGTGTTCTTCCACCGCCAGGATGTCGAGCGCGCCGTCGAAGGCGCCGGTCTGTTGCTCGCCTTCGGGGCGTTCGCCCGCGGCGACGATCACGAGCGCGAGAGCCTCCGCCTCGCGCAGCTGGTGCGCGACGTGTTAGCGGCCAACGTCTCGCGACCGAGTGGGACGGCACGTTGAAGCAGCGGGTGCGGATCCCCGCCTTAACGTGGCGCAAGCGTCGATGGACCTCGCCGCCGGTGTGAGCCACGGGCCCCGCGGACCTACGCGTCGAGGCACAGCGCCGCTCGAACGCCGAGCCCTGGTACTCGCCCGCGTCGCTGCTACCCTCGCGGCCGCATGCGTCCCTACGATGTCGTCCTGTTCGGCGCGACCGGCTTCACCGGCGGCCTGGTCGCGCGACAGCTCGCCGCGCGGGCCACCGCCTCGGGCGCGCGCTGGGCCATCGCCGGCCGCGATCGCGCCAAGCTCGAGGCGCTGCGGGATCAGCTCGCGGCCGAGGAGCCGGCCCACGGCGACGTGCCGATCATCGTCGCGCGCAGCGACGCGCCCGACACCCTGCGGCGCATGGTCGAGCAGACCCGCGTCATCGCCACCACCGTCGGCCCGTTCGATCAGTTCGGCGATCCCCTCGTCGACGCGTGCGTCGAGGCCGGCACCGACTACGTCGACATCACCGGCGAGCCCGCGTTCTGGCGGCGCACGATCGATCGCCACCACGGGCGCGCGAGCGAGCGGGGGATCCTCGTCGTGCCGTGCTGCGGCTTCGACAGCATCCCCCACGATCTCGGCGCGCTGTTCACCGCGCAGCACCTGCCCGGCGACGGCGCGCTGCAGCTCGACGGCTTCGTGCGCGCCAGCGGCGAGCCCTCGGGCGGCACGTGGGCCTCGGCGATCCACGCGATGGCGAACCTGCGCCAGACCAAGTCCGAGCACCGCAGCGGCACCAAGCCCAGCGGACCGCGGGACCCGGGCCCGCGCATCCACCACGAGGCCGCCGTCGACCAGTGGGTCGTCCCGTTCCCCAGCGTCGATCCCCTGGTCGTGCGCCGCAGCGCCCGCTTCACGCCCGAGTTCGGGGATGGCTTCCGCTACCACCACTACCTGCAGGTCGCGTCGCTGCCCAAGCTCGCCAAGCTCCTCGCCGGCACCGCGGCCGTCGTCGCGATGGCCCAGCTCCGACCGACGCGCGATCTCCTGCTGCGCTGGCGCGCCCAGGGGGACGGCCCCTCGGACGAGGTCCGCGCGCGCAGCAAGTTCGTCGTCACGTTCGTCGGCCACCGCGACGGCAAGAGCATCCGCACCGAGGTCTCCGGTCGTGATCCCGGGTATGGCCTCACCGCGGTCATGCTCGCCGAATCGGCGCTCACGTTGGTGCACGATCGCGATCGACTGCCGCACCGCGGCGGCGTGCTCACACCGGCGGCGGGGTTGCACGTGCCGCTGCTCGATCGACTGCAGCGCGCAGGCCTCGACTTCCGCGTGGTCTGATCCGACGATCGCTACGCGGCCCCACTCGCGGTCCGTCGGGCGAGGAACGCCGAGACGATCGCCGCGACGTGGGTGGGCTCGTCGACGAACGGCCAGTGTCCGGCGCGCTCGATCACGTGCAGCTCGCTCGCCGAGAACAACGCCGCCGTGGGCGCGGCGTACTCGACCCCCGCATAGGGATCGTCGCTGCCCCAGACGACGCACGCGGGCACGTCGAGCGATCGCAGCGCCTCGGCCAGCGGCCCGAAGCTCGCCCGCGGATCCCGTGCCGACCGATACAGGGCCAGGATGCGGAGCTTCTGCGCGAGGTCGGCGTAACCGGTGACGCGATCGACGAAGGCCTCGGGCAGCGGTCGCGGGTTGCCGCGGCGCATGACGGCGGCGATCGTGGCCGGCGTCGCGCACAGCTGGAAGAGCTCGCCGACGACGGGCGTCTGCCAGATGCGCGCCCACATGTGCCAGCGAAAGCTCGGCAGCAGCGGTGTCGCGACCAGGGTCATCGACGCCACCGCATGGGGGTGCTGCGCGGCCCATGCGGTGGCCCACGCCCCGCCGATGTCGTGCGCGACGAGGTGGACGCGACCGACCTCGAGCATGCGCAGCAGCGCGCCGAGGAACGCCGCGTAGCCGCCGATGCCGTAGTCGAAGTCCTTGGGCCGCGCGGCGCGACCGAACGCCGGCAGATCCATCGCGACGGCGGGCGTCGTCGGTGGCAACGCCTCGAGGATCGGCGTCCAGTCGTCCATCGGACCGGGGTTGCCGTGGACGAACACCACGCACTCACGGCGGTCCGCGGGGCCCCGCACGTGCACCGCGGTGGGGACACCCGCGACGGTGATGGGCCGGGTCTCGAGCACGGGGAGCATGGTGCGGCGCTTCGTACCGCGACGCGACCGGGAGGATCGAGCCCCCGGCAAAATCAGCGCAGGGCCAGGACGCAGGTCCAGCGCTACGTTCCCTTGGCGCCGCTCACCCGCGCCAGGGCTCCACGATGCCACCCACGATTGCGTCCGTGACGCCCTCCGCCGCCCTCGTCGCCAAGTACGGCCGCCCCGGTCCGCGCTACACGAGCTATCCGGCGGTGCCCTACTGGCCGGCCGAGTATCCGGTCGCGTCGTGGCGCGAGGCGCTCGCCGATCTCGGGCGCGAGGCGCTCGCCGACCCGTCCCATGGCGTGTCGCTCTACGTGCACGTGCCGTTCTGCGAGAAGCGGTGCCTGTTCTGCGCGTGCAACGTGGTGGTCACCCGCAAGCACGAGCGGGGCCCGAGCTACGTCGACACCGTGCGGCGCGAGATCGACGACGTCGCGGACGCGATCGGCGACGCGCGGGTGCGCGTCAGCCAGATGCACTGGGGCGGCGGCACGCCGACGTGGCTGACGTCCGACGAGCTGCGATCGCTGCAGGCCGCCGTGGCCTCGCGTTTCGAGCTCCTCCCCGATCGCGAGCAATCGATCGAGGTCGATCCGCGGGTGACCACGCTCGCGCAGCTCGACGCGCTGCGCGAGCTCGGCGTCAATCGGCTCTCGATGGGCGTGCAGGACACGGATCCTGCGGTCCAGCGGGCGATCGCACGCCACCAGAGCGTGGCCCAGACCGCGGGGATCGTCACCCACGCGCGCACGCTCGGGATCGACGGGATCACCGTCGACATCATCTACGGCCTGCCCGAGCAGACCCTCGACTCGTTCCGTCGCACGATCGACACCGTGATCGAGCTCGGCGTCGATCGGGTCGCCGTCTACAACTTCGCCTACCTCCCCGAGCGGGTGAAGCACCAGCGCGCGATCGATCCGGCCGCGCTGCCCGACGCCGACACGCGCGTCGAGCTGATGTGCACGGCGAGCGAGCGGTTCGCGGCCGCCGGCTACGACATGATCGGCATGGACCACTTCGCGCGCCACGACGACGAGCTCGCCCGCGCGCGACGCGACGGCACGATGCAGCGCAACTTCATGGGCTACACGACCCGCGCCGGCCAGGATCTCCTCGCGTTCGGGGCCAGCGCGATCAGCCGCGTCGGCCGCGACTTCGCCCAGAACGCCAAGACCGCCACCGAGTACGCCGAGCACGTCGACGCCGGCCGCTCACCCGTGGTCGCCGGCATGCGGCTGTCGGACGACGACGTGCTGCGCGAGTCGGTGATCGCCGCGCTGATGTGCTACGGCGAGGTCGACCTCGGCCGGATCGCGCGCGAGCATGGCGTCGATCTGCTGGCGAGCGGGCGTGCACGCCTCGCGATCGAGGCGCTGCAGGGCGATGGCCTGGTGCGCTGGCGCGGCGAGACGTTGGTCGTCACCGATCTCGGGCGCTACTTCGTGCGCAACGTCGCGATGACCTTCGACGCATACCTCGACGGGCCCGCGCCGACGGTCGCGCGCGCACCGACGGTGCGCTTCAGCGCGACCGTGTGACGGCTACGATCGGATCGCGCGGCGTCGCCGGCCCAACGCGACGAGCAGCAGCGGCAACGCGCCCGCGGGCGTCGCCCCCGTGCAGCCACAGCCCGAGCTGCCGCTCCCGTCGTCGCTCGCCGGCACGCCCGTCGATCCGCCGCCGTCTCCGGCGCTGCTGCCCTCGCCGTCGCCCGTGTCCCCGGGCACCGCGGTGCCGCTGCCCGAGGTGTCGGCGCCGCCGCTCGAGTCGGCGCCGGTCGGATCATCCGGGACCTCGGCATTGACGCCGATCGTCACGGGCGTCGACATGGCGACGAGCCCGGCCCAGTCCTCGGCGTACGCGACGATCTCGTAGACACCGTCGGGAAACGGCACGTCGGCGAAGACGTACGGTGGGACCGCGTCGCGCACGGGCTGCTCGTCGCCGCCGATCGACAGCCACACCTCGCGCACGCCCCAGCCGGGATCGACCGCGTCGATGGTGATCGTCACCAGCGCGCCGGTGGGGAGCTCGTCGCCGTCGGCCGGGCTGGTGATCGTGACCGTCGGCGGATCGGTGTCGTCCTCGGCATCGAACGCCGGGCCGCACGAGGTCGACGGCTCGCCGCGCGGCGTGCCGGCGCACCAGTCCTCCCACGTGCCGAAGCCCTCGGCGCCGCCGGCGAAGAAGCCGTCGCAGTTGGGCGTGGGGTTCCACGTGCCGTCGACGTCGTGGCACGGGGTGATGTCGATGCCGGAGGTCTCCTCGATCCACGGGATCGCCGGGTGCATCAGCGCGTGTACGCCGGTGGTCCCCTCGCAGCCGATGAGCCCGGTCGAGGTCATCGACAGCGCGCGCCACGTGCCATCCTCCATCGCCACGAATGCGGAGCCGCCGGAGTCGCCCTGGCAGGTCGAGATTCCCGCGCCGCCGATGTTCGCGGTGTTGCCGAAGGTGCTCACGACCTCGGTCATGCCCCAGCGCTTGGTCCCGGCGGATCCATCGGGGCCGCCGTCGCCGAAGCCCGCGATCACCACCGGCAGCCCCGCGTCGATCATGTCGAGCTCGCAGCCGTACAACGGCGGCGTGAACGGGATCTCGGTGACGGGTTCGTCGAGCACGCAGAACGCCCAGTCGCTGCCCTGCTCGTTCGTGCCGCTGTACTCGGGGTTGACCGTGCACTGGGCCTGCCGCGACAGCCCCGAGTTCGAGTCCTCGTTGAAGCGGATCGTCTTGTCACCGTCGCCGCAGTGCGCCGCCGAGACCACCACCTGCGGGTGCACGAGCGAGCCCGTGCACAGGCCACCGCCGCCGGTCACCGCCACGGTGTCGGGCCAACCGCACGCCGTGACCTCCATGCCGCCGGTGACCTGCGGCGCCGTCGGCGGGACCGCGAGGCCGGGGGACGCGGTGGCGGCGGCGGGAGTGACGACAGCGAACACCGCGAGGGTCGGGACGAGGATGCGGGCGACGATCACGGGGCGAGGATACCCGAGCCGCGCGGGCGACGGCGGCGGCACGCGCCGCCCGTGGCGGACGTGCTCCCTCGCGCCGATCCGCCCGCGACGCGACGCGCGCCCGATCGAGATCGTTCGACACTTGCCGACGCGGTCGTGGCACGCGACGTGCTCTCTGGGGCCGCGGAGACAACGACATGATCAAGCAAGACGAAATGAAGCCCGAGCAGACCAAGCAGAGCCAGGGCCAGATCAAGCCCGAGCAGATCAAGGACGGGACGCCCGTCGTGTGCTCGAAGGGCGGTCAGTTCGCCGTCGTCGACCACATGGAGGGCAACGCCACCATCAAGCTGCAGAAGGACGCCAAGGGCCAGCACCACTTCATCCCGATGAGCTGGGTGAAGTCGGTGGACGACAAGGTGCACGTCGATCGCCCCGGCGACCAGGCGATGCGCGAGTGGAAGACGACCGCGAACTAGGCGGGCCGTCCGCGACCGCCGGGCGCTCGCCCGGCGCGTCCGATTTCAGTTCTCGAGCCCGTCGCCGGCCGTCCACGTCTGCTGCAGCTGCCCGTCGAGGTACACCGCCACCGGGCTCGCCAGCGTCTGCGGATCGACCTGCGGATCGGCCTCCAGCACGAGGAAGCTCGCGCGCGCGCCGACGTCGAGCGCACCGAGACCGTCGAGGCCCCAGGTCGCGGCGGGCGTCGTGGTGCCGGCCGCGAGGATCGCCGCGCCGTCGAGGCCCGCGGCGGCGAGGAGCGCGAGCTCGTTGCGATCGATCGCCGGGATGCCGGTGTTGCCCAGATCGGTGCCGTAGAGCACCGTCGCGCCCGCCTCGCGCAGCCGCCGGAGGTTGTCGACCGTGTCCGGCGCGCCGCCGAACGCATCGAGCGTGGAGATCACCGCGCGGGAGGACCACGCGAGCACGGTCGCCTCGGCCAAACGCTCGGTGGGGGTGTGCGCGAGGATGTCGACCCCGGCGATCGCGGCTCGGCTCGCGTCCGCGTCGGTCAGGGCGTGCGCGACGACCTTCA
>LNFB01000320.1 GCA_001464385.1 Deltaproteobacteria bacterium Ga0077550 | reverse complement strand
CCTCCCGATCCAGGCTTCAACCTCCCCCGAGACGTCCCGGGACATCCCCGCGCCGCCCACGCGTCACGCGTCGTCCATGGCCGGCACCGGCGTCGTCGGCGTGACCACCGACCCCGCCCCCGCCGGCTCCGTCACCGCGTCACCCCCACGCGCCCCGGCCCGCCGCGCCTGCGCCTCGCGCAGATCATCCAACGGCCGCAACGCCCGCCGCACGCTCGCCACCAGCTCCGCATCCGCGTGCGCAGCCGCGATCAACTGCAGCGCGTAGCTCGTCATCGCCTGCTGCACGACCCGCAGCCCCTCGAGCAGGTTCGGCGCCACCGCGGCGCCCGGCTTCGCGTCGGTGATGCCGAGCACGCGTCCGTAGTTCGCGTGCGCGTCCCTCAGCTCGGTCAGCACGAACTCGCCGACGAGCTCCTCCACCGCCGCGCCCATCTCCTCGTCCGCGAGCTGCTTCAGCCGCTGCTCGCTCTCCGCCCACTGCCGCTCGTACGGCAGCCGCAGGAACGCGAGCCCGTCGGGGAACAGCCGCGCGTAGAGCTGCGTCGCCTGCTTCGCCTCGGCGATCGTCTGCGGCAGATCGGCGAGCGTCTGCAGCCGCGCGCCGACGGCGGCCCACACCCGATCGAGCCGCTGGTCCGCGGGCCGCTTGTCCTCCTCCGTCGTGAGGCCCGCGGTGCGCTGCGCCGCCCAGTCGCCCTGCAACGCGACCACCGCCTGCCGCAGCACCTTCGCGGCGCGCTTCGCTGCGGCCGGCAGGTCCTTGCCGGCGGCCGTCAGCAGCGCGATGCCGAGGGCGACACCGCCGGGCACGTCGAGGATCGGCGTCCGGAGGTAACGCGTGGGTTCGAGATCTTGGAGTGTGTTGTTGTTGTTGGCAGTCGCCATGGCCGAGGAATTGAGCACGCTCGCACGCGCGCGCCAGTGACCGGATCGAAAACGGCGTTTAGACGGTGTGCCGCGTCGCTCTCGTGCGCACGGCCGCTTGGCCAGTCGCGGCGTAGCTTCGAGGCGCAGGCCCGCGCTGTACCAGAGGTGCAATGGCCGTCGAGGACATCGCCCGCGCCCCGCGTCGCTGCAGCCGCGATACTCACCAAGGATCGCCCTGCTACGCTCTCGAGCTCCCGATGTCGACGACCATCCGTCACGATCCCGGCGCCGTGCTGACGGCGACGCTGCGCGAACCCACCGAAGGCGAGGCCACGCATCGCCGCGTGGGCGCCGTCTCACTCCGCTACACCCGCGGCGAGCTCGTCACCCGCGCCGCCATCGAGCCGCTGTGCGGCGCCACTCGCCTGCTCGGCGGCCGCCGCCCGCCCGCCGACCTCGTGATCGACGATCCGGCCGTCAGCGGCGCGCACTTCGAGCTCGAGTTCGCCGGTGAGCGCGTGATCCTCCGGGACCTGGGCAGCACCAACGGCACGTGGATCTACGGAGTGCGCGTCCGCGAGGTCGAGCTCGCATACGGGGCCCGCTTCTCTGTCGGTGGCGTGATCATCGAGCTCGAGCGCGCCGAGCAGGTCGATGTCGCCATCGCCACGGCGCACCGCTTCGACGCCCTGCTCGGCAAGAGCGCGCCTATGCTCGGGCTCTACGCCGTGCTGCGGCGCCTCGCCATCGCGGGACTCGACGTCCTCGTCACCGGCGAGACCGGCACGGGCAAGGAACTCGTCGCGCGCGCGCTGCACCGCCATTCGGCGCGCGCCAGCGGCCCGTTCATCGTGCTCGACTGCTCGACGCTGCCGCGCGACCTCGCCGAGGCGGCGATTCTCGGGCACGCCGCGGGTGCCTTCACCGGCGCGACCCGGGCGCGCGCCGGCGCCTTCGAAGACGCACATGGCGGGACGATCTTCCTCGACGAGGTCGGCGAGCTGCCCGCGGAGCTGCAGGCCAAGCTGCTGCGCGTGCTCGCGGAGCGCAGCGTCACGCGGATTGGCGAGACCGTCGCTCGCCCGATCGACGTCCGCGTGGTCACGGCCACCCACCGAGACCTGCGAATGATGGTCCTCGACCGCCAGTTCCGGGAGGACCTCTACTATCGCCTCGCGCAGTTCACCGTCGTGCTGCCGCCGCTGCGCGAGCGCGACGTGGACATCGAGCTGCTCGCGCGGACCTTCCTCGCCGAGTACTCGCTCGGCTTCGAGGGCCACCGCGATTTCGCACCGGACGCCCTGGCGAGCCTTCGCGCGCACCCCTGGCCCGGCAACGTCCGTGAACTCCGGAACGTGATCATGCGCGCCGCCCAGATGACGACCACGCCGGTCATCGAGTGCAGCGACCTCGCCCTCGCCCAGGCCGAGCTCAGCCGCCTCGACGACGCGCGGACCGGCGAAACGCCGAGCATGCCGATCCCGATGGAGATCGCCCGCACCCGCTTCGAGCGCGAGTACCTCCACGCGCTGCTCGAGCACTGCGACGGCAACGTCAGCAAGGCCGCGCGCGTGGCGAATATGAGCCGCAGCGGGCTCTACGCGATGATGTCGCGCGTCGGCATGACCGGCGGGCAGGACGAGGGCGTGGACGAGCCCGCCGAGCGCAGCGATGGTCCCCAACGCGGCGTGTAGGGTCCTGGATCCTCACCTCTCGCGCCCGCGCCTGCGCCACCGACCGTGACCGAGTTGAGTCGATTCGTCGGCGCATCGCCCACCGGCAAGTCGAGCGGCTCGGCGCAGCACGACATCGCTGCGGTCCCCCCGACCCCCTGGACCAAACCAATCGCCTGCCCGCCGACGCGCACGCGGGCGAACCCAGCGGTGACCGTGCGCCGCGACCCGAGCGCGTGCCGAGTGGCGGCGAACGGATCGGGCGGCGCGGTCGCATGCACCACGCCCGGTCCGACGTCGTGCCCCTGCTGCACGATCGCTGCGCCGCGGTGCCGCACACGAGCGGCGAGCCGATGGGTCCCCGCCGCCGCTCCCGGCCCCCATTGCATCGGCACCGGCGCCTCGACCGTGGATAGCGGCGCAGGCATGAGCACCCCGAGGTGCGACGTCGGGCCCGTCGCGACGCTCAGGTCGGTCGCGATCGATATTGTGGAGATCATCGCGGCCATTCTATTTCCCCTTCCCGCCCAAGTTCGGCACCCACCGATCAGTCCACCGTCGCATCGCGACCCCAGCCCGGCTCGACGCGCATCCGCAGGCACCGCGCGTCCGCGGGCCCCATCCGCGCGAAGGTGAAGCACTTGCGGTAGAGAATCGAGAGCATCGCGCGCTCGGGTTGCAGCACCAGCATCCGCGGCGCCAGCTCGATGGTGCCCCGCGCCTCGCCACACTGGCCGAGCTCGTAGTCCGCGAGCACTCGCACCTCGGGCAGCGCGAACAGGTGGTCGCCCTGTGGGTCCACTCCGCGCAAGTGCACCATCGCACCCCGGTCCGGCACATCGATGATCCAGTCGGGGTGCGCCCGATCGTAGATCCGATCCAGCGCGGCGACCTCGGCCGTGCCGCCCCCGCGTCGCGCCGCGAGCGTGGCCAGGCCGATGTCGCGAGGCACGGTCGCCCAGCACGTCGGCGGGGGTGCGTCCGCCCAGCTCGAGATCGCGGTCGCGGGATCCTCGATCGCTGGCAGCGATCGCACGTACCTTGTCGCGGGATAGCCGGGCGCGGCGCCGAGTTCCTGCGGGATCCGCCGCATGGCCGGCGTCGGATCGAAGCCGCGGCCCCGACGATTCAACGGGTGGTGGATCTCGAGCGTGCGCTCGGGGTCCAGCCACACCTGCGCCGAGCCACCGAAGGCATTCTCCCAGATCAACGGGACGGTGGAGACCGGGGCGGGCTCGCCAGGCCGCGCCCCCACACCCTGATGCGACCACGCGCGGTCCCCGGAAACCACGAGCTCGCGCCGCACTGCGCCAATCGACAGCGCCACGGTGACACGCTTGGCCGGCCGGCCGCTGGCCGCGTGCGCGCGGCCGAGCAGGACCACCTCGAAGGTTCCTGCACGGCGCGGAGTCGTGTCCGCCGGCAAGCAGCCCAGCTCGGTCTCCTCGTCCGCCGCGCGGATCGGCTCGGCCCGCGCGAGCGACAGCCGCGGCGTCAGCCCGCACCGCAGCTCGAACGTCGCCTTCGCGACCAGCAGACCGATCCTCGAGCCGCCGTCCCCTGGCCCCACGAAGCACCGCGCGGGGACCTGGGTCGTGTTCACCAGTCGCATGCGTGGCGACGCCAGAGCAAGGCCGGTGCCAGCCGTCACATGCCCGCAAACTCGCCCCCCACGAGGCGGCGCCTCCCTGGACCTGTCCACTGCAGCGCTCAGGTGTGGACCGAAGTGCTCACGTTCGCCAAACCTGCCGTGAGGAGGCTCTACGCCCGCGAATCCGTCGGTGGCACCCGTTCGGTTCGCCGAACCTGTGCGCTGCAGTGCACAGGTCAATTGCATCCCTCGGGTGCCGGTCTGCGTCGCCGCCTGCGTCGCCAGGTTGGCGCGCAGCTTGCTCCCTGGGGCGGACTGCGACCCCAAGACCCGACGACCGGACGACCGATCATGGATGACCCGCGCACCTCCACCACGCTCACGATGCTCCTCGACGCCGCAGCGTCGGCGCCTGCTGTCACCGACGACCCGGAGGGCGCCGCATCGGCGGGCGCACCGGCCGAACCGTCGGCGCGCCGCGGCTCGGATGGCGGTCGCAGCTTCGTCGGAAGCGTGCTCGCCGAACGCCATCCCGTGCTGCTCGGGCGCGTGCTGGTCCGCTACGATCGCGACGACGTCCCGCGCGACGCCTGGCTCCCGGTGATGCGAGGGGTCGGCGCGCGCTTCGGTGACACCGTGCTGCTCGCCGATCCGGCCAACTGGTGCGAGCCGCTCGTCGTCGGGATCATCGATGGGTTCTCGGAGGAACAAACGCGGCCCCCGATCGTCGCCCATCGCCTCGAGCTGCGGGACGACGAGGTCGTCGAGGTCTGCGATAGCTGGGGCCGACCCCTGCTGCATATCCGCGACGGCGCAGACGGCCCGGTGCTGTCGCTCGCGCGCGCCGACGTCGACCTCGAGATCGCGGGGCGCCTGAGGATCCGGGCCGATAGTCTCGAGCTCGCGGCGCTGCGCGGTGCGGTCGCGATCGATGCGAGTGACGACGTCGTGATCCGCGGTGAAGTCATCCATCTCAACTGACGACGCGAGCGACGTATGGACCGCCTCACCCTGCAGCCCCAGATGCGCATCGCGTGCCTGACGACCTGTCCCTCGGGGGCCGGATTCGGAGGTCGATGGCCGTTCGGCCGCTTGTGTTGCCGCGCCCCACTGGTGCAGGATCGAGCCGCCATGACGGCCTTGCGCACCTCCCTCGTCGTCGTTGCTGCGTTCGCCCTTGGATACGGGTGTCTGACTGGGCACCCGGCCGCGGCGGCGTGCGATCGAGCCGCGCCGGATGCCCCCGCGGCCGCACCTCTTCCGAGTTCGCCGCGTCGCCCCGGGGGCGACGTCGAGGTCGACATGGCGGACGACGCGGCCGAGGCCGTGCTGCGCGGCGAGGTGACCGCATGGTACGGCGAGCAGAAGGCCGCGATCGCGCGAAAGGTGGGCGCGGGCGTGACGGTCCGCGCGGTGGTCGAGGTCCGCGACTTCGACCGCGAGCTCGGGCTCGGGTACGCAGGTGTTCTCATCGTGCGCCTCGACGACGCGCATGGTGGCGAGCGGTTCGAGGTGCGCGCCGGATGCCCGTGCTCGAGCGAGGAGTTCTTCGGGATCTTCGGCGCCGCGGTGACAGCCCGCATCGGCGACTGGGTGCGCGTGCGGGATTTGAAGCTCGCGGCGGAGCCGCAAGAGCCCGTCACGCCGGCGCCCGCGGCCGTGCTCCCGCCGCAGCGCTACCAACTCGACAACCTGGGCAAGGTCGGCGTCGGCATGATCGGTGTCGGGGCGGCCGTCGTCCTCGCAGGCGGGGTGATGTGGGGCCGCGGGGTCGCCCAAGAGGCGCCGGCCCGGTTCTCCGATCTCCGCGCCGGCGGGATCGCAATGGTCGCCGGCGGGCTCGCGGTCACCGCGATCGGCGTCGGCTACCTCGTGGCGGACGTCGTGCTCGATCGGCGGTGGCGGCGGTCGCTGCGGCCCACCGCGGCGCTCGGACCCACCCGCGGCGTGCTCGGGCTTCGGGGGAGATTCTGATGGTCGACGTACCCAAGCCGAGTCCCGCCGCCCTGCCCGAGGGCGTCGAAGCGCCCGAGCGGATCGAGCCCAAGGAGGGCGTCGTCATCGGCGGCTGGACCCTGCGACGACTGCTCGGCAAGGGCGGCATGGGCCAGGTGTGGAAGGTCGATCGTCCGACGGCCGCCGGCCCCGCGGAGCTCGCGGTGATGAAGCTGCCGCTGTCGAACGCGGTCGCCGACCACAGCACGCTGCGCCGCGCCGGCCTCGAGGCGAAGGCGATGTACCTGTTGCAGGGCTGCCCGAACATCCTGCAGATCAAGGACGTCGGGATTCACCGCGGCGTCCTGCTCTACGTCGTGATGGAGTACGTCCACGGCGCGGACCTCGGCGAGGTGATCCGCGTGCTGCGACGCCGCCGCGAGAAGCTCGCGCCCGAGACGGCGGCCTGGATCGCGGGGGAGGTCGGCGCGGGCCTCAAGGCGATCCACAACCTCGTCGTCGCTGGCGTGCCCCAGAACCTCCGCCACCTCGACATCGCACTGAAGAACATCCTCGTGAGCACGGGCGGGCAGGTGAAGATCGGAGACTTCGGCCTCGCGTCGGGGATCGGCGATCCCGATCTGACAAACCGCGGTTCGTACAAGTACATGGCGCCGGAGCACTACTTCGGGGTGCCATCGCAGAAGTCCGACATCTACGCGCTCGGGGTCGTGCTGTGGGAGTTGCTCGAGCGCGACCACTATCGCTTCGGCACCGACGCCGCCGAGCTGCGCGCAGAGATCACCTCGGCCAAGGTGCGCGAGATCCGGCGGACCGATGTCTCGCCGCAGCTCGCGGCGCTCGTGCACGATTGCCTGAGCCACAACGAGGCGGCACGGCCCAGCATCGATCAGTTCATGGTGCGGCTCGAGCGAGTGCCTGAGTACCGCATGCAGCGCACGACCGTCGCCGAGTTGATCGCCCGCTGCTTCGAGCGCCTACGAACGTCGGGGCACACCGAGGTGATCATGCAGACGATCCCCGCCGTGACGGCGGACATCGCGGGCCTCATGGCGGCGAGCGAGGTGCTGATCGCCAGCGGCACCACGCTGGAGCTGAGCGAGGTGTTCCGCGGCGTGCCGAAGCCCAGGACCGCGCCGGGGTATGTCTCGCCGACCGGCGGCGCGGCCGAGGCGATGGACGGACCGGCGCCGCCGGGGATGTTCGGCGCGCCCGATGAGAGCGACGATGCGGGCGTCGAGCCGGCGCGAGAGCCGGTCGCCCCGGCACCGCGATTCGAGCCGCCGAGGCTCACGCCAGCGCCGCTCGTGCCGGTGCCCATCCCGATGGCGATGCCCGAGCCGGTGGCGGTGCCCCCACGGCGGACCTTGTCGCTCGACGTGGAGGGCGACGGGCTCGCGGCGCTCGATCCGACGACGCGATTGCCCGACGGCGCCGACGCGCTCGTGATGGGGGCGTCGCCCGACGGTGGGGTCGAGGTCCATCGACCCGGGACACCACGGCACGCGGCGGCGGAGCCAGCTCCTGTCGTCGCGGCTCCGATGCTGGCCATGGCCGCCGTCGCGACAGCTTCGGCGACCGCGGTGGCGCCGACCATCGCGCCTGCGCCGAGGGTCGCGGTGCCCGAGGTCACGCTCCCCGTGGCGCCGCCCCCGGCCTTCGACGCGCACGGCGAGCCACCGTGGCCGCTGATCCCGGATCAACGCGGGGACACTGGACCCAGGCCGGAGGCGGTCCTCCCGACGGATCGATTCACCACCGAGGAGCTCGAGGGCCCGCCGCAGCCGTGGCGGCGAAGGATCCTGTTCGGTGCCGCTGCCGTGTCGGTGACGCTCGTGCTGGGGACGGTGAGCGCACTGTTGTTGGTGTCGTGGATCGGGGACGGCGGTGGTTCGCAGACGTCCGCGACGACGCGTGCCGGCGAGGTGCGGGCGGCGGAGGGTGAACGGCTCGCACTCCCTGCGCCGACGACGGTGGAGGACCCGGTGCTAGGGCCCACACTGCGAGCCATCGAACCGCGGGTGGCGGCAGAGCCCGCCACGATCGAGCCGCGCCCCGCGATCGAGCCGCGCCCCGCGATCGAGCCGCCCGTGGCGGCAGAGCGCGGCGCAGTTGCGCCCGCGCCCGTCGTGACTCCGCCTGTAGCTGCGGCTTCGCCTGCGAAGACCCCCGATCCGACCGTCGGACCCGAGGTCGCGCCTGCGGCCGCGATCGCAACCACCGACGTGCCGCCGGCCGCCAGCATCGCGAAGCCCAAGCCCAAACCGAAGCCGGCTCCGGTGGTGATGGTGCCCGTCGAGGTGCGCAACACCCTCATCAAGCCGGGGATCGAGGTGATGCTCGGCAAGAAGAGGGTGACCACGACGGGGTCGATCCGGTTCGAGATCGCCGCGGGCCGCCACCGCGTCAAGTGGCGCGAGGTCGGGACCACGGCGTGGATCGACGCGGGGAAGTTCGACCTCGCGGCCAAGCGCTCGCACCTGTTCGTCATCGGCAAGATCTCGTACCCTCACGGCGTTCGGCACGTGCCGCAGGAGCTTCGATGATCCTCGAGGATGGGCACGTGGAGCTCGCCGAAGGGGCGATCGTCGACGGACGGCTGCGGATCGTCGAAGACCTCGCGCGCGGGTCCATGTCATCCGTGTACCTCGCGCGCGAGCTCGAGACCGGCCGGGACGTGGTCCTGAAGATCCTGGGTGGCAAGTACGCAGCGCGGGCGGACGCGCGACCGCGGTTGCTGGCGGAGGAGCAGTACACCGCGGCCCTGGCAGACAAGCCCGGGATCGTGCGCGTGCTGTCGACCGGTAGGCTCGCGGACGAGGGTGACGCGCCGTACCTCGTGCTCGAGTACGTCGACGGGCCGACGCTGACGGGCCACGTCGCGGGTCAGAGCACGGACGTGGCCCACGTGTTGACGCTGCTCGCGGAGCTCGCGGGGATCGTCGCGGACGTGCACGCCGCGGGGATCGTGCACCGCGACCTCAAGCCCGAGAACGTACTGGTCGCGGAGCGCGAGGGCGAGGTCGTGCTGAAGCTGACAGACTTCGGGCTCGCGACGAGGGCGATGGACGCGGCGGCCGGCGGTCCAGAGGGCGCGGGCCGCGGCGGCAGCAGCGGATCCCCCGAGTCGGGCCTTCGATTGACCGGCGATCACGATCGTCCCGGGACGCAGCACTACATGGCGCCCGAGCAGTGCGTCGGCGGCGAGGTCGGAACGGCCGCGGACATCTATGCGCTCGGCGTATCGGCGTTCGAGCTGTTGGTGGGCGAGCCGCCGTGGGGCGCGCGGACCGGTCGCGAGGTGGTGATCCGCAAGTGCGATCCGACGCTGCCCTGCTTCGCGATCAGCGACCTGTCGCTCGGGTTGCCGCCGGTGGTGGTCGAGGCGATCGATGCGGCGCTGCAGCGCGACCCGGGGCTGCGGCCGACGGCCACGGGGTTTCGCGACGCGATGCGAGCGGGGGCGAGCGAGGTGCGGGCGCGGCCCGGGGCGGTTTTGTTGCCGCCGGTGCGGGTGAGCCGCGGGCGCGCGCACACGCCGAAGCGACCGATGCCGGCGGCGACGGGTAGCGGTGCGACGGCCACCGCGGTTCCAGCGGCGCGCAGCGGGACCGCGAGCGCGGCGGCGACGATGCGGCTGGGTCGAGGGCGGATGGAACTCGTGGTGCCCGAGGTGACTCGATCGTCGGAGCTCGAGCTGTTGCCCGCGGCGGTTGTGGTAGTTCCTGCAGAGCCGGCAAGCGCGGAGCCGGCGAGCGTGGCGACGGTCAGCGCAGAACCGGCGAGCGCCGCGGCGGTCAGCGCAGTGCCCGTCGCGCGGCAGCGGCGGGCGCATCCCGAGCGACAGGTCGAGGTCACCGAGCTCTCGCCGCGCGCCGGCGCGATCGTGGTGGCCGCCGAGGCCCGCGCGCGCTCCGGCGACACCGAGGCGGTGATCGAAGTGCCGGCAGGGATGACGGAGGTCATCGATCGCGCGGCGGTCGAGGAGGCGATCGCGCGGGCGAACGCGGCCGCGAAGCTGGGCGAGCCCCTCGGGGCGGCGATCGAGATGGAGCGGGAGACATACGGGGAGCATGACGCCGCGGACGCCAGCTCGGCGGGGATGAACGCGATCGTTGCGCGTCCGCAGCTCCTTGCCGGAGGCCGCGAGACCCCTGGACTCTTGTGGGTCGCGCTCTTGGCTGCGTTGTCCGTCGCCGCAGCGCTCGTGCTCTGGTGGGTGGATGACACGGTGCGCGCGGACGTGACGGGGCCTGGGGAGCCCGGTGGTGCGAACGATCGCGGGACGCGACCCGCCGCGATCTCGGGCGAGGCGCCGGGGGGCGCCATCGGAGGGAGTGACGGCGGGGGACCGCAGCTCGAGGCCGTC
>LNFB01000319.1 GCA_001464385.1 Deltaproteobacteria bacterium Ga0077550 | reverse complement strand
CTCCGCCATCCTCAATAGATGAAGATGACGCGCCGCCGAGCGGCCCGGCAAAGCCGGCCGCGAGCCCGCGACCGAAGCCCGTGAAGCCCGAGCCCGTGCCGAGCCCGCCCGTCGCGTCGGTGCCGATTCACGAGACGCCGGCGTGCGAGCAGGCGCGCGCTGCCGTGTCGCGCGCCGCGGGTAGCGCTGCGTGGGAAGACGTGCTCGCGCATTCGAAGAATCGCAAGTGCTGGAGCGACTCGTCAGTGGTGACGCGCGCGCGCGTCCGGGCGCTCGCGGTGCTCCGCCGCTACGAGGAGTGTGTGCGCGAGGGCAAGGGCGTCACCGAACCCAAGATCGCGAGCATGGTCGATGTCTGCCGCGCTCGCATGGAGGCCAAATGAGAATCCCAGCAATGTGCACCGCGCTCAGCCTCGTGATCACGCTCTCGGGGCTGCGGGTGTCTGCGGCCGCCGCCGAGGCGGCGCCGGCCGAGCCGGCCGCGCCGGCCCTTCCCGCGTTCGCAGATGTGATGCCCGACCCAAGCATGGACGACCTCGAGTACGCGCGATCATGGGCAGCAATCGGGATCGATCGTGGCCTCGCGAAGCACCCGATGGACGCGGCAGTGCTCGGGCCGCGGCGACTCCGAGTCGATCTCGCGGGCTCGTTCGGCGCGTACCGCATCGCCGTCGGCCTCACGGAGGACGGCGAGTGGTCCGGGGATCTCCAGGACCGCAAGTGCCCGTGCGACACCGAAGAAATGATCAACGCGATCGCCGAGATGGTAGCTGCGCTGGCTGCGGAGCTGCGCGAGGGCCCACCTCGTCCCGAAACGCGGCCGGAGACGGGCACCGCGCCGCGGTCGTCGGGGTCGTCAGCCGACCGCCGGCCACCGCTCGCGACGCTTGGCAAGGCCGGGATCGGTGTGGCCGCGGGCGGCCTCGCAATCGCCGGCGTCGGCGTCGGGTTCCTCGTTCGCGGTCGACGCCTCGCCGGCGATGCGACCGACGAGTCACGCGTCGGTCGCGATTTCACAGTGCCGGGAGCGATCGCGTTGGCGGGTGGCGTGGCTCTCTTCGCGACTGGTCTCGGGTTGCTCGGGGCGGACCGCGGAAAGGCTCGCCGCGCGCGAGCCTCCGCATGGTGGAGTCCTGGGCGCGGCGGGGTTGCGTTCACGGGCCGCTTCTGACGAACCGAGTGATTCGATCCGAGAACGAAAGCAGGACAACATGTTCCAACGAACGCTCAATATCCTAGTGACTGGCGCGGTGATCGGGACGTCGCTCGGCCTCGGATGCCGCTTCGACGACACCGACCATTGCGCTCTCGAGGATGGGGACGACTATTGCGGGCAGAAGTACGGCGGTGAAGCACGCCGATACTGCGCGCGGGGCAACGCGGCGTGCGAGGACCGATTCCCGGCAGAGGACCACGACGGGTGTGTGGACGCGCGGCCTGATGACGCAGCGTGCTACTCGCCGTGCGGGGATGGCAAGTCGGCGGTCGATGAGCCGGAGTGCGAAGGGGTCGCCGATGCGTCGAGTTCGTCGGTGTCGGCGAGCGCGACCGAGGCGACCACCGAGCCGACGGGTGGGCCGACCACGGCGGGCACTGGGTCGATGTCGAACAGCGGGAGTGAGACGGAATCGGCGAGTTCGGGCACGACCGGGAGCGGTTGCACGCTGTCGGTCGAGTGCGTGGACCCGGCGAACCCCATCTGCGCCGACACGGCGTGCGTGCCGTGCTCGAGCGATGACGAGTGTCTGGCGAAGAGCGCGGACGCGCCGGCGTGCAGCGACGATGGGCGGTGCGTCGCGTGTACGCCGAGCAACGCGTCGGCGTGTACGGACACGACGCCGATCTGCAACGCGGCGACGAGCGAATGCCAGGGGTGTGATTTCCACGAGCAGTGTGCCGGTACGGCGTGCGACATCGCGACGGGGGCTTGCTTCGACGACGAGTGCGTGGTCGTCGTCGACGCGGATGGAGGCGTCGGGACGGACTACGACAACATCCAGGATGCGATCGTGGATGGGTGTGTGATCCGGGTCCGGGATGCCGCGGGTGGATATCCGGAGGAGGTGAGCATCGCCGGGGCGATCAGGGTCGCGATCTTGGCGGACGATGGGGCGAGCCCGATTGTCGGCGGCGTAGACGGAAGTGGAGTGCCAGCCATCGAGGTATCGGGCGGCGCCACGACATACATCCAGGGCATGCGCGTCAACAGCAACGACACGGGTGGGCTGGGCATCAGCGTCGATGGCGCGAGCATGTGGCTCGACCGTACGATGGTGGGCAACAACGATGGCGGCGGGATCGCGCTGAGCGGAGGCGCCGAGGGCCACATGAGGAACTGCTTCGTGGGCGGCGACGTGAACAACGTCGCCGCGCTCGAGGTCAACAGCAGCACCGCGGACGTTCTGTACTCGACCCTCGGCAGCGGCTTCGGAACCGCGGCCGCGCTGCGCTGCAACCTCGCGGCGACCGTGAACGTGCGCAACTCGCTACTGGTCGCCAGCACCGACGACCCCGAGGTCGACTGCGCGACCGACAGTCTCATCACGAGCGCCACCGAAGCTGACCTCGGCGACATGAACACCAACTGGTTCGTCGCCGGCGGCTTCGCGGTCGGGGACTTCCATCTCAGCGCAGCTGCTCCTGCCGGACTGTTGAACGCAGGGCAGTGGAACGCTGGCGACCCACCCACCGACATCGACGGCGAACCGCGCCCGACCGAGCCGGGTACCGTCGATGCAGCCGGAGCCGACTTGATTCCGTAGGCCCCGTAGACCTCCATCGCAGTGCATACGCACCCCCGTCCGGTCCGATGTTGCGCGCGACCTCGTGTCGGCCTGACTCCGCGATCGAACGCCACTCGGGCCGGACGGGGGCCGCGTCCCGCAGCTCCTGCACTCCGACCTTTCCAAAAGCCGCAGCCATGAACGCGTTCGAAGATCTCACCAACCCCCACGCCCCGCAGGAGCACGGCGGCCCCGCGCCGGGGCGCCGCGTGTTGGCGTATCTGCTCGACCCGATCATCCTCGTCCTCGCGATGCTGGTGCTGTTCTCGGTGGGCCAGGCCGCGATGGGAACGGCCGCCGACGCCGCGTGGGCGCGGATCGAGAACCCGCGCGGCTCCGTGCCGGGCTCCGTCAACGTCGCGGTAGTCGTAGTGCTGATGCTCTGCATGTTCGCCGTGCCCATTGCCTCGAGCGTCGTGGAAGCATGGACAGGGGCCACGCCGGCGAAGCGACTGCTGGGCCTGCGCGTTCTCGGGGCCGATGATCGCACCGCGCCGCGGCGGCACTTGATCGCCCGGTGGGCGATCAAGTCGCCCTGGCTGGCGATGACCGTGGGCGCGCAGAGCTACGACACGGCCTGGCTCGAGTGGTTCTCCGTCGTGGCGGCCAGCACGTGGGTGGTCGCCCTCATCGGGTGCGTGCCCGGCCTCGTCGGCAGCCCAACCCTGCACGACGTCGTGACGAAGACGAAGGTGGTGAAGCGTGTCTCCTCGTAGCCAATGGGCCGCGCGGTTCCTCCGGCTGGTCACGGAGGTCCCATGACCAAGTTCCCGCCACGGGTGACCACGCGCGTCGGCACCGAGTACTTCCTGATCTCGGCGCACGAGGTGCAGCGTTGGTCGCACGCGACCGCACACGAGGTGCTGCTGACGGTCCTGCGAGAAGGAATTGGTGCTGATGAGGTGCGCCGCCTCGCGGACACCTTTGGCTTCGCGGGCGACCCCGGGGATGTCGACGGCATCGCGAACACCGTAGCCCAGGCGATCGCGAGCGGCCGCCTGGTCCCCGTCGCTCTCCCAGAGCCGTTCCGTGGGCGGCCGGTGCTCTACCGCGAGGACTCGTCAGACCCATGGGCGAGCGCGGTGCCGCTGTCGTCGCTCCGTGGGGAGACCACCGAGAAGTTCGGCTGGGTGTCTGTCGAGCTGGTCGACAACCGAGGCGTGCCGTTCGCCAACACCGAGGTGACACTCGTGCACTGCGATGGTCGGCGCGACCGGGTCGTGCTCGATGCGACGGGCCGCCACTGGGCGCGAGCCGTCGCCTATCCCGGCCCAACACGCGTCGAACTCCCCGCTCGACTGGATCCCGCCCCACCCTCGACCCCCGGACTCGTCATGGACGCGTTTCAGCCGGCTGTCGGGGACATCGTGGTTCCTCGTAGCGGCGCCGCGCCCGTGCTGCTGTCCCCCCTCGATCGGCACTATCGCCTCGTCGCCGAGCCGGATGTCCGAGCGGCGTGCGTTCGCCTGGTCGGGATGCTGTTCGAGTTGAACAAGGCGTTCCTGTTGCCCGCCGCGCTCGAGGGCATCCGCCTGCTCGCCAAGATGTACGAGCGGATGCCGGGCGCCGAGGTCCTCGTGGTTGGTCACACCGACCGCACCGGCAAGGCGTTTCGGAATGACAGTCTGTCGCTGGAACGCGCGGAGGCGGTCATCGCGTACATGACCGACGACATCGACGCGTGGCTGTCGTTCTACAGCGCAGACGCCGACTTCTCGCGCCGGTGGGGCGTGACCGAGGACTTGCTCATGCTTTCCTCGCTCCCCGTCGGGCAGACCCCGTACTACTCCGACGCGCACTCGGAGCACAGCTTTACTGCGGCGGTACGTCGGTTCCAAGAGGCCAACGGACTTTCGGTCGACGGCGATTGTGGCCCGCTGACGCGCCGCACGTTGGTCGCCCAGTACATGGCGCTCGACGGCACGACGTTGCCCGGACCCACAACGGCGGTCGCCCATGGCTGCGGCGAGCACTTCCCCGTCGTCCCCACCCCGGACGGGGTCGAGGAGTTGCAGAATCGCCGGGTCGAGGTCTTCTTCTTCCGGGATGGCATCGCGCCGCCGCCACGAGCGAAGAACTCGCAGGCCGGTGATGGCGAGTACGCAGCGTGGAACAAAGCGGTGGACGAAGAGCGGACCTTCACGCCGGGCCTCGCCGGTCGAGGGCGCGTCGAGGTGGTGACAGACTTCGATGTGGCTTACGCCCACCACGCCGGTCTCGTCATCGAGCTGCGATCCGTCGACGGGGCCTACATGCGCCAGATCGACCCGTGGGACACGCCGCAGAGCCTGAGCGAGCTGCTGACGTTCACGTTCGAAGACGTACCGGAGGCGTCGTTCCTGACTTGTGTCGCGATCACGGCGGATGGACAGCATCGCACCCTGTTCGAGGACGTGCCGTTCTGGGAAGTGTCCCTGCAGCACGGACCGCAGGACGATGTGGACCCGTTCGAGGTCGAGAGCCAGCCCGAGACCGAGCCCGAAGGCGGTGACGAACCGTGATGAAGTCGATGGAACGCACATGGGGGACAGCCCGGCTCCAGGGCGTCGCCTGCGGACAATCCTGGGCCGCGAACGTCTCGAACTCGTTGAGGACCGTGGTCGCACGGTTGGCGTGGGGCCTCGCCGGTCTCGCCGCCTGTGGACGCACGCCTTCGCTCTCCGACGCTCAGCGCAGCACGCTCGCGGGGCACTTCGATGACCGCCTGAGCGACATCGTCGAGATCCAGCTCTACAATGGCGCCGCCTGTGCGCGCGACTCTCGAGGCAATGTGTATTGCTGGGGAGACCAGTACGAAGCCGCCGAGATCGAAGGAGGGTCATCAGCGGTCGGGCGTTCGAACCGACCTCGGAAGATCCACGGCATCGAAGGCGCGGTGCGCCTCAGCAGCTCGGAGAACCGGTTCGGCTACGCGACTGCAGTCCTGGCCGGCGGCGAGGTGGTTGCTTGGCCTCACGTGGATCTGCGACCGTTGATGGCGCCCCCGGAGCCGGTGGACGAGAAGATCGAAGGAGTGGGCGCCCACATGGAGATCACCGAACACGCCCGAAGGAAGCGGCGGCGACCGGCCGAAGATCCGTGGCGCGCAGCGCCGACCGGAATCAGCGTCGGCGCGATTGATCTCTACGCCGACACCGGATGCATCTACTCGAACGACGAACTCGCTTGCCCGAGGGTCCCACGCGGGGTTGATGTGCCCAACTACGACGCGCTCGAGTCACGCCGCATGCCTGGGATCGTCGACATCGCGCTCATCTCTGGCGATAACACTCGCGAGCGTGGCGCGTGTATCGTACTCGACGATGGTACATTCAGGTGCAATGACGGCAACAGTGGTGGCACATGGAACACGATCGACACCGGCGCTCGCGTTCGCGCCATCTTTGGCGGCCTCGAAGTCGTCATACATTTGCAAGATGGGCGCGTGGCCCGCACTGCCGATGCCCGCACCCTAGTGATCGAGGACGGCATCGTCGACATCGAGCAACTCGACGTCGAGGGCGGGCTCATGTGCGGCATCGCAACCGACCAGTCAGTGAGTTGCTGGAACTCGCCGGAAGACAATAGCAGCAGGCGACGCATCCACCTCCTAGACATCGAAAATCCCGTCCAAGTGCAGGTTAGTTCCAGGTCATCGTGGTGCGTACTTGAACAAGAAGGGCATGTCAAGTGCGGTGGAATGAACGACGCAGGCGAATGTGGATCAGGTACCGATGCGCTGTCTATTGACGGCACTGTCTACACGGCGGCTCCCAGGGAATAGAAGGAGTAGCGATTACCATGGCGAGAGAAGACGAGATCAAGACGCTTCACTATGACGAAGGCAGCGTGGTCTGCTGGTCTCCTGCGTATCGCAAGCGCGAACTGCAGACCAGCGACCCTCATGCTCCTTCAATCATTCTCGGAATGTTGCAGTGTCAACTCACGCCGCCCGACAATGAGTACGACGCCGTAAAAAACATAACCGGACGCTACGAATCAGCGAGTAGCGTATGTTGCGTCAACCAAGCGGGGTATCACATGGAGATCTGGTTCTCGCCCAAGACTGGCGCGCGCACCGTGTATCGGTATAGCGGTGACTACGCACCCTCGGCGCCAGGCAAGCAGGTGACGTTCGAGCTTCGCGAGCCGGGGGATACAACCCCGTTTCTGTCGCCGACAACACCTGGGCTAACCCGTACGCCTGCCTCCGGAACCCTATTTGTAAAAGATCTTCTGTCATTCGAGATCCATTGGCCAGATGGAACTCGCTCAGAATTTTGCAGATTCTCTCCGCGCGCAACGCTGTCCGACCGTGTTATCGAGCAACTGCGCGCTGAGAGCTTTGGCGGAGGCAATCCGATCGTCGACGGATGGCTGGCATCTGAGCACCGCCCTGTGTCGGAGAGGCGACTGAAGCTCTTGCTTGAGTCGATCGTTCACGATCGCACGAGCGACGGCCAAGAATCGTTCGCGCAACTACTTCGGAACCTGTTTTCGATTGAGGTTTCTGGGCACGCCGCGGATGTGCATGAGGCGATCCTTGCGATCAAGAGAACGGTTGACAGGCTCCTATCGGGGGCGTTCGCGCCAGCTGACGCCAATCGAGTTGCTTCGCGAGTACTTCCAGAACTCCTTCGATCCACGATTAGCATTCGCAATCCGTCCGGCATCTTCGAGCTTCGCACTCGCTACGCGTGGCTTCAGCGAGTCATTGCGTACAACGAATACACGTTATTGAAGAATCCGGATGATGTCGCCGACATCATCCGCTGGCTCGGCGTCCAACCAACCAAGACCTTCCGCTACGAGTACGACGGCGTGTTCCAAGTCCTGGGCGCCGACGCTTCGCTCCCCTTCGCGTCGAAGCTCGCCAAGCTCGCGAAGCGCGGAAAGTACCTCGCCAAGAAGGGTGTTGCCAAACTCCTCGACAAGATCGAGGAGTTCCGCTGGGACTGGGGCACATCCCTGAAGAAGCACCGTAAGAAGATCGAGGACAAGCTCGTCGAAAAGGTCGGCGGCGCGATTGCGGACCTCCTCGAAGCGCACGCGGGGGGCAAGGTAATGTGGGGCATGCTTCGCGTTCGCGCGCCGGACGGGAGCTGGGAGGCCGCCTACGACGTGCTCGCCACCGTGGGTTCTCTTGGAATGGGCGGCACGCAACTCGGCGTGGAAGAGATGACGGTCAAGGGCTGGTCCGAGAGCCCGGTCGACTGGAAGCCGTCGAGCTTCTCTGGTCGGTTCGCCTTCCTCCCCGGTGTGATGGCCACCGACGCCCACGGCAAACGAGCCGAGAAGCAGATGATCTGGCTTCTCGATGGAGGGGGAGCGACTGGAACGATGCAAGTGGTCTTCGACGAGGTCAAGACCGACGCCTCGGACATGGACCTGGGTTGGGGGTTCGGCGCGATCGACGATCTCGACGCGGATGACGTGCACCACACCACCTTCGCGCGTCGCCCCATGTTCGAGTACACCACCGCCTACAAGCAGGACAACGCGATCCAGTTCCAGCTCGGCAGCGCCACGCTCCGTTGGTCGGGGCGGCAGATGCTGCGTGTGTTCGCCGCCAACGAACTCGCGCTGTTGCGAGATCCGATGAGCCGCGTCGACGTCGAGGCGTTCGCCGATCGCCCTGGCCAGCGGTGGTATAACAAGCAGCTCTCACTCGCGCGCGCGGCGAACATTCGCCAGGCGCTCATCGACTGCCTTGGCGGCGACCTGAACGCGACCGTCGAGACGCAGGGGCACGGCGAGGACGTCCTCGCCGCACTGGGCGAGGCGCTCTACCCCGACGAAGTGCCCTCCGAGCAGTGGCGTCGCGGCTTCGTCGTGATGAACGCTCAGGTCGCCGCGACCCTCGGGACCAACGACCCGAGCGTGCGCCGCAAGAAGAAGTGAGGACGGGATCCATGCGAATCGACCACGTCGAGTTCCAGTTCGAGTGCGGCGGCGCCGCTTGGCGAGTTCGCGCGGTGGTGCTCGAGGAGCGACTAAACCGACCCTTCCGCGCCGAGCTGCGGTTGCTCAGTGAGACGCCGCAGTCGACGGAGACAGTCGTTGGTGCGCGCGCGGAGCTCACGATGCGACGGGGCGAGTGCGTCCGCACGTTTCGCGGGGAGGTCACACTTGCCGATGTGTCGGCCGACGAGCGAGGTGCGGTTGCGATCGTGCGGTTCGAGTCGCCGCTTGCTCGGCTGGGCTGGGCCGACCGCTCCCGCGTCTTCCAAGCAATGACGTCCCTCGAGATCGCTCGCTCGGTGGTCGGCGGGGGTGCGACGGGCGACGCCGGCATCGCGGTCGACGGTGAGCCGGTTGTGCCGCTCGACGTACGAGAGTATTGCGTTCAGCACGGCGAAAGCGACCTCGCGTTCGCGTCGAGGCTGTTGGAAGACGACGGTCTTGCTTGGTTCGTGGACGACGTGGTCCGTGTGGTCGACGACAACCGCGGCTTTCCACGGGTTCCCGACGTTGGGGAGCTCCGACTGATCTCGGAGCGGCACGACGAGGCCCCCGAGATGAGCATCCAGGCGCTGGCGTTCACCCGTCGACCGGCGTCGGCCGGCGTCACCGAGCGCAACTGGACGTGGTTAGGCGTGCCGGCGGCCAACGCCGAGAGCCGCTGGCCCGAGGTCGCGCCGGAGCCTCGGCACGAGGTGCACCAGCTGCGGCGCAATGCCGGATCGAGTGGCCCTGCGTCCGCGCGAC
This sequence comes from Deltaproteobacteria bacterium Ga0077550, assembly GCA_001464385.1. Taxonomy (GTDB): domain Bacteria; phylum Myxococcota_A; class Polyangia; order Nannocystales; family Nannocystaceae; genus Xiheibacterium; species Xiheibacterium aquaticum. Next base: position 34,389 of record LNFB01000319.1, on the reverse strand, counting down.
GCGAGCACGAGCGCCGCGCCTCGCGGGATGTGGTCGGTACAGGGGCCGGCAACGTCATTGGTTTCGGCCCCGGGTTACACGCCGCGATCGCTCTCGAGTCGGGCGAGACCCTGGACCTTCTTCTGACCGCCGTGGTCCATCGCGGTGACTGCCCCGAGGCCGAGCTCGGCGGCGACACAGCACGCGGCGGTCCGAACTACACGAACACGTTCGAGTGCCAGCCCCTCGACGTCCCGTATCGGCCGCAGCGCACGACCGCACGCCCCCGCATCCACAGCCTCCAGACCGCGGTCGTCGTCGGCCCGCCCGAGGAGGAAATCCACACGGACGAGCACGGCCGCATCCGCGTGCGCATGCACTGGGATCGCTCGACCACACCAGACGCCGACGCCAGCTGCTGGCTGCGCGTCGCCCAGTCGTGGGCCGGCCAGGGCTGGGGCAGCATGTTCATCCCCCGCGTCGGCATGGAGGTGCTCGTTGCGTTCCTCGACGGCGACCCCGATCGCCCGATCTGCGTCGGCTGCGTCTACAACGGCGCGCACCGGCCGCCGTACGACCTCCCCGCCGACCGCACGAAGTCGACGATCCGCACGCAGAGCAGCCCTGGTGGCGACGGCTACAACGAGCTGACGTTCGACGACGCCGCGGGCTCGGAGCGCGTCTACCTCCGCGCCCAACGCGATCTCGACGCCCACGTGTTGCACGACCTCAACACCAAGGTCGACGCGACAGAAAGTCGCCGTGTCGGCGGCCACCGCCACACCGAGATCGGCGCGGACGACGTCCTGCACGTCCGGAAGGATGAGATCCACCAGGTCGACGGCGCACAGGAGCTGCGCGTGGCCGGCTCCGTCGCCCTGCAGATCGACGGCGGACCGCCGCTTGGCGAGGCCGGGGCGACGACACCCGGGATGAACGTCTCGATCATTCACGGTGGGTACCAGCTAAGCGCGCCGCAGCGGATCGAGTTGGTGTGCGGCCCGTCGGCGATCCTCATGACCCCAACGGGTGTCACCATCACGGGCCCCGCCGCGGTGAACCTCGTCTGCGGCGGTGCGATGGTCGCCCTGGCACCGGGTGCGCTCAGCCTGGCGGCGCCGGTGCTGTCGATCGCCGCACCCGGGGCGAGCCTCGGCCTCGGGTCCACCGCGACGCTCGCCTCACCCGGCGGCGTGAAGCTCGAGTGCGGGGACGAGTGCGAGATGACGCTGAACGGTCGCGCTACGATCATGGCCGGCGAGGTTCTGATCGACGCAGGCGCCCGGTTCGTGGCCATGGCGTCAAAGATCGAGCTCGACGGCAGCGACGAGGCGGTGATGCGCAGCGACGGGCTCGTCCGCCTCGCGGATGCGAGCGGGAGCATCGTGTTGCAGGCCGGCACCATCGCGCTCGAGGAGCCGTGAGCGACGAGAGCACGGACGTGGCGCACGTATTGACCCTGCTCGCGCACGTCGTGCAACCTGCTGGCCCCGGTTGCCGATGTGCCGAACGTCGATGCCTCGCGCGGTGCGATCGACGTGCTGGTCGTCGGGCCGCACAACGCCCCGTCCCAGGGCGACACCGTGTACCTGCTCGACGACGTCGGCGAGCGGCTCGACGACGTGACGGCGGATGCCGAGGGGCGCGCGTCCTTCGAGGACCTCGAGCCGGGGATCTACGGCATCTCGAGCGATCTGGCGGTGCGCGACGAGCTGGGGATCGCGATCGATGCGGGGGCCCGCCGATCGCTCGTGCTCGAGGTCGGTCCGGGCGATACCCCGAAGCCGACGCCCGACGTGGGCCGCGGCGCAGTGGTGGTGACGGCGTGGTGGGTGCCGTCCGGCGTGCCCGCCAAGGGTCGGCACGCAAAGATCGCGCGGTACGGGGAGGTGGTCCGCGTCCTCGCCCTCGGCGAGAATGGCGTTGCCATGTTCGAGGACGTCGAAGCGGGACAGTGTCGCGTGTTCATCGACGGTCACGAGGCCGAGGGGATCGAGATCGATCTCCCTGCTGCGCACAGCGTGCCCGTGCTGCTGCCGATCGGGGGATCGCCGTGACTCGCATCGATCACGTGCGCTACCGATTCGATTGTGGATCGACCGCGTGGCACGTCTGGGCGGTCGTCCTCGAGGAGCGACTCAACCGCCCATTCCGCGCCGAACTCCGGCTGGTTGCGACCGAGCCACGCGGCGTCGCCGATCTCCTCCAGGCACCGGCGGTGCTGACCTTCGCTCGCGGCGACGACATCCGCGTGTTCAGGGGCGAGGTCACCCGCGCCGAGGTGTCGTGCATCGGCGCGGGCGCAATGGCGACGGTGCGTTTCGAGCCCCGACTCGCGCGTCTGGCCGGGTCGGTACGCTCGCGAATCTTCCAGGAAATGACGACGCTCGACGTCGTTCGCGAGGTGCTCGGCAACACCGTCGACGAACTGCCCCTCCCGCCAGAGCTCGCCGCGCCGAGGCCGCGGCTCGACTACTGCGTGCAGTACCAGGAGAGCGACCTCGCGTTCGCATCGCGGCTCCTCGAGCAGGAGGGAATAGCGTGGTTTCTCGACGACTCCGGGGACTCGCAGGTCTTGCGTCTCGTCGACGAGAACGCGGCGTTCCCCCGCCAGCACGAACTCGCGGAGCTGCACTTCGTGACCGACGGCTACGACGAGGCGACCGAGGCGACCGTACAGTCCCTCGCGTTCACGCACCGCCCGGGCTCCGTGGGGGTGCTGGAGCGCGATTGGACGTGGATGGCGAACCCTGCGATCGCGACCGAGACCCGCTATCCCGAGTCGGCCGCAGGGCCGCGGCACGAGCGACACCACCCGAGACGCTCGGCCGCAGCGACGGCGGAGACCGGTGCGCGCCATGAGTACGAGCGTCGGCTGGCATCCGCGGTGGTCGGGACCGGCCGCAGCAACGTCACCGCGCTCGCCTCGGGTCGGCCGGCCACGATTGTCCTGGGCACCGGTGAGGTCGTCGACGTGCTCGTGACCGCGGTCGTCCACCGCGGCAACGCTCCCGGCGTCGTGCCCGGCGCGGCGCAGGCATCGTCGAGCACGAACTACACCAACACGTTCGAGTGCCAGCCGCACGACGTCGCCTACCGGCCGCCCTGCACCACCCCGCGCCCACGGATCCACGGCCTGCAGACCGCGGTCGTCGTCGGCCCGCCCGACGAGGAGATCCATACCGACGAGCACGGCCGCATCCGCGTGCGCATGCACTGGGATCGCGCCACGAATCCCGACGACGAGGCGAGCTGCTGGCTGCGCGTCGCCCAGTCGTGGGCGGGCCAGGGCTGGGGCACGATGTTCATTCCGCGCGTCGGCATGGAGGTGCTGGTGGCGTTCCTCGACGGCGATCCCGATCGCCCGATGTGCGTCGGTTGCGTCTACAACGGCGCGCACCGGCCCCCGTACGCGTTGCCGAAGGACCGGACGAAGTCCACGATCCGCACCCAGAGCAGCCCCGGCGGCGAGGGCTACAACGAACTCACGTTCGAGGACGCCGCAGGCTCCGAGCGCGTGTTCCTCCGCGCACAGCGGGACCTCGCCGCCCAGGTCCTGCACGACCTCGACACCCGGGTGGATGGTGGCGAGACGCGCCGCGTCGGCCGCGATCGCTACACCGAAATCGGCACCGACGACATGTTGCGCGTTCGCAAGGACGAGATCCGACACGTCGACGGCGCGCAGGAGGTCCGAATCGGCGGCTCGGTCGCCCTGCAGATCGACGGCGGCCCCGCCCTCGGCGACGCCGCGGTCGAGGGCCCGGGGATGAACGTGTCCATCGTCCAAGGTGGCTACCGACTGACGGCGCCGCAGCGGATCGAGCTCGTATGCGGCCCCTCGTCGATCCTCCTGACGCCCACCGGTGTCACGATCACCGGCCCCGCGGCGGTGAACGTCGTGTGCGGCGCAGCGATGGTCGCCCTTGCCCCTGGCGCCCTGAGTCTGGCCGCGCCGGTGCTTTCGATCTCTGCCCCCGGGGCAACGCTCGGCCTCGGGTCCACCGCGACCCTGGCCTCACCCGGCGGCGTGAAGCTCGAGTGCGGGGACGAGTGCGAGCTGACGTTGAACGGTCGCGCGACGATCACCGCGGGCGAGGTGGTGATCGACGCCGGCTCGCGCTTCGTGGCGATGGCCGGCAGGGTGGAGCTCGACGGGAGCGAGGAAGCGGTGGTGCGCAGCGACGGCGTGGTCCGACTCGCCGACCCGGGTGGGAGCGTGGTGCTGGCGGGCGGAACGATCGCAATGAGCGATTGACGGGCAGGCCCAACGGGCAACGCAGTCGATTCGACCGGCACTCCCCGGCACGGCGAACCCATAGTCCGGGCACCACTTCAACACGACCGCGACCATTGTCTCCACATTCGTCATCGAGTACTCGCCCAACCTGGTGGCCGCGGCGGCCCAGCCCACGTCATCGCGATTCGTCGATGACAGCGCCGGTGATCGGCCCGCCGCCACGCCCACTGCGGATGACTCGTGCCAGGCGATCCCCCGGCCCCCGCCCGGACCGAGGCGTTCCTGACGGCGTGTGAACCATCCACGCCGCCGTCTGCCGGGGGATTCACGCGACTTCTCGCGGGCAGATCGGCCAACGCTGCCGCCACGCCCGGTTCCGGCCTACACTGCGGCGATGAACTACGATCGCGCACGCGTGGGGATCGACCGCTGGACGCTGACCTCCCTCCTCGGGGGACTGCTCCTCACCGCCTGCGGCGACGACTCCACTGCGACGCCCGACGGCGGGTCGAGCAGCTCGTCGGGCACCACGATGTCGACGACGGCGGACACGTCCGGCACGGGGATCGATCCGACGGCGACGACGACCGATCCCGACACGTCGGGTTCGACGGGTTCGACGGGCTCGTCCGGCTCGGGCGAGACCACGTCGGGCAGCGAGTCGACGACCGACGCGTCGGGCTCGTCGAGCAGTGACGGCAGCATGGACAGCTCGAGCTCGAGCTCGGGCGGCGTCGTCCCCGGCGCCTGTCCTGCCGGCGAGATCGGGCCCGCGCTGCCCGACACCGTGCTCGACAACACCTTCGGCGACAGCGACGACTTCTCCGGCTCGTGCGGCGGCGACGGCTCGCCCGACGTCGAGTACACGTTCACCGCGCCCGCCGACGGCATCTACACCTTCGACACGCTCGGCTCGCAGCTCGACTCGGTGCTGTACGTGCTCGATGGCACGTGCGGAGGCGTGGAGATCGCGTGCAATGACAACGGCGACGGCTCGCAGTCGGCGCTCGCGGTCCCGCTCGTCGCCGATCAGACGGTGACCGTCGTCGTCGACGGCAACGCGCCCGGCGGCCTGCCCTTCAACCTGCACGCGACCGCAGGCTCGCTGCTGTGCCCGATGGACGACCTCGGCGGCGCGGTGCCCAACACCGTCGTGGGCAACACCGCGGCCCTGTTCTCGGGCAACGCGGGCAGCTGCGGCGGAGTCAGCGGCAACGAGGCCGCGTACCTGTTCACGGCCCCGGCGGCCGGCACCTACAGCTTCGACACGTTCGGCTCCGCGTTCGAGTCGATCCTCTACGTGCGCGACGGCGCGTGCGATGGCCCCGAGCTCGCCTGCGGCAGCGAGGGTCTGCTCGTGGATCTGGCCGCCGGCCAGGAGATCGCGGTCTTCGTCGACAGCGCGTTCGCCTCGGGTGACTTCGAGCTGCACATCGCGGCGTTGGGGGGAGACTGCCCCGACACCGACCTCGGCAGCACCGTCCCGCAATCGACGTCGGGCAACACCAACAGCAGCGACAACACGATCGCGGGATCGTGCGGCGGGGCCTTCTCGCCCGACGATGTGTACCTGTTCACCGCGCCGCAGGCGGCGCTGTACCAGTTCGACACCTTCGGCTCCGCCCTCGACAGCGTGCTCTACCTGCGCGACGGCAGCTGCGGCGGGCCCGAGCTCGACTGCAACGACGACGTCTCGGCCGGTGACGCCGACTCGCGCGTCGTCGAGGGCCTCGCGGCCGGTCAGGTCGTCGCGGTCGCCGTCGACGGCAATGGCCTGGGCGCCTACGACCTCAACATCGACATCGTGCCCTGTCCCGACGAGGTCGCGCCCGGCGTGACGCCGCAGAGCATCGCCGGCAGCACGGCGATCGGGATCGACAAGCTGCACCCCAGCTGCGGTCAGGCAGGACCCGCCGACGAGTCGCCCGATCACGCGTACTCGTTCACCGCGCCGGTCGCCGGCACGTACACCTTCGACACGCTGGGCGCCGGGTTCAACACGGTGCTCTATGTGCTCGACGGTCCCGCGTGCAACGCCCCGGAGACCGCGTGCAACGACGACTACCTGTTCGATCAAGGCTCGGCGCTGTCGGTGCCCCTCGAGGCGAACGAGACGATCATCGTCGTCGTCGACGGGACCTTCCAGAGCGAGGGCGCGTACACGCTCGGCATCAACCTGCTCGACGGCGTGTGCCCCGACGCAGATCTCGGGAACGCCCTGCCGGCCGTCGCCGCCGACTCGACCGCGACCGCCGACAATGCGGGCTCTGGCTCGTGCGGCGGCCTCACCGGCAACGACGTCTCGTACACCTGGACGGCGCCTGCGGCGGGCTTCTACACCTTCGACACGACCGGCTCGGACTTCCCCGCGGTGGTCTACGTCCGTGACGGGAACTGCGGCGGCCCCGAGCTCGACTGCACCTTCTCGCAGTTCGGCCTGGGCTCGATCGCCTTCGCCGAGCTCGCGGCCGATCAGACCGTCGTCGTCACCGTCGACAGCGAAGGCGCCTCGGGCGACTTCTTGCTGACCATCGACGCAGGCGAGGCCGGCGGCGATTGCTGCATCGCGCACGACGGCCCCGGCTGCATCGTCCCCGAGATCGAGGAGTGCGTCTGCGCCATCGACTCGTTCTGCTGCGACAACACCTGGGACGGACTGTGCGCGGGCGAGGCCGTCGATCCGTGCGGGGCGATCTGCTGATCTGCTGATCGGCGAGCGGGGGCGGGCTCAGAACCGCCCCCGCATGCCCAACGACGGCACCACGTAGCGGAAACCCTGGGGCGTGCACGCGGCGACGCCCTTGCTCGGATCGGCCGCCGTCGCGAGCGCGGCGCGGCGCAGCAGGCCGCCGCGATCGGTGGCATCGCCGACGAGGTCCTGCCCCGCGGTGCACTGGAAGATCTCGCGGGAGTACGTCGCGTTGGCGATGTCGAGGAACAGATCGAACTGGTAGTTGGGCCGCCGCCAGTTCCGCTCGACGCGTAGATCGAGCTGGAAGAACGCTGGCAACCGGGCGTTGTTGCGGTTGCTACCCAGCGCGTCGAACATGCTCTGCGACTCGTAGGGCGCCGTCCACGGCCGGCCCGTGTGGTAGTGGACGCGGCCGCCGAAGTTCCACTTGTCGCTCACGCGATAGCCGAGCACCACGTTGAGGATGTGCCGCTGATCCCAGTTGGACGGCGCGTGCCCCCCGACGTGGAACTCGCGCGTCGATCGCGACAGCGTGTACGCGGCCCAGCCGAACACGCGCAGCTCGGGGTCGAGCTTGAGCATCGTCTCGAGCCCGTACGCCCAGCCGGTCACCTGCGTCAGCACGTCCTCGAGCTCGTCGAGGGGCTGCTCGTCCGCGGCCTCCCCGAGCTCGTAGTCCTGCAGATTGCTGAGGTAGCCGAGGTACGCCTCCTGGGTGAGGTGCAGCCGGTCGCGGACGACCTCGAACTCGTAGCCGAACGAGCCCTGGGTGTTGCGCTGCAGGCCCCGCTCGAAGCCGAACGACTCGATGCCCGGCACCGGGATCGGGAAGCTGGGCGGCTGGTGGTACAGGCCGAACGCCTGACGCAGCACCCACCGCGGGGCGACGCGCTCGCGCAGTGTCAGGCGCGGGTCGGCGCCGATCGCATACGTCACCGACCCCGCGCTCGGCAGGTACGGGCTCGCGCCGACCTGCGCGTAGGCGTCGACGCGGATGCCCGGGCGCATCTCGAAGTTGCCGCGCTTGTAGAGCACCTCGAAGTAGCCCGCGGTGGCCGACACGAAGCGATCGCTGAGGAGCAACGCCACGTCCTCGACGCTGACGTCGTCGAGGCTGTCGATGGCGTTGGCCAGGCGGAAGATCTGGAACTCCTGATCGAGCCCGAGGCCCAGCGACACCCGGTCGTTGATCGGGATGCGGAGATCCATCCGCGGGGCGATGCGCCACTCGTTGGTCCGGTACTGGTCGATGCCCGCCTGGTCGACGCCGAGCACGACCGCATAGATCGCCGAGCCCTCGCGCCGCAACCGCTGCCGCACGCGGAGATCGATGCGGTGGAAGAGGAACCGCACCCATGGATCGGGCGACTTGTCGTCGGCGGTCGGCTTGGGCGAGATGTCGTCGAAGCTGCCGAAGGCGAACGCGGTGAAGTCGGCCCGATCGCTGATCGCGTGGTCGAAGCGCGCCTGGTAGTCCCAGAAGCGGATGCGGGCGGCCGACTGCACCAACGACAGCAGCGCGCCGGTGTAGCTGTAGCGGCCCGCGAACGTCAGCGATCCCTTGCCAGGCCCGCGCTTGCAGTCGAGCCGGCTCTTGCGCTTGGGCTTGCAGTTGGCCAGGTAGCTGCGATTGATCGGGATCTCGAGCAGGCCACCGGCGTCGGTCAGCCGCAGATCGACGTCGCCGTGGACGCGATCGCGACGCGCCGCCCGCGTGCGGGCCTCGATGATACCGCTCGCGTAGCGCCCCAGCCGGACCGGCGCGCCGCCGGGGTAGAAGTCGACGGCGTCGATGAAGTAGGGGTGGATGACCGATGGCCCGAGCGCGACGTGGAAGAGGATCGGCACGCGCGATCCGTCCATGTAGTAGCCGGTGTTGCCCGGCGCCGCGCCGCGGACCACCACGTAGGGCAGGAAGCCCGCGAGCTGCGAGACGCCGGGTAGGCTGCTGACGACGCGGAGCGGATCGCCGCGCGTGCCGGGGACCTCGCGGATCTCGGCCTCGCGCAGCGTGGTCGACGACAGCGCGATGTCGCGGCGCTGACGGACGATCGTCCGGTAGCGCTTGCCGTCGATCGTCGGCAGCAGGCGGTACTCGAACTCGAGCTGCTGGTCCTTCGCCAGCGTCACCGTCGACTCGAGATCGTCGAAGCCCGTCGCGCGGATGATGAACCGATGCGTGCCGGGGCGCAGGTCGAGTCGGAAGGTGCCGTCCTCCGCGGCGATCACCATCTCCGTGCCGTCCTGCGGGATGATGCGCGCGCCGGGGACCGCGTCGCGTTGGCCGTAGGTGAGCACGCGGCCGACGAGGCGCGCGCGCGCGACGGGTTCACTCGGCGCTGGTTCGCTCGGCGCCGGTTCGCTCGGCGTCGGTTCGCTCGGCGCCGGTTCGCTCGGCGCCGGTTCGGCGGGGCCCGCGGGCTCGGGCGGCGTCATCAGGACGCACGCCAAGGCGAAGACGGGCACCAACACCGCCGCGAGCATACCGCGGCGCGGCCGGGCAGGACGGGGGCGAGTGCCCGCGTCGGCGATCGGTGAACCTACGGCACGACGTCGTCCGCGGACGACGCGCGCGGCAATCGACCGCGTCGGGCCGCGCGGGTGCTCGCCGGCACGCTCGGATCACCCGGCGCGGCGACGGGGGCCGGCTCGATCCTCGCCCCGGGGTGATCCGGCGACACCTTCGCCGCGCCCTTCGGCGCGGCGGCCTTCGTCGGCGCCTCGATGTACTCGCCCAACATGCGGTCGGTGGCGTCCTGCAGCATCGGAGAGACGGTCTGGCGGGTCGAGTCCAGCAGCTCGCGCGCCTCGGGCGTCTCCCCGATCCGGTCGGCGTGCTCGGCGAACGTGCGGCGTCCCAGCGGCACACGGAAGGAGCACCACACGATCGCAGCGACGAACACCAGGCCGATGAGGCCCCGCACCAGACGGATCACGGGCGCATTGTCCGGCCCGCGTCGCCTGGGGGGCAAGTTTCACGCGGGCCGCGGCTGCGCGCGGGTTCAGTGCCGCCGGCCTCGTCGGCGGCGCTTCGCGGATGCGATGCTCCCGCCGATGGCCGCGGCGAGCAGCTACGACGAGGTGCCCTACCGCAGCGTCCCGTACCCACGCACGCAGCCCGATCGCCTGGCGGCGCTGGGTCGGCTGTTCGGACTCGACGCGCCCGCGCCGTCGCGCGCCCGCGTGCTCGAGCTCGGCTGCGCCAGCGGTGGCAACCTCCTGCCGCTGGCCGAGCGCGCCCCCGAGGCGAGCTTCGTCGGCGTCGACCTCTCGGCGGCGCAGATCTCCGCCGGCCTCGCGCTGCGCGACGCGGTCGGCCTCGACAACGTCGAGCTGCGCCACGGCGACATCCTCGACGTCGACGCGAGCTGGGGCGCGTTCGACTACGTGATCTGCCACGGCGTGTATTCGTGGGTGCCGCCCGCCGTACAGGATCGCATCCTCGCGATCTGTCGCGACCGACTCACCGAGCACGGCGTCGCGTACATCAGCTACAACACGTACCCGGGCTGGCACGCCCGCGAGATGGTGCGGAACATGATGCGCTGGCACGTCCGCGGCCTCACCGATCCGGCGCAGCGGATCGGGCAGTCGCGTGCCCTCATCGACTTCCTCGCCGGCGCGGTGTCGGACCAAGCGTCGGGCTACGGCGCGATGCTCACCCGCGAGCTCGAGCTGCTGTCGCGGGCCGGCGACGACTACCTGTTCCACGAGCACCTCGAGGAGTGCAACGCGCCGGTCTACTTCCACGAGTTCGCCGATCGGATCGACCACCACGGCCTGCAGTACCTCTGCGAGAGCGACGTGCACATGATGCTCGCCCGCGACCTGCCGCAGGGCGTCCGCGAGACCCTCGATCGCATCGCGCCCGACCTCGTGCGCATGGAGCAGTACGTCGACTTCGTGCGCAACCGGCAGTTCCGCGCGTCGCTGGTGTGTCGCCGCGAGCGGCCGCTCGTCCGCGCCCTGGGGCCGGGCTCGCTCGCGGGCCTGCGCCTCGGTTTCGCTGGGGCGACCACGTCGTCGGTGACGTGCGATCTGACGCCCGAGGTCGAGTGCAGCTTCGAGACCGAGGCGGGCATCTGCGTACGCAGCTCCCAGCCGATCACCAAGGCCGCGCTGTCGGTGCTGCACTCGCTGTGGCCGGCGGATCTGGGCTTCGACGAGCTCTGGCAGCGCGCCGCGTCGTCGCTCGCCGCCGCGGGGCTGCGCGCGGGCGACCCGGCCGCGAGCCAGGCCAGGCTCGGCGGCGATCTGCTCGATTGCCTGCTCGGGGGCGGCGCCGTCGAGGTCCGCTGCGAGCCGCCGGTGCTGGTGCCGGCCGCGGGCGCGCGACCGCGGATCCCGGCGGGTGCGCGCTGGCTCGCGGGTCACCAGGGGTGGGTCCCCACCGGCCGCCACCAGACGCTCGAGCTCGACCGCTTCGGCGTCGAGGTGGTGCTCGCGTGCGACGGCACCCGCGATCGCGACGCCGTGCAGCAGGAGCTCGCCGCAGCGATCGACGCCGGCCGACTCACGCTGCCGGAGGGCGACGGACCGGCGACGCCGGCCGAGCTCCGCGCGCGCCTGAGCTCGATGATCGCCCAGGCCCTCGACGCGCTCGCGCGCTGCGGCGCCTTCGTGGCGTGAAACGAGGACCTACGGGGCCCTGGCGTCACGCAGAACCCGACTTGCGTTTGGTCGTACCAAACGCAAGTCGACTTCACGGGCAGCAACTCGGGACGGCCGACCTCGATGCCCTGCGGTGACGCGCGCCGATCGCCAGCACGACCCCGAGCCACGCGAGCCCCGAGCCCGGGCCGGCCAGCGCACAGCCGCCCGAGTCGCCGTCGTCGAAGTCGACGCAATCGCACTGGTCGCAGCCGGGCGCGGTGAGGTCGACGCCCGTCTGCTCGCGCATCGTGCAGAGCTGCGGATACACGGTGGCGTAGATGCCCCCGACGCCGCAGGTCTCGGGGCCGCGCGAGGTCAGGCCGAGCAGGCGCAGCGTGCCGTCCGCGAGCCGCGTCAGCGCCGGCCCGCCCGAGTCGCCGTCGCAGCTGTCGCGGCCGTCACCGCCGGCGTAGAACTCGAGTCCCGCCGCGCTCAACTTGGTGATCTCCACCGACACCGCGCGCTTGATCCCGTCGACGCCGCCGCCGGCCACGGTCGCGCCGAACCCCACGACCGTGATCACGGCCCCCGACGCCATGGCCTCGTCCCACTCGTCCTGCACGGCGACGGGGCGCAGGAACGACGACGCGGCGCCGAGGTCTTGTTCGAGCTCGACCCAGGCGACGTCGTAGCGGTCCTCCTGGCACGTCGGGCAGTAGCGCGACACGTCGTGGCCCCATTGCGTGGACACGACCGACGGGCCGAACGCGTCGTCGCCGTAGGCGATGCGGATCTGATCGTTGCCGCCGAGCTCGGCGACGCAGTGCGCCGCGGTCATCACCAGCCGCGGCGCGACCAGGATCCCCGAGCACGACTTGTCCCGCGGCAGCAGCAGCGCCACGACGCCGTCGAACTCGGGATCGGTCGTCGGCTGCCCACCGACGATCGGCACCGGCCGCGGCGGCGCGGGCACCAGCTCGGCGAACAGCGCCCACGCCAGGGGCGCGAGCGTCACAGGCACCCGCTCATGTCGGGGAACGAGCACACCCCGTCGGTGCAGAAGTTCTCGATGATCCCCGTGCGATAGAACGCGTCGAGCTGCTGCTGGAACTCCACCAGCTTGCGCAGCTTGCCGTGGGGGTCCTCGCACTGCGACTGCGGGAGGTTCTCGATCGGATCGTCGGGCAGGCCGAAGTCGTACTCGACCATGCCCGAGCCCTCGTGCGGCGCGGTCACGGTCTCGAGCCCGAAGATGTCGCGGACGCCGGTGTCGACGTGGACCATGCCCATCGTCCGGGCCATGATCGCCGCCCCGAGCGTCGTGACCTGGTGATCGCCCTTGGCGGCGTTGATGAACACGGTGTGCTCGGGCGTGCCGGGCAGCCGGTCGTTCAGCACGTACGGCGCGTAGCCGGCCGGCTCGGTGCGCTCCCACAGCATGTCGGCGAGCGCGAGGATGAACGTCTGTTGCCGCGCGTCGTGCCAGGTGGCGCGGATGATGTCGAAGAACTGCTCGAAGTCGACGCTGCGGCTGAGCAGCAGGTTGTACGGCATGCCGGGCACCCCGAGGACCCCGCGCTCGACGTCGGTGGTGAGCGCCATGTACGTGGCGCCGAAGATGCCGCCCTGGCTGATGCCGTGGTAGTAGGCGCGCTCGGGATCGATGAAGCCGCCGTGGTCGGGGTCGGCCGCGAAGCCGGTCTTCATCAGGCGCATCGCGAGCAGCGAGTTGAGCATGCCCTGGTGCTGGCGATCGACCGTGCGCGCGAAGCGATGGAACTCGCCCGCGGCGATGAGCGCCCCGATGTCGATCTCGTCATCGGAGGCCATGCCGATGAAGTCGACGCCGAACATGACGTAGTTGTACTCGTTCATGAACGTACGGAAGTGCTCGCTCTCGATCTGCTCCTTCGAGCCGAGCAGGCCGTGGCCGTACTGGATGATCCCCGCCGGCTCCATCGTCGCCGACTGCGGGATGAGCACCTCGAACTCGAACACGGCGGTGGGTGCGTCGGCGTCGGGCTCGGGCAAGCCGTCGTCGCCGAACAGCAGCGCCGCGCCAGGGCCCGGCTTGTCGAGGTACATCGGCACCGTCATCTCGCCGTAGATGCGATAGGCGATGGTGTCGGGCTCGTAGTCGGTCTCGACCGAGGTGATCGTGTACTCGGGGCCGCCCTCGCCGACGGCCGCGAGCGCCTCGTCGCGCATGTGCAGCAGCCAGCCGGTCTGGTTGTCGCGGCTGGCGGTGGTGAAGTCCCACGCGAGCTGCACGTCGGCCCGCGCGACGCCGGCGGTCTCGAGGCGGGCGAAGATGTCGGCGTACAGCGGTCGGCGCTCCTCGACGCTGGGCTCGTCGGAGGCGACGAGATCGCGCAGCGCCGCGAACGCGGGCGTCGCGGCCAGCGGCGCGCCGGCGTCGTCGAGCAGGCCGGACAGCGACACGATGTAGCGGCGATCGTCGGCGAGGCGGATCGCCGGGTGGATGATGAGCATGCGCTGCTCGTCGTCCGTGCCCGTCATGTCGAGCTCGACCCAGTGGGGGATCCGCTCGCCGGACTCGGCGTCGAGCACGACGCTCGGACAGTCGGCCTCGAGCGAGCGCTCGATCGTGACCGAGTCGGGGAACGCCGCGAGGCCCGCAGCGGTGAGGCCGGGGAAGTGCGCGAGCAGGGCCAGCCCGGGCGTGAAGCCGTCGGCGTGGTTCCACGCGTCGGCCTCGGGGTGCCCGCCGTAGTAGTCGATCGGCATCGCCTCGTCGTCGAGCTGCACGCGGCGCCCGGTCGCCGTCGCGGCATCGGCGACCGAGTAGACGTTGCTCGGGAACGGCAGCGGGCAGAAGCTCGGCACCAGGGGATCGCAGCCGACGTGCGGCCAGTCCACCTCTGGATCGGGCTCGACGACGCCGCCGGTGCCGGTGCCCGTGGTGTCCGCGCCGCCGCTGCTGCTGCCGGTGACGGCGCCGGTCGACGCCGGATCGTCCCCGCTCGAGCTGTCGGCGGGCGTCATCGAGCCCGCGTCGTCGGAGCAGGCACCCAGCATGGCGGACACGGCGGTGGCGAACACGGCGGCAAAGCTACGAACTCGTCGAAGGTGGGTCATGGCGGGTCCCTGGCGGAGTAGCCCGCAGCGTAGCCGGTCGCGGCCCGGTGATCGCCCTCTCGGAGCCGAACGTCGGGCCGCCCCGCGAGTGATGGATATCTCATCGATGTCGCGGCGATCGAGCGCGTTGGGCATACTCGGTCCCATCGTGGCCATCCTCGACATGGCGCGGCGCCCCGGCGATGCCGACACGGTCGAGACCCGCCGCCGTGCCGAGGACGCCGCAGCGCCGCCTCGGCCCGCGGCGCCCGACGTCGAGGCCCCACCGCCGCAGGACGACGGGCCGAAGCCGGGCGAGCGGATCGGTCGCTACCACATCCTCGAGATCATCGGCCGCGGCGGGATGGGCACGGTCTACTCGGCGTTCGATCCCGCGCTCGAGCGCCGGGTCGCGATCAAGATCCTCCACCGCGGTCGGGATGGCGCGCCTGCAGAGCGCGAGCGCCTGCTCGGCGAGGCCAAGGCGATGGCCCAGCTGTCGCACCCCAACGTCGTGACCGTGCACGAAGCGGCGGTCGATCGCGGCCGCGTGTTCCTGGCGATGGAGTACGTCCCGGGCCGCACGGCGCGGGCGTGGTTGGCCCAGCGCGAGCGGCCGTGGCGCGAGATCGTGGCGGTCTACCGCCAGGCCGCCCTCGGGCTCGCGGCGGCCCACGCCGCGGGGATGATCCACCGCGACGTGAAGGCCGACAACATCCTGGTCGGCAACGACGAGCGGGTGCGGATCACCGACTTCGGGATCGCCGTCGGCGTGATCGAGGCGAGCAGCGCACGCTCGGGCGACGACCACGTCGCGCCGACCTCCACCCCGATCGCCGACGACGCCTCGGCGAAGCTGACGATCACCACGGGCACGCCGGCGTACATGTCCCCCGAGCAGCTGCGCGGCGATCCCCTCGACGCGCGGTCGGATCAGTTCAGCTTCGCCATCACGCTCTTCGAGGCGCTGTTCCGCCGCCGCCCGTTCGAGGGCCGCACGCCGTCGGAGCTCCGCGCGGCGCACCGCCAGGGCGGCGCCGCGATCCCGAGCGACGGCACCGTCCCGGGCTGGCTCCGCCGCGCGCTGCTCCGCGCCCTCGAGATCGATCCGGCCAAGCGGTGGCCGTCGATGCACGCGCTCGCCAAGCAGCTCGAACTCGGCGCCTCGCCGATGGGGCGCCCGCTGCAGCGATGGTTGTTGGTGATGATCCCGGCCGGCATCGGCATCGGCGCGCTGGTCGGCGGACGGGTCGCAGGCGATCCCGCCGGCTGCGAGCAGGCCGGCGCGATGGCCCAGACGTGGAACGAGTCGCGCAAGGCCGCGGTGACCGACGCGCTCGAGACCGCCGGGCCCGCGTTCGCCGGCAACACCGCGCGCACCGTCGTGAAGCTGCTCGACGCGTACGGTCGCGAGTGGACCGCGGCGTACGAGGATGCGTGTCAGCAGCACCGCGCGGGCGTCGAGTCGGACTCGCTGTTCGATCGGCGCCAAGCGTGCCTGCGCGCACGACACCGCGCGGTGTCGTCGCTCGTCGACATCCTCGACGAGGCCGACACCGACACGCTGCGCAACGCGATCGCGGCGGTCGACGCCCTGCCGCGGCTGCGCGAGTGCGACGCGACGCGCCTGGTCGACGACGCGACCTGGGCCGTGCCCGCGGACGCCGAGCAGCGCGGCCGACACGAGGCGGTGCTCGACACGCTCACGCAGGTCCAGGCGATGTTCCGGGCCGGCCGGTTCCGCGACGGCAAGCGGCAGGCCGACGACGTGGTGGCCGCGGCCCGGGCCCTCGGCGACGACGCGGTCCTCATCCGCGCGTTGTTGCTGCGCGAGGGCTTCGAGGAGAAGCTCGACGCCGAGGACGCCGCCGCCGCGAGCCTCGACGAGGCGTGGCGCCTCGCCCTGCGCTCGGGCAACACCATCGACGCCGTGCGCGCCGCGATCCGCCAGATCGAGGTGGTCGGGTACGCGCAACGCAACGAGGCGGTCGCGATCTCCCGCGTCACCGATGCCCACGCCCTGGTCGATCGCGTGCGCGCGCACAATCCCGAGCTCGCCACCGAGCTCGAGGCCGCAGTGCTGCGGGCCCACGGCGTCGTCGAGCTCCGGTTCCAGCGCCCCGCCGCCGCCGACCGCCTCGCCGACGCGCTGCAGATGGTCCGCAGCCTCCCGGCGCGGCACGACCTCGAGATCGCCGACTACGTGCGCGCCCTCGCCAACGCCGAGTTCCAACTCAAGCGCCACGACGACGCGCTGGGGCACTACCAGGAGGCGCTCGATCTCGCGATCGGTGTGCTCGGTCCCGATCACCCCGATGTCGCGGCCGTGCACAACAACATCGGGCTGCTGCTGCGGAACATGGGCCGCGCGCCCGAAGGCGCCCAGCACCTCGAGCGCGCCCTCGCGATCGCGCTGGCGGCCTTCGGCCGGGGTCACAGCGCGGTCGTGATGGCCGAGGGCAACCTCGCATCGGTGTACCACCAGCTCGGCGAGGCGGCGCGCGCGGTCCCGCACTGGGAGCACGCGCTGGGCCTGCCGGTCGACTTCGGCGACGCCGACATCCCGATGGTCCGGCGCGCGGTCGAGTTCGGCCACGACCTACTCGCGGTGGGGCGCGGCGCCGACGCGCTCGCCACCTTCGACGGCGCGCTCGCGACGGGTACAATCGCGGCGCGGGCGAGGATCTCCGCGCTCGAGGGACGAGCGAGCGCCCTGCGTGTCCTGGGCCGCGACGCCGAGGCAGGAGAAGCAGACGTGCGCGCGCAGCAGGCCCGACGAGAGAGCCCTTAGAGAAGCATGGCGAGCGACGACGACCTGCCATCGTGGACGAGGTGGCTGCGACTGGATCCCACACAGTGGCGCGCCGATCTGCTGCGCGTGCTGCTGCGCGTCACCGCGGCGCTCGGCGCCCTCGTCTACCTGCCAAGCGCCTACTTCGCGGTCCGCAGCGGAATGGTGGGCGTGTTGGTCCTCGACACCGTCGCGCTCGCGGCGATCCTCCTGCTCGCCCGCGAGGGTGGCGTGTCGCTGACGCGACGGGCCATGGGCGCGTCGGTCGTGTTCTACGTCGTCGGCGCCGGCCTCATGATCGGCGTGGGCTCGATCAGCCAGATCTACCTCTTCGGGTTCTCGCTGCTCACGACCCTGCTGCTCGAGCTGCGCTGGGGTCTGGTCACGGTCGCCGTCAACGCCGTGACCATGCTGGCGATCGGCTTCGCCGGGATCGCGGCGCCCGAGATGGTGATCACCCGCTGGACGATCGACTACGCGGCGTGGTCGGTCATGACCGCCAACTTCGTGTTCGTGAACATCGCCCTGGTCCTGGCGCTCGGCGCGGTGATCCGCGCCCTCGAGTCGGCCCTGCAGCGGTCGGTCGCGACGACGGCCGCGCTCGAGCGCGAGCGCGCCGCGCTGGTCGAGGTCAACGCCTCGCTCGCGCTCGAGATCCAGGAGCGGACCCGCACCGAGGAGTCGCTCCGCGACAGCCAGGCCCGCCGCGAGAAGCTCGAGGCCCAGCTGCTGCAGGCCCAGAAGCTGGAGGCGGTCGGCCGGCTCGCCGGCGGCATCGCGCACGACTTCAACAACATCCTGTCGGTGATCCTGAGCTACACCGATCTCATCTCGGACGACCTGAGCCCCGAGGACCCCGTGCGGGTCGACATCGAGGAGATCAAGAAGGCCGGTCTGCGCGCGAGCGGGTTGACCCGCCAGCTGCTGGCGTTCAGCCGCAAGCAGATCCTCCAGCCGGTGGTGCTCGATCTCAACGACGTCGTGGTCGGCGTGCAATCGATGCTCACGCGGCTGCTCGGCGCCGACGTCAAGCTGTCGCTGTTGCTGTCACCCGATCCGAGCCCCGTCCACGCCGACGTCGGCCAGCTCGAGCAGGTCATCCTCAACCTCGTCGTCAACGCCCGCGACGCGATGCCCACCGGCGGCAACCTGACGTTCGAGGTCGCGAACACCACGCTCACCGAGGAGTACGCGACCGACCACGCCGGGGTCACGCCCGGCGCCTACGTCATGCTCGCGGTGACCGACACCGGCGTCGGCATGGATCGCGCCACGCAGGCCCGCATCTTCGAGCCGTTCTTCACCACGAAGGACAAGAGCAAGGGGACCGGGCTCGGGCTGGCGATGGTCTATGGCATCGTGCAGCAGAGCGGTGGGCACATCTGGGTGTACAGCGAGCCCGACCGCGGCACCACGTTCAAGCTGTACCTCCCCCGCACCGATCGCGCGCCGTCCTTCGCCGCGCAGGCCAACGTGGCGCCGGCCTCCGCCCGCGGCACCGAGACCATCTTGGTCGTCGAGGACGAGCCCCAGGTACGCGAGATCCTGCGCACCGTGCTGCGCAAGCACGGCTACAACGTCCTCGACGTGCAGAACGCGGGCGAGGCGTTCCTGTTGTGCGAGCAGTTCACCGCGACGATCCACCTGCTGCTCACCGACGTCGTGATGCCGCACATGAGCGGCCGTCAGCTGGCCGAGCGCCTCGCGCTCCTGCGGCCCGAGATGGCGGTGCTCTACATCTCGGGCTACACCGAGAACACCATCGTGCACCACGGCGTGCTCGATGCCGGCATCGAGTTCCTGCCCAAGCCGATCACGCCCGACGCCCTGCTGCGCAAGGTCCGAGGGGTGCTCGACGGGCGCCGCGCGGAGTCGAAGCCGCCGGCGTGAACCGACTCAGCCGGTTCCCGCCCGGCCGATGTCCTCGGGCGAGACGCAGCAGCGATAGCCGACCCCGCGCAGGGTCTCGATGTAGTCCGAGGCCGGGCCGATCTTCTTGCGCAGGCGCTGGATGTGCGTGTCGACGGTGCGCGTCGGCATCGAGGGCACGTGGCCCCAGACCTCGTCGAGGAGCATCTCGCGGGTCTGCACCCGGCCGCGCCGCGTGACGAAGGTGTGCAGGAGCTTGAACTCCAGCGCGGTCAGGAGGATCTCTTCGTTCGAGACCCAGGTGCGGTGACCCTGCGTGTCTAGGCGCAGGCAGCCGAAGTCGATCACCGCCGGCGCGTCGATCATCGGCGCCGTGCGGACGCGGCGGAGGATCGCTCGGATGCGCAGCACCAGCTCGCGCAGGCTGAACGGCTTGGTGATGAAGTCGTCGGCGCCGACCTCGAACCCGACGACGCGATCGATCTCGCCGTCGCGGGCGGTCAGCATGACGATGGGAATGTCGCGGGTCGCGGCGGCCGCCCGCAGCGTCCGACAGATCTCGGTGCCGCTGGTGTCGGGCAGCATCAGGTCGAGGAGGATGAGATCGGGCACCGGCTCGCGGGTGGCGAGCTGGATCGCGTCGCGACCGTTGAGCGCGGACAGCGTCCGGTAGCCCTCCCGCCGTAGCGCGTGCTCGACGGTCGTGACGATGTCGTTCTCATCGTCGACCACTAGAATGGTGGCTGACATCGGGCCGCTACGTTCGCGCCCGCATGTCACGCCGGGGTGACGGGGCAGAAACCTCGTGGCACCAACCTAGTCCCGGGCGCTCGCGCACATCGGGGTGAACCTGGTCCATCCGCGAAACACCGGCGTCACATCGGCGTCACGAGGAGATCGGCGCAAGTCACGGCGACGTGAGCTGCCGCGGACGACGTGACAGAGTCGACACACAGGCGCCACGTCGCAGCGACGCGTCCCCCTCATGGTGGCGACGCCAATGTTCGGCGGCTTCGATCCCCGCAGCGAGAGGCTGTTCTTCGCGCGACGCCGCGGCGGCGCCATCGCGGCTGCCCTGGCGATCTATGCCGCGTCGGTGGCCCTGGCGCTGTCGCAGCAGGGCAGCGAGGCGACCGTCGAGGTCGAGTTCGAACCGGAGTTGAAGGACTTCGCGATCGAAGAGGAGCCGCCGGTCGTCGAGGAGGAGCCGCCTCCGCCTCCGCCGCCCAACGCCAAGGTCGACGTCACTGCGAAGCCGAAGCCCAAGCCGAAGATCAAGCCGCCCGAGGCGAAGCCCCTGGGTCCGCCGGCCGAGACCACGCAAGAGAAGACCTACGGGCCGAGCAGCGGTGGGGGCGACAACGCGGGCACCGGGGCGGACAAGCCCAAGGCGCCGCCCAAGCCCAAGGTCGAGCCGCCCAAGCCCAAGGTCGAGCCGCCCAAGCCCAAGCCGAAGCCCGCCGCCGAGCCGATCGATCCCGACAAGCCGATCGACCGGCCCGAGAACGCCACGGCGCCGAAGCCCAGCCCGGACAACAAGCAGCCGACCTATCCCGAGTCGTTGCGCGACGCAGGCATCACGGGCGAGGTGGCGATGAAGATCCACGTGCACCGCGACGGCTCGGTGCGCGGCGCCAAGATCCTCCGCAAGCGTTCGAGCGCGACCACCGAAGAAGAGCGCACCGCCGCCGAGAAGTTGTTCGTCCAAGCCGCCATCGCCGTGGTCAAGACCTGGAAGTTCGAGCCTTCGAAGATCTCGGGCGAGGCGATCACGGTCTGGCACACCGTCACCTTCCCGTTCTCCCTCACCGGCGGCTGAGTTCCGCCAGGAGTTGCACGTCATGGAACTGTCCCTCGTCGAAATCTGGCACTCGATGGGCCTCCTGGCCCGACTGGTCGCGATCGCCCTGGTCGCCATGGGCTTCGCGAGCCTCGTGGTGAGCATCGAGCGGTTGCTGGTGATGCGCCGCGCGCAGCAGCTGTCGTCCGCGTTCGCGACCAAGGCCCGGCCCCTGCTCGAGGATCGCGACGTCGACACGCTGCTCGACCTCACCCGCGGCACCGAGTTCGCCGCCGCGCCCCTGCCCCGGCTCATCCGGTTCGGCCTCGACGCCTTCAAGGCCAACCTCAAGGACGAGGCCGTGGGCCCGGCCGAGATGACGCGCCGCGAGCTCGGCCGCCGGCTCGAGCAGCTCGCCGCCGAGTCGCGGCGCGGCATGGGCATCCTCGCATCCACGGGCTCGACCGCGCCGTTCATCGGCCTGTTCGGCACCGTCATCGGCATCATCACCGCCTTCCAGGGCATCGCGGCCTCGGGCGGCGGTGGCATCGGGGCGGTCTCGGCCGGTATCGCCGAGGCGCTCATCGTGACCGCGGTCGGTCTGTTCGTCGCCATCGCGGCGGTGTTGTTCTTCAACTACCTCACCGCGCGCTTCGACAAGTTCGACATGATGATGCAGCACGCGGCCAGCGAGCTGGTCGACTACCTGGAGGGGGCCGGTGGGCGTTCAGCTCGATAGCGGCGGCGGCAAGAAGGGCCGCATCGCCCCGGTCATCAACGTCACCCCGCTGGTCGACGTCGTCCTGGTGCTGCTCATCATCTTCATGGTGATCATCCCCAACATGCAGGACGGCAAGACCATCGAGATGGTCAAGGTCAGCGCGGCGGACAAGAACACCGACGACGTCGAGCCAATCTCGATCACCATCGATCGCAACGAGGCCTGCACGTTCGAGAAGACCGACATGACCCAGGCTGGGTGCCTGGACCAGCTGCGGGCGTCGTTCGCCGAGAACCCGCGCCGTCGAGTGATGCTGCGCGGCGACGCGACGCTGCCCTACCGGGTCATGCGCGAGTTCTTCCGCGAGACCCAGGACATCGGCTTCGGCGGCGTCTCGCTCGCCGTCGGCGTGGCCCGCGAGTGGTCCGAGGGAGAGGGCTGAACCCATGGGCATGAACATCGGCGGGGGCAAGAAGCCCAAGGTGCAGCCCGAGATGAACGTGACCCCGCTGGTCGACGTCGTCCTGGTGCTGCTCATCATCTTCATGGTCCTCGCGCCGGTGATGACCGAGGCGTTCAACGTCCGCTTGCCGCCGAAAGACGACAAGGACGAGCAGCTCGATCAGGTCAACGACGCCGATCAACCGTTGGTACTCGCGGTGAAGGACGACGGCTCGATCGAGGTGAACACCGTGACGATCGAACGCGACGAGATCCCCGAGCGGCTGCGACGGATGTTCAACGCGCGGCCCGACAACGTGCTCTACCTCGATGGCGCCGACGAGGCCCAGTACGGCAACGTGCTGACCGCCGTCGATCTCGCCCGCCAGGCCGGTGCCGCACCGGTGGTGATGATCACAAAGAAGCTCGAGTAGCCCCACGACGGGGTCGCGCTCGAGGGACGGACAGTGCCATGACGATCGATTCCCGCGGGGCCGCGATGGTCCTGCTCGCCACGGGTCTATCCGCGATCGCACCCAGCGTGGTGTCTGCGGCCCCTGCGTCTCGCGACTACACGGGGCCGGGGGCCGTGGTCGATCCGACCGCGCCACCGCCGACCGCGGCGCCGCCGACCCGCCGACCGCGACGCCGCCGACCGACGCGCCGCCGACCGACGCGCCGCCGACCGACGCGCCGCCGACCGACACGCCGCCGCCGGCAGCGAAGACACCGGCCAAGACCCCGGAGGTCGCGCCGACCGACGACGAGTCCTGGGACGGTGGGTTCGACGTCGTCGACCTCACCGAGGACAAGGCGGCGCTGGCCAAGGAGCTCGAGGTCAAGACGGTCGACGTGAAGGGCGACTCGGGCACGATCCGCGGAAAGCTCAAGGACGCGACGTCGGGCCAGCCGCTCATCGGCGCCTACGTCGAGGCGATCGGCACGCCCTACAAGACCAAGACCGACCTGGAGGGCAACTACGTCCTCGAGCTGCCGCCGGGCACCTACGAGATCCGCGTGCGCTCCGACGCCAACGAGCCGCGCCGCGTGTCGGGCGTGGTCGTGGCGAAGGGCACCGACGAGACCTTGAACTACGAGCTGCAGCCGCTCGCGGGCGCCAACCAGGTCGTCGCGGTGAAGGCCGAGATGAACCGCGAGAGCGAGGGCGCGCGGCTGCTGCAGCGCAAGGAGTCCGCGGCTGCCCGCGACATCATGAGCCGCGACACGATCCAGAAGTCGGGCTCGGGCTCGACCGCCTCGGTCGCCGTGCGCATCGTCGGCGCCACCGTCATCGACGGCAAGTACCTGTTCGTGCGCGGCCTCGGCCACCGCTACGGCAACACCCTGTTCGACGGCGCGCGCGTGCCGTCGCCCGAGCCCGACATCCGCACGGTGCCGCTGGACATCTTCCCGACCGGCGCACTGTCGGCGATCAACGTGCAGAAGACGTTCACGCCCGACGTCCCCGGCGATTTCGCCGGCGGGTCGGTGCAGCTCGAGAGCCGCGAGATCCCGAAGAAGGCGCTGCTCGAGCTGAGCGCGCGCGTCGGCGCCAACACGGCCACGACGTTCCGTCCCATCCTGCACGAGGGCGGGTTCCCCGGGGCCGACGCGTTCGGCTTCGGCAACCTGCCGCGCGGGCTGCCGAGCGAGATCCCGACCTCGTACCCCGCGGCGCTCGGCGCCCAGGACGAGAACTTCAAGAACGTGTGGACCCCCAAGCAGGTCGCGCGGTTCGGCGAGTCGCTCTACACCGACACCCGCGTGCGACGCGGTCGCAAGGGACCGCTGAACGGCACGGGCACCGCGACGTTCGGCTACGGCTTCACTCCGCACGACGGCGGGAAGCTCGGCTTCCTGGTCTCGGCCACCTACCGCAACCAGACCCAGACCCTCCGCGAGGCCTGGAAGTGGTACCCGCTCGACGCCTTCGATGGCGACGGCGTGATGGGATCGGGCGTGCCCAAGACCAACCTGAGCGGCATGCGGACGGTGACCAACGTGCAGTGGTCCACCGTCGGTCTCATCAAGTACGAGCCCAACAAGGACAACAAGCTCGCCGCCAGCGTCTTCTACTCGCGCGACGCGGACGACGAGGTCCGCGAGCTCGAGGGCACCACCGAGAACGGTACGCTGCTGACGACCCGCCTGCGCTACGCCATGCGCTCGGTGCTGTTCACCCGCCTGGGCGGCGCGCACACCATCCCCAAGGCCAAGAACCTCAAAATCGACTGGTTCGGCTCGTTCGCCCAGGCCCGCCGCGACGATCCCAGCATCCGCGACATGGTCTACCAGCGCGACCAGAACGACCCCAGCGCGCCGTGGCAGCTGAGCGGCAGCGGGGCCACCGACACGTTCCTCGCCCTGAAGGACAACACCGAGAGCGGCGCCGTCAACTTCACGATGCCGTTCAAGCAGTGGCGCCAGCTCGAGGGCAAGGTCAAGATCGGCGCCTGGGTCGAGGGCAAGCAGCGCGAGTTCGACGTGCGCCGCTTCATCTTCGCCACTGCTCCGGGTCTGTCGGCCCCGTCGGGCACCGGCAACATCCTCATCAACAAGAACATCGGCGGCGGCGAATCGGCGGCCAACGGCGGCACCGCGCCGTTCGTGCTCAACGAGACCACGCAGCCCATCGACAGCTACCGGGCGCACCAGGAGATCTACGCGACCTACGGCATGCTCGAGCTGCCGTTCGTGCGGTGGTTCCGCATCGCCGGCGGCGCTCGCTTCGAGGCCAACCGCCAGTTCGTCGGCCCGTACGACGCGTTCACCGGCGAGACCGACGAGGAGAACACCACCAAGATCCGCGACAACAACGTGCTGCCGGCGCTGTCGCTCATCTTCCCCGCCACCGACAAGATGAACGTCCGCATCAGCGGCACGCAGACGGTGGCCCGCCCCGAGTTCCGCGAGGTCGCGCCGTTCCTGTTCACCGACTTCGTCGGCGGCATCAGCGTGCTCGGCGAACCGGGCCTGGACTCGTCGAAGATCTACAACGGCGATGTCCGGTGGGAGTGGTTCCCCAGCGCCGAGGAGGTCATCGCGGTCTCGGCGTTCGGCAAGTACTTCGAGAACCCCATCGAGCGCACGATCAAGCCCGGCACCAGCAACATCCTCGTGTCGTTCCAGAACGCCAAGCTCGCCTACAACCTCGGCGTCGAGTTCGAGGCCCGCAAGAACCTCGAGTTCATGTGGAAGCGGCTGTCGGCGTTCTCGGTCGGCGTGAACTTCGCGTATGTCTATTCGCGGGTGAAGCTCGGCGACGCGTGCAACATCTCGGATCCTGACTGCACCTCGGAGATGGCGCAGGACGTCTCGACGTCGCGCACCCGCCCGCTGCAGGGCCAGGCGCCGTTCGTCATCAACGCGTACGTCGACTACGACAACAAGAAGAGCGGCACCGGCGTCCGCGTGCTCTACAACGCGGTCATGCGCAACATCGCGTTCGTCGGCGGCCTGGGACTGCCGGACGTCTACGCCGAGGCGATCCACCAGCTCGACTTCGTCGGCCGCCAGCGGATCTACAAGGGACTCGCAGCGTCGCTGCAGGTGCAGAACATCCTCAACTGGCCGACGCGCTGGCGTCAGGGTCCGGAGCGACTGCACAACTTCGATGTGCGGCGCGGCGCGAACATCATGATCGGGCTGTCGTACGACCTGTGATCGCGGCGCGCCACGCGATCGGGCGGGCAGACCGCCGTCGCCTGGCGGTCACCGAACCGTGACGCGATCGCGAAGCTGTGACACAGAGTTTCTCCATCCGCCGCGATCGCGTGACGCAGGCCGGGGATAAGCAGGGCGGCACGAGGCGACTTCTTCCCGCCCGGCCACACGAGGAGCTCCCATGCAACGGCTTACCAAGATCGCATTTGCCCTCTCGCTTCCGGTCGGCGCGTACGGCTGCACAGACTCCGGCGACAACGAGACCAACGCCGAGGACACCGGCACCCCCGTCGACACGAGCGCGGGCACGGACCCGACCGACCCGTCGGGCGATCCGACCACGAACCCGAGCGATCCGAGCGACCCGTCGACGACCGATACGGACCCGACGAACCCGACGGACCCGGACACCACCGACACCGATCCCACGGCACCCGCGGGCTGCGCCGACGGCGACGACCCGGACGCGCCGCGCATGGCGCTCGACGCCGAGATCACCGAGGACACCATGCTCACCTGCGACACCGTCTGGGTGCTCGCCGGTGAGACCTACGTCCGCGGCGCGACCCTGACCCTCGAGCCCGGCACCACCGTCGTCGGCCAGAACGGCAGCGCGCTCGTCATCGACACCGACGCGACGATCGAGGCCGCCGGCACCGCCGACGCGCCGATCATCTTCACGTCGAGCCAGCCGGTCGGCTCGCGCGCTCGCCAGGACTGGGGCGGCCTCGTGCTGCTCGGGCTCGCCGAGGTCAACCTGCCGACGGGCGTCGGCCTGGCCGAGGGCTTCGCGGATCCGCCGGACTACGGCGGCACCGACCCGGCCCACAGCTGCGGCACGCTGCAGTACGTCCGCGTCGAGTGGGCCGGCTTCGAGCTCGTCGTCGACAACGAGCTGAACGGCATCACGTTCTACGCCTGCGGCACCGGCACCACCGTCGACCACGTGCAGAGCCACATGGGCTCCGACGACGCCTTCGAGGCGTTCGGTGGCGGCTTCGATGCCAAGTACCTCATCGCCAGCGGCGCGGCCGACGACGCCTTCGACATCGACCTCGGCTTCACCGGCACGATCCAGTACGCGTTCGTCCACCAGGACCCCAGCGAGCCCGACAGCAACCACGGCCTCGAGTGGTCCAACGGCCCGGACAACTTCACGGCCGAGCCCCTGACCAGCCCGTGGATCGCGAACCTGACCTTCGTCGGCCAGGGTGACGGCGGCAACGCCGGCAAGAGCATCGGCTTCAACATCAAGCAGGGCGCCGAGGCCCACATCTTCAACTCGTACTTCACGAACGTCACCGGCTCGGCGGGCACGTTCCAGGACGAGGCGACGATCACCGTGGCCGAGTCCGACGGCATCGTCGTCGAGGGTAGCTTCTGGGGCACCGCGGGCGCCTTCGGCCACCAGGGCGATGGCCCTTACTCCTGGGACGACGCGATGTGGGGTGCGTACATCCTCGACCAGCCGGGCAACATGGAGGGCGTCGATCTCGGCCTCGATGCGACCTGGACCACGCCGAACATCAAGCCGGCCGCCGACTCGGCCGCCGTGGGCGCGGGCGTCGATCCGGGCAACCCGGCCCTCGACGCCACGACCTACGTCGGCGCCGTCGACCCCGAGGGTGACGACTGGACCCAGGCGAGCTGGACCAACTACAACATCTGATCGGCCCTCGATCGGAGTCCCCCTCGCAAGGGGGGAGAACCAGCGCACCGCGATCGCGAGATCGCGGTGCGTTCCGCGTTTTCACGGGCAAGGCACGGGGTCCGGACACGTCCCGTCGTCGAGCTTCGACCACGTCTGGCGGCAGCCCGCCACGTCGAACTCGTTGGTCTCGAGCAGGTCCACCACCACGTCGTCGCGCCAGCCGCGATCGATGCCGTGGCCGGCGCTCGCGACGATCGCGGTCTGGGTGATGAGCGCGTCGCTGGGTGGTCCGTAGATCCGGATCGCCGCGCTGGGGATCGACTCGCCCGGGTAGGGGCACGAGTCCGAGCCGCTGGAGCTCGCGCCGCCGGCGTACTCGACCCGCACGTGCGCGAGCCGGTCGGCGAGCGCAGGCACGCCGCCGAACACCACGCCGAGCCAGTCGCCCGCGGTCGGTACGGGCGCAGCCGAGGTGAACACGATGGGCGCGTCGGCGGTGCCGACCGCGACGAGCGCCCCGGTCGCCGGGGCATCGCCGCTGGCGTGGTCGATCGTGAACACGCCGTCGGCCGGGAATCGCAGGGTGACTCCGGGCAGGATGGTCAGCGTCGCGAGGGCCCCGGGGGTCGCCTGGACCCGCAGAT
This sequence comes from Deltaproteobacteria bacterium Ga0077550, assembly GCA_001464385.1. Lineage (GTDB taxonomy): Bacteria > Myxococcota_A > Polyangia > Nannocystales > Nannocystaceae > Xiheibacterium > Xiheibacterium aquaticum. The sequence continues at coordinate 6,247 of LNFB01000319.1, read as the reverse complement.
CGGCGACCTGCCCCGGCACGCCGACGAGATACGGCACGCCCCGATCGTGGATCGTCGCGTCGCTCGTGATCTCCTCCGTGTTCGCGGTCGTCAGCACGATCGCGTCGTCACCGTTGCCGACGTAGCTCCCCGACGGGATCGAGCCCACGACCGTCGCCGCGGCGCTCACCGGCTGCGCCTCGCCGCCGGTGATGGTGAGATCCGCCGAGTCGGCCGTGAACGCGCCGAACCCATCGAGCCGCACGCCCACGGCCTCGCTGTCGGTGATCTCGACGTGATCGACGGCGAGCGTGCCGTCGGGCGCCGTCGCGCCGCTGCGACCGCGCACGAGCAGCGCGCCGGTGAGCACGGGCAAGGTGTTGCCGAGTCGACCACCGCCGTCGATGACCGCGTGGGCGAAGCTCGCGGTCCCGCCGTACAGTCGGATCGCCGTCCACCGATCCTCGCCGAGGCGCTCGAAGTGGATCGGCTGGCTGGCCTCGCCCTCGGCGATCAGCGCGCCCCCGTCGCCGAGGGTGAGGGTCAGCGACTCGCCGAGCTGCACCACCGCGCAGGGCTCGACGACGACCTCGGCGTGGATCGTGAAGTCGTAGGGCACCAGGTGCGGGCTACCGTCGGCGGTCCACACCTCGTCGGCCTCGACGTTGTTGCCCGCGTGCATCGTCGGCCCCGCGGTGGGCGCGGGGCAGTCCTCGGGCACGACGTCGTCGCCGGTCGAACCGTCGACGGGTGCGTCGTCGTCGCCGCCCGAGCTGCTGGGCGAGACGGGCCCCGGATCGTCGCCCTCGGCGACGACGCAGCCGAGGGGTGACGCGAGGGCGGCGGATAGGACGGCGGTGAGGCGACGCATTGCGGTGAGTGCGGGCACCCAGGCCCCATCCGTCACCGAATCGCCCGCCACGCGGCGCCCGGTCGGTGGCTGCGCACGGATTTGCGCAGTTGGCCACGCGGACCGCCAGGGGCGGTGGTAGCCTGCGGCCCGTTCACCAACTCGCGAGGCCACTCATGTCCGGCACCAAAGACGCGCAGACCGCAACACTGACCCTCCCCGACGGACGCTCCACCGCGCTTCCGATCGTCGTGGGGAGTGAAGACGAGCACGCGGTCGACATCCGCTCGCTCCGCCAAGATACGGGCTACGTCACGCTCGACTCCGGCTACATGAACACCGGCGCGACGACGAGCGCCATCACCTACCTCGACGGCGAGAAGGGCATCCTGCGCTATCGCGGGTACCCGATCGAGCAGCTCGCCGAGCACTCGAACTTCGCCGAGGTCAGCTACCTGCTGATCTACGGCCGCCTCCCCACCGAGGTCCAGCTCACCGAGTTCCGCCGCCAGCTCACGCGCCACAGCCTCATCCACGAGGACATGCTCAACTTCTTCGGCGGCTTCCCGCCGACCGCCCACCCGATGGCGGTGCTGTCGGCGATGGTGACGTCGCTGTCGGCGTACTACCCCGACTCGCTCGATCCGAAGCTGCTCGATCTCCACATCACGCGCCTGCTCTCCAAGGTGCGCACGATCGCGGCGTTCTCGTACAAGAAGTCGATCGGGCAGCCGATCATCTACCCGAAGAACGCGCTGCGCTACTGCGGGAACTTCCTGCACATGATGTTCGCGGTGCCCTCCGAGGAGTACGTGATCTCGCCGGTGCTCGAGAAGGCGCTGAACCAGCTGCTCATCCTGCACGCGGACCACGAGCAGAACTGCTCGACCTCCACGGTGCGCATGATCGGCAGCTCGGGCGCGAACCCGTACGCAGCGGTCGCGGGCGGCATCCTCGCGCTCTGGGGGCCCCTGCACGGTGGCGCGAACCAGGAGGTCATCGAGATGCTCGAGGGCATCCGCGACGACGGCGGCGACTACCAGAAGTTCCTCGACGACGTGAAGAACAAGCGCGGCAACCGGCGCCTCATGGGCTTCGGCCACCGCGTGTACAAGAACTACGATCCGCGCGCGAAGATCCTGAAGGCGATGGCCGACGAGGTGCTCGAGCACCTCGGTGTCGACGATCCGCTGCTCGATCTCGCCAAGGAGATCGAGGCCGTCGCGCTGCGCGAGGACTACTTCATCTCGAAGAAGCTCTACCCCAACGTCGACTTCTACAGCGGCATCCTCTACCGCGCGATGGGCTTCCCGACGAACATGTTCACGGTGATGTTCGCGATCGGTCGCCTGCCGGGCTGGATCGCCCACTGGCGCGAGATGGTGCAGGACCCGGGCACGAAGATCGGCCGCCCCCGGCAGATCTACACCGGCGAGGGCGAGCGTCAGTACGTGCCGATGTCGGAGCGGTGACCCGCAGTCACCGCTCGACGGTCCCGAGGCCGCGCACCCGAGGCGTCGCGCCTCGGGTCGCGGCTCACCCGCCCGAGCTCGACGAGCCGCTGTCGGTCCCGCTGCTGCCGCTCGAGTCGCTCCCGCTGCTTTCGTCCCCCGACGTCCCCGACGTCGAGGAATCGCCGGGCAGCGGCGGCCCGATCACGAGCGTGAACATCTGCGGCTGGCACACGCCACCGTTGCCGTCGACGATCGACACCATCAGCGGATAGCCGCCCTCGGCCTCGGGGGTGCCGGAGATCATCGGGCCGAACGTGAGCCCCGGGACCGTCGCCTCGTACTCGACGAACCAGTACTTGGGCTCGTCGGTGGGCTCGGGGATGTACTCGTACGGCTCGCCCACGTTGCCCTCGGGGGGCTGCTGGTAGGCGTAGAACGGGCACGACGGCGTGCCGGGGCCGGAGCTCGACGACGACGACGACGACGTGGACTCGTCGGAGGTGCTCGACTCGCTCGAGGTCCCCGTCGTCGTGCTCGTGCCCGTCGTCGTGTCCGCGGCGCCGGTGGTGCCGCCGTCGTCCTTGCCGCAGGCGGTGGTGGTCACGACGAGGGCAGCGAAGGCAAAGGTCAGGCGATGCATCGTTTTCGCGAGTGTACGTGAGCCCGCGACGCGACGCACGGGTCGCTCGCCGCGCACGGGCACCGGCGGCGTCGGGTCACGCGGGGCAGTCCGACACCCGCTCGAGGATCGCCTCGCCCGGCGCCACCTCGGGCTGCCAGGTGTTCGCGACCACGTCGATGCTCATCTCGCTGACGCCCTCGACCATCTCGACCGCGAGGTCGACGAACGCGTCCGGCTCGAACGCGTACTGCCACGTGAGCGCGGCGTCGCTCGCGATCACCCGCCAGTAGCGCGGCGGTGCGTCCCCGACGATGATCGACGCCTGCACGTCGGACGCCTGCCCGTCCCAGCGCAGCATGGCGAGGGTGCCGCCCTCGAGCACGAGCATGTGCGCGACGTCGTCGGGCCGCGAGATCGTGATGCTGAGCTGCGCGTGGGAGTTCGCGACGGGACCGCCGACCACCTCGACGTCGAAGACGCGACCGACCAGCCCGACCACGCCGTGCGCGAGGCCGGCGTTGCTCGGCTCGACCGCGAAGCCCAGCACCAACCGACCGCCCTCGACCACGGCGGTGGCGCCCGGGTTCGCCCAGGGGAACCACCCGTCCAGCTCCGCGTCGTCGAACTCCTCGACCACGCAAGCGGCCGGATCGGGCCCACTCGTCCCCGCGTCCGCCGCCGTCGTCGAGGTCTCGCCCGTCGATGTCATCGTCCCCACCGGCGCGGTGGTGGCGTCCCCCGAGCTCGACTCGCCCGGCGCCGACACCTCGCCCGGCGCGGTGCCATCCTGCGTCGTCGGCGGATCGAAGGACGTGCTGCCCGACCCCGACGACGTCCCGGTCGACGCGGCGCCCGGCACGACGCACGCCCCCGCGAGCTCGGCGGGCGCGTGCTCGCCATAGCGCTGGCCCGAGTCGCAGTCCGCGTCGGGGAAGCTGCAGTACCCCGAGGCCTCACAGACGCCGCCGCTGCAGGACGCATCGTCGACGCACGCGAACGCGCCCGCCGTGCACGCCGGCAGGGCGATCGCGACGAGCAACGCGGCGATCGGACCGGCGCGTCGCTGCGGGATCGGGCGCACCACCGCCCGAGGGTATCAGGGCTTCAGGGCACCAGGTCGGGGAAGGCGGCGTAGGCCGCGTTCCGGGCCGCGATCGGATTGTTGGTGAGGTGCTCGATCGTGCTCGGGTACGCGTGCTCGAACGTGCCGTAGGGGTACCAGTAGCTGTTCTCGTCGTAGATCGGGAAGCGCGGATCGATCGCGATGTACGGGGCGAGGAACTCGGACTGGGCCTCGAACTCCGCGAGCAGCCCCATCGCGTCGACGCGATCGGCGACCTCGAGGATCTTCGCCGCGTAGCCGTGCGCACATGTGGTGTTCTGCGTGCACCACCACGCGACGCGCCCACCGTACCACCAGATGTCCACATCGAAGTCCCAGGTCCACTCGGCGCCGCTCGGGGCGAACTCGGCCTTGAACGTGGTGCCGTCGACGAAGACGCGCCAGTTGTTGGGCGCCTTGTAGCCGTCGTAGTGCGACACGACCGACTCCCAGGCCATGTACGCCCACAGCTTGTCCTGGTCCATGTAGTTCCACAGCTGCGTGACCGCTTGATCGGTCGCGGGGCCCGAGACCAGATCGTCGATCGCGTTCAGCGTGGCGGTCGCCTCGGCCGGCAGCGGATCGGGGCCGTCCTCGTAGTCCCACGACATCTGCGAGCCGAAGTCGTTCTCCCAGCCGACGGTCGGCTCGAAGATCATGCCGAGCTCGCCGCCGCCGGGACGACGGGCCTCGATCATCGTGTCGTCGTGGCGCTCGATGATCATGTAGATGCCGTAGTACTCGTCGCTGAAGTAGACCTCGGCCCAGCCGACGCGCGGCGCCACCAGGCCGATGTCGCGGGCGAGCGCATACGTGATGTGATCGCGGGCCCGCGTCGGATCGATGACGGCCCCGTTGTGCAGCTTGAACGCCGTGAGCCCGCGGAACTCGGTGCCCGGCAGCCACTGGTTCATGTCGACGACGAAGCCCGGCTTGCCGTCCATCGTGTCGTAGGAGGCCGAGCCCTTGAGCTTGAGGCCGACGTCGGCGAAGCGGATGCCGTCGATCATCGCCTCGATGTGGACCTCGGGGCGATCGGGCTGGTCGAGCGTCGCCGAGGTCTCGGGCGACAGCACGAAGTCGATGCGGTGGACGGTGTCGGTGAGGAAGACCGTCTCCTCGGCGGAGTCGAGGGTCGGGCTCGCGACGTCGAGGTTGACCTCGGCCGGGGTCGGCCACGCGGTCGACACGAACTCGCCGGTGGTGTCGGGCAGGCGCATCGACGACACGTCGTCGCCGAGCACGGCCCACGCGACCTGCTCGGCGTCGTGGCCGTCGAACACCAGCACGAGGCCGTCGTACTCTTTCTCGACGGGCCAGCCGGTCCAGATCCCGCCGTCGCCACCCTGCGGCGCGCCGAGCCAGATCAACAGGTGCTCGCCCGGCGCGATCTCGCCATCGGCGGCGGTGCCGGTCCAGCTCTCGTTGGCCCCGTTGCGCAGGCCGATGCGCGAGAGCGCCACCGGCTCTGCGCCGGTGTTCACCAGCTCGACCCAGTCCGGCGTGCTGTACCCGTCGGGGCCGTTGAGCGTGGAATCGTTGTCGGGCATCACCTCGTTGATCGTCACCGGGGCGGGCGCGGGCGGCAGATCCGGCGGCGTCGGGCCGCTGCTGTCGTCGCTGCTCGGGCCCGCGGTCGTGTCGGCGGGCCCGTCCGTGGTGCCCGGCGTGCCCGAGCTCTCGGACACCGAGGTGCTGGTGCCCTCTGCGCTCCCGGAGGTCTCGCCCACCGACGACGCCGTCGCGTCGTCATTGCAGCCTGCAACACCCGCGAGGGCGCACGACATCAGACGCAACCCCAGCGCACTCGACGTGCGCGCCACCCATCCAGAGTCGACCGGCATCCCGTCGAGCATGCCAGGGCGCGACGCTTCGGGCGAGTCCCCGCATCGCGTGCGCGGGGCGGTGGGCGGAGCGAGCGCCGACCGGCCCCCTTCTTTCCCCGCCGACGCGGCGACGGTGCGCGTATGATGCTCTGCGCTGCGGGTGCTCGCCCTTCGTTCGGGGCGCTGAGCGCCGCCGTGACCGCAACCCTTCGCTTCGAGGCCCATGACCATGCGCAAGCTCCCCACGTTGCTCGGCACCTTCGCGATCCTCTCGACCACGGCGTGCGGCGATTCGTCGAACCCGGCGACGGGCTCCGGCGAGGCCAGCAGCGGCGGCGCCGAGGGGGGCAGCTCGAGCTCCACGGGGGGCAGCGCCACCGCGGCCACGACGGCGGGCAGCGCCTCGGCGGATGG
>LNFB01000318.1 GCA_001464385.1 Deltaproteobacteria bacterium Ga0077550 | reverse complement strand
GGCGTGATCGACCCCAGCGCCGCGAGCACGGGCGGCGCGAGTACGGGCGACGGCGGCGATGCGCCGGGCAGCAGCTCGGGCGCGCTCGACGAGCCCGACGTCGGCGTGCCCGAGGCGCCCGCGGTGTGGCACCTCGAGAGCCCCGAGGACAGCGCACGCACCTGGCTCGTGTCGCCCGAGGGCGAGCGGGTGTTCTGGCTCGGGGTCAACACGGTGATGCGCGACAAGACCTGCGACGGGATCGTGCAGCGGTGGATCCGTCGCACCGATCCCAGCACCGCCGCGAACGTCGAGTGGGCCCGGCTGTCGACGGGCAGCAGCGGCGGCGAGTCGAACGCGTCGCCGTACTGCTTCAACTCGGTCGGCGGCTTCAGCGACACCAACGACTTCGACGACCGAGGCGGCGACTCGTGGATGATCCGCTCGACCGAAGACGGCGGGGCCGGGGCGCCCTTCGGACAGGTGCTGACGGTCGACGCCCGCAGCGACGACTGGGCCCTCGCCGACGAGAACGGCATGGTGCTGCGCGGCGGCTTCGCCGAGGCCCGCATCGGCGACCCGTTCAACCCCGCGTTCCTCGACGATCTCGAGCAGCGGGTCGCCGAGGACGTCGCGCCGCGCGTGGGCAACCCACGGCTGCAGATGTGGTTCCTCGGCAACGAGACCGGGTTGTTCGATCATCCGGGGCACGGCGCCTCCGGGGTCCGCGACCTCCGGCGGTGGATCTGGTCGCCGTGCCCCGAGGGCTCGAGCCTCGATGCGCCCGCGTGCGCGCCCCATGCGTTGCTGGCGTTCCTGCGCGAACGCTACGGCAGCATCGACGCGCTCGACGCCGCGTGGGAGGCCAGCTACGCCGACTTCGACGCGATCGCGACCGGGCCCGGTCGTCCGGTCCCCTACGCGCACGACTGCAACCTGACGTGCCGCGAGGATCTCCAGCGCTTCACCCACGACGTGCTGCTGCGCCGGTGGATCGCGGTCACCACCGAGACCATCCGCGCGACCGATCCCGATCACCTGATCACGACGCCGCGCCTCGCCCTCGGCAACTCGAGCAGCCATCGGTTCTGGGCGCCGGCGAGCAGCGCCGACCCCGACCACTGGGCCGAGGCGCCGGACGTCCCGGTGCCCACCGACGGCGACGTCGTGTACTGCCCCTACGATCTGTTCGCGCGCGAGGGCGACGCCGGCTTCGATCTCATCGCGGTCAACGTCTACGACGGGGCCGCGACGTTCTCCGAGCCGTGGCTCGGCGACGGGTTCGCCAAGCTCCACGAGCGATCGGGCCTGCCGATCATCGTCAGCGAGTTCAGCGTACGCGCCCGGATCGACGGCTGGTCGAACCTCGGCGGCTCGAACGCGTTCGTGCCGAACACCGACGGGGTGGACGATCAGATCCAACGCGGGGCGTACTACGGCCAGCAGATCGAACAGTTCGCGTCGCACCCGTACGTGCTCGGCGCGTCCTGGCACGCGTGGAGCGACCGCTACACGGCGGCCGATCCCAGCCATCAGATCAACATGGGTCTCGTGCAGTGCGACGATGCGGCCCGCGGCTTCGAGGCCGGGCAGCGCTGGGGCGAGATCGACGAGCGCATCGCCGAGGCGAACTGCGCGATCATGGATCGACTCGCCGCGCTGACGGGGCTGTAGCGCCGGCGCGGCCGGAGCGGCGCCAACGGTGGTACCCTGGCTGGGTTTGACCCCCGACGTCGCGCTCGACGCATCGACCGAGACCACGCTGCCCGACGGCGCGACCACGTGGTCGATCGCGGACGGCACGGCGGTGGGGCGCTTCCTCGTGCTCGCGACCGTGGGGCGCGGGGCCACCGGCGTGGTGGTGGCGGCGTGGGACGCCGAGCTCGGGCGCAAGGTCGCGATCAAGTTCCTCGCGGCCGAGGTGACCGAGCAGCGGGCGCGGGTGCGCGCCGAGGCGCAGGCCCTCGCTCGCCTCGCGCACCCCAACGTGATCCGCATCCACGACGTCGGCGAGCACGACGGTCGGCTGTACATGGTGATGGAGTACGTCGAGGGCGACACGCTCGTCGGCGTCCGGGCGTCGGGGGGCGAGGGGCTCGCGCCGTGGATCGCCGCGGGGCGCGGGCTCGCGGCCGCCCACGCGGCGGGCCTCGTGCACGGCGACTTCAAGCCCGCCAACGTGCTGCTCGGCGTCGACGGTCGCGCGCGCGTCAGCGACTTCGGCCACGCGGCGATCGAGGGGGAGGTGCGGCAGGGGAGCGCGGGTCCGTCGCTCGAAGCGTCGGTCGGGGTGTCGACCGACGACCTGGCGACCACGCGCAGCGGGGCTCTGGTGGGCACGCCGGCGTACATGGCCCCGGAGGTGTTCGCGGGCGCGGCGGCCGACGCCCGCGCCGATCAGTTCAGCTACTGCGTCGCGCTGTACGAGGCGCTCTGGGGCGCGCGGCCGTTCGCGGGCAGCGACGTCGCGCGCCTGGCCGCGGCGGTGACGGCCGGTGAGCTCCGCAGCCCGCCGACGATCGGCGTGGTCCCGCTGCGCGTGCGTCGGGCGGTGCTGCGCGGCCTCTCGAGATCCCCGTCGGCGCGCTTCCCCAGCGTGGACGCGCTGCTCGCCGAGCTCGAGCGCGACCCGTGGCGGTGGCCGCGACGCCTGGTGCCGGCGGCGATCGTCGCCTCGCTGCCGTGGCTCGCGTCGAGGTTCGCCGCCGACGATCCCGAGCGCGGACGCGACTACTGCGGCGAGGTCGAGGAGCGCGCCGAGGTGCTGTGGAACGACGAGCGGGCCAAGGCCGTCGAGGCGGCGTTCGCCGCGACGCTGGCCCCGTTCGCCAACGACGAGTTCGCTCGCGCGCGCGGGCTCGTGGACGCACACGCGTCCGCGCTGCGCGAGGCGGAGCGATCGACCTGCGAGATGGAGGCCGCGGGCACGCTCGCTGTGGCCGAGCTCGGCACGCGGCAGCTCTGCTTGCACCTCGCGCACCAGCAGCTCGCGGGGCTGCTCGATCTCTTCGAGCGGGCCGACGCGGCGCTGGTCGAGCACGCCTCGGAGGCCGCGTCGCGCCTGCCCGCGGTCGAGGCGTGCACCACCGAGTCGTGGGGTCCGCCGATCGACCCTGCGCACCGCGACGAGATCTACGCGCTCGGTGCCGAGGTCGCGCGGGCCCGCGTCGCGGCGGACGCCTGGCGCGACGAGGCGGCGCTCGAGGCGGCCGATGGGGCCTCGGCGCGCGCGACCGAGCTGGACGCACCGTGGCTGTCGGCCGAGTCGCACGCGATCGCGGCGCGGGTGCTCGAGCGCGACGGCGACGCGACCGCCGCGATGCCTCGGTTCGACGCCGCGTTCGCGGCCGCGCTCGCCTCGGACAACCACGGGGTCGCCGTGACCGCCGCCCTCGGCCTCGCGGTGCTGATGTCCGAGCGCGGCGACCACGACGATGCGCTGCGCTGGATCGACCACGCCACGGCCGCGCTCGCCCGCGCGTCCAGCCGCCAGGCGTCCCTCGCGTCGGCGGTGCTCAACAGCCGCGGACAGATCGCGTACCACCACGGTGACTTCGCCGAGGCCAAGCGGATCTTCGAGGAGTTGCTCGCCAACGATCGCGTGCGCCAGCCCGGCACCTCGGACGGCGTCGGCTCGACGCTGCTGAACATCGGCCTGTCCGACGCCAATCTCGGGCACGTCGATGCGGCGATCGTGTCGCTGCGCGAGGCCCTCGCCGTCGAGCTCGAGGACCACGGCGAGAACCACCCCGCGCTGCTGCGGCCGCTCAACGCGATCTGCCACGTCGAGATCGATCGCGGGCAGACGGCGCTGGCCGTCGAGGCCTGCCAGCGGGCGATCGACGTGGCCCGCGCGTCGCGGCCCGGCGCCCAGCCGCGCCTCAGTCACTTCTATACGAACCTGGGATCGGCGTGGTTCCACGCCGGCTCGCCCGAGCAGGCCGAGGCCGCCCACCTGGCCGCACTCGACAACGCGATGCGGACCCAGCCCGACGACGATCTACTCGTCGCGACGATCGCCAACAACCTCGGGGTGCTCTACGACCACCTCGAGCGGGTCGACGACGCGGCGCGCTACTACGGCCTCGCCTACGATCGCGTCCGCCACGGGTTCGGCCCCGACCACCCGTCGACGGCGCTGGTCGGCACCAACCTCGCGATGGTCCGGGTCAAGCAGGGCGACTTCGACGGCGCGCGCGCGCTGCTGAGCGACGGGATCGAGCGCATGGCGGCGCGGCTCGGGCCCGATCACCCCGATCTCGCGCTCGCCCACGCCGAGCTCGGGCGCATCGCCGCGAAGCAGGGCGACCACGCCCGCGCGGTGCCGCTGTTCCGCCGCGCCTTCGCGCTACGCGCCGAGCACGGCGGCGACGACATCGAGCTCGCCGACACGTCGTGGGGCCTCGCGATCTCGTTGGCCGAGCTCCACGGCCGCACGACGGAGGTCGACGCGCTCGCCGACCGGGCCCACGCGCTGTACACGAAGGCGGGCGGCGACTGGGCCGCCCGCGCCGCCGAGGTCACGGCCTGGCGCGCGGGCCTCGAGCGCTGACCGCTACACCTCGAGCAGCATGCGCTCGGGGTGCTCGATGCACTGCTTGATGCGGACCAGGAACTGCACCGCCTCGCGGCCGTCGAGCAGGCGGTGGTCGTAGCTCAGCGCCACGTACATGATCGGGCGGATCTCGACCTTGCCGTCGATCGCGACCGGTCGCTCGACGATGTTGTGCAGGCCCATGATCGCCGTCTGCGGCGGGTTGAGGATCGGGGTCGACAGCATCGACCCGTACACGCCGCCGTTGCTGATCGTGAAGGTGCCGCCCGTCAGCTCGTCGAGGGTGAGCTTGTTGGCCTTGGCCTTCTCGCCGTAGGCGGCGATCTGCTGCTCGATCTGGGCGAACGACAGCTTGTCGGCGTCGCGGATGATCGGGACGACGAGGCCCTTGCCGCCGCCGACCGCCACGCCGATGTCGTAGTAGTTCTTGTAGACGATGTCGTCGCCGTCGACCTCGGTGTTGACGATCGGGAACTCCTGCAGCCCCTCGATCGCGGCCTTGATGAAGAACGACATGAAGCCGAGCCGCGCGCCGTGGCGCTTCTCGAAGCTCTCCTTGTAGCGGGCGCGCAGGGCCATCACCGCCGACATGTCGACCTCGTTGAAGGTCGTGAGGATCGCGTAGTTGTTCTGGGCGTCGAGCAGACGCTCGGCGACGCGCCGACGCAGCGGCGACATGGGCTTGCGCTCCTCGCGTTCGCCCGAGCGGCGGACGACGACGGGGACCGGCGCGGGGGCGGGCCGCGGCGCAGGGGCCGGCGCGACCTGGGCGGGTGCCGTCGCGCGCACGACGTCGTCCTTGGTGATGCGCCCGCCGCGGGCGGTGCCGGCGACCTGGGCGATGTCGACGCCCGTGCGCGCGGCCTCGAGGCGCGCCGCGGGGCCTGCCGCGGGATCGTTGGCGGCGGCCGCGGCCGGCGCGGCGACTGCCGCGGCGGGCCGACCGTTGCCGGCGGCTGGCTTCGCGGTCTCGTCGATCTCACCGAGGGCCTGGCCCACGCCGACGGTGGCCCCGACGGCGACGGTCTGCCGCGCGAGGACGCCAGCGCCGGGCGCCGGGACCTCGACGGTGATCTTGTCGGTCTCGACCTCGACCACCGGCTCGTCGACGGCGACGGCGTCGCCCTCTGCCTTCAACCATCGCGAGATCACCCCTTCGGTGACCGACTCGCCCATTTGCGGAACACGGATCTGAATCGTCATCGGCTCTGCCTCACGCGAATGCCTCGTCGAGGATCATCTTCTGTTCGAGTTCGTGGCTCTCGAGCGAGCCGGTGGCCGGGCTCGCGCTCTCGGCCCGACCGGCGTAGCGCGGCTGCAGCCGCCCCCCGGTGGCCTCGCCGAGCTGCAGGCGCGTGAACGGCCACGCGCCCATGTTCGACGGCTCCTCCTGCGCCCACACGAGCGTCGTCGCGTGCGGGTAGCGGGCCAGCGCCGCCGAGAGGTCGGCGCGCGGGAACGGATACAGCTGCTCGACCCGCACGATCGCGACGTCGTCGCGGCCCCGCGCGGTGCGGCCGGCGAGCAGGTCGTAGTAGACCTTGCCGGCGCAGGTGATGATGTGGCGGACCTTCGCCGGATCCACGGTCGCGTCGTCGATCACGCGGTGGAAGGCGCCGTTCGTGATCTCCGCGAGCGGCGAGAAGCAGGCGCGCGTGCGGAGCAGACTCTTGGGCGACATCAAGATGAGCGGCTTGCGCCAACGTCGGAGCGTCTGGCGGCGCAGCGCGTGGAAGAGCTGCGCGGGCGTGCTGAGGTTGCACACCTGCATGTTGTCCTCGCCGCACAGCTGCAAGAAGCGCTCGAGTCGCGCGCTCGAGTGCTCGGGGCCCTGGCCCTCGAACCCGTGCGGGAGCATGAGCACCAGCCCCGAGAGGCGGTTCCACTTGTCCTCGGAGCTCGACACGAACTGATCGATGATCACCTGGGCGCCGTTGGCGAAGTCGCCGAACTGCGCCTCCCAGATCACCAGCGTGTCGGGGGCGGCGAGGCTGTAGCCGAACTCGAAGCCCATCACCGCGAACTCGGACAGCGGGCTGTTGTGGACGTGGAAGCGGCCTTGGTTGGGCGCGATGTGCTGCAGCGGGAAGTAGCGCGTCTCCGTGACGCCGTCGACGTAGCCGGCGTGGCGGTGTGTGAAGGTGCCGCGGATGCTGTCCTGCCCCGACAGCCGCACGTGGTAGCCCTGCAACACCAGCGAGCCGTACGCGAGGTGCTCGGCCATCGCCCAGCTCACCGGCGACTGGCCGGCGGCCATCTCGCCGAGCTCGGCGACGAAGCGCGTCAGCTTGGGGTGCATCGCGAAGCCGGGCGGAACGGTGGTCAGCGCGTGGCCGATGCGCCTCGCGGTCTCGTCGTCGATCGCCGTGGGCACGTCGTGCGCCGGCGACTCGGGGCCGCCGACGTAGTTCTGCCACACGCCGTGCATGGGCGAGCGCAGGGGCTGCGGGCCCTTCTCCTTGATCTCGGCGAGGGCCTGCTCGAACTCGTGGCGGAACTCCGCCTCCATCGCCTCGCACTGCTCGCGGCTCACGGTGCCGCGATCGATGAGCCGGCGCTGGTACTGCTCGAGCACTGGCGCTCGCTTGGCGATCATGTCGTACATGCGTGGCTGCGTGAACGTCGGCTCGTCGCCCTCGTTGTGGCCGTACCGGCGGTAGCAGACGAGGTTGATGATGACGTCGCGCGCGAACCGCTGCCGGAACTCGATCGCGAGCTTGGCCACGTACGCGGCGGCCTCGGGGTCGTCGCCGTTGACGTGGAACACCGGCACGTTGAGCATGTCGGCGACCGCGGTCGGGTAGATCGTCGAGCGGGCCTCCTCGGGGTTGGTCGTGAAGCCGATCTGGTTGTTGATCAGCACCCGGATCGAGCCCTCGTTGGCGTACCCGCGCAGCCGCGAGAGGTTCAGGGTCTCGGCGACGACGCCCTGGCCCATGAACGCCGCGTCGCCGTGCAGCGTCACGCCGAGCACCGCGTTGGCGCGGCCGGCGGGGTGGCGCTCCTGGCTCGCGCGCACGCGGCCGCCGATGACGGGCGTGATCGCCTCGAGGTGGCTGGGGTTGAACGCCAGCGCGAGGTACATCGCCTTGCCGGCGCGCGTGGTGTAGTCGCGCCACGAGCCGAGGTGGTACTTGACGTCGCCCGAGCCCAGCGTCGCCAGCGGATCCTCGCCGCCGGCGAAGCGCGAGAACACCTGCGAGGGCGTCGCGCCGAGCAGGGTCAGCAGCACGCTGAGCCGCCCGCGGTGGGCCATGCCGAAGATGATCTCTTCGACGCCGAGCAGGCCGGCGTCCTCGACCAGCGTCTCGAGCAGGGCGATGATGCTCTCGGCGCCGTCGATCGAGAACCGCTTGGCGCCGATGAACTTGGTGTGGAGGAACCGATCGACCGCGTCGGCGCGGGTCAGCGAGCGCAGCAGGTACAGCTGGTCGGCCGCGGACGGCATGACCTCGTTCTCGGTCGACTCCATCCGCTCGCGCAGCCAGTTGCGCTGCTCGACGTCGTTGATCTGCCAGTACTCGACGCCGATGCGGCGCGTGTACGTGTTCTTCAGCCGGGTGAGGATCTCGCCCAGCGTGGCCTCGGTGCGGCCCGGGAACAGCATCCCCGAGTCGAGCGTGCGGCCGAGGTGCTGGGGCGCGAGCCCGAAGTACTCGAGGTCGAGCGCGGCGGTCTGCTCGGGGCGCGGCCGGCCGAGGGGATCGACCTGCGCGCGCATGTGACCGATGAGCCGGTAGTGCTCGATGAGTCGATCGGCGGCGGACTGCACCGCGATGCGCTCGGCGCGGTCGTCGTCGCCGACGCCATGGCGCGAGACACCGTTGGCGATGCGAGGGCGCGTTCGCTCGCGCTCGATCACGTCGCGCCACTGCGGGTCGACAGCGCTCGGGTCGCGCTCGTACTCCTCGTAGAGGGCTTCGAGGAACGCGATGTTGTGGCTCGAGAGGGAACGCTCGGTGTCCATCGATGGGGCCGCCGATGGGCTCGCCATCGCGCAGAACGGGCCGCCGGGCAGTGGTCGGCGCGGTGCGCGAGGTCGTGTTCGGCGCGTGAGGGTATCGCACGGAACCAGGCGTTGCGCGACCCGAAGCCGGCCGCGCGTGTGGCGACTCGCATCCGCGGCGCGGCGCGCCCGCGGTTCGCCGCCGTGGCCACGCTCCGCGGGCCCCCGACGCGCAGTCGGTCTGATAGGGTGCGGCCGGTGGCGGACGACGTGGCCCACGGTGGCTCGGGCGCGGCTCGGGGAAGCAGCGCTCCGGCGGCCGCGGGCGTCGATGGCGTGCGCGGCCCGCTGTCGCGGCGCGTGGCGACCACGCTGCTCGCCTCGCGCGAGTCGTGGACCCGCCGGATGTTCGAGCTCGCGGGCCAGCTCCGCCGCGCGTCGCCCGAGCCGGTCTACGACCTCTCGCTCGGGAATCCGAGCCTCGAGCCGCCCAGCGCGTGGCGAGAGGCCGTGCTCCGATTGCTCACCGACGAGCCGAGCGGGATGCACCGCTACATGACGAACGCGGGATTCCCCGAGGTCCGTGCCTTCGTCGCGGCGCGTGAGGCCAGACGCTACGGTGTGGCGTTCGAGCCCAACGACATCACGATGAGCGTGGGCGCAGCGGGCGCCCTGAACGTGCTCGCGCAGGCGACCCTCGATCCCGGCGACGAGGTCGTCGTCCCCGCGCCGTACTTCTCCGAGTACGAGGCCTACTGCGCCACGGTCGGGGCGATCCTCGTGCCCGTCGCGACCGGCCCGGAGTTCGGGCTCGACGTCGCGGCCATCGATCGTGCGATCGGCCCGCGCACGCGCTGGTTGCTGCTCAACTCGCCGAACAACCCCACGGGTGCGATCTACCGCGAGGACGAGCTCGACGCGCTCGCGGTCGTGCTCGCGGAGCGCAGCCGCGATCTGCCGCGGCCGATCCTCGTCGTCGAGGACGCGCCGTACCGCGACCTCGTGTACGCGGGCGACGCGGTGCCGTCGATGCTGTCGCGCTACCCCGACACGGTCTTCGTCACGAGTCACTCGAAGGACCTCGGTCTCGCCGGCGAGCGCATCGGCTACCTCGCGATCTCGCCGCGGGCCGCCGGTCGCGACCTGCTGGCGCGCGCGGTGTCGTACTGCACGCGCGTGCTCGGCTTCGTCAACGCGCCCGCGTTGATGCAGCGCGTGCTCCCGCTGTTGCTCGCGAACGAGGCCCGGGTCGACGTCTCGGTGTACGCCCGCAACTGCCGGCGCATGGCCGGGGCGCTGCGCGAGCTCGGCTTCGAGGTGCCCGAGCCCAAGGCTGGCTTCTTCCTGTTCCCGCGGCTGCCGGCGCGCCTGCGCGACGAGTCGGGCGGCGACGTGGCGCTGACCGAGCGGCTGGTCGAGGCGCGGACGGTGGTCGTGCCGGGCGTCGCCTTCGGGACCCCCGGTTACCTGCGGCTGTCGCTCGCGGTCGACGAGGCGGCGGTCGACGGCGCGATCGCGGCGTTCGTGCGGACCTGCTGACGCCGGGACCGAACCCTCGGCGGTGTCGGTCGGTGTCGCGGAAGTGACGATCGAGAAATCGTCGCGGGCTCGCGCAACAACTCCGGGTAGCCCCCGTCTACCCGCGCAGGAGCAACGCCCATGGGATTCTTCGACAGACTCAAGAAACAGCCCCTCAAGGTCGACGATCAGCAGCTACTGCTCGAGGCGATGCTGTGCGTCGCGTTCGCCGACGGCGACGATCAGTATGAAGAGACCAACCTCGTGCGCGCGTTCGCGAACACGCTGCCCGAGCTCAAGAACGCCGACGCCTACGAGGTCTACGAGAAGGCCGAGAAGGCGGTCAAGCTCCACGGCGCGATGACGCGCGTGAAGGAGCTGACGAACCTCAGCAGCGAGGCGCTGAAGCAGAAGGCCTTCCTGCTGGCGATGGACATCGCCCTCTCCAGCGGCGAGATCGACGACGGCGAAGAGGCGGTCCTGGGCGCCATGGCCGAGACCATGAACATCTCGCCCGAGCTCGCCGACCGCATCGCCAACGTCCTGATGATCAAGTACGTGACCTGATGCCGGTCCCCTCTCCGGCTGGGCGCCCCCCGGCCGGAGCCTCCCCCCGCGCCGCGCCTGCGGGCCCGGGAACCTCGGCGGGGGTTCGGGGAACTCGTGGATCGTGGGGCGCATCACGCTGGGCATCGGGGACATCGAGTTCGTGGCGGACGAGATCCTGCTGGACGACGACGACGTCATCCTCTTGGTCGAGGAGCCGGCGCCGCGCCGGCGTGCGGTCGCCCGGCACACACTGACGCGGAGCCCGAGCTCGGCCCGCGCGACCCCGCGGCGGGCCGACGTCGCCGCGCTGCCCTTCGACGACATGCAGACGGCCGTACGTGCCGTGCCCCGCTACGCCCGCGTCCGCTGACGGGCCCCCCGACCGGGCGGGCGTCGCGGCGCCGTTTCGCCGATGGCTGGCGAAACTCGCCGATTTCATCCCCGCGCCGCCGGGCCATGGCACCCTCGGGCCGACCCCATGTCCGAAACCGGAAGCAAGCTCAATCTCGGTGCCCTCGAGCGCCAGGTCACCTACTCGGGTGAAGGCATCTCGGTCCGGTCGCTCGAAGAGAACATCTCTGCGGAGCGCGAGACCCAGAACGGCAAGGTCGAGGAGCTCAAGGTGTTGCGCGAGCGCAACGTCGAGATCCAGTCCGCGCTGGCGGACGAGGTCGGCAAGCTCCGCAAGTTCAGCGACTACCTCGACGGCACCGCGACCGGCGGCGGCTTCTGGGCCGGCTTCAAGGAACTCGTCAGCTTCATCCCCGGCTTTCGCAACATCGCGCTGAGCAAGCGGTCGATCGAGGAGCTGCTCAAGCAGCAGTACCAGATCAGCTCGCGCCGGGTGAAGGAGGCCGCCGAGTACGTCGACGTGCTCAAGAAGTCCGAGCAGGATCTCTACAAGGAGATCGATCGGATCAACCAGAAGATCCTCGAGATGGCCCGCAACGAGGCCTCCGCGGTCGACTACGTGCTCGAGCTCAAGGAGCTCGTCGATGCGATCGAGGCCGAGAAACAGACGGTCGAGGCCGGCAGCGTGGCCTTCCGTGACCTCGAGGCCAAGCAGGACAAGGCCCGCGCGCTGCTCGCCCAGCACTCGGCCAACCTCCAGCTCTACGGCGCCGCCGAGGAGCGCTACGTCAGCCTCAAGGACAACACCCGCAAGCTCGTCGAGACGATCCGCAACCTCGGCCAGGACATCTCGCAGTACACGACGGCCGCGTCGATCAAGCTCGACATGGCGTCGGCGCAGATCCAGGCCATCGGCACCGCGGCCGACGCCTCGGTGGTCATGCTCGAGCTCAAGCGCAGCCTCGATGTCATGACGCAATCGATGAACGCGACCACGCAGTTCGTCAGCGACACGCAGGTGTTCTTCCGTCGCAACCTCGACACGCTCATCAAGGAGCTCGAGACGTTCGACGAGACCACGACGAAGATGCTCGACACCAACCTCGCCGAGAGCCGCAAGATCGAGGACGAGCGCATCGCGGCGGCGATCGAGAAGGCCAAGCGGCACAAGGCGCAGCAGCAAGCCGGCGGCGGCGCGCCGTCGGCGTGAGCTCGGCCGGGCAGGGCCGCCGATGAGCGAGCTGGTCGCACTGCACACCCAGGCGCTGCGGGAGCCGGTCGTCACGCCGTACCTCGCGGCGCTGCGTGCGGCCCTCGTCGCGGGGCGCATCAACAAGTCGTTCCCCGAGCGCAAGCCCCTCGACGGCTCGCTCCAGGCACTCGACGCCCAGAGCCACCTCGGCCTGTACGACGAGATCTATGTCGACGCGCGATCGGGCCTGCCCAACCTCGCGAGCCTGACGCGGGTGCTCTCGGATCGCGACGTCGGTGCCGACGCGCTGGTCCGGCTCGACAGCCAGGCCGAGCTCGACGCGCGGCGTGGCGAGGCGGAGATCTTCGACCGCATGGGTCGCAAGCGGCGGTACTTCGAGATGCTCCGCGGGCTCGAGTTGGCGCCGATCGATCGCCACCGCGTGCTGCTGCGCCGCCACGAGCCCGAGCAGTCGCGGGCGAGCTTCAAGGTCGAGCTCACCAAGCTGCTCGCCGATGGTTGCTACGTGCGAGTCGTGATCGATCTGTGGCAGCGCTCGAGCGTGTGGGCGGCCAAGCTCGTGCAGCTCGACGCGGCTGGCGAAGTCGCCGAGGGCACCGAGGCCCTGCGCGGCACCGTGTATCGCTTCGCGACGTACGACGCCGAGACGCTCTTCGTGCGCCTGCACGAGCTCGAGGGCGTCACCGTCGAGCGGGTGCAGCGAGGGATCATCGGGCCTGCGCTGTGGGCGATCCCCACCGACGGCGCGCTGCATCGGGTGGCCGAGCCCGGCGGCGGTGCGCTCGCGCGGGCGTGGTCCGAGTTCCTGCCGCAGGCCGTGTCGTTGCCGCCGCAGTTCGTCGTGATGTTCGCCAGCGACACGGCGGCGATCGATGTGCGCGACGAGATCAGTAACGATCCGCTCTCGCCGCTTCTGAACGCGCAGCTCGGCGAGAAGGAGCGCGCGCGCTACGGCGTGCTGCGCGATCGCCATCCGTTCAAGGTCTACAAGGATCGCAAGTTCGTGGTCACCGACGCCGTGCGACCCGTGGTCGAGGGGTTGTGCGCGGCGGCGGGGACGAAGAACTTGATCTATCCGCTGTCGTGGTGATCGCGGCGGGACTCCGCGAGATCGCGACGGAGTCTCCGTGCGCACGGCGGTTGGCGTCGTCCGTGCAAAGCGGCGGTCGCGGGACAGCGGTTGGCGACGGCGACGCCCTCGGGGTACGTTCGGCGCGCTCGTGCGTCGCTGGGCCTCGCCAACGCTGTGGATCTCGTTGTCGGTGGGATGTCGCCCCGCCCCGCCGGTGACTCCGCCGACCGCAGCGCCGTCGATCGAGATCGAGGCGCCGCCCGAGCGGCCGGTGGTCGTGGTCGAGCCCGTGGCCCCGCCCGCGGCGGTCGAGGTCCCGTGGGCCGCGGAGGATCTGCCGCGCATCCTCGCGGTGCAGGCGTTGGTCCACGGGGCTGCGCAGCGCCACGGCGTCGATCCCCGGGTGCTGAACGCGATCATCTGGCACGAGAGTCGGTTCCACGTCGCGGCGCGCGGCCCTGGTGGCGCGGCGGGGCTCATGCAGCTGATGCCGACCACGTCCAAGGGGCTCGCGAAGCGCCTGGGTCGGGCCAACCGACCCTACGACGCGGCGTTCAACGTCGAGGCAGGGGCGCTGCTGGTGTCGCGGCTGCTGAAGATCTTCGAGGGCGATCTGGCGCTCGCGCTGGCGGGCTATGGGCTCGGGCACGTCGCGGTGCAGCGGAGGATCGATGCCGGTGAGCCGCTGCCGGAGCGGACGCAGCGCTTCGTCGCCCGCGTGGAGTCGTGGATTCCCGCGTTCGCGACGCTGCCCTGTCCCGACCGCGCCGCGTCCGAGTCGGCGATGTCCGTCGTGGCCGCGCCGGGGCCGCTCTGCGGCGCCGTCGCGCCGCAGTCGTGATCGCGCCCTTGGTGCGCGTCCGCGGGCGACGTGTCCGCGCGGTCCGTCTCGCACGACGTCGATCGGCGCGCTAGTGTTCGCCCATGGCGAAGTCGACGGCGCGTTGGGTTTGCAGCGAGTGCGGGGCCACGACCGGTGGTTGGTACGGCAAGTGCTCGCAGTGCGGCGCGTGGAACTCGATCGAGCAGCGCGACGAGCGACCCACGCCGACCGATCGCGTGGTGCTCACCGCGTCCGGCACGGCGCCGGTGCCCGCGACGTCGACTGCGGCCACCGAGGAGGCCCCGCGCGTCGCCTGCGGCATCGGCGAGATCGATCGCGTGCTCGGGGGCGGGCTCGTGCCCGGCAGCGTGGTGTTGGTCGGTGGGCCGCCCGGCATCGGCAAGTCGACGCTGCTGCTGCAGGTCGGGGCCAGCCTCGCGCGCACGCACGGCGCCGTGCTCTACGTGAGCGGCGAGGAATCCGTGGCCCAGGTCGGCTCGCGGGCGCAGCGGCTCGAGGCCGCCCACGATCGCCTCCTGCTGCTCGCCGAGACCCGCTGCGATCGCGCCCTCGATGCCGCACGCGATCTCGCGGTGGCCGGCGAGCTCGCGGCCGTGATCATCGACTCGATCCAGACCGTGTACACCGACAGCACCGAGGGGCTGCCCGGCAACGTCGGGCAGATCCGGGCCTGCGCCGCGCAGCTGGTCAGCTTCGCCAAGTTGCACGGGGTGCCGGTGGTGCTCGTCGGCCACGTCACCAAGGACGGGCAGCTCGCCGGGCCGCGCGTGCTCGAGCACCTCGTCGACGCCGTGCTGTCGTTCGAAGGCGACGAGGAGCGGGCGCTGCGGTTGCTGCGGGCGAGCAAGAACCGCTTCGGCTCGACGCTCGAGCTCGGGGTCTTCGAGATGACGTCGGTCGGGCTGCGGGAGATCGCGAACCCGTCGGCGGCGTTCCTCGCCGAGCGACCCGCGGACGCGGCCGGATCGTGCATCACCGCGAGCCTCGAGGGATCGCGCCCGCTGCTGCTCGAGGTGCAGGCCCTGCTCGCGCAGGCGTACGGCCCGGCCCGGCGCAACTGCGTCGGCGTCGATCCGGCCCGGCTCGCGATGCTGCTCGCGGTGCTCGATCGCCACGCCGAGCTCCACGTGCTCGACCACGACGTGTTCGTGAACGTCGCGGGCGGGATGCGTTTGTTCGAGCCCGCGGCAGATCTCGCGGTGCTGCTGGCGGTGGCGTCGAGTCACCTGCGCCGGCCGTTGCCCGCGGGGCTCATCGCGCTCGGCGAGGTCGGCCTCGCCGGCGAGGTGCGGCAGGCCCCGCGCACCGATCTGCGGCTCGCCGAGGCGCAGCGGCTCGGCTTCACCGCGGCGATCGTGTCGGACGGCACCGAGGTCGCGCGCACCGGTGCCAGCCGCAAGCCCGGCCTCACGCTGCACCGCGTCCGTACGGTCGCGCAGGCCCTCGCGGCGGCGTTCTGATGCACAGCGGCGCGGGCACCTCGCAGGTGCCCGGCCCGAGTCGCGATCAGGCGCGCGCGCGCGGGCGGCCGTTGGGCTTGTCGTCGTCGGCGTGCTTGCCCGGCTTCTCGGCCTTCTCGGCGGCGGCCTCGGCCTTGGGCGCCTCGGCGGCGACGCGCCGGGCCTCGGCGGCGTTCGCCGCGGTGGCGGCTGCGGCTGCGGCCGCGGGATCCGTCTGACGCAGGCCGATGTTGTGCTTGGCCAACAGCTCGGCCTCGATGCGCCCAGCGGTCTCGGGGTGATCGGTGAGGAACTGCTTGGCGTTGTCGCGGCCCTGGCCGATCCGCTCGCCGCGGTACGACAGCCACGCGCCCGACTTCTCGATGACGGCCGCCTCGACGCCCATGTCGACGAGCATGCCCGAGCGGCTGACCCCCTCGCCGTAGGTGATGTCGAACTCGACCTCGCGGAACGGCGGGGCGAGCTTGTTCTTCACCACCTTGACGCGGGTGCGGTTGCCGACGACCTGCTCGCCCGACTTGATCGCGCCGATGCGGCGGATGTCGAGGCGCATCGACGCGTAGAACTTGAGCGCGTTGCCGCCGGTCGTCGTCTCGGGGCTGCCGAACATGACGCCGATCTTCATGCGCAGCTGGTTGATGAAGATGACGATCGTGCGGCTGCGGGAGATCGACGCCGTCAGCTTGCGCAGGGCCTGGCTCATGAGGCGGGCCTGCAGGCCGACGTGGGAGTCGCCCATCTCGCCCTCGAGCTCGGCCTTGGGCGTGAGCGCGGCGACCGAGTCGACCACCACGATGTCGACGGCGCCCGAGCGCACGAGCATGTCGCAGATCTCGAGCGCCTGCTCGCCGTAGTCGGGCTGCGAGACCAGGAGGTCGTCGGTGCGCACGCCGATCTTGCGGGCGTAGCCGACGTCGAGGGCGTGCTCGGCGTCGATGAAGGCGCACACGCCCCCGAGCCGCTGCGCCTCGGCGATCGAGTGCAGCGCGAGGGTCGTCTTGCCCGAGGACTCCGGGCCGTAGATCTCGATGACGCGGCCACGGGGCAGGCCGCCGACGCCGGTCGCGACGTCGAGGGCGAGGCAGCCCGTGGGCACCACCGAGATCTCGCCGGCGGGCAGGGTGCCGTTCGCCGACAGCCGCATGATCGAGCCCTTGCCGAATTGCTTCTCGATGGTGGCCAGCGCCAGGACGATCGCGGCGTCGCGCTGCTTTGCGGGGGTCACGGGTGGCTTGGGATCGGATGCGGACATGGCGGGACCTCGGGGACGGCAGGGGTTGGGGCGGAGGGGCTCATTCGGTGACGACGGGCTCGAGGGACTCGAGGCCGGCGAGACCAGCGGCGTGCAGGCGATCCCACAGGAGCTTGTGGGCCCACAGCGCGGCGGAGCGCTGCAGCGTGCCACGGTCGCCGCGCAGCTGCAGGCGCAGATGCGAGGTCGTGGCGCCGTCGGAGATCGCGAAATGCACGACTCCGACCGGTTTCTCGGGGGTTCCGCCGCCGGGGCCGGCGATGCCGGTGATGGCGACGCAGAGATCGCTCCCGAGCGATCGCCGGCCGCCCTCGGCCATCGCGCGCGCGACCGGCTCGGACACCGCGCCGTGCTCGGCGATCAGGGCCGGGTCGACCCCGAGCAGCGCCGTCTTGATGCGGTTGTCGTAGGCGACGACGCCGCCGTCGAGGCACAGCGACGCGCCGGGGACCGAGGAGAGCAGCGCCGAGGCGAGGCCCGCGGTGCACGACTCGGCGAAGGCGATGCGACGACCGGCGCGCGTCGCCGCGGCGACGATGCGCGTGGCGAGGTCGGCCTCGCCGATGCCGTAGAGCGCGGGCGCGAGCGCCTCGGCGAGCTCGGCGTCGAGACCGGCGAGCTCCTCGGCGGTCGCTGCGTTGCCCGCCGCGTCGTGGAGCGCCTCGAGCACGACGAACACCTCGGGCGTCGAGGCGCGGTAGTGCAGGAACACCGCGGCGAGCCCGGGCGAGCGCGTGCGGGCGCGGGCGATGACGGGCTCGAGCCGCTCGGCCAGGGCCGACTCGCCCATGCCGAGCGTGCGGTACATCCGTCGTCGCAGCGGCTGCAGGCCGTGGCGCGCCCGCAGGCGCGGCTCGACCTGCTCGAGCATCATCATCTTCATCTCGCGCGGCACACCGGGCATCACGAACACGAGCGCGCCATCGATCTCGACGACGACGCCCTCGGCGCTGCCGATCGGGTTCGGGAGCCACTCGCCGAGATCGGGGCGGTCGGCCTGCTTGAGGTTGGCCTCGGGCATCGGCCGCCCGAAGCGCTGGAACTTGTCCGTCAGGCGCGCCACGGCCGCGGCGTCGCGGACGAGCGCGCAGCCGGCGGCCCGGGCGATCGCCTCGGTCGTGAGGTCGTCGGTCGTGGGGCCGAGGCCGCCGCTGACGAGGACCACGGCGCTGCGCGCGACCGCGGCCCGCGTCGCGGCCACGATCTCGTCGAGGCGATCTCGCAGCACCACGACGCTGCGGACCTCGATGCCCACCGCGCGTGCGCGCGCCCCCAGGAACGCCGCGTTGGTGTTGATCGTGTCGCCTGCGAGCAGCTCGTCCCCGATGCTGAGGACTTCGGCGATGGGTGGGGGACTCGCAGACGGCGTCACGCTAGGGCCTTGCCCCGGTTTTCGCCCTGTACTGAGCAAATGTCAAGTACGAAGCGGGCGGCCGGCCCGGAACCAAATTCGTCGTTGGTTCGAAATCGCCGACATCGGCGCTTGGAGCGGCGACTCGCACTCGGCTACGATGCCATGCACGGTGCGAATCCGATACGCGGCCAAGACCGACGTCGGCATGAAGAGGACTCACAACGAGGACTACTTCGCGTTGATCGAGGACGAGCAGCTGTTCTTGGTCGCCGACGGGATGGGCGGTCATGCATCAGGCGAGGTCGCGAGCAAGCTCGCAGCCGAGGTGATGGGCGAGTTCTATCGCCACAGCAAAGATCAAGACGCGACGTGGCCCTACCGCTACGACGCTTCTTTGTCCTATGCAGAGAACCGCATGGTCGCGTCGATCCGACTCGCGAACCAGCGCATCCACGAGTCTGCGGGGAAGAACCCGCATCTTCGTGGGATGGGGACGACGATCGTCGCCTTCATCGTGAAGGGGGACCAAGCCTTCGTCGCGCACGTCGGTGACTCTCGGTGCTACCGCCTGCGCAACGGCTCGATCAGCCAGCTCACGCGCGATCACTCGCTGCTCGAGGACTACAAGGAAGCGCGCCCCGACATGACGGAGGAGGAGGCGCGCAACTTCCCCCACAAGAACGTGATCACGCGCGCGCTCGGCATGCGTGACAACGTCGTCGTCGACATCTCGCGCGTCGATCTGCAGGACGGCGATCGCTTCGTGCTGTGCTCGGATGGACTGTCGGGGATGTTGACCGACGACGAGATCCACCACATCACGCGCCGCCACGAGGACCTCGAGAAGGCGGTCTCCGAGCTCATCGACCGCGCGAACGCAGCCGGCGGGACGGACAACATCACGGCGATGGTGGTGGAGTGTTGCTTCTAGCCGCGAGTTGAACGCAAAGCGTTCCTCGCGGCTCCGTGCCCGTGCCCGTGCCCGTGCCCGTGCCCGAAGCCCGAAGCCCGCCCCCCGACTACCGCCCGCGAGGCTTCTTCGCCGCCGGCTTCTTCGCCACCGGCTTACGCCCCACCGGCTTCACCCCCGGCTTCGCCGGCTCCACCGTCGCCGGCTCCGCCTTCGCGTCCGCCCGCGCCGGCACGGCGCGCCCCGGCGTGGGTGCCCCGGCGGTCTCGACCGGCGTCCCCGGCGTCGGCGTCGGCACCGGCACCACCGGAGCCGCGCGCTCCGGCACCGCCCGCTCCGCGGTCGGTCGCGCCGGCGCAGCGGTCGTCTCCTTCGCGTCCTCGCGATCGGCGGTCGCCCGCGCCGCCCGCTTGGGCGCCTCGTCGGTCTTCGGGGCCTCGGCCACCTTCTCCGTCGCCTTGGCCTTGATCGTGCCCTTGCGCGTGACCTTCTCGACCTCCGCCGCGTCGAGGTGACGTCCGAGGACCTCGCTCGCGTCGCGGCCCTCGTCACTGACGCGCTGCGCCACGCGGGCGACGACGTCGGGATCGTTGCGGCTCTGCGCGTTGAGCTCGTTCTTCACCAGCTCGGCCAGCGCAGGATCGTCCGACTCGCTCGCCAGCCGATCCATCGTCGTCAGCAGGCGCGCCATGTCGTCCTTGATCTTGTCCTGCTCGGCCTTGTCGAAGAACGACTGCATCAAGCTGACGAAGGTCGCGAGCAGGATCAGCGCCGACAGGGCCCACGCGTAGCGCGGCGGCTTCTTCTGATCGCGCTCCATCCAGATGCCGAGCACCGCGGCGAGCCCGGCGACGAACACCGCCGTGAACGTGACCACGAGATCCATGTCGAAGGATTGGAGAGATTCCACGTTCTTGGCTCCGGGGCGGTGTGCGACCCGCCGTAGCCGACGCTACGGCGCGGCCGATCGCCTTGTCAACGGACGGCCCCGGCAAACCGGTCCGCAGGTCGCCCGCGCAGCGACGGCGCGCGGCGTCGTGTTTGCATCAGCCCTCGATGCGCGCGGCTGATATGCTCCGCCCGCGCGCGCCCCGATGCGGCTCGCGCGGAGTCCAAGATGTCCCTGTCGCGCGAAGAATCCATCGCAAGTCTGCGCCTGCTGGTGTGCATGGCCAAGGCCGATGGTGTGCTCCATGAACGCGAGCGGGCGATGCTCGAGGCGAGCTTCGGCGAGATCGAGCTGCCCGAGGGGATCACCCTGCAGTGGCTGTTCGACGAGCCCACCGACGTGTCGTCGGTGCTCGCGCAGCTCGTCAGCGAAGAGGCCCGCGACAACGCGTACTCGGCCGTGTACGCGCTCGCCTGCGCCGACGGCGATTGCTCGCCGCCCGAGCGCGGCCTGCTGCTCGAGATCCGCACCAAGCTCGGCATCGACGAGACCCAGGACGCGCACCTCGCCCGGCTCTTCCTGCCGCGCCACCAGATGGGCCGCGAGTACGGCAGCTCGGGCGCCACGCCGACGCTCGACGCGATGGCGCGCGAGATCCAGATCACCGCCGAGACCCGCAAGTGCGCGATCGTGTCGGCGCTGCTCGGCGCCTTCCCGTTCCCGGGCCTGTCGATCGCGACCGACCTCATCATCGCGGGCCTGCAGGTCGGGCTCGCGCGCGACATCGGTGCGATGTGGGGCCAGCAGATGGACACCGCCCAGGCCAAGGGCGTGCTCGCGGGGTTCGGCGTCGGCACCGGCGCCCGCATCGCGCTGTCGAACCTGCTGAAGGTCTTCCCCGGGTGGGGCAGCGCCTTCGGGGCCGCGTCGGCGTACGCGTCGTCGTACGCCGTCGGGCGGGTGATGAACGCGTACTTCCTCGAGGGGCGCGGCCTCGATGCGAAGGAGCTCGCGGCGCGCTTCAAGGCCGCGAAGGCCGAGGGCAAGGAGGCCTTCGCGGGCGACACGGCCGTCATCGAGCAGGCGAAGGCCGCCCACGCCGAGGCGCTCGCCGCCCTCGAGCTCGAGCTCGCGGAGGGGCGCATCAGCCAGGACGAGTTCGAGCAGCGCGCCAAGGCGATGGTCCCGTGACGCGCGTCGCGTGCTCGCGCGGACCGGCGGTCGGTCCGCGTCGGATCGCCGATTGATCCGGCCGCGGCCGTGCGCGAGCGGGCCGCGCCGAAATTCCCGTCCGCGCCCCTCAAGCCGGCACGTTTCGGGTCGATGAGCCCGGACGTGGACGCGATTCGGGCATCGCTTCGGATCTACCAGGCCGTCGCCCGGCCGGTCGTGCGGCCCGATGCCGCGATTCCGACACCGTCGGTGACGACGGGGGAGGTCGCGCGCGCTGGGCCGCGGCCGATCGAAGGCGGCGCCGCGGGGCAATCCGCGCGTGGCTCTCCGGATCCACGCACGCGCGACGGCCCGACCGATCGCCCGGCGGTGACGGAGGCGACGACGCAGCGCACCGACGCGCCCGACGAGCACGAGCTGTGGGCGCGCGACATGAAGGTGCGCGCGCAGCATGCGTCCGACTCGCCCGACGGCGAGCTGCGCGGCCTGCCGTCGTTCGAGTACAGCCAGGGGCCCGACGGTCGCATCTACGCGACCGGCGATCCGCCGCAGCTGCGCGCGCCCGTCGACGTCGAGATCGCGGAGGCGGAGGCGGAGGACGCGTCGCACGGGCCCGAGCCGCCCGTGGCGTCGGGCCCCGCCCTCGACGCGGCCGAGGCCGAGCCCACCCCGGACGACGTCGAGCACGGGTCCGAGGTGCGGGACGCCGCTGCGCGCGAGCCCACGCCGTTGCGGACGCGCGACGGCCCCGAGCCGTCGAAGGTCGAGCGCGCCTACGTCCGCGCCGCGCAGGCCGAGCCCGGGCCGGCGCTGGACGAGGTGGCATGATCGATCGCGATGCCGCGTCGTCGGGGACCCGCCCCGCCGGCGACGGACATCGCGATCGGATCGCGAACGCGTCAGGGCACGCGGACGCGTCGCCACTTGACGCGCGTCTGGTTGAAGTGGCCGCGGACCTTGGGGTCCTGCTCGAGATCCTGCACGCGACCGTCGACGTCGCGCGCACGGCAGGCGATCTCGTAGTCGCCCGGCGCGGGTGCCTTCCACTGCCACGTCCACACCGTCCACGCGTGGGTGTGCGCCCCGGCGGCCAGCGGATCCTCCGGGAAGTACGCCTGCGGCGGCGTGAACTCGGCCGGCTCCCACGTGCGGCCACCGTCGACGGTGACCTCGATCGCGGCGATCGGCGTGCCGCCGCCCCACGCCCAGCCGGTGAGCGTCCAGCCGGCGGCGCTCCGCTGGCAGCGCGTGACCATCGACTTGAGGCCGATCCATCGCGCCTGCACGCGGACCCACGCGCCGTCCTGCAGCTCGTGGTTGGTGAACACCCAGCGGTTGTGGATGCCCATGTGCGGGGCGGTCTTGCCCTCGATGTGGCCGAGCCACTTCACGTGCGACATCGAGTAGATGCCGGGGACGACGAGGCGCGCTGGGAACCCGCGGGGGCGCGGCAGCGGCTGGCCGTTCATCGTCACCGCGACGATGGCACCGGCCCGATCGAGCTCGTCGAGCGAGAGGCCGTAGTGGTAGCCGCGGCGGACCAGCGGGATCGGATCGAGGCCGTGGAACGCGAAGTGGGTGGCGGGTCCGGGGCCGCCCCCCGACTCGAGGACGGTGCGCAGC
This sequence comes from Deltaproteobacteria bacterium Ga0077550, assembly GCA_001464385.1. Classification (GTDB taxonomy): domain Bacteria; phylum Myxococcota_A; class Polyangia; order Nannocystales; family Nannocystaceae; genus Xiheibacterium; species Xiheibacterium aquaticum. The sequence goes on along the minus strand of LNFB01000318.1, from coordinate 86,438 downwards.
GTCGGGCCGGACCAGCGCGCCTGGCCGAGCAGCCCCGCCGAGCCCATCACATGGTTGCCGTTGCCCGCGCACTCCATCACGCACAGCCGCTCCTCGCGGGGGAGGTCGCGGAGCTGGTCGAACGTGAGCGCGCCGTCGGCCGCGGTGCCCGTGATCCGGAGGCGCCACGTCGCGGCGTCGACCTCCGGGTGTCGGTGGCGATCGCGACGGAAGTAGCCGTCGACCGGCGTGAGCGGCCCCGACATCGTGTCGGTGCGCTGCTCGATCATGCTGATCATGCGGAAGGCCAGCGGCTGCAGCACGCGGCCGAGCCACCGCGCCATGCCCTCGACGGGGCGCAACGGCAGCTCGTACGGCAGCGACGGCAACGCCGCGCTCGTCGGCACCAGGGCCCCTTCGTTGACGCCGGTGTCGGCCATCGCCCGGCCTACTTAGCACTCTTGTGCCGGTCCTTCGAGCACCGTTCGGCCCGCGCGACTCGCCGCAGACCCTGCGGGCTTGGGGGACGTTCACAAATCCGGTAGCGTCACGCCTCTCAAGGAGACCACCCGTGCTTTTCCGAACGATTTCGACGGCCTGTTTGATGCTCAGCCTCAGCGCGATCGGCACCGCGTGCGACGACAAGACGCCCGAGGCCAAGGCGGACACCAAGGGCAAGGCCGAGGAAAAGAAGGCCGAGGAAAAGAAGGCCGAGGCCAAGGTCGAGGAGGCGAAGGTCGAGGCCAAGGTCGAGGACGCCAAGGTCGACGCGAAGGCCGAGGACGCGAAGGCCGAGGACGCGAAGGCCGAGGACGCGAAGGCCGAGGACGCGAAGGCCGAAGACGCGAAGGCTGTCGAGGCCAAGGTCGAGGAGAAGAAGGCCGAGGAGAAGAAGGCCGAGGACAAGAAGCCGGCCGCCGACCCGAAGAAGCCCGCCGAGGAGCCGAAGGCCGATCCCGGCCCGTCCGCCGACGGCAAGGGGCTCTACGACAAGAAGTGCAAGAACTGCCACAACGGGAACGGCGACGGCAAGACCAAGATCGGCGCCGAGAACGACATCGAGGACTGGACGGTCGCCGGCTGGAAGACCAAGTGGACCCAGCAGAAGATCGAGGACATCGTGCGCGACGGTAAGTCGGGCTCGAAGATGAAGCCGTTCAAGGACAAGCTCACCGCCGACGAGATCGTCGCGGTGTCGAAGTACGCCCGCTCGCTCGGGAAGTGAGGCCGCTGCGGCCTCGCCTCACTCGCGACGGCCGGCCGCGAGGGCGTCGACCTCGGCCATCGCGGCCGCGATGTCGGCGTCCGGGACGTTCTGCCGGTGATCGGCGAGCTGCAGTCGGACGCGATCGCCCTGGACCTCGGCGATGAGGATCTCGACGATCGCGCCCGTGACGGCGTCGAAGTGCAGCGACACGCTGCGGACCAGCTTGCGGGCCGCCGAGTCGCGCAGCGGCAGTAGATCGAGGCGATGGCCGCCGCGGGGCACCACCGTGCGGCTGTCGGCGACGAGCGCCTCGCCCTCGCCCGGTGCGAACGCGGCGCGCAGCCGGGCGCCGAGCCACGCCGCGCCGGGGACCCGATCGCCGTCGACGATCGTCGCCGGGGCGTCGGCGCGGTTGGGCACGATCCGCATGCCGCGTTCGTCGAGGATCGTGGTCGAGCCGCCGAGGCCATCGTCCCGCAGCACCAGCCGCGGTGAGCCGGCGGCGCTGGGGCCGAAGACGAGCGTGCCGGTGACCACCAGCGGCTCGCGCAGCAGCGAGGTCTCGCGCGTCGTCGTCAGCCGCACCAGGAGGTTGCGCGTGCGCTTGGCGAAGTTCGCCCACAGCTCGAGGCGGTTCTCCAGCCGCTTGTCCTCGATGTCATCGGCGCCGCCGCGGCGCGGCCACGCCAACGTGCCGATGGCCGCGACGAGCCATGTCCGGCGGTGGATCATCCGCGCGCCTCCCCGCCGGGTGCGGGCGTGTCGACGCCGGCGACGCGCCGCAGCACGCGACAGATCCCCGGCGCGATGAACAGGCCGACGCCGGACGCAGTGGTCGCCCCGAGGATGACGACGAGGCCCATCGTCCGCCACATCGCCACGCCCGAGCCGAGCAGGGCCACGCCCGCGGCGACCTGGCAGAGGCTCGTGACGATGATGCCGGTCGCGAACAGCGGCCGATCGAGATCGATCGCGCGGCACGAACGACCGGCGGAGATCGTCGCGGAGGCGCCGACCAGCAGCAGCGCGGGGAGCATCGCGGGTCCGACCGGCAGCCGCAGCAGCGCCATCGCAGCGAGTACCGCACACTGCGTGGCGAGGGTCGAGAACGCGGCACTGATCGCGATCGTCAGGCTGCGCGTGCCCAGCCACACCACCAGGGCGCCGATCCACATCTGGCACAGGGCATAGATGCCGAGCCAGTCGGCGAACGACGCCCGGTCGCGCCGCGAGGCTACCGCGGGGCCGTGCAGCGCGATGACCTGGCCGTCGGCGTCGCGGATCCGCGGCACGCCCACGTCGGCGTCGGGCGAGAGCTGCACGAACGCGCGGACGGCCGCGGGCTTGCCCGGCACCAGGTAGCGCCGCAGCCACGGGCCCAGGGCGCCCGAGAGCATCGCGTCGGCGGTCGGCGCCCCGTCCTGCATCGCCGCGCCGCGGAGGAACTCGCCGAACGCATCGGGGCGGAACCCCTTGGCCTCGAGCGTCGCGCGCATGTGTTCGAGCCGCGCGGGCAGCTCGAGGGCGAGTAGGGCCGCGCGACGACGCTCGAGCTCGGGGGCCCTCGCGACCCAGAGGCCGGGGCTGTCGACGCGGACGAGCTCCGCGGGGATCGACTCCGAGAGCGCGCGCGCGTCCAGGGCTGCGCGCTCGAGCGCCGCGGCCGGATCGGCGCCCTCGCTGTGCGTGCGGACGATCGAGGCGGGGTCGAAGAAGTCGTCCAGCAGGCGGCGCTGCGCCGCGCTCGCGCCGTACTCGCCCAGCCCGACGCGCTCGGCTCCGCGGTAGCGCAGCGACGACACCGCGACCACCCCGGCGACGAGGCACACGAGCGCCAGCAGCGACGCGAGCACCGGCAGCGCGCGCCACGAGAAGCCGCGGCCCTCCCACGACACCGCGCCACCGATGCGGGCGTGGATCGCCGGCAGCACGAGGCGCAGCGGGACGATCGCGATCGCGACGAGCACGGCCCACGCCCAGCTCCAGTGCTGCCACGCGGGGTAGGGCGACAGCCACAGCGGCGCCATCGCGGTCGCGAGCACGGTCGCCGCGGGCCAGCCCCGCGCGCTGATCCGCTGCAGGTGCAGCGCACCCTCGCAGGCGAAGCCGAGCCACAGGATCACGATCGCGAGGCCCCAGGCGTCGAGCTCGGGCAGGGCGATCGCGGCGAACACCACCGACGTCACCAGGCACACGAGGATCGCGAGTGTGGCCCGCACGCGACGCAACGCCGCGGCGAGCACCGCCGCGATCGCGGCGAGGGCGGTCGCGACCAGGCGCAGCCCCGCATCGTCGACCAGCGCGCGCGCGCTCTGCTCGACGTGGCGCGGTCCGACCCACGCGGCGACCACCGGTCGATCGCCGATCGCCGCATGCACGTCGGCGAGGACCGCGTCGCTCGGCCTCGTGGTGCGCAGCTGCAGCAGGCAGGCGGTGCCGTCGGCCGCGAGCAGATCGCCCGCCGCCGTGATCGTCGACGTGCCCGGCCCGTGGGTGCTCGAGAAGCGGCCGCCGTCGTCGTCGAGGTGGCCGAGCAGGCCGAGGGGGTCGCGGCGCGGCTCCTCGCCCGAGACGCCGAACAGCGGCGACGACATCCTCGCGCGGAGGTTCTCGATCGCGTCCGAGATCGCCTCGTCGCCGAGTCGCCCGCCGATCTGGCCGAGCGCGGCGTCGTCGACGAGGAACAGCGCGTGCGCGTCGAACCATGCCGCGGCCTCGCCGGCCGGCGCGGCGATCGGCACCCGCTCCTGGGCGAGGCGCTCGGCGATCACCGCGGCGGACTCGGCCAGCAGCGCGGCGGGATCCTCGGGCGTCGCGTCGTCGCGGAGCGTCAGCAGCAGCAGCGGCTCGTCGGCGAGGTGGCGGTCTTCGGGCGGCAGCAGGGCCTCGCTGCCGCCGCGGGTGACGAAGCGTCCGCTCACGAGCGCCGCGCACACCGCGGCCAGCACGAGCCACGCGCCGATCACCGCGGTCGGCCAGCGCGTCGCCCATCGCGACAACGAGATCGCGTCGGGGCGATCGGAGCCGTCGGGGGCGGGCGCGCGGGGGACCACTGCTGCGCGCGAGCCTACCAGCACTTGCCCGTGTTATGGCTCTTGCCGTGAGCCTGAACCCCGAGCAACAGGCGGCGGTGGTCCATCGCGGCTCGCCGCTGCTCGTGCTCGCCGGGGCGGGCACGGGCAAGACCCGCGTGATCACCCACCGCGTCGCCCACCTGCTGGACGAGGGCACGCCGCCGTGGCGCATCCTGGCAGTCACGTTCACCAACAAGGCCGCCGAGGAGATGCGCTCGCGCATCGACCTGCTGTGCGATGGCCGCCACGACACCAAGCAGATCTGGGTCGGCACCTTCCACTCGATCTGCGCGCGGATCCTGCGGCGCTGGGGCCAGCCCGTCGGGCTGTCACCGCGGTTCACCATCTTCGACACGGCCGACTCGGTGCAGGTGATGTCCCGCGTGCTCGAGGCCCAGAACGTCTCGGACAAGCTGTTCTCGGCGCGCGGCGTGCTGGGCTGGATCGATCGGGCGAAGAACCGCGGGCTCGGTCCGACGCAGCTCGACGACATCGGCCTCATCGAGCCCGTGCGCAGCGTGGTCGCCAAGGCCTACGCCACGTACCAGAAGCGCCTGCTCGCCGCCGATGGGGCCGACTTCGGCGATCTGCTCGTGCACGCCGTCGCGCTGCTGCGTCAGGCCGACAAGCCGGCAACCGGCCAGCTCGCCGACACCGACCCGGTGCGCGGGCTGCTGCATCGCTTCGTGCACGTGGTCGTCGACGAGTTCCAGGACACCAACCCGGTGCAGGCCGAGCTCGTCGATCGCCTCGCGGCCCACGCCGAGCTGTGCGTCGTCGGCGACGACGACCAGGCGATCTACGGCTGGCGCGGCGCGGACGTCGATCAGATCCTGCGCTTCGCCGATCGCCACGCCGGCACCGAGGTCGTCCGGCTCGAGCACAACTACCGCAGCACCGGGTGCATCCTGCGCTGCGCCGACGCGGTCATCCGCAAGAACTCGAGCCGCCTGGGCAAGACCCTGTGGACGGACGCGGGCGAGGGCGACAAGGTCCGCGTGCTCGAGCTGTTCGGCGAGCGCGAGGAGGCGAAGTTCGTCGCCCAGGAGATCAGCGCGGCGATCGACGACGGCGCTTCGCCCGAGCAGTACGCGGTCTTCTACCGCACGCACGCGCAGTCGCGCGCGCTGGAGGAGGCGCTGCGCAACGCGGGATTGTCGTGCCGGATCGTCGGCGGCGTCGCGTTCTACGAGCGCGCCGAGGTCAAGGACATCATCGCGTACCTCGTCGCGCTGCAGAACCCGGGCTCGGACACGCACCTGGCCCGCATCCTCAACCGACCGGCGCGCGGCATCGGTGGCACTACCCTCGAGCGACTGCTCGGTCACGGGACCGCGCGCGAGATCACGCTGTGGGAGGCGCTCCACGAGGCCCGCGACGCCGCGGTCACGCCGGCCGCGTGTCGCAAGATCGCCGCCTTCGTGGAGCTGATGGAAGAGCTACGGGCGCAGGTGCCGACGCTGCGCGTCGACGAGCTCGTCGCCGAGATCGTCGAGCGCACGGGCTACCGCGAGATGCTCTCGGTCGACGCCGACGAAGAGGCGCAGAACCGGCTCGAGAACCTCCAGGAGCTCCTCGGCAACGTGCAGGAGTTCGTCGCCGACCGACCCGGCGCGACGCTGGCCGACTACCTCGAGCAGACCAGCCTCGTGGCGGGCGAGCGCGCCGAGGGCGATCGGACGCGCGCGGTCACGCTGATGACCGTGCACTCGGCCAAGGGCCTCGAGTACGACGAGGTCTACCTCACCGGCATGGAGGAGCGCGTGTTCCCCCACGCGCGCGTGATCGACGACCCGGTGCAGCTCGAGGAGGAGCGGCGCCTCGCGTATGTCGCCATCACGCGGGCGCGCAAGCGGCTGACGCTCACGATGGTCGCGCGGCGCCAGCTCTATGGACAGACGCAGGCGGGCACGCCGTCGCGGTTCGTGCTCGACATGCCGCGCGACGCGATCGCCAGCGCGCCGAGTGCCGCCCGTCCGGGTCGATCGCCATCGCCGGCGCTGCGCCGGCGCGAGCCGAGCTGGAACGACGATGTCGTCTACGACGTCGATCCCGGCGTCGAGCTGTCCTCCGACGAGCTCGGCGGCGAGGAGGGCGTGGTGCTCTACGTCGGGATGCACGTGCGGCACAAGGATTTCGGCGTCGGCGAGCTCATCGGCTGGGCCGGCGTCGGCCCGCAGCTCAAGTTCAACCTGCGGTTCCCGAAGAACGGCATCAAGACGATCCTCGCGCGCTTCTGCGAGCCGGTCTGACGCCCATCGGCGCCGTGCCTCGGGCCGGTCTTGACAACATACTACCGTGGTAGTACTAACTCGGTAGTCAAATGGCGTCGACGCACCTGGGGAAGTTGCAGCTCGCGATCATGCGCGTGCTGTGGGCACATGGCGAGGCCACGGTCACGGACGTGCAGCGGGCCCTCGAGGCCAGCCACGCCCTCGCGCCGACCACCATCGCCACAATGCTCAAGAAGATGGAGGCCAAGGGCGTCCTCGAGCATCGCATCGATGGTCGGCGCTTCATCTATCGCCCGCTGGTCACCGAGCAGGGCGTGACCCGGACGATGGTCGCCGATCTCGCCGATCGGCTGTTCGACGGCAGCCCGAGCGCCCTGGTCTCGCACCTGCTCGACGCCCACGAGGTCGACGCCGACGAGCTCGAGGCGCTGCGACGCATCGTGGACGCAGCCGCCAACGCAGCCGCAAGTGCGGCGGACAAGGAGCGCGGACGATGATCGAATCCACGCCGGTCGTCTCCGCGATCGCAGCTTGGCTCGCGACGTATGCGATCCACAGCACGATCCTGCTGCTCGTCGCGTGGCTGATCGCGCGGCGGCTGCCCGATCGTCCCGACATCACCAGTCCGCTGTGGAAGGTGGCGGCGGTGGGCGGCATCGTGACCGCGTCGTTCTCGACGGCGTTCGGCGTGCAGCCCCTGGCGGGCCGCGTGGAGGTGACACGCGTGGCGGCGTTGCCGACCGCGACGGTGCCGATCGCGGCGCTCCCGAACGCCGAGACCCAGGGCCCGGTCGCGCCGCGGCGGCCCGTGCCCGCTTCCACCGACGTCGTCGAGGGCGAGCACCTCGAGGGGGTGCTGCACGTCCGCCCGGTCCGGCGCGCCCGCGAGGGCGAGGACCAGGGCGGCGCGACGGCGAGCGTCACGGTCGCGAACACGGCCGCGCCGCGGTGGCGATGGCCGCACTGGCTCGCCGTCGGGTGGTCGATCGGCGCGGCGCTCGGCCTCGTGTCGCTGGTCGCCGCGCGCCTGCGCCTGGTGGCGGTGCTGCGCTCGCGTCGGCCCGCGCCGCCGGACCTCGTGCACCAGCTCGCGTTGCTGTGCGCCGACGTGCCCGCCCGCGCCGCCCCGCGGCTGTTCGCGAGCGACGCGATCGCGGTCCCGTTCGCCGCGGGTGTGCGCTCCCCGGTGATCGTGGTGCCGTCGCGTGCCGCATCGCTGTCGCCGACCGCCCAGCGCACGATGCTCGCGCACGAGCTCGCCCACGTGCTCCGCCGCGATCCGGCGTGGCGGCTCGCGCTCGCCGCCCTCGAGCGAGTGCTGTTCTTCCAGCCGCTGCTCCGACTCGCGCGCCTGGGCATCGAGCACGACGCCGAGTATCTCTGCGATGCATGGGCGGCCGAACGTACGGCAGCGCCCGTCGAGCTCGCGCGGTGCCTCACCGAGATCGCGGGCTGGGTGCAGCCGCGTCGCCCGCTCGCCCTGGCGCCGTCGATGGCCGAGCCGCGCTCCATCCTGCGGCGCCGCGTGCTCCGGTTGGTCGCCGGCGGATCGGCGCCCACGTCCCGCCCGGTCCCCACGGTCCCGGCCGCGCTCGCGATCTGTGGGCTGCTGCCCTTCGTCGCGCCGATGGTCGCGTGGGCGGACGCGTCGAGCTCGGCGCGTCCCTCGATCGCTGCCGTCGCCGCACCGGCCCCGTCCGCGCCCCCCGTGCCCGTGGTGATGGACGTGGACGCGGGGCGATCGCTCGCCGCTGCGATGCCCGCGATCGCGGCCGGCCCGGAGCCGACTCCGCGCAGCGAACGACAGACCCGCCGTCGCGCCGCACGGGCCATCCCTCGCGCCATCCGGAGGGCAGGGCGACAGGATCGTCCGCCGACGGCGGACGAACTCGCCGACGCGTTGGAAGGCTCGTCACCCGAGTCGCCGTCGGCCGACCTGATCTACGTCGACGACGCGCTGGTCGCCGAGCTCGACGGTGCGGCGATCGTGATCGATGTGCACGACGCAGTCGCGGCCGAGCTCGACGCGATCGATCTGCACGACGCGGTCGACGACGCCGTCGCCGCCGAGCTGGACGCGATCGAACTGCACGACGCGGTCGACGAGGCCGTCGCCGCCGAGCTCGACGCGATCATCGCCGAAGCCGACGCCCTCGCCGACGAGGCCCGGGCCGACGCGCGTGCCCACGACGTGGCCGCGGCGAAGGGGATCGAGGCCCGCGCCCGTGCGCTGCGTCGCCGCGCCGAGGCGCGACGTGACGCGAGCGCGCGCGTGCGGGTCCTCGGCCGCGCGGCTGTCGTTCCGTTCCGCGCCCCACCGGCACCACCCGCACCGCCCGCCCCGCCGGCGCCCGGCTTGGCGCCGATGCCCCCGGCGTTCGCGGCCGAGCTGCCGATTCCTGCGATCGCCCCGGTCGCTCCCACCGCGCCCTGACCGGCTCACCCCGATCCACCGTCACCCAAGAAGGAGCTCCGATCCCATGCGTTGGTCCGTCCCCCTGCTCGTGTTCGCGGGCGTGCTCGTGTCGATCCCCGCCGAGGCCGAGGCCCGTCGGCCGCGCGCGCGCACGGTGGCGCCAGCTGCCGCGCCGCGTCCACCCCGTCCACCGTCGCGGCCGGAGGCGCCGGAGCCACCGGAGCCACCGGCGTCGCCCGATGCACCTTCGCCGCCCGAGCCCCCGCAGCCGCCGGGCTTCTCCTTTGCCGTCCCGCCGTCCTCGGGCGTGCACGCGTTCTCGTTCTCGTTCGGTCGCGGGCGCCTCGGCGTCGGCGCGAGCAGCATGACCGAGGAGCTGCGTCGCTTCTTCGGCGCGTCGGCCGACGCGGGGATCCTCGTGCAGAGCGTACAGTCGGACACGCCGGCCCAGCGCGCCGGCGTCGCGGTGGGAGACGTCATCGTCGCCGTCGATGGCGACGCGATCGACGACGTCGGCGATGTCGCGGGCGCCCTCGCCGATCGCCGCTCCGGCGACAAGGTCGAGATCGAGGTCGTTCGCAACAAGAAGGCCCGTCGCTTGGTGACCGAGCTACGCGACGACGACGACGGCGGCATGCGGATCGAGGGGCTGCCGCCCGGCGCGATGCAGCTGTTCGGCGACGTCGACGACGGCGAAGTCCGATCGCAGCTCGAGGCGCTGACGGAGCGGCTCGAGCGGCTCGAGCGGGCGCTGGATGGCCGCGATCGTCGGCCCAGCGGCAGTGACCGCCGCCGTCCCGCAGCGCCGAAGCGACCCGCTCGGCCGCCGCGCCCGCCGTCGGATCACACCTGAGGGCCGGGCTGCTGCGGCGGCACGAACTTGTAGCCCGCGCCCCGCACCGACAGGAACACCACCGGGTTGCGGGGATCGGGCTCGAAGTGCCGCCGCAGCCGCATGATGAAATTGTCGACCATGCGGTGGCTCGGGTAGTCCTGCAGCTTCCACACCTCCTGCTGCAGCTCCTCGCGGCCCAGGACGCGACCCGGGTTGTCGGCGAAGTAGCGCAGCAGGTCGAGCTCGAGCTTCGTCAGGTGCACGGCCTCGCCGCGCACCGTGACGGCGTGGGTGTCGAAGTCGATCAACGCATCGCCCAGGTGGAGGATCCCCGGTGAGGTGCGCTGGGCCTCGTGCTTGCGGCCCCAATCGCGTCGGCGCAGCAGCGAGCGCACGCGCGCGAGCAGCTCCTCGAGGTCGAACGGCTTGGCGAGGTAGTCGTCCGCCCCCGCGTTCAGACCCTCGATGCGGTCCTCGAGGTCCCCGCGCGCGGTGAGCATCAGCACCGGCGTCGTGTTGCCGGAGTCGCGGAGCTTCTGGCACAGCGAGAAGCCGTCGACGTCGGGCAGCATCACGTCGAGGAGGATCGCGTCGTAGGCCCGGTCGGCGAGGAGCAGTCGGCCGGCCTCGCGACCGGTCGACGCGACGTCGACGGCGTAGCCCTCGAGTTCGAAGTTCAGCTTGAGGCCTGCGGCGAGGTGCTCCTCGTCTTCGACGAGCAGGACACGGATCGGGGCGTCGTTCATGGCAGAGGAACCGGGGTCTTGGCGGCGGGGTCGATCGGCGGCTCCGCGGCGCTCGTCGGCTCACTCGGGCGCTCGACGATCTCTGGATTGGGTAGCACGACCGTCATGCGCGTCCCAGCGCCGGGCCCCGCAGAATGGGCGCTCAGCTGGCCGCCGAGGCCGCGGACGAGCGCCTTCACGACGAACAGCCCGAGCCCGGTGCCCCGTCGCGCGCGCACCGCCTCGCCATCGACCCGGTAGAAGCGCTCGAAGACCCTGGCGAGCTCGCGCTTGGGGATGCCGATGCCGTGATCGCTGACCTCGATGCGCAGCACGTTGCCGTCGACGAACGCCCGGATCGAGACGTCGACCGGCGGGTCCGAGTACTTCACGGCGTTGTCGAGGAGGTTCTTGATCACGATCTCGAGCGCGGTCGGATCGCTGGTCACGCGCAGATCCTCGGGCACGTCGATCTTGATCCCGTCGCTGTCGTTCGAGTGGCGGCGGCTGACCAGCGCGGTGCACCGTCGCACCAGGCCGAGCAGGTCGATCGACACCGCCGCATGACCGCGGCCGCCGTGGCCCAGGCGCGTGGCCTCGAGGATGTCGTCGATGAAGCCCGAGAGGCGCTCGACGTCGTGGCGCATCATGTCGTGCAGACGGTCGCGCTGCGGCGGCGGAAGCTCGGGGCGGCGCAGGGTCTCGAGGCACAGACGCAGCGAGGCGAGGGGACTGCGCAGCTCGTGGGTGACCGAGTCGACGAAGGTGGTCTGGCGCCGGACCTCGAGGATCTCGCGGGCGAGGAACACCGCGAACAGCACCAGCACCGTGATGATCGCGAGGAACGAGACGATACCGGCGACCAGCAGCGAGACGTTGGTCGCGGCCCACTGCTGCGTCAGCTCTTGGTTGCGGACGATGACGTAGATCCATCCGACGAGGAGCGCCGTCGACAGGGCGACGGCGACCGATCCGTAGATGATCGGGCCCGAGATGGAGCGGGTCGCGCGGCGGGCCATGGGGGACTGGGATGGCATCATGGCGCGGCCACCGGGGCCGGGCCACCGGGGCCGCCCACCGCGACGCTCGGGCGCCGATCCCCACGGGGATCACCGCCATCGACAGGCCCGTCCACAGGTTGTCCACGACCTGTGGATTCCCCGGCATTCCGGCCAATTCCGGCCCTGGGGGGCACGTAGGGGGATGTAGGCGCGAACCGCGACCGGTCCCCGCCGGCCAGGTCCGCCCGAATGTCGTACGGATTGGGCCTGGCCGGTACGATGCGCGGCGAACCCCGCTTCGGCCCTCGGCCTCAAGGAGACCCATGACCTTCGTCGTCACCTCGAACTGCAACGGCTGCCGCTTCACCGACTGTGTGGCGGTCTGTCCCGTGGAGTGCTTCCACGGCGACGACAAGATGCTCTACATCGATCCCGACGAGTGCATCGACTGCGGCGCGTGCGTTCCGGAGTGCCCGGTCGAGGCCATCTTCGACGAGACCGAGCTGCCGACCAACCTGCAGGAGTACAAGGCGATCAACGCCGAGCGCGCCAAGGGTCTGCCGGTCGTCAACGAGAAGGGCACGCCGACGCCCGGCGCGGAGCAGCGCAAGAAGGACCTCGGCTTCTAACCGGCCGAGCTGGCCGCGGCCGCCGTCTCGGCGCGCCGCGGCGCCTTCGTCTTCTTGCCCTTCGCCTTGCTCGGCTTGGTGTCACGGGCGTGGAACGCCGCGAGCACCTCGACCTCGCGCTGCGGCAACCACCCGGCGCGCAGGGTCTTGCGGCGGGTCTCGGGGAGGCTGTTCCAGTACGCGAGCGTGTCGGCGACGACCGTCTTCACGTCGCGGCACACGAGCCCGGTGGCGAGCGCCTTCGCGTTGCTGACCTGGCCGAACCCCGCCGACTCGCCGACGCTCGGCACCCAGATCGGTAGGTCGGCGCCGAAGACGACCTTGTTGGCCTCGAGGAACGGCGTGTCCACCCACGTCAGCTTCGCGTCGCTGCCGGTGACCTCGAGGCAGGCCTGCAGCAGCTCGCCCATGGGCATCGGCTCGCGCGGCCCGCAGAGGTTGTAGATGCCCATGTGCTTGTGCTCGACCGCGCCGATGATCCACGCCGACAGATCGCGCACGTCGATGAACTGCACCGGATCGGCGGGCACGCCGGGCGCCACCATCTCGCCGCCGCGCGCGACCCGAACCGGCCAGTAGGTGAAGCGATCGGTCGGGTCGTCCGGACCCACGATGAACCCCGGCCGCACGTTGGTCACGCGGCCGGGCATCGTCGCCTCGGCGGTCTGCTCGCACAGCGCCTTCAAGGCGCCGTAGAACTCCATCACGCGCTCGACGGTCGGGTCCGGCATGGTCGCGACCGGATCGGTCTCGACGATCCCGGGCTTGGCGAAGTCGGCGTACGCCGAGATCGAACTGACGAAGACGTAGTGCTCGACCGCGTCGGCGAGGAGCTTCGCGGAGTCGCCGACGATGCGCGGCACGTACCCCGAGGTGTCGATCACTGCATCCCACGAGCGGCCGCGCAGCGCGTCGAGCTTGCCGTCGCGATCGCCCTGCAGCTTCTCGACGTCGGGGAAGAGCTCGGGCCGCGTCTTGCCGCGGTTGAACAGCGTGACCTCCCAAGACTTCGCCAGGGCGGCCTCGACCACGTGGGGCCCGAGGAAGCCGGTGCCGCCGAGCACGAGCAGTCGCGGGGCCTTGCTCGCGGCCGCGACCGGAGCCGCGGCGATGGGCGCGGGAGTGGCCGCAGGTGCCACCGAAGGCGGCGCCTCCGAGCGACGGCAGCCCGCGGTCCAGGCGCCCAGCGGCGCAGCGGCACACCCGAGGAGGAATCGACGACGCGACGCTGGCATGTGCGCCGTTCGACACCCGTGCGAGAAGATTGGTTTCGGACGAATCCAACCGCGACCGGCCGGGTCTGAGGACGACTCGCCAGCGTCCTCGCTCGTCGACTCGCCCGTTCGCCCGCTCCGTCATGATCTCGCCCGTGCCCGCCCACTCCCGCGCCGCGTCGGCGCGCCTCGACCCGGCGGTCCTGCGCGCGGCGGTGCAGTTCGCCCTGGTGATGACCGCGAACTTCGTGCTCCGCAGCGTGCGCGACGAGATGGGCGTTGTCGGCGGTGTGTCGAACCTGCCGTGGATGTTCTCGGCGACGCTCGGCGGCACGCTGGCGATGGTGCCGCTGTACGGCTACGCCGCGTCGCGGCTGGGACGTCGCGCGCTGGCGGCTGCGGTGTACGGCGTGCTCTCGACGAGCCTCGTCGCGCTCCACGTGGCGTTCGTCGCCTTCGACGGGGCCGAGGCGACGCTCGGCTGGATCACGTTCGTGTGGCTGAGCGTGATCAACATGATCGCGGTCGCGAGCTTCTGGAGCGCGGTGGTCGACGTGTTCACCGGGGCGGCCGCGCGGCGGAGCTTCGGGACGATCGCGGCGGGCGGGACCGTCGGCGCGCTGGTCGGGCCCGCGCTCGCGCTCGCGCTGGCCGATCTGCTGGGCGCCCGCGGGTTGCTGCTCGTCGGCGCTGCGCTGTGGCTCGCTGCGCTCGCCGCTGGCGTGTGGCTCGAGCGTGCGCTGACCGATCGCCTCGACGTCGCGTCGGCGCGCGCGCCCGTGTCGGGGGGCATGCTCGCCGGGGTCCACGCGCTGTTCACCAACCCTGCGCTGCGGGGGCTGGCGATCCACGTGCTCGCCTTCACCGCGACCTCGACGGTGCTCTACCTCGTGCAGGCGCGGGTCGTCCGCGAGGCGATCGACGATCCCGATACCCGCACCGCGTTGTTCGCCGCGCTCGATCTCGCGGTCAACGTGCTGGCGCTCGCGCTGCAGTTGGTCTTCACCGCGCGCCTGCTCGCGCGCGTGCGGCTCGCCGCGGCACTCGCGGTGTTGCCGGTGATCACCGCGGTGTTGTTCGCCGGGCTCGCGCTCGCGCCGGTGCTCGCGGTGCTCGTGGTCGCGCAGGTGCTGCGACGGGCCTCGGAGCACGCGTTCGGGAAGCCCGCCCGCGAGCTGCTGTACGAGCACGCCCCGCGCGTGACCAAGTTCCACGGCCAGAACACGGTGGACACCGCGGTGTATCGCGCGGGCGATGCCGCGTGCGCGTGGCTCGTGGAGGCGCTGGTGGGCCTGGGGGTGGGCCCGTCGGCGCTGCTGCTCGGCTTCGCCGGCTTCTCGCTCGCGTGGGCACGCTTCGCCCATGCGTTGGGCCGCCGCACCGCGCCCGCGCCCCAACTCCACCCCGAAGCCCAGCGCGAGGCGGCCCCCGCGGGTCGGTAGCCGTGGCGGACCGCCTTGCGGTAGCGTGTGCTGCCCGCCGCTGCCCTGCGCGCGCGCGTCCTTCGAGTGTCGTCCGTCTCCGCCATCTCGCTCCTATGGTTCGGCCTGTGGGGTCCTCCCGCGACCGACGAGGCCGTTGCACCCGCCGGGGGCCCGCTCGCCGTGCCCGCGCCGGAGATCGAGCCCGGCACCGTGCCGCTCGGCGACGCGATCGTGCTGCGCGCGGGCTCGACGTGCCTCGAACGCGAGCGCCTCACGGCGCAGGTCCGCTCGTGGATCGACCTCGAGCGGATCGACGCGCGGCTGGTGGTCGAGGTCGTCGGCGATCCCACGCAACCACAACGCCTCGCGTTCTCGCTGCGACGCGGCGACGACGTCATCGCGGTGCGGCGCTTCGATCCGGCGCCGGCGAGGTGCGCCGATCTCCACTCGGTGGTCGGCCTCGCGATCGCGCTGGCGATCGACGCGACGCTCCTCGAGAACCTCCAGCGCGAGCCCGACCCCGAGCCGTCGCCCGACGACGAGGTCGATCCTCCGATCGACCCGCCGCCCAAGGACCCGCCCCCGGTCGTGACGCCGCCGAAGGATCCCCGCGGCGAGGGCCCGCGCCCGCGATCGTGGGCGCTGTGGTCGGAGATCACCGGCCTGCTGTCGATCGGCGCGCCACCGGGCCTGGGCGGCGGCGCGCGCTTCGGGCTCTACGGTCGGTGGCGCGAGACCATCGATCTCGGCGCGGGCATGGTCGCGCAGTCCTCGGGCGCCGAGCCCATCGGCACCGGCATGGCGCTGTTCTCGGTGGCCGCGGGTCGCGTCGACGTCTGCGCGGGCCCGCGCCTGGGCCGGGTCCGCTTGCGCGGCTGCACGGGGCTCATCGCCGGCGCGGCGCTCGCCGCCGGACAGGGCTTCGATCAGGATGCGACCATCCGCGTCCCGTGGGTCGCCGTCCCGGTCGGCGCACGCCTCGAGACCCGCGTCGCCGATCGCTTCTCGGTCGTGTTCGGCGCCGAGGGGCAGGTCGCGGCCGTGCGGCCGACCTTCGACGCGACCGACCCCGGGGGGACTCGCTCGACGCGGAGCTTCGCCCGCTTCGCCGGCGTCCTCGAGATCGGACTGGCGATCCTCCTATGGTGACCACCGACGCCCAGGGGCATGTGCGCTTTGGTGGTGTCGATTGTGGCCGACCTCATGTTGGTTTCGAGGCGTGAAGGGAAAGCGCTGGAACGGCCATGCAGACCGTGGGACCCTACCCCCCAGCCGTGATTGGCTCCCACCTGGACGCGGAGGCGCTCTACCGCGCCCATTCCGAGTTCGTCGCACGCTTCCTGCTGAAGCTGGGGGTGTCGGGTCAAGACGTCCCCGATCTTCTCCAAGAGGTGTTCCTCGTCGCTCACCGCCGCGGCGGCTTCGTGATCGGAGCCGCGAAGCCCACCACCTGGCTCGCCGAGATCGCGTTCCGCGTCGCCTCCGATCGCCGCAAGAAGACCAAGCGAAAGCCCGAAGATGTCGACACCGAAGCCATCTCGCTCGTGCCTTCCCCCGGGGCGACCCCCGGTGACGCGGCCGAGTCACGACAGGCACTGTCGCGCGTCCAGCGGGCCCTCGATGCGCTCACGACCGACAAGCGCGTCGTGTTCGTGCTGTTCGAGCTCGAGGGCGAGTCGTGCGACTCGATCGCGAAGGGGCTGGGAATTCCCGTCGGCACGGTGTACTCGCGGCTCCACGCCGCGCGTCGCGAGTTCTCGCGCGTGCACGACGAGCTGTCGGCAGAGCCCGGCGCGGCCAAGGCCGTCGACGGCCGGGGCAAAGTGATCGTGGGAGCAGGCGCATGAGCGAGTCACCGAACCAAGAACCCGTGCGCTGGCTGGACGATCCCTCCGCCAGCGCCGCCCTGCGTGCCGATCTCGGCCACGCGGCCAAGGCTGGGGCCGGAGGTGTCGACTACGCGGCGACGTTGGTCGCCCTTCGCGGCGCGATCGCGTCGCAGACCGGTGCGCTCGCCCCCGCGGCGATGGCGGGCAAGTCCGCGGGCTTCAAGGCCGTCGTCGGTGGCCTGGTGATCGGCGGCATCGCGGGGCTCTGGGCGCTCCGCAGCGATCCGGACGCCGGCATGTCCAGCGGAGGCGCGGCCCCGCCGACGGCGGCGCAGGTCGTCGAGGCCGAGCGGATCGACCCCGCGACGGGTCCCGCGATCGGGCCGCCTCGCCCGCGCGTCGACGCGCCGCAGCAGCGCGCGACCACCCCCTCGATCGTCGCGCCGGTGTCCCCCTCGCCGATGGAGGCTCCGCGCCCGTCGGTCGTGGACAACACCGTCGACCGTGCCCCGCAGGCCGAGGCCGACAAGCCCACCCGTCGGCCCCGCGTCGCCGAGGCCGACCCCGCCGATTCGGGCCCCGCCGATTCGGGCCCCGCGGACGTCGCGGACGACGTCATGCGCGAGGCCAAGCTCGTCGCGCTCGCGCGAAAGCAGCTGGGGACCGACCCCGCCAAGGCGCTCGCCTCCACGAAGCTGCATGGCCGCGAATTCCCCAACGGTGTCCTCGTCGAGGAGCGCCGCGCGATCGAGGTGCGGGCGCTCGCCCAGCTCGACCGCATGGAGGAGGCGCGCCGGGCCGCGGAGGCGTTCCTTCGCGACTTCGGTGATGGCCCCCACGCCGCAGCGGTCCGCCGTGCCGTCGCCGGCGACGACCCATTGCAGCGACCAGCCCAGTGACCAGTCCAGTGACTGGCCCAGTGACCAGTCCAGTGACTGGCCCAGTGAGTCACCGCGCATTGCCCAACGGCGTGCAAGGCGCTCGACTCTGGGCTAAGGTGTTGCCGTGGTGCGGGGTGGGTCAGTGATGCGTCGGTTCGGTCGCGGTCGTCCGCGATCCGTCGCGCTCGCGTTCGCCTCGAGCCTCGCGTTGGCTGCGGGCTGCGAGGTGCACGGACTCGTCGGCTCCGATCTCGCCGCGACCGGTGGTGGTTCCGGCGGCTTCGGTAGCGGCAGCGGTGGTTCCGAGGGTGGCGAGACCGGGGCGCCGACCACTGCGATCACCGATCCGGGCGAGTCGTCGGCTGCGGACGGTGAGGAGACCTCGAGCATCCTCTTCGATGTTCCGCCGCCCGACGCACCGGCGAGCTGCGACGTCCCGTACGCGCTGCCGTGCGACGGCACCAGCAACGATCCTTTCCACGCGCTCGGGCTCAACTGCGACGGTGGCCCGAGCGTGACCGGCACGTTCCGCGGCAACGACTCCGCGATGACGGTCCATCAGGGCAAGCTCGGCAACTCGAGCGCCTATCCGCCGCGCGAGGGATCGAAGTTCGTGATCCTCTCCACGGGGGTCGCCACCGATCTCGCGCTCACGCCCGCCGAGCTGCAGGCCGCCGATCCGTCGTGCGTGCCGCTGGCTTGCCCCAGCACGCAGCACAGCAGCGAGGTGCTCGCGCTGCTGCCCGAGCCCATCGATGTCCGCCAGGTCTCGAAGGAGGGCGTCGACTGCCTCGAGGACACGACGCTCGTGGGCACCGGCGACTGTTCGAACACGCTGTTCGAGCAGTACGTCGCGGGCTCCGGCGCGATGGACTACGCCGAGCTCCGCATCGACACGGTCGTGCCCCGTGGCGTCGATGGGCTCGCGTACGACTTCGCGTTCTTCTCCGTCGAGTACCCGACGTGGATCGATCACGCGTCGCCGTTCAATGACATGTACGTCGCGTGGCTCGAGTCCGAGAACTGGACCGGCAACGTCTCGTTCGACGAGTTCGGCCACCCGATCTCGGCGATGGGCGTGTTCCTCGACTACAAGGACGCTCCGTCCGCGGCGTGCCCCGAGCCTTGCAACGCGCCCGAGCTGCAGGGGTTCGCGATGGAGGGGCATGCGGCGACCAAGTGGCTCGAGACCACGGCGCCGGTCGTCGAGGGCGAGGTCATCAGCCTCCTGTTCGCGATCTTCGATCTGACGGACGGCTCGTACGACAGCATGGTCGCGCTCGACCACTTCGAATGGACCTGCAGCGATGCACCTCCGTTCACGCGCCCGGTCGGTTGAGCGGGGGGCGGCGCTCGTCGCCGTGGCGCTCGGCCCGTTCGTGCTCGGCGGCGGCTGCATCGTGCCGCTGTCGTTCGAGCAGGAGGCCGCGCCGTCCGGCGTGACCGCGGCGGACGAGGCCGGCGAGACCACCGACGCGCGCGCTCCGACCGGCGAGGCCGACGCGACGACGACCGGGCCCGATGGAGCGGCGTCGTCGACCGCCGAGGACGACGCACCCGAGGATCTGCGGTTGGACGTCGGCGCGGGATCCGACGCAGGCACGGGGACGAGCGGCGCGCCGGATCGGCCGCCGCCGCCCAACGACCCGAACCAACCCAACGACGGCGACTGCTGCGAGGCCGCGCCTGGGACCGGCTGCGGCGATCCGGCGATCGCGGCCTGCGTGTGCGCGGTCGATCCGGTGTGCTGCGATGATGGTTGGGACGCGCTGTGCGTCGACCACGTCGAAGACCTCGGTTGTGGTGGCTGCGGCTTCGGCCCCGCGGCGCTCGACGGCGGCGGCTGTTGTGCCGCGCACGCGGATCCATCGTGCGCGGACGAGGAGATCGCGGCGTGCGTCTGCGCGGGGGATCCGTACTGCTGCGACATCGTCTGGGATCAGGTCTGCGTCGACGCGGTCACGGCGAGCGGTTGCGGCACGTGCGACGCCGAGGGGGCGGAGGATGCCCTCCCGATCGCGGACTGCTGCACACCGATGCAGGGTCCGGGCTGTCCCGATCCGGAGCTCGAGGCGTGCGTCTGTGCCATGGACGCGTTCTGCTGCGAGAGCGCGTGGGACGAGCTGTGCGCCGACGAGGCCGTGGGCTACTGCGGCGCCTGTGGGGACGTCGGCGCCACGACCGGGGGCACCGACGGTGGCGCGGGCACCGAGGGTTCGAGCTCCGGCGCGACGTACTGAAGCCGCGGTTCGCCGTGAAGGCCGGCCCCCCGTCGCGCCATGGAGTGTGCAGACGCGGGCCCCTCGGGGTCCGTGGTCTGTGAGGTCGATCGGCATTCCCAGCAGCCGCGCTCGAGTTCAGGGGCGAGCGTGGACCAACTGTCGCCTCCGCGGGTTCAGCGACCCGCGGTCTCGAGGGAGTGCCGATCGACTTCTCCTTGCGGATGCGCCGCGCCGCGCCCGCTGGCATCCTGGCCGTCTAGCCCCGGACGGGACCTGACATGCCACGTGAGATGCGCAGAACCACCCTTGCCCTCTTGATCACGGCGGGCTGCTACAGCCCCAACGAAGACGCGAAGAGCTCGATGACGGGCGCCGACGCCGACGCGTCGACCAGCGCGGCGAGCGGGACCATGTCGAGCACGACGATGTCCGCCACGACTGTGGCGACCTCGGACGACGGTGTCGTGACGACCGAGCCCGGCGACACGACGGCGCCGACCGAGCCGGGGACCTCGACGGATCCGGGCTCGTCCGGTGGACCGGGCGATCCGTTCTGCGGCGACGGCAACATCGATCCCGGCGAGGACTGCGACGATGGAGAGGCCAACGCGCTGACCGCCGCGTGCCGACCGGATTGCAACGTCGCGACGTGCGGCGACGGGGACATCTGGGCCGGCGTGGAGGGGTGTGATGATGGGGAAGGGGACAACGTGCTGGAGGTCGGGGCGTGCGCGCCGGATTGCTCGCGGGTGATCGAGGAGCGGGTGATCGTGCAGCCTGGTGGGGCGCCGCAGAACGCCGACTTCGGCAACAACCCCGTGGCGTTCGCGGATTCCCTGTGCGAGTTCGGCTTCGCGGCGATGTTTGCCTACCCGAACGTTCGCGAGGCCGCACTCGATCCGTTCGATACGTCGCGCTCTCTCGACTGGGTGCTTCAGCCGTACACAGCGTACTTCAACGACGACGGCGAGCTGTTGTGGATCACGGACGCGGTGCCGCTGTTGGGTGTTCGCGACGGAACCCAGCATCCGCTCCTCGACACCGTCCGGCCGCCCGAGTCACCGCTGTACCGGAAGATCACCGGAATGACCGACGGGTGGCTCACCCGCGTCGACAACACATGCAGCCTCTGGACTGATGCCACGCCCGGCAACGCTTCTGTGGGGAACCCGCACAGTGCGACCGAGTTCCTCGACAGCGGAGAGTTCCGGGACTGCGACGACTTCAACGGGCGGGTCGGCGTCTACTGCGTCGAGCAGTAGCCCCTCCCGAGTTGAACACCGGGCAAGAGAAAGCCCCGGCGCTCTCGCGAGCGTCGGGGCTTCTCATCAACGGAGAGCGGAGCTCAGCTCAGCTCAGCACGCCTCGATGGTGACCGTGCCTTCGGTCGTGCAGTAGGCGTTGCCGCCCTCGAAGCAGCAACCCGTGCCGGTGATCGGACCCTTGGTCGCGTCGCACGTGGCGCCCTCGACGGGCTCCTCGGCGCAGTCGATCGGGACGATGCCCTTCGGGTCCTCTCCGTCGCCGCCGCAGCCGTAGAACATCTCGTCGGCAACCCAGCCGCAGGCGCCGCCGCCGGTGGTGCCGCCGGACTCCGAGGAGCCGCTCGTGTCGACGACGCCGGTCGACGCGTCGGTCGCGGTCGCCGAGGTGTCGGCCGAGTCGGTGGCCGAAGCGGACGCCGAGTCGGTGGCCGAGGCGGACGCCGAGGCCGAAGCCGAGGCCGAAGCCGAGTCGGTCGCCGACGCGGAGGCCGAGTCGGTCGCGGTCGCCGAGGCCGACGCCGAGGCGCTGCCGGTGCCGGCGTCGGTGTCGTTGCCGTCGTCGACGACGCACGCGCCGAGCGCGATGGAGAACAGAGCGAGGGAGCTGATCTTGCTGAGTTGCATGGGGAAATCCAGGTTGGTCTGCGGCCCTAGGCGCAGCAGTCGGTCCAATGGGCGAACGAAGAGTAAGCACACGCTGCCGCGGCGCGCAACCTCGGGGCCGAAATCAGGCCCCGAGACCACGGCTCGCGCAATTACTTCGCAGCCTTCACCGTGTCAGAGGCGGTGGGTTTGCTAGGTGCGGCGTCCGTCTTGCCCTCGGCGGCCGCGCTCGGCGTGGCCCGCTTCGGTGCGGCCTTGATCTTGGGCTTGACGAACTTGAGCGTCATGCGATCGCTCTCGCCGATCGCCTCGTACTTCGCGCGATCCTTGTCGCCCTCGGCGAAGTTCGGCGGCAGCGTCCACACGCCCTTGGGGTAGTCCTTCGTGTCCTTGGGGTTGGCGTTGATCTCGGACTTGTCGTCGAGCTTGAAGCCGGCGGCCTCGACCTGCGCGATGAGCCACGCCTCGGGCACATAGCCCTGCTGCGCGCTCTTGGCCGGATCGGCGCCCTCGGGCGCGCGGTGCTGTTCGATCGCGAGCACGCCACCGGGCTTCAGCGCCGTGTGGGCCTGGGCGAGGAACTTGTCCATCGCGCCCGAGCGGATGATGTTGTGGGTCATGCGCATGACGAGGATCATGTCGCGCGAGTCCGCGGGGCCCATCTCGTAGGCACCGGGCGCGCTGTTCATCACGCGCTCGACCTTGCCGTAGAGCTCCGGTGCGGTGTCGAGCATCATCGCGACCGCGTTGCCGAAGTACGCCGCGGTGAGATCGTCGGACTTGGGATCGAACGTCGCGACCGCGAGCGTGCCCTTGGCGGAGAGCACGACGGCGAGCAGCTCGGTCCACCAGCCCGCGCCGGGGCCGACCTCGAACACGTTCATCGTCGGCTTGAGGCCGAAGAACGCGAGCGTCTCGTTGGGGTGGCGGAACGCGTCACGCGACGCGTGACCCGGGCGGCGGTGCTCGCTGGCGAGCGCGGCCTTCATCGCGACCGACGTCGCGCGCCACTTGGTGGCGGTGAGCTTGGCGACCTTGGCCT
Organism: Deltaproteobacteria bacterium Ga0077550; assembly: GCA_001464385.1. Taxonomy (GTDB): domain Bacteria; phylum Myxococcota_A; class Polyangia; order Nannocystales; family Nannocystaceae; genus Xiheibacterium; species Xiheibacterium aquaticum. The sequence goes on along the minus strand of LNFB01000318.1, from coordinate 63,858 downwards.
TCAGCTCCGGGGTCCAGCGCGCGGCCTCGGTCTTGTACTCGGCCTGCAGCTCGGCCATCGCCGCGTCGAAGCGCTTCTGCGCCTCGACCTTGGGATCGGGCTTCTGCTCCGGCAGCGGCTTCTCGGCGGGCTCTGCCTTCTCGACGGGCTTGCCCGCCGCGGGGTCGCCGGCGGCGCCGGAATCGGGTGGGCTCGTCGAGCTGGATGCGGAGACGGTGCAGCCAAGCGCGAGGGTCAGGGCCGTCGCGAGCAGTCGTGGGGTTCGCATGGGCCCCCCATACACCAAAGCGACGCGGCCCGAAACCAGGCGTTCGCCGGGCCGCGGGCCGCGTTGGGTTCCCCGTGTTCGCGACGTGGGAGCGCTTACTCGCGCATGCCTGGGTCGAGTTCGGCGGCGAGCTCGACCACGGCGCCGACGGTCACCTCGAGGCGCGCCGCATCGGTGGGCGGCGCGAACGACTCGCCGGTGGTCTCGACGATCACGTCGCCGGCGGCGTCGAGCGCCCGCCAGCGCCGCATGGGCTCGCCCTCGTCGAAGCCCTGGGCCGGGGCCGTCCACACGCCGCCGTCCTCGTGCAGGTGGGCGGTGAACGCCGCGAGATCCAGCGCGTCGTCGTGGGCCACCGCAACCGCGCCGAAGAACGAGGCGTCGAGATCGTCGCCGCGCCAGTCGCAGTGCACGTGGCTGCTGTACTCGACCAGGAAGCCGCCGTGGCTGCCACACGCGTTCTCTGCGGTGGTGAGCGACACGTTGTTGCCGACGAAGTCGAAGCCGTCGCCGAACATGTGCCGCGAGCTCGAGGCGCCGCCGACCGAGCTGTTGTAGTTCGGCGATCGGTAGCCCGAGTTCACGCGGATCGATCCGAGCTGGTCGCGGAGCTCCTGCATCCGCACGATCGCGTGGGGCTGGACCACCGCGTAGCGCCCCTTGCTGCGCGACGCGAACTCGCCCAGCGTGAAGTTGGGCGAGAGCTTGGTGTTCACGTCGACCGCGTCGAGATCGAGGTAGGCCACCGGCGCGCGGTAATTCGCGTTGAGCGGCGAGGGGTACGAGTAGCCGGTCGGCGTGCCCGGGAACGCCAGCGGCAGGCAGGTGTTGCCCGAGCCGTCCGCGCCGGGGAAGCACACCGAGTTGGTGTCGACCTCACCGCCGTCACCGTCGTCACCGCTGCCACCACCATCGTCGGGTTGGACCGGTGGGGCGCCCGTGCACAGCGTGCCGCCCTGGTGCACCGTCACCGACTCGAGGCCGAGCTCGTTGATGAGCGACGTGTAGCTGCTCTTCATGCCGACGAAGAAGTCGATGTGCTTGCCGATGATCGCGCTGCCGGTGTCGGCCGCGAGCACGCAGCCGTCGTGGGTCCAGCCGCCCCACGGCGCGTCGCCGGGCATCACCTGGCCGTCGAGCTCGGGGATGTACATCCAGCTGCCGTAGGGGATCTTGGTCTTGTCGACGGCGATCGATCGGTAGGGCTCGAGCGCGCGGCTCTGGACGCCCTCGCCCCACGGCTTGTCGGCGCCGAGCGCCTTGAAGCAGGGCGAGCGCGCGCAGCCGCAGGCCCCGGCGTAGTTGAGCATGCGGCCGTCGTTCAGCTTGCCGGTGCCCTCGAGCTTGAGCGCGTCCCAGAACTTGCGCGGCACCGTCGCGAGCTTGGTGCACTGCGAGTCGTAGACGCTGGTGTTCTTGGCGCCGTTGTAGCTCGCCTCGAGGGCGACCCAGTAGTAGGTGAACTCGAAGGTGCCCAGGCTTGCGCCCGCGCCCCGGTCCTCGCCGACGGGATCGCCGGCCCCTCGGCCCTCGCCCTCGGCCGCGCAGGCCAGGGCCATCGACATCAGGCTCGCGGTCCACATCGTTCGGTACTTCAGCATGCGTTCACCCGTTGCGTCCCATGGAGGGTGTTCGAGGCGGGGTGTGCGAGGTTCCCCGCGGCGACGCCCGCGTTGGGCGGCCTACGTAGAACGACGCAGCGGCGGCCGTGCACCGACAGCTTTGCCAGGAGTTGACCCGCGGCTGCCCGAGGTTCCCGGGCGCCGTACACTCCGGCCGTGCTCCGGCCGCTGACCCTCGCCCGCGTCGCGCTGTCCTCGTCCCTGCTCGGCTGTGGCCCCGGGGCCGACGCGGCCGCGTGCTACGGCGTGTGCGGCGAGGGCACGCGCTGCGAGTCGGGTCGGTGCATCGCGATCGCGGCGGCGCCCGAGGAGGCGAAGCCCGGGGTCCCCGAGGCGAAGGCCGGCAAGCGCGGGCGCAAGCGCGGGGCGGCGAGCGGTGATGCCGTCGACGCCCGCGCCGATGGTGCGACCTACCAGCCCGTGGCCGACGGCCACATCCCGCGGTACGACGCGACCGCGACGACGGTGCTCGATCCCGACGCCGGCAGCGAGCGCCTGGGCGACCACACCGTGCGCGCCGAGCTGCGCGGCCTCGAGCCCGCGTTCGATCGCTGCATCGCCGATGCGGTCGCGGGCGGCGTGACGATCGCCGCGGGCCGCGTCGACTTCGTCTTCGGCCTCTCCGCCAAGGGCAAGGTCACCGGCGTGACCGCCAAGGCCCCCGCGGCCCTGCGCGACACCGGCATCCTCGGCTGCCTACGCAAGGTCATCTACGACCACCGCTTCCCCACCTACGACGGCCCCCCGATGGGCGTCGACTACACCTTCGACGTCGGCTGACGCCCACCCCGATCGAACGGCGCGACCACCGACCGATCGAGCGGCGCGAAAGCCCCGCGATCGAGCGGCGCGACACGCCCCGCGATCGAGCGGCGCGACACGCCCCCCGATCGCGCACCGCGATCACACGCACCACCCCCGACCACGCACCCGATCGCCCCCCGCTTGCGGGGGGCAATCCGCGCGAAGCGCCCCCGCGGCGCCCAAGCCGGTCGCGGGGGGAAAAGGTTAAACCTCGCCGGCGCGGGCCTTCGCGGCCCACTTCTCGATCTCATCCCCGAGCACGCGCTCGACCTTGCCCTGGAACGGCTTGAACATCCACGGCATGTCGCCCTCGATCTTGACCTCGACGTCGGTGACGTGGATCTGCACGCTGAGGGTCTTGCCCAGCACCGAGAAGGACAGCTCGCCCTCGCTCTCCGTGCTCCACGCGAGCGTCGGCTTGTGGTCGGCGAGCTTGACCTTGTAGGCCTCGTAGGCCTTCTCGACCACGACTCGGGCGCGGGAGCGATCGGGCAAACCGTGCTTGGCGACGTACTTCATGCGTTTACGGGGGACTATAGCAGCGCCCGGCGGGCTCGGCTATGGTCCGCCGCGCCATGGACATGCCGACGGCAGCCACGAATTCCAGGGGAACCTCGGCCGGGACCGGGCGCTTCCGCGTCCTCTTCCTCTTGTTCTTCTTGTCCGGGATCAGCGGGCTCATCTACGAGTCGATCTGGTCGCGCTACATCAAGCAGTTCGTCGGCAGCGCCGCGACCGCACAGATCCTCGTGCTCAGCCTGTTCATGGGCGGCATGTCGCTCGGCGCGCTGCTGTCGGGGCGCTTCGTCGCCCGCACGCGGTCGCCGGTGGTCGTGTACGGCATCATCGAGGGGCTCATCGGCGTCTACGCGCTGGCGTTCCCGTACCTGCAGGAGTTCGCGGCGCGGTTCGCCTACGACACGCTGTTCCCGATGCTCGGTGGCGGCGACGCCGTCGAGTTCGCGAAGTGGTCCCTGGCCGGCCTGTTGATCCTGCCGCCGTGCGTGATGCTCGGCACCACGTTCCCGCTGATGAGCGTCGGCATCCTGCGCCGCGATCTCGGCCGCTCGGGCGAGATCCTGAGCATGCTGTACTTCACCAACAGCCTGGGCGCGTCGTTCGGCGCCATCTTCTCCGGCTTCGTGCTGGTGGCGAAGGTCGGTCTGCCCGGCGCGCTGATGGTCGCCGCCGCGCTCAACATCATCATCATGCTGGTCGCGATGCGCGACCGGGCGCCCACGGACGCGATCGAGAAGCGGGAGCTCGGTGATCAGAGCACCGCGAACTCGAGCAAGGTGTGGCTGTACCTCGCGGTGGCGATGGGGACCGGCCTGTCGTCGTTCATGTACGAGATCGGCTGGATCCGCCTGCTGTCGACGATCCTCGGCGCGGCGACCCACTCCTTCGAGATCATGCTGTCGGTCTTCATCCTCGGGCTCGCGCTGGGCGGGTTCTGGGTGAAGAAGCGGATGGACAAGTTCAAGCGGCCCGAGATGACGCTCGCCGTCGTGCAGCTCGTGATGGGCTTCGCCGCGATCGCGACCCTGCCGGCGTATCGGCTCGGCGTGCTCGCGATGGGCGGCCTGCTGTCGGACCAGTGGCTCGGGTGGTTCGGTGACGACGGCTCGCGCACCGAGGGTATGTGGCTTCAGTTCAACACGCTGAAGTTCCTCATCTGCGCGATGATGATGCTGCCCGCGGCCTTCTGCGCCGGCATGACGCTGCCGCTGCTCACCCACGTGATGCTCAAGCGCGGCCAGGCCGAGGGCGTGGTCGGCAAGGTCTACGGGTTCAACACGCTGGGGGCGATCACGGGAGCGACGCTGGCCGGCCTGGTCCTGATGCCGATCGTGGGCCTGAAGGGCGTGCTGGTGATCGGCGCGCTGGTCGACATGCTGCTGGGCCTGCTGCTCATCCGCGGCGAGATCGTCACGGGACGCGCGCCGACGGGGGCGAGCAAGACCCTGCGCAACGCCGCCATCGGCACGGTGCTGGCGGTCTGCGCCGGGCTCCTCGTCCGCGTCGATCCCACGGTGCTGACGTCGACGGTGTTCCGCAACGGCCGCACGCACCTGCCGGAGGACTACGACATCCTGTCGTACGTCGACGGTCGCACCGCGAGCGTCACGGTGGTGAAGACCGACGTGAAGAGCGGTCACCACGTCATCTACACCAACGGCAAGCCCGACGCCTCGGTCGTGCTCGACCGTTGGCCGGCCGATCGCGACAAGCTCGACGGCCCCGAGATCGCCGGCGACGAGCCCAACCAGTTCCTGGTCGGCCTCATCCCGCTGATGGCCCGGCCCAACAGCACCCACGGCGCGCTCATCGGCTTCGGCTCGGGCGTCACCTGCCACACGGTGCTCGCCTCGCCGCACCTCGACCGCCTCGACACCGTCGAGATCGAGCCCGAGATGGTCGAGGGCTCGAAGTACTTCATGCCGGTCAACTACCGCGCGTACAACGACAAGCGCAGCCACATCCACTTCGACGACGCCAAGGCGTACTTCGCGTGGGCCGGTGACAAGTACGACTTCATCATCTCCGAGCCGACCAACCCGTGGGTCTCGGGCGTGTCGAGCCTGTTCACCACCGAGTTCTACCAGGAGGCCAAGCGCTACCTGAAGCCGGGCGGCCTGCTCGCGCAGTGGATCCAGGGCTACGAGCTCTCCGACGACCTGATGATCAGCGTGCTCGCGGCGCTCGATCGCGAGTTCGAGGACTACCTCATCGTGCGCATCGGCTCGTCGGACTGGGTGATCATCTCGTCCGCCGACGGTCCCATCGGCCAGCTCGACCCCGAGCCGCTGTCGTGGCCCGATGCCCAGGAGGCGTTCGAGCTGCTCGGCATCCACGACATCGGCCAGATCGACGGGCTCATCACCGCGAACAAGCGGATGCTGCACCCGTTCCTCGTCGACAAGGTCCCCAACCGCGACAGCCACCCGATCCTCGACACCGGCGCCGAGAAGGCCCGGTTCCTGAAGAAGCGGGCCGAGTTCCTGCACGAGGTGCGGTGGTCGCCCGCGCCGGTGCTCGAGGTCTTGGGCGGGATCCAGCGCCGCCCGTACCCGCTGGGCGGCATCGGGGATTACCGCGACCCGCACATCCTCTACGAGACCGAGCAGGCGGCGCTGCTGATGCGGCGCTACGAGGATCCGAGCGCGCGCGTGGCCAAGGAGCTGTCGGCCGGGGCGATGAGTACCTGGCGCGACGCCGACAACAACCTGCGCCTGGTCGCGAAGCCCGACTGGGACGAGTGGGTGCGCGCGACGTACGAGGTCTACCGCGAGGTCGCGCCGCACATGGAGATGCGCGACATGCCGTTCTGGAAGCACGTCCTGGAGGTCGCCGAGAAGTCCGAGGCGCCCGCGCGGGTCAAGGACGCGATCGGCCTGCTCGACGGGATGCTCGCCCGGGACGCCGACGCGATCCTGGCGATCCTCGATCGGCACATGGACGACGAGAACTTCGCGATCCCGAAGAGCCTGATGACGGTGGCGGGCGTGGTCGCGCTCGAGCTGCGCATGGCGAGCGCCGACGAGCGTCGCGCGTTCGTCGATCGCAACATGATGGCGCTGCACCCCGGCAACGACAACGAGGACGTCGCCTACCGCGTGATCCGGTCGTACGCGGCCCGCGATTAGCCGTCACGGGGCGAGCGTTGTGAGCAGGGCCCGCGCCTCGTCGGCGTGGGCCCGCACGGCGCGATCCTCGGTTCGCCCGCGCTCGGCGACGTAGACCGCGAGCGCGGCCTCGAGCCGTGCGCGGGCCTGGGCGTCGCGGCCGAGGGCGAGCAGGGCCCGGCCGGTGAGCCTGTCGACGTCGGCGAGCTCGAGGGCGATCCACGGCGCGCTGGCGTGGGGCGCGAGGGCGGCCCGGGCCCGATCGAGCTCGGCGATCGCGGCGTCCGGATCGCCGGCGAGGACGGCTCGATGGCCGCGGGTCTTGGACCGCTGCGCGGCGACGTACTCCGCGTCGATCTCGGCGACCGGGGCGTCGAGGTCGGCGAGGCCGCGGTCGAGCTCGGCGATCGCCGCGGTGACGGCCTCACCCTCGTCGAGCAGCGCGGCGAGGCGCCACCGGCACTGGTGGCGCTGGGCGAGGTCGTCCGGGACACGCGCGTCGAAGGCGTCGCACACCGCACGTGTGCGCAGGGTGGCCAGGTCGAGCGCGGCGGTGGTCTCGGCGCGGCGCGCCTCGATCTCGAGCAGCATCAGGTGATCGGGTCCGAGTCGATCGCGCAGCAGGGCGGCCGCGCGATCGAACAGCGCCTCGCGGCGGTCCGCGTCGGGGGTCAGCAGGGCGAGGTTCAGCGCGATGCCGGCGACGTCGCCGGGATTGGCGTCGTCGTGATCGCCGAGCTCGAGCGCCTCGGTGAAGGCCGCGCGGGCGAGGGCGCGGTCCCCCACGAGGCCGTGGATCACCCCGAGGTTGTTGGCGAGCAGGGCGGCGAGCGCGGCGGGCTCCCCCGCGCGCCGCAGCTGGGCCCGCGCCATCGGGGCGTCCTCGAGCACGCGCGCCGGCTCCGTCGAGCGCGACGCGTCGACGTAGAGCTTGCGGATCAGGGCCTCGGCCGCGATGCGATCGAGCCCGGCCTCGACGCCGAGGATCGCCGCCTCGGCGAACGCGTCGGCGGCTTCGCCCTGATCCATGCGATCGAGGGCGAGTCGCCCACGGCTCAACGCGACCTCGGCGGACAGCGGCGTCGCCCCGAGCGCCTCGGCCTGCGACGCCACCTCGGCGAGCTCGGGCAGCGCGACGTCGACGTCGCCGGCGTGGTGCAGGACCTCGGCCTCGACGAGGCGGACGCGACCGGCTTCGATCGCGGCGGCCTCGCTCGGATCGGCCGGTCGGGGGATCCGGAGGTCGACCGACTCCGGATCCGAGCACTCCGAGATCGCAGGGAGGGCGGCCGCTGCCGCGGTCGCACCGGCCCTCACCGCGGGGCCCCCGTCGTGCACGAGGTCGAGGATCTTCGCGATCGCGGCGCGTCGCCGCAGCAGGCACGCCATCGAACGGTCGAGGAGATCGGACGAGAGTTCGTCGCGGCGATGCGCGAGGCACGTGTCGCGGTGCGCGGCGCCCCAGCGCTCGGCGTAGCGATCGAGCGTGCTCACCAGCGCCGAGGCTCGTCCCTGCGCCTCGGCGTCGACGGAGCGCACGAGGTCGGCCCGCGCCTCCGAGCTCCACACCTGCTCGATCGAGGCCCGACCGCCCGTGCACGGCTCGGTCGACGCTCGCAGGGCGGCGACACCCGAGGCGGCGACGAGGCCAGCGGCCGCGAGGCGGTTGCGCCACAGGCGACGTCGCGCGCTCGGATCGCGATCGAGCGCGGCGAGCAGCTCGCGGAACGACGCGAACCGTCGCTCCGGATCGACCGCGACGCCGCGCCGCACGACCTCGAGCACCCACCGTTGTTCGGCCGGCACCATCGGCGGCGCGGTGAACTCCCCGGCGAGCACGCTCTGGGCGATCTCGTGGCTTCGGTGGCCCGCGAACGGTCGGCGCCCGAACACCGCCTCGTGCAGCGCGACGCAGAAGCCGAACTGATCGGCCGCGGGGCCGACGGGGAGGCCGGCGTGCTGCTCGGGCGCCATGTACATCGGCGTCCCCATCACCGCGCCGGTCGCCGTGATGGGGAGCAGACCCTCGGCGCGCGGGGCCGGGTCGGCCGCCTCGGGGTCGCGCGAGAACGCGACGTTCGCGAGGCCGAAGTCGGCGACGCGCACGCGCCCGTCGGCGCCGATCAGCATGTTGTCCGGCTTGAAGTCGCGGTGCACGATGCCAGCGTCGTGCGCGGCCGCCAGCCCGCGTCCGGCCTCGATGAACTTGGCGACGACCTCGCGCCAGTGCGGCTTGGTCGCGCGCATCCACGCGCGCATCGTCTGGCCCCGGACGAGCTCCATCGCCACGAACACGCTCGTGCCGAGCTCACCGGCGTCGTGCACCTGCACGACGTTGGGGTGGGAGAGTCGCGCCATCACCTGCGCCTCGCGGAGCAGTCGGCGGCTCGCATTGACGCTGCCGCGCAGGGGATGGAGCAGCTTGATCGCGACGCGCCGGTCGAGCTCGGGGTCGAACGCCTCGAGGACGACCCCCATCCCGCCCTCACCGAGCATCGAGAGGATCACGTAGCGACCGACCCGCTCGGGCGTGGGCGAGCTCGGGCGTGAGCGGCCGACGCCGTCGACCGTGGCCGCGTCGTCCTGCTCGCGGCGGCGCGTCGACCCCGGTTCGAGGGCGGGTCCCGAGGCGCTCACGGTCGGACCGCCCTCACTGCAGCGTCGTGATCCAGGTGACGCCGGCCATGGAGAAGTCGCCGTAGCACTTCGGCAGGGCGCACAGGGCCTTCACCTCGTTGCGGCTGACGAGCCGCGGGGTGTCCAGGCAGGTCGCGCCCTTCTCGGTCCAACGCGCCTCGAGACGGGAGGGATCGTTCGTCACCAGCGGGAACCTCCCGCGCACGTCTGCCCAGTCGATGGGCTGACCGATCGCCGTGAAGCTGTGCCCGGTGCCGCAGTAGTCCGCGGTCAGCATCTTGAGGGTCGCCTGGCGCTGCTTCGGCGTCGAGCCGAACTGGTCCTTCGGCGCGTAGCCGAGCATGCGCATCTTGGCGAGCGCGTGGCCGCGACAGGCCAGCGTGACCCACTCGCTGGAGTTGGGCACGACGGTCTTGGTCGTGCCGTCGTAGCGTTCGCCGGACAGCACCGTGATCGAGGTGAGGTCGGGGTCCATCCCCGGACACACGTTGAGGTCGACGTCGCCTCCGGCGTCGCGATACGTCAGGGTGTAGGTCGCGACAGGGCTGTCATCGACCCAGCTCGGCTGCTCGGAGTAGTCGAAGATCTCCACGTCGAGGGTCTGGGCGTTCTCGTCCTCGAACCGCAACGCCCAGCCCTGGAGCGCCGCGCCGGAGACCTGGACACCGCTCTTGTCGGCGACGAAGGCGTTGTTGACCACCGCCACGTCCACCGGCGTGCCGTACGGGTCGACGATCCCCGCCAGCCTTAGGCCGCCTTGCGGCACGGGGGCCGCGCCGACGACGAACTGGTCCAGGGCGAAGCCGCCCAGCATCGGCGAGTTGGAGAAGCCGCAGGTGCGGCAACCCCATCCGGTGCCGCTCCCGCCGCCGCCTCCCGAACGCGGCGCGTCGTCCTCCTCGACGAGCTCGTCCTCGACCCCGGTGTCCTCGAGGTCACAACCCAACATCGAACCCAACACGATCCACCAGACATGCTTCATGCGATTCATCTCCGACTCGGCTCCGCGCGGCGGCAGCTTTGCCAGCGGCGTTCCCATCGTCGGGGTCGCGAATTCCCGAGTGTCCGCTAGGGCTCGGCCGTCGGTGGTCGCGAGGCGGCGCTTCGTGGGGCGCCCGCCACCGTGACGTCCCCGGGGACGTCCCCGGGGACGTCATGGCGGCGGGTGGATGCGCCGGGTCACCGAGGCCCCGAGGGCGAGCACGCCCGCCGTCGCGACGATCATCGCCGCGATGACGGGCGCAAGCCCAGCGCCGCACATGAACGCGAGCGTCGCGATCACCGCGGGGATCTGCGGCGCCGAGGTCGACAGCAGCAGCGCGTCGAACTCGCACGCGACGCGCTCGGCCTCGGTGCGGCGCTCGGGCGGCAGGCGCAGCAGCTCGCGTCGCACGAGGGCGCGCTGGAGGCGGTCGCCCAGCGGCACCGCCAGGATGCTCGCGACCGGGGCGAGCCAGACCCACGGGGTGATCGTGGGCCGCAGCCACATGCGCACCTCGTCGAACTCCGGGGGGAACATCACCTGGCGCAGGCCCGTCTCGACGAGCATCGCCAGCGGTGTCGAGGCGGCGACGATCGCGAGGACGCCGTAGAACTTCGCGCGGGTCGGGGGCGCTCCCACGACCCAGAGTATCGCCGTGCATCGCGTCGGTGGCCACCGACGCGGCCCGATGCACCCAAGGCGCGGCGTTCGGGGGTACCGTCGGAGCCGGCGCCCCGCGGGCGCCTCGCATGGCCAGCGACTTCCTCCGATCCCGCATGAGCGCCGACGACATCGCCGCGGCGCTGCGCGACGGTCGGCACGTCAGCGACCACGCCTTCGATGCGCTGCTGCCCAACGACTCCCGCACGGCGTCGCTGCGGTTCTGGTCGCCGGTGATGGTGGCGGTCGTCGCCGCGCGGTGGCTCGAGCTCTACGGGGCGCGGCGGGTGCTCGACGTCGGTGCGGGTAGCGGGAAGTTCTGCACGATCGCGGCGCTGGCGACTGGGCTGGTGCTCGACGGCATCGAACGCCGCGGGCACCTCGTCGAGCAGGCCCGGAGCCTCGCGGCCGCGCTCGGCGTCGCCGATCGCACGTCGTTCATGCACGCCGAGCTCGACGTCGCGATGCTCGCGGACTACGACGCGCTGTACCTCTACAACCCGTTCTGCGAGGGCGGCTACGATCGTCGGCAGTGGATGGACGAGTCGCTCGAGCTCACGCCCGAGGGGGCGCGAGAGGACGTCGCCCGCGTCGAGGCGGCCCTCGACGCCATGCGCGTCGGCGTGCAGGTCGTCACCTTCCACGGCTTCGGCGGCGAGCTCCCCGACACCTTCGCCCTGCGCCGATCGTGGTCGTTCGCCGGGGGCACCCTGCGCTTCTGGCAGAAGGCGCGCGCGGGCCCGAGCGAGCGCCGCCTGGTCGAGCACGACTGGGTGTAGCGGGACGCGGCGCGCAAACCATCCCAGGGCGGGGACCGACGCCGTAAGTCGGCGGGGCCCGCGGCGTTGGCGGAGGACTGTGCCTACGATCCGTCGACGACTCGCCGTGTCCGCGTTCGCTGCGTTGCCCGCCCTCGCCGGCTGTCCTGGCGGCGGTGGCTCGGCGTCCGACGATGGCGCGGACACGGGCGGCACCGACGATGGGGGGCCCGGCGACCACGACGGCCCGGCGCCGTTCCGCGACCAGTGGCGGGTCGTCCACGAGGGGCCCTTCGTCGAGCTCGACGAGGCGGGCGAGCCGCTGATCCGCAACCTCATCGTCGGAAACACGCTCGGCTACAACGACAACTTCGTGAACCGGGGCGACGTGATCGTGGAGTTCGACGGGGAGCCGGGCACGATCCGCGTCGAGTTCCGCCGCTTCACCTTCGCGTCGTCGCAGGCCGACGCCGAGGCGGTCTACGATCGCATCTCGCTCTGGGCCTACAACAGCTCCACTGGCAGCCCGAAGCGGCCCGTCGACATGGACGAGGAGGATCGTTGCGATGGCGTCGACGCCGGCGGCGCGCCGCGGCCGTGGAAAGAGGGCTGCGCCGTGTATCTGTACTACGACGGCCAGGCGCAGCTCGTGCGCGCGGGCGCCGACATCCGCGTCACGCTGCCACCCGAGTACCGCGGTGCGCTGGCGTTGGCGACCTCGGACGACGTCGCCGAGGACTCGTATCGCAACCGCGGGAACGTCTGCGTCGATCGCCTCGGTGGCGCGGTGGACATCGAGCTGCAGAACGGCCTCGCGATGGTCTCGATCGCCGCCGACAGCCCATACCCCTCGTGCCCGGCGGAGCTCGTCGCCGAGTGCGAGGCGTACGACGATCCGAGCACCGACGGGCCCGACGCGTGGGCGGCGGACTGCCCGTGCATCAACCTCGGCTACAACCCCGGGCTGGTGAAGGTCGAGTCACTGGAGCCGTCGTCGGCCGACATCACCGTCGATGTACCGAGCGGGTTGTGGACGAGCTTCTACGCCGAGAACGCAGGCGAGAACACGCTGCAGGGCAAGCACTGCGCCGCGACGATCGAGGGCCTGGCGGCGGTCGAGTTCTCGCCAGGCATGTCGGATCCGAACAAGCCGTGGCTGCGCGGTGGCATCGCAAATCAGCCGGCCGCGGCGCCCGCCGGTGGATATCGGATCGATCTGAAGTCGAGCGGTTGCGAGGCGGTCGGCGCGGTCGAGTCGCCGGCGGACTGGGATCCGGAGGTGGACGATCCGGAGCCGACGCTGCGCGGGGCGATCGAGATCTGCGAGGGGTGCCTGGCGGGCACGCGCTGCGACGAGCTGTTGCCGGGGGGGTGAGGGCGCCGATGCGTCGGCCACCGCGATCGGGCACCATCGATCCGCGATGCTGAAACGACCTCGCTTGCCGACGCGACGGGAGCCGCGACAGGACCGGGCCCTCGTCACGCGCCGGAACATCCTCGCGGCGGCGGCCAAGGCCCTGAAGGAGCAGGGGGCCGAGGTCAGCATGACCCGCATCGCGGAGATCTCGGGCTACGGGATCGGCACGGTGTACGAGTACTTCCCCAATCGGCCGTCGCTGCTGTGCGAGCTGATGCACCAGATCTGTGAGGACGAGCTCGCCGAGATCGTCGCGTTGGTGCCGCCGCTGCGCGACGCACCGCTGCGCGTGATGGTCGAGCGCGTGATCGGGATGCTCGTCGGGTGGGCGGCGGATCACCATGTGCTGACGCGGTTGGTCGCGCGAGAGGTCGTGCCGATGCTCGGCCCCGACGGGCTGGAGGATCTGGTGCCGATGGTCGCGGGGCTGCTCGCCGCGGAGATCCGCGGGCGCATCGGCGACACGGGCGTCCTCGAGCCCGAGCGGACGGCCCGCTTCATCCTCACCGCGGTCGAGGCGATCATCGAGGACGCGGCCGTGGACCGGCCGCAGTGGCTCGCGGAGCCGGAGTTCACCCGCGAGCTGGTCGCGCTGGTGATGGGGTACCTGACGCAGCCGCGCGGCGACGCGGCCTGATCGTCGCTCGGCTGCCCACTCCGACCGGACGCCCGTGGCGCGGACGCACGATCGTGGCTGATCCGCACGGTTCCCCGGGAGGAACCCGAGGCGATCGACGCGCCGACGCTGGCATCGCGCCTGCACTCGGAGCCTCGGGATCGCGCAGGGATGTTCGTCGACTACCACCGATCGGTCACCACGCTCGCGGCGTGGCAGTGGCGTTCGCTGGTCGGCTATGCCGCGGCCGCCAGCTTCATCGTGCTGATCGAGAAGGTCCTCGCGACCGACGCGGTCGATCTCTCGCCGGTGCCGCTGACGGTGATCGGCGCGGCGATCGGCATCTTCGTCAGCTTCCGCACCAACTCCTGCTACGACCGGTGGTGGGAGGCCCGCAAGCTGTGGGGCCAGCTCGTGAACACCTCGCGGCTGTTCGCGATGCAGGTGCTCTCGTACCCGGCCGGACCGCGGGACGAGCTGCGCCCGATCCAGCAGCGGATCGTCCGGCGACACATCGCCTACGTGCACGCGCTGCGCAGCTCGCTGCGCGAGCAGGACCCGACGCGCGACGCCGAGGTCATCCGGTACCTCGAGGTCGACGAGCTCGCGCGCGATGCCGACGAGCCCAATCTCAACGCGGCGCTCCTGCACCATCAGCTCCGGGAGCTCGCGAGGCTGGCGCGGGCGCGCCACCTCGACGCGCGCGCCCTGCAGCTCCTCGACCGTTCGATCGCGACCCTGCTCGACGTGCAAGGCGGCTGCGAGCGGATCAAGAAGACGCCGTTCCCCCAGACCTATGAGTTCGTGGCGACACTGCTCATCGCCGCGTACGCCGTGCTGCTCCCGCTCGGCATCGTCGAGAACACCGGGTGGTTCGCGATCCCGATCACGGTGCTGGTGTGCTTCGCGTTCCGCGTGATCGACCAGGTCGGGACGATGCTCGAGGATCCGTTCTCGATGGCGCCCGCGGCCCTACCGCTGAACGCGATCGCGACGAACATCGAGATCGAGGCGTGCAAGCGGCTCGGGGAGCCCGAGCCCCCGGAGCCGCCGACCCCCGACGACGATGGCGTGCTGATGTGATCGCGCCGGGCGATGGTGTCCCCGCTCGCCCGACGCGATCCGCTCAGCGTGCGCCGGCCCGACGGCGACGCCGCGACGCGAGGGCCACGAGCGCGAGCATCGGCGCCGCCGCGGTGCCACCGTGGTCCGACGCCGTGCAGCCGCAGCCGTCGTCGCCCGCGGTGCCGCCGTCGGCCCCTGCGCCGCCGGAGCTCTCGCCCGCGGCGGTGCCCGTCGACGTGTCGCCGGCCGACGTCGTGGACGCGCCGCCGTCCGTGGGGCCGCCGTCGGTCGATCCACCGCCGGTGCTGGTGTCGTCCGCACCGCCCGAGGTGTCCCCGTCACCGCCGGTGGTCTCGTCGCCGCCGCACACCTCGACGAGGTGACCGCAGTCCTCGGCGCACTCGAGCTCGGTCAGTACCTCGCACACGCCGTCGCCGCAGACCGCCGCGGCGCAGTCGTCGGCGCAGGTCGACGCGGTCTCGGTGCCCGAGCACGTGCCGTCGCCGCACGCCGCCTCGGTGCCGCACAGCGGCGTCGGCCAGCCGCTGTCGCACAGCACGGGCAACACCTCGGAGATCTGCGCCGCCGCGCCGAACTGCGGCGCCGATGGGATCCCCGGCAGCTGGCCGTCTTGCGTGTAGAGCTTGGCGATGCTGCACTCGCCCTCGTCGTCGTAGTCGCCGCCAGGTCCGTTGACGTGCACGCCCCACAGTCGCCGCTCTGCGTCGAACACCCCCGAGCCGGAGTTGCCCATGAACGTGTCGCAGTCGTGCTGCACGAGCCCGGCGTTGTTCATGCCGCGCACGTTGCAGGCCCGCGCGACCTTCATCGGTGTGCCGGTCGGGAAGCCGACGACGCCCAGCGGCGCGTCGAGCTCCGGGGTCGGTCCGAGCGTCGCCGGCGTCATGCCCTCGACCGGGCGATCGAGCTGCACGAACGCGATGTCGACGCCATCCAGCTGCGCGACGATCCGGCGGCACGCGTAGATGTCCTCCGGCCCCGGCATCACGAGCTCGTCGGCGGAGGCGCGCCGTGGACCGGGCACGAAGCTGGCGGTCGCGCACTCGTCGTCCTCGAGCACGCAGTGGCGGGCGATCACGACGAGGTCGCTGTCGACCAGCGTCGCCGAGCAGCTGGCGAGGACCGGGTCGTCGATGAAGGCCTCGCCCTCGCAGAGGTTCTGGTACTCGCCCAGCGTCATCGAGGGCGACACCGTCGCGCCGTCGCAGATGCCCCAGCCGGCGCGCAACTTCATCACGATCGACTGCTCGCCGAGCGTGCGCCAGTCCTCGTCACTCTCCTCGTACAGCTGCACGCGATCGTCGGTGCCGTAGATCGCCGCGCTCGCGGGCAAGCTGCCCGCGAGCGCGACGACGGCGACGGTCGCGGCCAGGTGCGGCCACGCAGCGCGGCTCACGGCGTGTGCCCCGTCATGCGGTGGTTGAAGTTCGAGATGAAGCCGAAGTCGCCGACCATGTCGGCCCACGCGTAGGGGACCGCCGCGGCGTTGCTCCACCAGTCGAGCTCGGCGATGCCGCCGGTGTCCCGGCACGCGCGGACGCACGCGCTCGCCGACAGTTCGTCGTTGCCCACCATCTCGACGGCGACCACGAGGACCTGGCCCTCGGCGAGGACGATCGGCGCCTCGAGGTCGAGCGTCACGATGCGCTCCTCGACGGCGGCCTCGTCGGCGTCGACGTCGATCGTCAGGCTCGACACCGCGTCGGCCGGATCCGCCGGCGGCGCGGCGCCCTCGATCACGTAGAGCTCGACGCGGTGGGCCAACGTGCTGTCGCACGCGCCGGGCGCGTCGGTGCCGAGCAGATCATAGGCGACCTGCGTCACCTCGAAGGGATACGACGGCGGCGTCAGGGTGGTGGCCGCGAGGTGGCCCGCCTCGTCGGGGAGGATCGGCGCGACGACCTCGCCCGCCTTGCAGACCTCGGGCGTGTTGCGGACCTCGACGACCTCGCCGCCGCCGGTGCTCGTGCTGTCGTCGGCGCTGGTGGTGTCGCTGGGGTCGGTCTCGCCGGCGGTGCTGGTGTCCTCGGCGGTGTCGGTCGCGTCGGTGGTGCTTTCGTCGGTGCCCTCGGTGGCGGTGGCGGTGGCCGTCGCGGTGGCGGTGGCGGTGGCGGTGGCGGTGGCCGTCGCGCTCTCGGACGCGCTGCCCGTGCTCGCGTCGCTCGTGCTGCCGAGGGTGTCGTCTCCGTCACCGTCCGTGCTGCAAGCGGCGAGGAGGGAGACGAGGGAGAAGGTGGAGATGAAGCGCAGGGTCATGGGTGGTTCCGTTCCACCCCCCGAGGCGCGCGAGCCCCCGCGATGATCCGAACCCGGCCCGTGACGAAGCTCTCGGTCGGGGATCGTCGCGCGTCGTCCGCTACTCCGCGCCCACGTCGACGTCGACCTCGTGCTCGCGATCGTCGTCGCGCAGCGGGATCCGCAGATCGGCCTGCACCTCGCCGTCGCAGATCACCCGGGTCACCGCGCGGCCGCTGCCGCGGGCGTGGACGTGGATGTGATAGGTGCTGCGATGGTGGCGGTAGTGCACGACGTAGCCGGCCCAGCCGGGCGCGAGCACGGGCGCGATGCGCAGGCTGTCGACCTCGAGGTGGATGCCGAGCAGGGACTCGGTGATGAGGCGGTACATCCATCCCGCCGAGCCGGTGTACCAGGTCCAGCCGCCCCGCCCGGCGTGCTGGGGATTCGAGTACACGTCGGCGGCGGCGACGTAGGGCTCGACCTTGTAGACGGCGATGCGCTCCCCGGTGTCGCCATGGCGCACCGGGTTGACGAGATCGAACAACTCCCACGCCCGTGTCGCGTCGCCGACGGCGGCGAAGGCCATCGCGGCCCACACCGCCGCGTGGGTGTACTGGCCGCCGTTCTCGCGCACGCCCGGCACGTAGCCCTTGATGTAGCCGGGGTTGGTCGGCGCGGCGTCGAACGGCGGATCGAGCAGCGCGATGATCCCGAGGTCGCGTCGGACCAGTCGCGCGTCGAGCGAGTCGAGCGCGGTCTGGGTGCGCGCTGGATCGCCGACGCCTGTGAGCGCCGCCCAGCTCTGGGGGAGAGAGTCGATCTGGCACTCGGCGTTGCTCGCCGAGCCCAGCGGCACACCGTCGTCGTCGTAGGCGCGGCGGTACCATGCGCCGTCCCAGCCGTGCGCCTGGATCGCGGCCGCCAGCCCGGCGGCATGCGTGGTGCAGCGCGCGGCGAAGTAATCGTCGCCGCGCGCCGTCGCGATCGCCACGAAGCGGACGAGCACGTCGTGGAGGAAGAACGCCAGCCACACGCTCTCGCCGCGGCCGGCCTCGCCGACGAGGTTCATACCGTCGTTCCAATCGCCGGTGCCCATCAACGGTAGGCCGTGGGCGCCGATGCGGAGGCCGTGCTCGATCGCGCGGACGCAGTGTTCGTACACCGTGGCCGACTCCTCGGACTGCAGTGGGAGGTCGTAGTAGCTGTCCTCGTCGGCGTTGACGGCACGGCCCTCGAGGAACGGCGCGCGGTCGTCGAGCACGCCCGTGTCGCCGATGGCCGCGATGTAGCGGCACGTCGCGTACGGCAGCCACAGGTAGTCGTCGGAGATGCGGGTCCGGACGCCGCGGCCGAGCGGCGGGTGCCACCAGTGCTGCACGTCGCCCTCGCGGAACTGCCGGCCGGCGCAGCGGAGGATCTGCTCGCGCAGCAGCGCGGGCTCGGCGTGGACGAGCGCCATCGCGTCCTGCAGCTGGTCGCGGAACCCGAACGCACCGCCGGACTGGTAGAAGCCGCTGCGGGCCCACAGTCGCGCGGCCAACACCTGGTAGAGCAGCCACCCGTTGGCGAGGAAGTCGAGCTTCGGATCGGGCGTCTGCACGTGCACGCGCCCGAGCGTGCGACCCCAGTGGTCCCATACCTGCGTCAGCGCCGCGCGGGCAGGCCCGATGCCGCGGAAGCGCGAGACGAGGGCCAGCGCGTCGTCGCGATCGCGGCCCGATCCGAACGTGAACGCGACCTCGCGCTCCTGTCCGTCCGCCAGATCGACCGCGATCTGCATCGCCATGCATGGGTCGTAGCCGGCGCCGACGCGCCCCGAGAGTCGAGCGCGCCCCATCGCCGCCGGGTTCGCGGCGCCGTTGTTGCGGCCCAGCAGCTCACCGCGATCGCCGGTGACCGAGCGCGCATCGACGCTGGCGTCGAGGAACGCGACGCGGTCCGCGAACTCGGCGTCGTAGCCGTTGCGCGCCAGCACGGCGCCGGTCCGCGGGTCGACCTCGGTGACGACGTGGGGCAGGCTCGCGGCGCGCTGGACCCCGAGCACGAGCTCGTAGGCTGCGGTGAGCGACAGCCGCCGCGTGCGCCCCGACGCGTTGCGCAGCTTGATGCACAGGAACTTGATCGGCGCGTCCATGGCGACGAACGTCGTGAGCTCGGTCGTGATGCCGTCGGGCGTGGTGTGCTCGAAGACCGTGTAGCCGAAGCCGTGGCGGGTGACATACGGGGCGTCGTCACCGGCGGGCAGCAGCGTCGGCGACCACAAGCGGCCGTCCTGCTCGTCGCGCAGGTACAGCGCCTCGCCGCTGGCGTCGGTCACCGGATCGTCGTGCCACGGCGTGAGCCGATGGCTGTGGGCGTTCTCGCACCAGGTATAGGCGCTCCCGCTGTCGCCGACGACGGTGCCGAACCATGGGTTGGCCAGCACGTTGGACCACGGCGCCGGCGTGGGCGCGCCCCGCTGCGTGGTGATCACGTACTCGCGACCGTCGGTGGTGAAGCCGCCGATTCCGTTGAACGCCGTGAGATCGGGGCGGCGGAACCCCGGTGGCGTCGCCGAGGGTTGTGGCCGCGCGATGGGGGCGAGCGTGCGGCGATCGGCGCCGGAGATCAGCTGCCGGGGCAGCTCGGCGCGGATGGTGCGGCGGTCGACCTGCTCGGCGATGCCGCCCGCATCGGCGTGGAGGATCGCCCGGGCCAAGCTCTGGATCAGCACGCCGTCGAGCTCGGACAGCTGATCGCTGCGGCGCACGAAGATCCCGCCGGGGCGATCGAGCAGGTTGGTCTCGCCGAGCGATCCGACCGCGGACATGATCTGCTGCTGCAGCTCCTGGCGGTAGCCGCTCGGATCTTCGTTCCAGATCACGACGTCGACGACCAGCCCTTTGGCGCGCCAGAAGGCGTGGGCCTTGACGATCTGCCACACGAGGGCGATGTGCTCGAGATCGCCGATGCGCACGAGTACGATCGGCAGGTCGCCGGAGATGCCGTACGCCCACAGGGCGGCCTGGCCCTTGAGGTTGCGCGCGACCACGCCCCGTGGCGCCCGCAGCAGGTGGTTGCTGTAGAGGATGTGGCTGGCGAGGCGCTCGAAGGCCTGGCTCTGCTCGTCGTCGACGCCGAGGCGGCGCTGCTCGACCTGGCTGTGCGTGAACGACAGCTCGAACAGACGATCGGCCGCGCCACCGTCGGCGTAGCGATCGACGAGCGACAGCGCGGCGTCGCGGGAGGACGCGACGCCCGTCACCACCTGCAGGCGCACCGTCTGGCCGGGCCCGATCACGACCGCGCTGCGGATCGCGACGATCGGGTCCAGCACCGCGCCGGCGCTGTCGGTGAGCCGCGCTGCATGCATCGCGATCGGATCGGCGACCGAGCGACAGCGCCCGATGAACGCCGCGCGGCTCGACTCGTACGATGCGCTCGTGGTCGCGGCCGGCGAGCGCGTCATCAGGTGCAGCATCCAGGGGGGCTGCTCGCCCGCCGAGCGCGGCCGTCGGGTGCACAGGATCGCCTGCTGCGCCGGGATCAGCTCGGTCTGTACGAAGAGGTTGCTGAACGCGGGGTGGGCCGCGTCGGCCGCCGGCGTCGCGATCACGACCTCGGCGTAGCTGGTCAGCTCGATCGTCCTGGGTAGATCGCCGAGGTTGGTGATCGCGACGCGCCGTAGCTCGGCGTCGTCCTCGGGCGACACGCTGATCTCGACGTGGGTCTCGATGTCGCCGTCGCGGCGCCGGAACTCGGCGCGGCCGTGCGAGTAGATCGCCTCGTAGTGGTCGGCGCGCTGCAGCGTGGGCTGGTGCGCGGCGGACCACACCTCGCCCGAATCGACGTCGCGCAGGTAGAGGAACGTGCCCCACGCGTCGCGCGTGGGGTCCTCGCGCCAGCGCGTGACCGCGAGCTCGCCCCACCGGCTGTAGCCGCCGCCGGCGTTGGTGAGCATCACGTGGTAGCGGCCGTTCGAGAGCAGGTGGACCTCGGGCACCGGGGTGCTCGGGGAGCTGAAGCAGCGCAGCTCGTTGCCGACGTCGGCCGGGCCCTCGCGCGTGGGCGAGATCTCGGCGGGGTGGGGGAAGACCGCGGGCACCCGGGGCACGCGCTCCTGCAGGAGCAGCTCGGTCGAGCGCAGGGCGAGGTCCGCGTTGAAGCGGCGCTGCATCGGGCGATCGCACAGCACGTAGGCGAGCGAGAGCAACGACATGCCCTGGTGGTGGGCCATGTACGAGCGCACGGTGGCGCTCGACGTGCGCGGGGGCAGGCGCGCGTCGGTGTAGTCGATCGCCTCGTAGAAGCCGTAGGTCCCGAGCTGGCGATCGCGGGCCAGGCGTCGCAGGTTGCTGCATGCCGCGTGCGCGTCGACCATCAGCGCCATCACCGTGGCGTAAGGCGCGATCACCAGCTCGTCGCCCAGACCCCGCTTGAAGCCGAGGCCCGGCACGCCGAACGCCTGGTACTGGTAGTTCAGCAGCGCGTCGGTCTTGTGGTAGCCGGACTCGGAGATGCCCCACGGCACCGCGAGGGCGCGGCCATACTCGATCTGCCGGGCGACGACGACGCGACATGTCTCGTCGAGGAGCGTGCCAGGGAACGTCGGCATGATCAGCGCCGGCATCAGGTACTCGAACATCGAGCCGCTCCACGACAGCAGCGCTGCGCGGCCGGCCGAGCTCGTGAGCACGCGGCCGAGGCTGAACCAGTGCTCCTGCGGGAGCTTGCCGTAGGCGATCGCGACGAAGCTCGCCAGCCGGGCCTCGGACGCCAGCAGGTCGTAGAAGCTGGCGTCGAGCCGGTGCTCGGTGACGTTGTAGCCGATCGCCAGGAGGTGCCGATCGCGGTCGTACAGGAAGTCGTACTCGGCGTCGGCGAGGCTGCGGGCGGCCGCGGCGAGGCCGTGGAGGTCGTCGAGCGTCGCGCGGGCCCGCGCCGCGCCGAGTTGCACGGCGTCCCGCACCGCCTCGAGCGGCAGCGTGTCCCCGCGCGTCGAGGCGGACTGGAGCAGCGTCGCGAGGCTGGGCACCGCGTCGAGCGCCGCGAAATCGTGACCCAGCGCGGCGCGGTGCCCCGCGATGAGGCTCACCCACGGCGCGGCGTACTCGAGCGCGGTGAGGGCCGCGGCGCGTTGATGGGCGAACGCGTCGCCCCACCAGCGCAGCTCGTCCTGACCGGTGTCGTGGAGCAGGCGCTGCAGGGCCGCGGCGCCGTCGCGGAGCTCGAGCAGGGCATCGCGCGCGCGCGTCAACGTCAGGGGCTGGGCCTCGGCGCGGGCCGCCGCCTCGCGGAGCGGGCCGACGAGCGCGGCGACGGCGGGGCCGTGTGCGGCGACGCCGGATGGGTCGTCACGCTCGCGCACCACCGCGAGCATGGCGTCGAGCGTCGCCACGAGCCCCGCGAACGTGGCCGCGCGCACCAGGGGATCGCGCTCGAGGGCGTCGAGGCCACCGGCCAGCGTGAGGAGGTGACCGCTCAGGTTGCCGCTGTCGACGGTCGACACGTACAGCGGCGGCAGTGGCTGCAGGGTCGTCGTGTCGTACCAGTTGTAGAAGTGCCCGCGGTGGCGCTCGAGGCCCGCGAGGGTCGACAGTGTGCGGCGCGTCCGATCGACGACGGCCGCGGTCTCGACGAAGCCGAAGTCGTATGCCGCGAGGTTCGCCGTCAGGGCCAGCCCGATGTTGGTCGGCGAAGTGCGGTGGGCGATGCCCCGCGGCGGATCCTCCTGGAAGTTGTCGGGCGGGAGATCATGATCGGCCGCGGCGACGAACCTCTCGAAGAAGCGCCACGTGCGGCGCGCGAGCGCCCCGAGGAAGACGCGCTCGTCATCGACGAGCCGCGGTGCCGCGCGGTGTGAGGGCCGGCTGATCCACCACGTGACCAGGGGCATCGCGAACCACGCCAGCAGGAGCGGGGTCGCCACGAACAGCGCCGCAGGGCGCACGGCGAGGAGCCCTGCGAAGGTCGCGATCGCCACGACCGGCGACGCCCAGCCCGAGCGATACGACCCCCACAGGTGGTTGCCCGCGCTGCGCTGGGCATCGGCGGCGGTGCGCCACTCGAGCAGCCGGCGGCGTGTGAGGCCGACGCGCACGAGCGTGCGGGTGATCGCGTCGAGCCCGAGCCACGCCTCGAACGGCAGCGACGCCAGGGCGATACCCTCACGCGCGAGCGAGCGACCGAGGCTGCGGGCGATGCCGACGAGGTGCCCGCGCCACGGCAGATCGTCCGGTCGGCGCAGCAGGCCGGAGAGCGCGGCGAGCAGCCCCGGCACGAGCACGATCGCGATGACCACCAGCGTCGCCGGCAATGCGAGGCCGGGCACCAGCCAGCCGCCGATGAGCAGGGCGACGGAGGCGGGCGCCAGCAGGCTGCGGCGGAGGTTGTCGAGGATCTTCCACCGCGACAGGAGCGTGATCGGGTTGGCGACGCGGCGCCGCGCCGGCGCGCGCTCGGTGGTCGGCGCGCCCACGCCCGCGGGGACGCGCCAGCCGAGCCACGGCGTGAGCTGCCAGTCGCCCCGCATCCACCGGTGTCGCCGGCTCACGTCGACCGCGTGCGCGGTTGGGTGGTGCTCGAAGAGCATCACGTCGCTCACCAGCCCCGAGCGGCTGTACGCGCCCTCGAGCAGGTCGTGGCTGAGCACGCGGTTCTCGGGCAGCCGCCCGGCCAGCGCGGCGATCACCGCGTCGACGTCGTAGATGCCCTTGCCGACGAACGAGCCCTCGCCGAAGAGGTCCTGGTACACGTCCGACACCGCGCGGGTGTACGGATCGATGCCGGGCTCGCCGCCGAAGAGCGCGGCGAAGCGCGACGCTGCGGAGCTCGCCATCGTCACGCCGACGCGCGGCTGCAGGATCGAGTAGCCCGCGGTCACCCGGCCGACGCGGGCGTCGTACACCGGCCGGTTCAGCGGGTGGGCGAGCGTCGCGGCCAGCATGCGCGCGGTGTCGCGGGGCAACTCGGTGTCTGCGTCGAGGGCGATCACGTAGCGCACGCCCTGCACGCGTGGGAGCGGCCCCTCGATGGTCGAGAAGCCGCGGCTGTCGCCGCGCAGCGCGGCGTTCAGCTCCTCGAGCTTGCCGCGCTTGCGCTCCCA
This sequence comes from Deltaproteobacteria bacterium Ga0077550, assembly GCA_001464385.1. Classification (GTDB taxonomy): domain Bacteria; phylum Myxococcota_A; class Polyangia; order Nannocystales; family Nannocystaceae; genus Xiheibacterium; species Xiheibacterium aquaticum. Next base: position 40,060 of record LNFB01000318.1, on the reverse strand, counting down.
GCCCATCCACACCTTCTCGCGCGGGTTGTGCCGGCGCGGGCGGTGGAGCAACAAGAAGGAGCCCTCGCCGTCGCCGGGGTGGCGGCGGTTGAGCGCGGCGATGCCCGCCACCGCGCGCTCGAGCAGCGCCTCGTCGCCGTCGCGGTGCTCGGTCGGCGCGTCGCGGAAGTCGCTGACGAGGGCGAAGTGGAGGTTGTCGTCGCGGTTGGCGAGGAAGCGGACCTCGAGCAGCTCGAGCTGCTCGTCGATCTCGTCGGCGTTGCTCAGCAGGATCGGGATCGCGACCAGCGTGCGGTGCTCGCTCGGGATCCCCCGCGAGAAGTCGAGGCGGGGCAGCAGCGCAGGCTTCACCCACGCGCACACGGCCCAGTGCACGATGGCGATCGCCAGCTGGCTGGTGCAGAGCGCGAGCACGAGCATCGCGGCCGCGGTGGCGGCGGGGCCGAGCGGGGGCAAGGCGGACCAGCACCACGCGGTCAGCAGGCCCGTGAGCAGGGCGATGGCGCCGAGGTACGCGACCGGTCCCAGGCGCGTCGCGATGCGGACCGCGACGCTGCGGAGCCCGCGGCGTACGCCGGCCCGACGCTCGAACACCGCGCGTCCGCCCCCGACGAGGAACCACCCGAGGTGACCGGTGCGACCCTCGCCGCCGCGCGCGAGCTCCACCGCGACCTCGGCGACGTCGGGCTCCGGGCGTCGGCACCGTCGCGCGACCTCCTCGATCACGTGGCGGTAGCGATCCCGCGTGCCGAAGTCCATCGACGGGTACACCCCGACCGGATCGCGCTCGAGCACGCGCTCGACCACGCTGACCGCCTCGACGAAGTCGCGCCAGTCGATCGCGGCCAGCGATCGCAGGCTACCGATGCTGTTGCTGACGGCGACCTGCGCGGCGGCTTCGTCCTGGCTCATGCGGACGAACACGTGCTCGGTGGTCTGGCCCTGCTCGGCGAGCCGCTGCTCGAGCCAGCTCATCGGGAACGCGAGCGCCGAGCCGTGACCCTGGAGGCGGCTGGCGAGCTCGGTGACGAAGGGATCGGTGAGGGCGAGCTTCGCGTGGACGAGATCGGCGAGCACGAGCACGACGCTCGGCGGATCGTCGCTGGCGACCTCGAGCAGCCGTTCGGCCCACAGCTGCCCCTGCTCGCGTTCGCGCCGCCCGGCGACCACGCGCGCGACCACGCGGCGCAGGTTCTCGAGGAGCGCGAGCCGCAGCATGATGGGGATCGCCCAGAGCTCGCCGATCTTCAGCGGCACGACCCGCTGATAGGCGTCGACGAACGCGCGCAGCCGGTGCAGATCGACGCGGCCGTGCGAGTGCGAGATGAGCTGCTCCGCGATGTCGTAGACCCGCGGCGAGCCCGAGGCGTGGCTGTTGGCCAGCCGCGGCAGCTCGCGGTTGTAGCCCCGCGGCAGGTGGAGCCGCGCCGTGCGGACCTGGGCCTCGATCAGGTGGTAGTTGTCGATGAACCACTCGGCCGCCGGTGTGATCTTGCGGCCGCGCTCGAGCGCCTCGGCCACGAGGGCGTGGGCCGACCGCAGCGACGCCTCGTTGTCGTCGAGCCGCTCGAGCAGGTGGTTGCTCCCCGCGCGGCGCGGGGCGGCGGGCTCGTGCCAGCGCGCGAGGGTGGCGGCGTGCTCCTCGAGCTGCGTGATACTGAAGAGCTCTGCGCGCAGCGGCGGCTCTTCGGCCGCACGAGACCCGTCGACGTCTTCGCCCGGGGCGCGTGTCGACGCCGCGGCGCCCGACCTGACCGCCGTTGCCAACGCCGCAGTGTAGAGGTCGCGATGGGGCGCTGCAAATGTGCGCGGTGGTTGTCCCAAGTCCGCTCGCATGGGCGCCAGCGCACGGCTGCGCGAGCTGCCCCGCTGCTCGATGGGCTTCGCGTCGCGCCAATCCTGCGGCCGAGTCAGGCGGGGCTTGTCCTCGCGGACATCGGGCGCATTCCTCGATCACCATGACGACGATCGCACCGCGCAGCTCCTCGCTCTCGCTCCTGCTGATGGGTGCCACCGCGTGCGCGATCGAGACCGCCGAGGCGCAGGGGGTCGCGCTCGCGGGCGCGAACGCGACGAACGCCGCCGGCGACGACGTCCAGCCGAAGCCCGCGATCGCCGGTCACTACCGATACGTCGGTGGTGCGGCGCAGCGCGACGCGCTGGACGCCGCGATCGAGGTCGTGGTCGCGGACATGAACTTCATCGCGCGACCGATCGCGCGCAAGCGCCTTCGCGAGTCCAATCAGCCCAGCGCGGCGCTCGAGCTACAGGTGACCGACGACGAGATCACCGTGCGTCGGCCGGGGCGGCCGACCGTCTCGGCACCTCGCGACGGCTCGACCACCACGTGGAAGGATCCGGGCGGCGACGAGTTCCAGGTCCAGCATCGCCTCGTCGGCGACCACGAGATCCGCCAGCACTTCGTCGGCGAGCAGAGCGTGAGCGACAACGCCTTCGTCTTGAATGCCGACGGCGAGCAGCTGACCGTCACCACGACCATCGCGGCCGACCGCCTACCCAAGACGCTCGAGTTCACGATGAGCTATCGCCGCGGCGCGACCGCTAGGGACTAGCCCACCGCGTCCAGAGGCCCGACCATGCTCACCACCATCGCGATGCTGTTGGTGCTGGTCGCCGCGCCGACGCAGCCGGCCGTGTTCGATCCGGCGCGACGTCGACTGCGCGGCAACCAGGTCGCGCTCGACGTCGAAGGCGGCAGTATCACCGGACGCGCGATCGGGCAGTCGTTCATCGTCGCCGGCCGGGTGACCTACTACCCGCTGGCGAGGCTCGGCCTCGGGGCCGCCTATGGCTTCTCGCGGGGGATCGGGGGCCTCGACACCGTGCGCGGTCGGTTCGTGCACCTCCTGCACGGTCGATTCGAGCTGCCGCTGGTCGCGGGCCTGCGGATGGGCAAGGGCGACGCGCTCGAGATGGATCTCTTCGGTGAACTGGGCGCCGGCGCGATCTACATCGCGGATGAGTGGCGCGTACTCGGTGTGATCGGTGGCGGGGTCCGCATCTACCCGAGAGTCCCGTGGATCTCGATCCGCATCGATGCCCTGACCTACCTCCACAACACGGCGCGGCAAGGGGCCGACGCGGCATTCGACACCGACATCGCGTTCACCGTAGGGGTCGCGTTCCTGCTGCCGCAGCGGGGCGCGGACCGGCGTCCGTCGACAGCGAGATGATCCCCTCGTACGGCGCCAGCCGTCGTCGACCCGTGGTCACTTCGACGCAGGGTCCGATGGTGCTGTGCAGCGCGTGCACACCCACGGGGAGTTCGACGTCGACGGTGGCGTCGCTCATGTTGAGCATCACGTGGGCGCTCTCGCTGTCGTCGACCCGTCGATAGGCGAGCACGGCTGCGCTCTGACCGGTGCTCGACAGCTCCATGGCGCCTCGGTGCAAGGCGGGGTGGGCGCGGCGCAGCCGGAGGAGTCGGCGGTACGTCGCGAGCAGCGAAGCAGGGTCGGCGTCCTGAGCTGCGACGTTGATCGTGCCGCTGCGGGGGTCCAACGGCAGCCAGGGCACGACATCGTCGCGGCTGAAGCCGGCGTGTTTCGCCGCCGTCCACGGCATCGGCAGGCGGCACTCGTCCCGGTTGAGGAGAATGCCGCGACCGCGCAGGCGGCGGGCGAGCCAGCGCGGGACCCAGCGGAAGCGGGCCGCGATCGGATCGAGCCCGAGCTCGGCGGGGATCTCGACGTGCGACAGACCGATCTCCTCGCCGTAGTAGATGAAGGGCACGCCGCGCACGGTGAGCTGGAGCATTGCCAGCAGCTTGGCCTTGCGCGGGTCATCCCCGAGCCGGAGCATCGCGCGCGGACGGTCGTGGTTGCTGAATACCCACGTCGGCTGCAGCGGCGCTGGGAAGGCGGACTCCGCGTCGGCGAGCAACCGGCGGAATCCGTCGGCCGAGAACCGCGTCCCCATCGTGTCGAACATGAAGACGAGGTGCAGGCCCTCGCCTGCCGCGCCGACGTACTCACGCAGGACGCCCGAGGCGCCCATCACCTCGCCGACCACGAAGCGCGGCGGATCATAGGCGTCGACGATCCCGCGCAGCTCGCGGGCGAGCGCGAACGTGTCTCGGTGGTCGAGCGTGTGCAACGGCCGTTGGAAGAACCCCTCGGGGTTCGATCCCGTGGGCAGCGGCCGCAGCGACCGCGGGTTGTCGGCGAACGATGCGTCCTTGAAGATGGCGTTGAACACGTCGAGCCGGAGCCCATCGACGCCGAGGTCGAGCCAGTGTCGAACGACGCCGAGCATCGCGGCCTTCACGTCCGGGTTGCGCCAGTTGAGGTCGGGCTGGAACGGCAGGAAGCTGGCCCAGTACCACTGGTCGGTGCCGGCGTCGTGGTGCCAGCCGCGGCCGCCGAGCATGTTGCGCCAGTTGTTCGGCCGACCTCGCCCGTCCGCGCGCTGTCCGTCGCGCCAGATGTACCAGTCGCGCTTGGGGTCGTCGCGACCGCTGCGAGAGGCAGTGAACCACGGGTGCTCGATCGACGTGTGGTTGAGCACGGTGTCCAGGACCAGCTTCATGCCCCGGCGATGGACCTCGTCGATCAAGTGCACGAAGTCGGCGAGCGAGCCGTGGCTCGGATCGACGTCGGTGTGGTCGGTGATGTCGTACCCGAAGTCGGCCTGGGGGCTGCGGAAGAAGGGCGACAACCACAGCGTCTCGACGCCGAGGTGCTCGAGGTAGTCGAGGTGGGCGATCACGCCGGGGAGATCGCCGACGCCGTCGCCGTTGCCGTCGGCGAACGATCTCGGGTAGACGTGGTAGACGGTGGTATCGCGCCACCACGGCCCGCGCAGCGCGGGGAGGGGCGGCGGAGCAGTTCCAGCGGGCTCGTCCATGTTGGTGCTCACGGATCAACCTGCGAGCATCGCGACGCCGCGGCGGAACGACCAGTCCGCGAGTTGATGGATGCGTCGCCGCCAGGGGCTGGCCTGGTCGGGGTGGATGCGGTCGTAGACGGCCCACCAGAGCGCCGAACCGCCGGTGATGTCCGTGTCGAGCCATGGCTTCTGCACGGTGTAGTGCACGACCTTGATGCCGCCGATCAGTCGGTCGCGTAGGACGCCGTGGGCGCTGATGTACTGGTAGATGAACTGCGGAGTGTTGTACGCGGACGGCAGGCGGTGCGCGGGCGGCATCGCGTACCAGTCGAACAACTCGTTCAAGAACCCCTGGTCGCCGCCGTCGTAGCTCCCGAGCACGGGCAGCTGAGCGAGCAGGTGAGCGAGCGAGTCCTGCGACGGCTCGAGCACCATCACCCCGGAGTTGAAGTGGTCCGGGAGCAGGAAGTCGGGCGCGGCCGACAGCGACGGTCGGTCGAACAGTTCGTCGATGTTCCGCAGCACCAGGGTGTCGGCGTCGAGGACGACGACCTTGGCGTAGTCGGTCAGGCCCCAGGCCCGCAGCTTGGTGAAGACGTTGCCGAACCGTGGCATCAAGAGGGCCGTGGCAGGGTTGGCGACCGGATCGACCCCGTGGATCTCCCAGCCCTGGGCGACCAATCGGGCGCGCGCCTCGGGGGAGACGTCGGCGGTGACCATTGCGACGCGGGGGATCGTCGTGCCGGTCTCCGACAGCGAGCGACCGAGGACCTCGAGCCCCGGGACGTAGTCGTCGTTGCCGAAGATCATGGAGACGTAGGCGTGGCGGGCGGATGTGGCTGACATCAGTGGCTTCGATTCGTGGTTGTGTGCGCGGGCCAGCGCCAGTTCCGGATCTCCGGCATGTCCTCGCCGTGGACGCGGATGTACGCCGTGTGCTCCGCGCGCTTGGACTCGAACCACCGCCGCGCCGCGCCGGCGTGCGCTTCGAGTCGCGGCACGCGGCGGACGACGTCCGCGGCCAGCCGGAACCGATCGAGGTCGTTGAGCACGGTCATGTCGAACGGCGTGGTCGTCGTGCCCTCCTCCTTGTAGCCGCGGACGTGGAGGTTGGCGTGGTTGGTGCGGCGGTAGGTGAGCCGATGGATGAGCGTGGGGTAGCCGTGGAAGGCGAAGATGATGGGCTTGTCGACGGAGAAGATCCGGTCGAATGCGGCGTCGTCCAGGCCGTGGGGGTGCTCGCGCGACGATCGCAGGCGCATCAGGTCGACGACGTTCACGACGCGGATGCGGAGATCGGCGAAGCGCTCGCGCAGGATCGCGACCGCAGCGAGCGTCTCGCGGGTGGGGACGTCGCCGCAGCAGGCCATCACCACATCCACGCCGTCGGCGTCGTTGCTCGCCCACTGCCAGACCCCGAGGCCGGCCGCGCAGTGCTCGGCCGCGGCCGCCATGTCGAGCCACACGAGCGATGGCGCCTTCCCGGCGACGATGACGTTGACGTAGTCGCGGCTGCGCAGGCAGTGATCCGTCACGCTCAACAGGCAGTTCGCGTCCGGGGGCAGGTAGACACGAACGACGTCGGGCGCCTTGTCGACGACGTGATCGAGGAACCCCGGATCCTGGTGGGTGAACCCGTTGTGATCCTGCTCCCAGACGTGCGAAGACAGCATGATGTCGAGCGAAGCGATCGGACGGCGCCATGGCAGCTCGCGGGTGACCTTGAGCCACTTGGCGTGCTGGCTCACCATGGAGTCGATGATGCGGATGAAGCCCTCGTAGCTGACGTGCAGCCCGTGCCGTCCGGTCAGGAGGTAGCCCTCGAGCCAGCCCTCGCACTGGTGCTCGCTCAGCATCTCCATCACGCGGCCCGTCGGTGCGACGTGATCATCGGTGGGCAAGATGGTCGCGGTGGACGTGCGCGAGGTGGCCTCGAACACCGCGGTCCAGCGGTTGGAGACGGTCTCGTCGGGGCTGAAGAGGCGGAAGTTCGCGGCGGCCTCGTTGCGGCGCAGGACGTCGCGGAGGTAGCGGCCCTGGATGCGCGTCGACTCCACGACGACGCTGCCCGGTCGTGCGATGTCGACGGCGTACTCGCGGAACGCCGGCAGGTCGAGGTCGCGCAGCAGCATGCCGCCGTTGGCGTGGGGATTGGCGCTCATGCGCCGCGGGCCGCGGGGATGGAGGGCGGCCAGTCGGTGGTGCAGGCGTCCACGGTCGTCGAACAGCGCGCGCGGCCCGTAGCTCAGCATCCAGGCCTGCAGCTGGGCGAGCTGCTCGGGATCGGTGCGCGCGTTCGGCAGCGGCACCTGGTGCGAGCGGAACGTCCCCTCGACGGCCTTGCCGTCGACGAAGGCGGGGCCGGTCCAGCCCTTGGGCGAGTCGAGGACGATCATCGGCCACGTCGGGCGGCGCGTGAACCCGTGGGTGCGCGCGTCGACCTGGATCGCGCGGATCTCCGCGAGGACCGCGTCGAGCGTGTCCGCCATCGCGCGGTGCATCCGCTTCGGGTCGTGCCCGGCGACGAAGTGCGGCGCCCAGCCGAGGCCGCGCAGCAGCGACTCGAGCTCGGCTCGGTCGATGCGCGCGAGCACGGTCGGCCCGGCGATCTTGTACCCGTTGAGGTGGAGGATCGGCAGGACCGCGCCGTCCTTCTCGGGGTCGAGGAACTTGTTCGAGTGCCAGCTGGTGGCCAGCGGTCCGGTCTCGGCCTCGCCGTCGCCGATGACACACGCGACGACGAGCGATGGGTTGTCGAACGCGGCGCCGAACGCATGCGACAGCGAGTAGCCGAGCTCGCCGCCCTCGTGGATCGAGCCCGGGATCTGCGGGGCGTGGTGGCTGGGGATGCCGCCGGGGAACGAGAACTGCGTGAAGAGCGACCGCAAGCCGGCCTCGTCCTCGCTGATGCGGGGATAGACCTCGCTGTAGGTCCCCTCGAGGTACGCGTTCGCGACCATGCCGGGGCCGCCGTGGCCCGGACCCGCGACGTAGATCATGTCGAGGTCGTGCTCGACGATGAGTCGATTGAGGTGCGCGTAGACGAAGTTGAGCCCTGGTGTCGTCCCGAAGTGGCCGAGCAACCGCGGCTTGATGTGCTCGGGCCGCAGGGGCTCGAGCAGCAGCGGGTTGTCGTAGAGGTAGATCTGTCCGACCGACAGGAAGTTCGCGGCGCGCCAGTACGCGTCGAGATCATCGAGGAGCGCGTCGCTCGCGGGGACGATGGGCGGTCGAGGTGCGGTCATGGGGGCGCTCCGAGGTCGTGGGGCCGCCACACGCGGCCCTTCCGCGCCTCGCTGGGCAGGGACGCGGCCACGTGGCGACGGCGCTGCAATACGGGGGCCGCCCGCGGCGGCGCTGTCGCGGCCACGCGCGCCGAGCCGTGGGCTGTGGCGCACATGACCACGCGCGGCGATCGAGCGCCATCGCCCGACTCGCGCGTAGCGCTAGCGCACGCCGATCAGCCGTTGCAGGACGCGCTGGAGCTCGTCCACCGAGATGTCGACGCGCTCGACGACGCGGCCGTAGAGCATCGCCGTCGGCACGTTGCGATCGCCGAGCTCGCGCTGGGCCTCGTGCAGCGTGTACAGCACGACCCGCTCGATGCGCGTGAGGCCGTCGCGCGCGTCCGGGAGGAGATCCTCGGGGCGGACCGCGGTCTCGCGGACGTAGGGCGCGTGCTGGTTGGGACGCCGCCGCATGACGCCTGCGAGCGTATCAGTCGATCGCGGCGGTGGTAGGCTCGCGGGCCCGATGTTCGCCGCGCGCGAAGCCTTCCGCCGGGTGTGCCGCGCCCGCGACCTGCTCGTGGATCCGACCACGGAGCGCGATCTCGACGCCGAGCACCGCCGGTTGTCGGCGAAGGGCGTCGCGTTCGTCCGCGAGCCCACGACGATGGGGCCGGTGCGCATCGCGGTGTTCTCGGACACGTGCGGGAACCTGATCCAGCTGTATCAGCCGGTGGTGTGATCACGCCGGCATCGCCGCCGTGATCGCGGCGCGCAGCACCGCCTCGGGCTGCGCGCCCGCGAGGGCCTGCGCGCCGATCCGGAACACGGGCACCGCGGTGATCCCCGCCGCGGAGGCGTGCTGGGTCTCGGTGCGCGTGCGCGCGAGCTCGCCGGGATCGGTGACGAGCGCGTCGACCTCCTCGGCGGTGAAGCCGTGGGCCGCGGCGATCTCGGCGAGCACGTCGGGATCCGAGATGTTGCGGGCCTCGTCGAAGTGGGCCCGGTACAGCGCGGTCGCGAGCGCCCGCTGGGTCCCACGCGAAGCGGCGTGGCGCAGCAGCGTGTGCGCGGCGAGGGTGGGGTAGGCGAAGGGCTGTCGGCGCGGATCGAGATCGAGCCCGCTCTTGTTCGCCTCGGTCACGAGGCGGGCGAACACCGGCTCGAGATCGCCGAAGCGTTTGCGCAGCTCGGCGTGGATGTCGAGCCCGCCGGGCGGTGTCGCGGGGCGCAGGAGGAACGGGCGATGCTTGACCTCGACGCGGTCGCCGACGCCGAGCTCGGTGAGCACGCGCTCGAGGCGGTGCGCGCCGAGGTAGCACCACGGGCACACGAGGTCGCCGAACATCTCGATCGTCAGGGCGGTCATGGCCGTCGGACGCCGGGGAGGCGGGGGAGGTTACTCGCCGGTCCAAGGGAGCGCGCAGTAGCCCCACGTGTCGTACTCCGGCGGTCCCAGCCCCTCGGGGACGACCGAGGTGCACACGCGGTCGGGGCCGCATGCCTCGGGGACGCTCAGATCGCAAAATGGCGTGCAGCACTCGCCGAACTCGCACGCCGCGGGACGTTCGGGCCGCGAGCACATCGAGCCTGGCGTGCACTCCCAGTCGAACATGCACGGCTCGGAGTCGGCGATGCTCGGCAGGATCGGGACGCCACAGGCGAAGCCACCGACGTTGGGGTGCCCGAACGCATAGCAGCCCCCTTGGAGGCAGTCCTGGCCAAGCGGATCGCAGGCCGGCAGGCACTGGTGGAGCGTGCCTTCGAACTCGATGACGCACAGGGTCGATGGATCGTCGCACTGCGGGTTCGCCTCGCTGCCGCCGCAGTCGGCGATGCACGTGCCGAGCAGCGTCGCTGGATCGACGAACAGACACATCATCCCGGGGCCGCAGTCGTCGATGCCACTGACGGCCGAGCCCTCGACCGCACACGCGTCGCCGAGCTCGTGATCGGGGTCGGCGAGCGGGGAGCACCGCGTTGCGTTCCAGCGGTTGCCGCCATCGTTCGCCCAAGGCATGCACTTCTCGCCGTCGGGGCAGTCCTGACTCCACACGTCGCAGTCGCCACCGTCGCCGCTGCCGTCGGGATCCGGCGGGCACAGGAACAGGCAGCAATCCTCGCCGCACGTGTCGACTCCGTCGTCGCCGCCCGAGTCGATCCCCGTGGCGCTGGGATCGGGATCGATCGTCGTCGCCACGGTCGCGGTGCCCGGATCGGTGCCCGGATCGGTGGACGGGCTCGGGGGCTCGAGCGTGGCTGCGGTGGTGGCGGGCCCCTGCCCGTGTCGTCGGATCCGACGATCGGGCCGCAGGCGGCCGCCCCGAGCGCGAGTCGCCATGTCCACCCACGAGGTCTCCCGTGCGACGGCATCCAGGGAGCCTGACATGTTTTGTCGGATATGCCAACTATGTTAGTCTGTCGGGCTGCTGTCTCCTCGGCTCCGACCCGGCGATCGTCGGTCACGGCGGGATGGGGACGCTCGTCGAATGCTGCAGGGCCGACGCCCGAGGAGAGACCGACCATGGAGATGTTCGACGTTCAAGCCATCGAGATCCGAGCGCCGCGCGCGAGCGTGTTCGACTTCATCCGCCGTCCGCAGAACCTGCCGCGTTGGGCCGAGGCCTTTGCGAACGCCGACGACACCCGCGCGCTGCTGCGTACGCCCGCGGGATCCGTCGAGATCGAGCTGCGTACGGTTGCCGACGCGGACTCGGGGACCATCGATTGGCGCATGGTGTTCCCCGACGGCAACGTCGCGCTCGCGCAGTCGCGCGTGACCGAGACCAGCCGCGACACGAGCATCTACGCGTTCGTCTTGCATGCGCCGCCCGTGCCGCTCGAGCAGCTCGAGGGCGCGCTCGCGGTGCAGCGCGAGACGCTGCGCGGCGAGCTGCGGGCTCTGCGGGCGCTGTTGGAGACGTGATGCCGACGCTGGAGGCACTCGCGGCGCGTGCCGTGGCCGGTGAACGCGACGCGGTCCACGAGCTCGTCACCGCGTTGCAGCCGGGGATCTACCAGCTCGCGGTGCGCATGCTATGGCAACGCGAAGACGCCGAGGATGCGACGCAGGAGATCCTGGTCCGCGTCGTCACCCGGCTCTCGAAGTTCGACGGACGCAGTCGCCTGACGACGTGGGTCTGGCGCGTGGCGAGCAACTACCTGCTCGATGTGAAGAAGAGCCCGGTCGAGCGACGTCGGCTCGACTTCGTCGCGTTCGCGGAGGACCTCGCCACTGGTGGGTCCGATGCAGGACCCGCCGAGGCCGAGCGGTCGTTGCTGGTCGAGGAGGTCAAGATCGGCTGCACGCTGGCGATGCTCCAGTGCCTCGATCGGCCCCACCGCCTGGCGTACGTGCTCGCCGAGATCCTCGAGCTCGCCCCGTCGGAGGCCGCGTTGGCCCTGGCCATCGAGCCCGCTGCGCTGCGCAAGCGGCTGCAGCGGGCGCGGGAGCAGGTCGAGGCGTTCACCCGGGCGAACTGCGGCCTCGTCGACGACGCGGCCGCGTGTCGATGCAATCGTCGGGTCGACGCGGCGCGTCGCTGTGGCCGAGTCGATCCACAGGCGCTGCAGTTCGCGCGGGCGCCGGTGTCGTTCGCGGAGGTGCGAGCCGTGGTGCGGCGGGCCGAGGCGGGACGCGTCGCCCTCGCGGTACACCGCAGTAGTCAGCCCGCGGACGCGGGCATCGACTTCGCACGACGGGTGGCGACGGCGCTCGCCGTGCAGAAGTGACTCGGGCGGCGCTCGCGGGCAGGCGCGGGCGTGGTGCTCTGCGCGCTCGAGGAGCGCGACGATCTGTGGATCCGCGGTGCGTCGGGCCTCGCGACGCAGGCTGTCGATCCCCGCCCACATCACCTCGGGCCGGTTCTCGACGAGCGCGCGGAACGGGGGAAGGGCGAGCGATTCGCCGATCACCGCGCCGCGGGTGCGCTCGTCGAGCCCGTCACGTCCTCGGGCAGCACGCGCTCGAGCAGCGCGAGCACGGCGCGGATCCTCGGCGACCGGCGCTGCTTCGCGGCGAACACGGCGAACACCTCGAACGGCGCGACCTCGTAGGCCGGCAGCACCCGCTGCAGATCGTCGCGTCCCGTGAGCTCCGCCGGATGCACGAGCCCGATGCCGTAGCCCGCCTCGAGCGCGAGGCGCAGCAGCTCGCTGCTGGTGCTCGCGAGCCGGCCGGACACGGCGACGTCGCGATGGCGGCCCCCGGCGGCGACCAGCCGCCACCGCGTCTGGGGCAGTCCGCCGACGAAGCACAGGCACTCGTGCGACGCGAGGTCCTCGGGGCGCGACGGCGCGCCGCGGCGGCGCAGGTACGCGGTGCTCGCGGCCATCACCGCCGGCACCACGCCGATGCGCCGCGCCACGAGGGCACTGTCCGGCAGCGGTCCGACCGTCACCGCGATGTCGAGCGCGTCGCCCACGAGCGACACCGGGTGATCGTCGACGACGATCTGCACGGAGAGCCCGGGGTGGTCGTCGAGCAACCCGTACAGGTGCCGCGTGAGCAGCCGGGCGAAGTACTCGGGCGTCGCGAGCTTCACGACGCCGCGGAGCCCCGCAGCGCGCCGGTCGATCCGATCCTGGGCCTCGTCCGCGGCGCGGAGGATCGCGACGCCGTCGCGGTACAGGCACAGGCCGTCGTCCGTGGGCGCGAGTCTCCGGGTGCTGCGTTGGACGACGCGGAGAAGTACGTCGTGCGCCGCAACATCATGGTCGAGATGATGCTCGCGAAGATGGGGACCGTGCGTCGGCTCGACGACGCTGCGCTCGCGGAGTATCGCGCAGCGCTCGCCGACGAGGACACGCGGCGACGCGTGCTCCTGCCCTTCGGACCCGCAGCGATGCCCGCGAAGGGGCGCAGCCGAGACCCCTGGGATCCGCCGGGGATCATGGACGGCTACGCCACGTGGCTCGCGGCGTCGAAGGTGCCCAAGCTGCTGCTCCACGCGCGACCCGGCATGCTGATCGGTCCGGCGACGGCGCGGCGGATCGGGCGGGAGTTCGCGAACACGACGCTGGTCGACGTGGGCCGGGGGCGGCACTTCCTCGCCGAGGACCAACCCGCGGCGATCGGCCGGGCGATCGCGACCTTCGCCGCATCCCACGCCCGGACGCGGTGACCCCTCGGGAGCTTGCACGGGGCGTCGAGCCCGGGGATCCTGTCGACGTGACCTCGAAGGCGACGCGAAGCGCCACCCTCGCGGAGTTCTTGGCGATCCCCGCCGAGCGGCGGTTCCACGAGCTGCTCGGCGGCGAGATCGTCGAGAAGGCCACGCCGACCGGCGAGCACGGGGCGGCGCAGGCGGGGGTCGCGAGCGCGATCCTGCCGGCGTACCAACGTCGCGGCGGCGGCGGCGGTGGTCCGGGCGGCTGGTGGATCGCGACCGAGGTGGAGGTGGCGCTCTCCCTCGAGGTCGTCCGCCCGGACGTCCTCGGATGGCGACGCGAGCGCGTGCCCGTGCGCCCGACGGGGTCTCCGGTGACCGATCGACCCGACTGGATCTGCGAGGTGGTCTCGCCGCGCAACGCGAACAACGACACGGTGAAGAAGCTGCGCCTGTATCACCGCGCGAACGTGCCTCACTACTGGCTCGTCGATCCGCGCGACGCGACGCTGACGGTGATGCGTTGGAGCGAGGCGGGCTACATCACGGTGCTGCGAGCCGAGCGGGGCGAGACCGTCCGCCCCGAGCCGTTCGACGCGATCGAGCTCCCCGTCGGCGCGCTCTTCGGCGACGACCCACCCGAGTAGCGACGCGTGCTCGACCGCACGGGCCCGCAACGAGCCTGCGGGCCGCTTCGCGGTGACCCCGCGGTGGGGGAGGAAAAACCTTCGGGGGTGCAGGAAACTCCGGGCCCGTCCGTTGGCTATCCCGCGGTCCCCGTCGGATCCGCCGTGCATGCCGTGAGCTCCACCCCCCGAGGGATCGAGGCCGCACCCGTGGCCGCCACGCGCGAGCAGATCGTCGCGCGGCTGTACCGCGAGCACGCACCGATGGCGTTCAAGCTCGCGTTGCGGTACGGCCGGGGCGACCGGCAGTGGGCCGAGGACCTCGTGCACGACGTCTACCTCGAGGTGCATCGGCACGCCGAGCGGCTGGCGGGCATGGACAACCCGGCGGGCTGGATCTACCGCGCGACGACGAGCCGGAGCCTCAACCGGCTGCGGCGCGAGCGGTGGCTCGGCCTGCCCGTCGTGCGGTGGCTGCTCGCGACGCCGGAGCGAACGGCGGACGACCCCGAGCGGGCGCGGGTGGTCCACGGCGAGCTCGGTGCGATCTTCGAGGTTGTGAGCCGACTGCCCGACGCGCAGCGCGTGTGCTTCTGGATGCGCCACGTCGACGGGATGTCGCAGCCCGAGATCGCCGAGGCCCTCGGCTTCGGCAAGAGCTACGTGTGCAAGCTGCTGCAGCGGGCCGACGACGCGGTCGCCCGGGCGCGCGCCGAGTCCGACACCCACCGGGAGACCGACCCCGACCGGGAGCGCGATCATGGATGACCGCGACGAGGCCCAGCTGCGCGAGCTCGACGCGGCCCTCGCCGCCGTGCCGCTGCCGACGGGGCTGCACGCGCGCATCGTCGCCAGCGCCGAGGCCCGCGCGGGGCGGCGGCACCTCGGGATCGCGCTGGTGGTCGCGACCGCGGCGGTGGTCCTGGCGTTCGCGCTCGGGCGGCGTTGGTCATCGGGGGCGACGATCGACGGGGACACGGCGCCGGTGATCGCCGTCGTGCCGGCGATCGTCACGGAGCCTCCGATCGTCGCGCCCGCGATCGCGACGCGCTGGGACGGCCGACTCGAGGCGGAGCCCGCGTGCGCGCTCGAGGGCGACGCGACGCTGTCGGTGCGCGGTGACTGTCGGCTGCGCCTGCGCGCGCCGTCGCTGTCGATCGACGTGTGGGGCGCCGCGACGCTGGTGTCGGCGGACCGCGGCGTGCGGGTCGTCGACGGCGTCGCGCTGTTCCTCGTCGATCGGGTGGCGCAGGGCCAGCCGCGCGTGCGGGTCGAGGTCGCCGCGGGCGCGATCGAGGTGATCGGCACCCGCTTCGTGGTGACGCAGCGCGGCGACGGCGGCCACGTCGACCTGCTCGAGGGGGCGATCGCGTTCGTCGATCGCGACGGGGCCGAGCACCGCGTGGCGCCGGGTCAGCGGCTGGGCTGGGACGCGACGCGGGTGCTCGCCGAGGCCGCGGCACTGCCCGCGTCGACGCCGGCCGCGACGCCGGGCCCCACGCGACCCGCGGCGAAGCCCACCCGCGCGCCCGTCGACGTCGACGCCGCCCTCGAGCGCGTGGCCGGGCTGCGTCGCGCGGGCCGCTACGACGACGCGATCGCCGAGCTCGTGCGCGTGCGTCGATCGGTCGACGATCCCGCCGTCGCCGAGGTGCTCTCGTTCGAGGAGGGCACGCTGCGGACGCGGGCGGATCGACCCGACGAGGTGTGCGCGTACTGGCGCGGCCACCTCGCGCGGTTCGGCGCGGGCGACCACGCCGCGTCGATCGGCGAGCACATGGCGAGCGCCCGCTGCACGGAGCCGTAGGCGCGCGCGCAGGCACGAACGCATGCTCCACGCGCTGATCCTGGTGTCCCTCGCCCGCCCCGCGACGATCGACGTCCGCGTCGACGCGCTCGCGCTGCCCCACGCGCAGACCGAGCAGCTCCACGGCGAGCTGATGACGCGATTGGTCGAGGAGGGCCACGCCGTCGGATCGACCGCCGCCGTCGTCGTGCGACTCACGGGCGGCGGTGACGTGGTGCACGTCGAGGTCGCCCACGGCTCGGCGATCCGCACGCGCGACGTCCGGGGGCAGGGCGCGGTGTTGCGGCTCGCGGTCATCCACGCCGCGATCGAGCTGCTCGCTTCCCTCGAGGAGATCCGCGTCGACCCCGATCCGGCCCTCGCCGCCGCGCCCGAGCGGGCGGTGGTTGTCGAGGTCGACGAGGCGGCGCAGGTCCATGCCGCGCCGACGATCGCCGCGGTCGTCGACGCCGGGTGGGTCGTGACGCCGGCGGCCGACGGTGCGACGCGCAAGGTGTGCATCGGCGATCGCGACGGCCGGCCGACGCTCGCGGTCGTCGCGATCGAGGCGACGTGCGGGGACGGTGCGCCGGTCGACGCGCTCGGGCCCGAGGTCGCGGTGGCGCTGCGCGTGTCGTCGATCGAGGCTGCGCCGGTCGCCGAGGCCGAGTCCGAGCCTGTGCCTGTGCCTGTGCCTGTGCCTGTGCCCGTCGCTGCCCCGCGGGTCGATGCGCCGCGTCCCGGGCCGATCGCCGCGCCGCGGTGGTCGGGCGCGCTCGGTGTGGCGCTCGGCGTCCAGGCCCGTCTGCGATCCGTCGAGCCGCTCGTGCTGGTCCACGGCGACGCGCGGCACGACAGCGGCGCGTGGATCACCGCACGGATCGCGACTGCACCGAGCGTCGCGACCGACGTCCGCGTCGCCGACACCTTCGTCACCGCGGGCGCCGGCTACGGCCGCGCGCTGGCGCGACGCCTCCGCCTCGAGGCCGCGCTCGCCGGCGGCGTCGTCGTGCACGGCTTCCGCGTCGCAGGCGATCGCGGCGCGCGGGTCGACCCGACGCTCGAGCTGCCCATCGCGGCCTCGGTCGCGCTGGGCCGCCGCGTCGAGCTCGTGCTCGCGGCGCTGGGCGGCGTCAGCACCCGCGCGCGCAGCCACGTGCGGGGTGATCGGGTGCTGTGGTCCCGCGATCGCTGGCGCATCGCCGGCACGCTCGGCGTGAACGTGACGTTCGGCGGGAAACTCCGGCGCGCGTCGTCGGCTGGTGGGCGATGATGATGCGACGAGCAGTGGCGATGGTGGCGATGGTGGCGGCGTGCGGGCCGGATCGGATCTCGCACGGCGATGGTGAAGGCACGGGCAGCGCCGGTGATTCGACGACCACCGACGGTGGCACCGGGAACGCGGACACGTCGACCGGCGAGCCGCCACCACCCATGATCCCTGGCGACGGCCCCTACGGCGCCGGCACGCGGTTGGTGCCGGTGGTCGAGCGCACCGAGGACGGCATCACGCAGTTCCGGTACTGGCACGACAATGACCTCGGCATCGACTGCGAGTTCGTGCGCGACTCGGTCGGGGCGCAGCGGTGTCTGCCGGTCGAGTCGCCCACCGGTGTGGTCGGGTTCGGCGACGAGGCGTGCACGGGGCCCGTCGTCGGGGTCCCGTCGTGCGGGAGCGTCGGGAGCCACGTGCGCGGTGTCGTGCCGGGCGCCGCCGACTGCAGCGACGGACCGCGCCATCAAGCGTACCTCCGCGGCGGACCGATCGGGGCCGGCGAAGTGGGGCGCTTCGATGCGTCCTCCGGGTCGTGCGGTTCGTTCGCCACCGACTTCACCGAGCGCTACGCCTTGGAGCCGGTGCCTGACGAGATGTTCGTCGCCGGTGTCCCCGTGATCGAGGCGCGGGGGAGCATGCAGGTGCGGGCGATCGTCGCCGAGGACGGCGCGTTCGTCCGCGATCGCGTGGTTCATCCCCGGTTCGGGACGGTGTGCCCGGTGTGGCAGACCATGGACGTCGATGCCGACGGGCTGCGCTGCTATCCGCCGGCCGCAGGGAGCCGCGGCTTCTCCGACCCGGCATGCACGAGCGCCGTCTATGCCCTCGCGGACGACGGCACCTGTGCGTCGCCGGAGTCGAGAGTCATCCGCATCGAGGACGCGTGGTATGGCCCCGGGGAGCTGTGGGAGGGGCCGAAGTACGAGGTCGGCGTCGAGGGGGCGTGCATGCCCGCCGAGGCGCCGCTCTTCGATCCGTTCACGTATCACCAGCTCAGCGCGCCGATCGATCCGGTCGAGCCGATCATGCTCGTGGCGGAGCCCGTCGCGGAGGATCCCGGCCGTCTGCGACGCGTCGGTCTGGTCGGCGATGGTGAGACCCTCGTGCTGCCAGGCGCCTTCTCGTCGTCGCCGTACGACGACATGGCTCGCTGGCACGATTCGCTGCTGGACCAGGCCTGCAGGCCGGCCGACGACGACCAGGGGACGCAGCGGTGCTTCCCGCTGCCATTCGCGGGGCCGAACCAGGTCGATGCCTGGGGGGATCCCGAGTGCTCGACGACGCCGTTGTTCGAGATGGCGGAGCAGCCCACGAACGCATTCACTCGCATGACGCGCGTCACGTTCGACGACTGTGGCGTCGCCCAGGTCGAGAGCCTGCAGAACGTCGTCGGCCCGTGGGACGCCCCGGCGTATCGCTTGACCGACGACGGGGCGTGCGAGCTCGACGATATCCCTGACTTCGTCTCGGTCTACCAGCTCGGCAACTACGCGCAGCTCGACGACGCGCCGTTGCTCGAGCTCGTCGCCGACGCTTGAGCGGACGAAGTCTGGGATGAACGCCGCGCGACGCAGGAAACCCGTGGCCCCGATCTCGGCTGGACGATCATGATGACGCGACGAACGATGGGGACCGGACTGTTGCTGCTGATCGCCTGCGGGCCGGAGCGGATCTCCCACGGCGACGGCGAGGCTTCCGACACCAGCGGCGATCCGGCCGGCACCGACGACGGTGGCACCACCAACGCGGACACGTCGACCGGCGACGCGCCGCCGCCGACGATCCCGGGCGAGGGCCCGTACGGCGCCGGGACGCGTCTGAAGCCGGTGATCGAGCGCACCGAGGACGGCGTGACGCAGCTCGTGCACTGGTACGACGGCGAGCTGGGGATCGACTGCGAGTTCGTGCGCGACTCGGTGGGCACGCCGCGGTGCCTGCCGCTGGACGTCGACGGCGTCACGGTGGGCTTCACCGGCGAGGATTGCACCGAGCCCGCGCTGGGGTTCGAGGCTTGCGCGGCCGCGCCGACGCGCGTGCGTGGGCTGGTGCCCGGCGCCGCCGACTGCACGGAGGGGCCCCGATATCAGGCGTACCTGCGCGGCGCGCCGATCGGCAGCGGCGACGTGGGGGAGTTCAGTGCGTTCCGGGGGCAGTGCAATGGGGACGCATATCCGGAGCGCCATGCGTTGACCCCGATCGACGACGACGAGTTCGTCGCCGCGGCCGTCGTCGTCGAGACCCGTGGCAGCGTGCAGGTGCGGGCGCTCGTCGCCGAGGACGGCGCGTTCGTCCGGGAGCGGCTCATGGATCCGCGCACTGCGACGGTCTGCGTGCTCGGGTCGTCCTACGTCGTCGGCGACGACGCGTTGACCTGCCAGCTGCCGTCGATGATGCCGCGCGGCTTCGCCGACGACGCGTGCTCGAACAGCCTGCTCGCGATCCCGGACGACGGCACTTGCGAGCAGCCGACCCTGCAGGCCTTTTCGGGCGGGGAGACCTGGCGAGCGGTGGGAGACGCGTGGGAGGGGCCGATGTTCGAGCGCGGAACCGGCGACACGTGCGAACCGTTCGTGCCGTTCACCTTCGACACCTACTCGTATCACCCGATCGGCGAAGAGATCACGCCGATCGAGGGCCCGCGCTTCGAGCGGGTCGTCGCCGACGATCCGGGGCGCGTGCGGCGACGGGGCATCACCGGCGATGGCGAGGTCCTCGTCCTCCCCGGCACGACGCGGTCGGGCAATCGTTGGTTCGATGCGGTCCTCGACCAGGGCTGTGAGCCGGCGACGGACGACGACGGCACGCTGCGCTGCTTCCCGGCGCCATTCGTGAGCCCCACGGAGGAACTCCGGTTTTGGGGCGACGCCGAGTGCTCGGAGACGCCGCTCTTGGAGGGCAGCGCATCGGACCCGGGCTTCACCCGCATCACGCGGATGGAGCGCGAGGACTGCGGTGGGATCCGGGTCGAGAGCCTGCAGAACGTCGTTGGCCCGTGGGACGGGTCGGTGTACAGGCTGGGAGAGGACGGGACCTGCGAGTTGCAGGACGCAGAGGGGGACGCGTTCTACCAGCTCGGGAACTACGCGCAGTTGGACGATGCGCCGGTGCTCGAGTTGGCGACCGACGGGTGATTCACCCGCCGATCAACTCGAACTCGATGCGCCGGTTCTTCGCGCGCCCGTCCTTCGTCTTGTTCGACGCCACCGGCTCGTCGGGCCCCGCGCCGCGGGTCTCGAGGCGCGCGGCGTCGATGCCGGCGTCGACCAGGTACTTGCGCACCGCGGCAGCGCGGCGCTGCGAGAGGTCGACGTTCGCGGCCCGCTTGCCGACGTTGTCGGTGTGGCCGGCGATCCGCACGCGCACCGTGGGGAACTCCTTCAGTACCGCGAACGCGTGGTCGAGCGTCGGCTTGGAGCCGGGCGTGATCACGTCGCTGGCGGTGGCGAAGGCGATGCCCTCGATGACGCCGGCGAAGTCCGCGAGCGCCTTGGGCAGCTCGTCGGGGCAGCCGTCGGCGTCGTCGAAGCCGTTGGCGGTCTCGGGGGCGTCGACGCACGCGTCGCTCGCGTCGACGATCCCGTCGCCGTCGCGATCGGCGTTCGGGTCGGCCGGGGGCGTCACGACCGGCGCGGGCTCGGGCGTCGGCGTCGGCTGTGGCGCGGACACTGGCCCGGGCGCCTCGACGATCGGCGTGGCCACCGGCGTCGCCGCGACCGGTCGACCCGCCGGCAATCGCCCCTCGCCGTGCTTGCGACCGAGCGTCACGGACAACCCCAGCAGCGCCTCGAACGAACTGCTCAGCCCCGCCCGCACGCCACGCTTCGCGGTCACCACGTCGCGCACATCGAAGCGCACCGCGACGCGGCGGTGGGTGAAGATCTCGAGTCCGCCGCCGAAGTGCATCGCCGCGTCGACGTCGCGGCCGAGCGCAGCACGATCGCCGTCCACCCCGACCACGCCCAGACCCGCGAGGAGGAACGGCGTGATGCTCGACAGCCCGAGCCGGCCGATCACGTGCGCGCGCGCGGTGAACAGCGTCGCGCGATCGTCCGACGCGGTGCGCGTCGGCATCGCGCCGCCCTCGACCTCGACGCCGAGCACCCGCAGCGGGAAGTAGCCGACGCGCGCGCCGAAGTCCGGGGCCACGCGGCGCAGGTGCTGGAAGCCCTGATCGACCAGCATCGGATCGGCCTCGAACAGCTCGAGGTTCCGCGACGGCACCATCACGCCGCCGTACACCCCGAGCTCCCACATGTTGCGCTCGGGGGTCCAGCGCTCGATCCACCGGAGGCCCTCGCGCTTCGGCGTCGCGACCGGGGCCGTGACCACGGGCGCCTCGACGGTGTACGCGATGCGCTGCAGCTCGACGCCGGCCGGCGTGCGCAGCACGAGCTCGCCCGGCGGCGTCGCAGCGTCCGCGGTGAGCTGCACCCGCCAGCGGCCGTCGCCGAGGCTCACCGGCGCGCCGACGCGGATCCCCGCGGGCGCGTCGACCTGCAGCGCTGCGATCGAGTAGCTCGCCGACGCCAGGGAGAACTCGACGTCGCGGGGCTCGGCGACCACGAGCGGCACGACGGCGGGTGCGCCCTCGGGCAGCGCGAGCGTCCACGGCAGCACGTCGACGTCGAGCTTGGCGATCGCGCCGCCCTCGGACTCGGTGCACGACACCGACGCGGTGCCGGGATCGACGAGCGTGACCTCCGCGGCAGGCGTCGCGTCGCCGAGCCGACACGTCAGGCCCGCGGGCGCGCGCAGGATCGTGCCGCGCGGCACGTCGAGCGCCGCTGCGGTCGCGTCGGTGTCGGCGTCCGGGGCCGGCAGCGCGAACGCGGTGCCGTCGGGCAGCACCATCGCGCCCTCGACCACCCGCAGCGCGAGCGCGTCGTTCGGGATGCCCTCGAACTTGTCGCGGTCGATCGACGCGACGCTCATCCAGTACTCGCCCGGCGGCAGCCCGTGCAGCTCGACCGCGGTCACGGTGCCCGGCGCGACCGCGTCCGCCACGACGTCGCGACCATCGGGCTTGCGCGCCACCTCGATTCGGTACGACGCGGCCTTGGGCTCGGCCACCCACGACGCCGCCACGCTCGCGCCCGCGGCGGGGATCGACACGAAGCGCGTGCGCTGCTCGGGCGCCCACGCAGGCGCGGGCGGGAGCCGGTGCGGTGGCGTCGGCGTCTTGCCGGCCTCGACCTTCGAGCCCATGCCGCCGGCGACCTTCACCGCCTTGGGTTTCTTCTTCTTGACCTTGGGTCGGTCGGCGACGCTCGCCTTGCCCTTGCCGTGGTTGGCCAGCCGCGAGGTGCCCGCGTCGTCGACGGTGACGAGCGCGCGGCCGCCCTCGAGCTCGGCCGACGCCGCCGGCATCTCGACCTTCAGGCTCGCGCCGCCCGACAGCTCGCCGAGGCGCGAGCGCAGCGCCCCGCGATCGAGCGAGGCCTCCGTCGTCGTGCGCCGCGCGGAGGTCTGCGTCGATCCGAAGATGATGACCAGGGTGTTCTCGCGCAGCTCGAGCACGGATGTGTCGCGGAACGTCAGCTCGGCCGAGGCCTTGGGCAGCGTGTTCACCCGCCAGCCGCGGAACAGATCGAGCCCGATCGCCGCGAGGCGCCACGCGTCCTCGTTGGCCGCGCGCGCCTCGACGCGTCGTCTGGACGCGGTGACCTCGGCATCGGGCCCCGAGTTCTTCGCGGTCGCGACCTTGGGCAGGATCAGGATCCGCCCCGCCTTCAGGTCGTGCGGGGTCGGGCCCATCCCCGGGTTGTACTGGTGGATGATGTCGTAGCGTTTCGCGTCGCCGAAGAAGCGCTTCGCGATCGCTGCACACGTGTCGCCGTCGCGTACCGTGTACTCGAACGTCTCGACCGTGCCGGCGGCGGGCGCCGGCGCGGCCGTGTCGGTATCGGCGGCGGCGGCCCGCAGCCACAGCGCCAGGGCGACGGCACTCATGGCGTCCCCCCGCGGTGCTGCCGCTCGAACAACCGTCGGACCTTGCGCGCCAGCTCGTCGATTCGAATGGGTAGCACTAGCACTTCACGGACTCCGAGGCGCAGCAGATGCGAGAGTTGTTCCACATCCTCGACGAGGCTGGTGGCGATGACCGGGACCCCGGTCGCCGTGAGTTCCTGCAGGCGCGCGGGCGACTGGCCGAGGGCCAGGACGACGTCCGCGAGCGCCCCGCGCGGGTCGCCCTCGGGGGCCAGGTGCAGCGGTTCGATGCCGTTGCTCGCCAGCGACAGGGTCTCCTCCTGCGTCAGCTGGCCGTAGACGGCCAATCGGATCCCCGGCTGCGACAGCTCGACGACCATCGGCACCTCGCCGTCGGTGAGCGTCGACATGCGGTTGGGCACGACCGAGACCATGCGGGCGGCGCGGCCCTGCAGCGGCAGTCGATCGCGGCCGCGGTTGCGCTCGCCCGAGATCGTCCGTCGCACCAGCTCGAGGCGTTCGCGAACTTCTGCCGCAGTGGGGCGGTCCTCCGCGCGCTTGCCCATCATGTCGACGATGAGTTGATCCAGATCGCCAGGGATCGCCGCGTCGGGGGCCCGGTCGCGCGGGCTGACCGGGGCGACGTACAGGTGCTGCGTCAGCACGTTCATCTGGCTGCCGCGGAACGGGGGCACCCCGGTGACGAGCTCGTAGAGCACGCACCCGAAGGAGTAGATGTCCGCGGACGTGCCGACGTGCAGCCCCTGGGCCTGCTCGGGCGCGAGGTAGGCCGGGGTCCCGACGACGAGCCCCTCGCGGGTGAGCCGACCGAGCTCGAGCCCACCCTCGATGAACGCCAGGCCGAAGTCGACGACGCGCGTGCGCAGCGGGGTCTCGACGAAGACGTTCTCGGGCTTGAGGTCGCGGTGGACCAGCGAGATGCCGTGGGCGGTGACCAGCAGGTCCGCGAGCTGCCAGGCGATCTCGGCGGCCTCGGGCAAATTGTACGGCACGCCGTCGGTCATCAGGTTGCGCAGGACTTGGCCGCCCAGCAACTCCATCGCGATGAACACGAGGTCGTCGTCCTGGCCCATGTCGTAGACCTCGACGGCGCACGGGTGGCGCAGCGCCGCGGCGACCTTGGCCTCGCGCATGAATCGCTCGACGCCGGTGTTGTCGAGCGCGCCGGGGATGAGGACCTTGAGCGCGACGGCGCGGCCGAGGTTGAGCTGCGTGGCGCGATACACCCGGCCCATGCCGCCCTCGCCGATCAGCTCCTCGATGCGATAGCGCCCCGATACGATGTCGTGGGCGCGCAGGATCTCGGCGTGATTGGTCATCGGCGGCGCGGTTTCCCTCTCGGGAGCCTCAAGGGACCAACTCGAAGAGTACCAGGGGTTCGGCGCGGCCCGCGACCGTGCGCGTGCCGAGCTCGGCGTAGCGGAACCCGGACCCCGCCATCGCCCGCGTCGCCTCGGTCAGTAGGACCTGCTGCGGCCGTGCGATCGCCTCGAGTCGGGCCGCGACGTTCACCACGTCGCCGATCGCCGTGTACTCCATGCGACGCTCCGATCCGATGTTGCCGACGACCGCCTCGCCGGAGTTGATCCCGATCGCGAGCTGCACGCGGACCCCGTACTTGCGCTGCCACGTCAGGTTGCCGGCCTCGAGCCAGGACAGGATCTCCTCGGCGGCCGCGAGCGCCCGCGCGGCGTGATCGGGCTGTGCCGTGGGCACGCCCCACAGCGCCATCACGCAGTCGCCGACGAACTTGTCGATCGTGCCGCCGTGGCGGAACACGATCTCGGTGACGATCGTGAACAGCTCGTTGAGCAGGGCCACGACCTCGGTCGGCGACAGCTTCTCGGTGAGCGGCGTGAACGAGACCACGTCGGCGAACATCACCGTCAGCTCGCGCTTGGCCCCGCCGAGCGCCATGTCCTGCTCGCGGCGGACCACGAGGTCGACGAGCTCGGCGGGGAGGTAGCGGCCGAGGTCCGAGCGGATCGCGTGCTCGCGGGCGAGGCGCTGTTCGCCGATGCGCAGGTCGTCGGCGGCGCGGGTCATCGCGTCCGCGAGCACCGACAGCTCGTCGCCGGTGCGGATGTCGATGCGGCTGTCGAACTCGCGGCGGGCGATCGCACCGGCGTACGCCGACAGCTGCTCGAGCGGCGAGGTCACCCGACGGGCCAGCACGAGGCTGGCTCCGATCGCGAGCACGATTGCGCCGCCGATCGTCATCAGCACGATGTTGCGCATGCGCTCGACCGGGGCGTATGCGAGCGCGCGGGTGGTCTGCGCGACCACGGCCCACGGGCGATCCTCGAGGGTGACGATGGTGCCGACCATCGCGACACCGCGGTCGTCGGTGAACTCGCGGGCCTGCATGAAGCGCGAGGGCAGGGCGATGCGCTCGAAGCCGTCGAGGATGCCGGTGGCCGGGAGCTGCGTGAGCGTGTCGACGAACTCGCGATCGGGGTGGGCGAGCACGCGGCGCTGCGCGTCGACGACGAAGAGGCCGCCGGGCACGTCGGTGAAGTGGGTGTCGGCCAGGGCCTCGACGCGGGCCGCGATCGCGGTCGTGGCCAGCATCGTCGCCGCGAAGCCGGTCACCCGGCCGGCGGCGCGCAGCGGCACGACCATCGGGACGCGCGGGCCCATCGCGGTGAGCTCGGTCTCGCCGACCGCGAGGTTCTCGGCGGCGGCCCGTTCGCGCAGCGCCGCGTCGAGGGTCGGCGCGTGGACGAGGGCGGCCGCGGCGGTCTCGGTGATCGGCGTGATGATCGCGCCGTCGGCCGCGTAGATCACCGCGTGATCGATCGCCTCGCTGGCCTCGATCGTCGTGACCGCCATGTCGATGCGGGCGTCCTCGTCGATGCCTGCGTCGGTGAGCGTGCGCCCGATCGCGTCGAGGTCGTCCTGGGCGTGGGCGAACTCGGCGGTGATGCCGTGCGCGACGTCCTCGAGGATCGCGATCTGCAGCTCGCGCTGCGAGGTCTGCACCGTGTCCGTCGTCAGCGCCATCGCCCCGAAGCCGACGCCGACGATGCTGGCGACGAGCAGGGCCGCGGCGAACAGCGTGAGCTTGAGGCTGAGCGGGAACCGAACCCGCACGTCGGGGGCGGTGCGCCGCTGCGAGTCCGCTTCATCGCGTCGATCGACGCGGCGTCCGAGGGGGGCGCTCATGGGATCGGCTGCCCCAGATCGTGGAGGCGTCGGGCGAGCGGCTCGATCTCCCTGAGCAGCTTGCGGACGTGGCCGATGCGCTCGTGGGCCGGGGCCGCGAGCGCGGCGTCGATCGCCTGCCCGCACGCGCGCAGCCGGACCTGGGCGTCGCTGCCCTCGGGCATTGCGGCGGCGAGGATCATCGCGGCGCCGTGGGCGTCGGCGAGCGGCTCGTTCGACTCGGTGTCGGCGGCCTCGCGGAGTCGCGCGAGCAGCTCGTCGATCCGCGAGCCGCGGAACTCGGGCCGCGGCAGGCGGATGATCGGGCGGACCTCGGGCGTCTCGGCGTGCTCGATCACGACGCGGCGCGCCATCATGGACGCCGGGGCGGGCTCCGAGCTCGGCTGCGCGGGCAGGGGCAGCTCGAGCCAGAACACCGAGCCGACGCCGGGTTCGCTGCGCACGCCGATGCGGCCGCCCGAGGCCTCGATGATGCGCTTGCAGATCACCAGGCCCAGGCCCGAGCCGCCGCGGGCCCGCGAGTCGGAGGCGTCGAGCTGCGAGAACTTCTGGAACAGCCGCCCGAGATCCTCGCGGGCGATTCCGGGGCCGTCGTCGTGGACCTCGACGCGGGCCACCGCGCCGCGGTGCGCCAGCGCAACGCGTACGCTCGCGTCGGCCGGCGAGAACTTGATCGCGTTGGACAGCAGGTTGACGAGGACCTGCATGATGCGATCGCGATCTGCGTGCAGCGGCGGTAGCTCGGGTTCGCCGTCGATGGCGGCGTCGCGGCGCAGCGTCACGCCGACGTGCGCGGCGAGCCCGGACATCTCGCGGATCGACGCGTCGACGACCTCGGCCAGCGACATCTCGGTCGGCTGCAGCTCGAGCAGGCCGGCCTCCATCTTGTCGAGGTCGAGCATGTCGCTGATGAGCCGCACCAGGCGATCGGTGTTGAGCCGGGCGATGCGGACCAGCTCGAGCGCCTTGGCCGACAGCGGGCCGGTGACGCCGCCCTCGAGCAGGCCCAGGGATCCGCGGATCGAGGTCAAGGGCGTGCGCAGCTCGTGGCTGACGATCGAGATCAGCTCGTCCTTCATGCGCTGCAGGCGGACCCGCTCGCTGACGTCGGTGGCGACGCCGACCACGCCGTCGATGCCGTGATCGATGCCGACCAGCGGTGAGCAGCGGACCTCGAAGGCGAGCCGGCCGACGTGGACGGTGGTGACCCCGACCGCGCCCGCCAGCGCGCCGCGGACGACGTCGAGCAGCACGGGCATGTGGGCGTACGCCGCGAACACCGATGAGCCGACCTGCTCGGGGCCCGCGAAGCCGCCATCGCCCGCGCCCATGCCCTCGACCAGCGTGAACACGCCGTGGCCGTCGAGCGAGAACAGCACCAGGGGCGCGCCCGTCAGGATCGTGCGCAGCCGGGCTTGGCTGCGCTTGAGCGCGGCCTCCGTGTTGCGCGGGCTCGTCACGTCCTCGTGCTGGACGAGCACGTGCCGCTCGGGCAGCACCCGCATCGTGGTCCGCCAGTGCGTGGGCGCCCGCGGGTCGCCCATGGCGTACTCGCGGATGACCACGGTGCCCGGCGTCGCGCCGGCGTGCGCGGCCGCGATGGCGTCGACGAGCGCCTGCGCGTCGTCGCGTGTGGACGAGGCGCGCTGTCGCAGCGCGACGGCGTACTCGGACCCGCGCGGCGCGTTGGGCCCCGCCCACGGGTGGACCGCCGCGTGCTCCCACGCCTTGTTCGCGTGCGCGACCCGCCCGTCGCCATCGACGACGGCGACGAGGGCGGCGAGGCCGTCGAGCGTGGCCTCGAGCAGGGCGAAGGTTGCGTCCATGGGGGCCCCCGCGACCGGGGGTCAGATCAAGCGTACACCGATGAGCAGCGACGTGATCGTGTCGAGCTTCACCACGCCGGGCAGCGGCTGGTTCTCGTACCGCAGGGTGAACGTCGTTCCCATCGTGAAGCGATCCGTCAGCTGCACGTTGAGGGCGTTCACCCAGTTCATGCGGAAGCGCTTGCCGACGATGAAGCTCTGCAGGTACTCGAAGCCGGTGTCGAAGGTGACGTACTTGCTGAGGTTGTTGGTGTAGCCGGCGAACAGACGCGCGGCGTGGTTGACGAGGGTCTTGGGCGGCCGCCCCTCGCCGGTCGCCTCGGCGGCATCGAGGCCGCGGTCGCTGCGGAGATCGAACTGGAAGTCGTAACCGACCTCGAACCACAGCTTGTGGGTCGCCTCCGCTAGGGCGTACATCGCGATGCCCGGGTCGACGTTGAGGCGCAGGTCGAGGCCCTGGAACTTGTCGTAGCGGGCCGTCGACATGAGGAATGCCGAGAACCGCGGGTGGAAGAACACGTCGTAGCGGAGCTGGCCCTGCATGTTGGCCGTCGTGTCCGCGATCCGCCCCTCGTTCACGTCTGCGGTGGTCTCGTCGTCGCGGACCGCGAGCGCGGCGCGGCCGTAGTTGCCCGCGGCCGCCGCGGTGAACTGGTGGATCTTCCGGCGCAGGATGAACTTGGTCAGGCCGGTGACCGCGAGCGACCGCGCGTTGCCGGTGTTGAAGATGCCGCCGAACGACAGGTTCAAGCTGGTGATGTCCGTCGTCTCCTTGGCCGCGGCCGACGCGAACTGGCCCGACCCCCCGAGGTCCGTGCTGCCGGTGGTCGCCGGGTCCTTCTTCACGGTGCCGGCGGGGACGGCTGGGTCTTCGATGGCGACGGACTGGGCGAGGGAGGCGGCGAGGGCAGCTGCGGCAATGAGGCTAGACATGGGGGCTCCTGGAGGGGCGCGTTCGTGCACGACGCGGGCCAACGGACGACACGTCCGCCGCGGCCGAGGTTGTGGGGCGGGACAGGACGGTGGGGCAGCCGTCCCCGGGACAGGGCCCGGACGACACGGGCGCATCCACGGCGTTCCCGAATCGACCCGCCCTCGGGCGAGGACCCGCCCCGGTCATCGGGAGATCCCCGTCATGGGGGATGAGTAGTATATGTTCTTCGCGTTGAGCAAGGTCTTGGACAACTCGGGGTCATGGTCGGGGCGCGTGCTCGTCGTCGAGGACGACGGGGACCTCTGCGATCTACTGGTGGCGGGTCTCGGCGCGCAGGGCTTCGCGGTCACCGCGGTCCGCTCTGCGGAGTCCGGACTGCAAGCGTCTGCGGACGCCGAATTCGACGTCGTCCTCGCCGACGTGAACCTGCCCGGCATGAGCGGCCTCGAATTCTGCGCCCGCCTGGTGCTCGATCGGCCCCAGCTCGCGGTGATCGTGATGACCGCGTTCGCCAGCATGCGATCGGCGATCGAGGCGATTCGTGCCGGCGCGTACGACTACATCGAGAAGCCCATCGACCTCGACGCGGTCGGCCTGCGCGTCGGTCGGATCGTCCGCGAGTGCCGGATCCGCGACGAGGCGCAACGTCTTCGCGAAGCGGTCACGCCGGCGTCGGGCTTCGGCAGCCTGTCGGGGACGAGCCCGCCGATGCAGCGGGTCTACGATCTGCTGTCGCGCTCGGCGCAGACCGACGCCTCGGTGCTCATCACCGGCGAGAGCGGCACCGGCAAGGAGCTCGCGGCCCGGGCGCTGCACGACCACGGTCCCCGGCGCGAGGGGCCCTTCGTCGCGGTCAACTGCTCCGCGGTGCCCGAGCAGCTGCTCGAGAGCGAGCTGTTCGGGCACACGCGCGGCGCCTTCACGGACGCCCGCAACGATCGCACCGGCCTCTTCGTGCAGGCCCACGGCGGCACGCTCTTCCTCGACGAGATCGGCGAGGTGCCGCTGCTGATGCAGCCCAAGCTGCTGCGCGCGCTCGAGGAGCGCCGCGTGCGTCCGGTCGGCGCCAACAAGGAGATCGAGTTCGACGTCCGCGTGATCGCGGCGACGAACCGCGACCTCGAGGCCGCGGTCGAGGAGAACCGCTTCCGCGAGGATCTGTTCTTCCGCCTCAACGTCATCCACGTCGCGCTGCCGCCCCTGCGCAACCGCGGCTCCGACGTGCTCGTGCTCGCGCAGCAGCTCATCGTTCGCTTCGCGGCGGCGTCGGGCAAGGACGTCCGCGGGCTGTCGGCGATGGCGGCCCAGCGCCTGTGCGATTACGACTGGCCGGGCAACGTCCGCGAGCTCCGCAACTGCATCGAGCGCGCGGTCGCCCTGGTGCGGACCAACGAGATCGACCTGGTCGATCTGCCCGAGCGCGTGCGCACGTTCCAGCGCTCGCACGTCGTGATCTCCGCCGATCCCGCCGCGTTGGTCCCGCTCGAGGAGGTCGAGCGGCGCTACATCCAGCGCGTCATCGAGGCGGTCAACGGCAACAAGACCCTCGCGTCGAAGATCCTCGGCCTCGATCGAAAGACCCTGTATCGCAAACTCGAGCGGTACAAAGTCGAAGGTTCGATGTGAGCGATGGCCCGCGTGGTGGCCCGCAACCTGCACCAGGACGAGGCACTGCGATGCCTGGATCCCGCGAAATCGACCCGGTGAAGAAGGTGATGTTGGTCGACGACGACGACGACGTCCGGCTCATCGCCCAGATGGCCCTGCGTGATGTCGGCGGCTGGCCCACGATCGCGGTCTCGAGCGGCCGACTGGCCGTCGCGTTGGCGCCCACCGAGCGGCCCGATGTGGTCCTGCTCGACGTCATGATGCCGGACCTCGACGGCCCCAGCGTCCTGCGACAGATGCGGATGGACCCGGTCACCGCGACCATCCCGGTCATCTTCATGACCGCGAAGGCGCGGCCCAGCGAGACCGAGCGATTCCTCGCCGTGGGCGCGGCGGGGGTCATCACGAAGCCCTTCGATCCGATGACGCTCGCGGCGCAGGTCCGCGAGATCGTGCGCCAGTACCACGCGGCGCGGGCGGGCCTCGTTGTCTGACGAGGCCCGCGTCGTCGCGGCCCTGCGCCTCGCCGAGCTCCGCGCGGGCTTCGGCGAGAAGCTCGTCGCGCGCCTCGACGAGCTCGCCGCCGCCCTGACGCGGGCGCGGGCGGGCGACGGGATCGCGCGGGCCGAGGCGCGGATGCTCGCCCACCGCCTCGCCGGAACGGCCGGGTCATACGGCTACGCCGGGGCGGGCCGCCACGCCACGGTGATCGAGCAGGCCCTCGACGGCGACGACGCCGTGGGGGACGCCGCGTGGTCGGGGATCTTCGCGGCGCTCGACGCCGCGCGGATCAGTTCAGGACCTTGAACTCGATCCGGCGGTTCTGCGCCCGACCGGCCTTGGTCTTGTTGTCGGCGATCGGCGTGTCCGGCCCGACACCCGCGGTGGTGATGCGGGCCGCGTCGACGCCGGCGCCGACGAGGTACGCCTTCACCGCCTCGGCGCGCTTGGCCGACAGCGCGACGTTGCCTTCGCGGCTGCCCTGATCGTCGGTGTGGCCGGTGATCTCGATGCGCACCGAGGGGAACTCCTTCAGCGTCGCGGCCACGCCGTCGAGCACCGGGCGCGAGCTCTTGCGGATCGTCGCCTTCGAGCTGTCGAAGGTGATGCCCGCGATGACGCCGGTGAGCTTCTTGACCTTGTCGGGCGCCTCGTCGGGGCAGCCGTCCCCGTCGTCGAAGCCGTTGACCGTCTCGGGCTGATCCTCGCAGTTGTCCTTGGAATCGAGGATGCCGTCGCCGTCCTTGTCGGGGATCGGACAGCCCTTGGGATCGTCGCCGTACTCCTCGGGGCACAGATCGACCTTGTCGCGGACGCCGTCGCCGTCGCGGTCGCGGTTGGCGGGGCAGCCGTCGTCGGTGTCCGCGGGCTCGGTCGGGCACGCGTCGTCGCGGTCGTACAGGCCGTCGTCGTCGCGGTCGACCTTGCGCGGCTTCACCAGCCTCCGCATGCGCAGGGTGACGTCGACGCCGAACAACAGCTCGCCGTAGTTGGCCCCGCCGCCCTCGGAGCCGCCCGGCGTGACGATGTGTCGGCCGTCCATGCGCACCGCGATCCACTGGTTGGCGTGGATCTTGAGGCCCGCGCCCCAGTGGAACGCGCTGTCGAGCTCGTTGAGGATCCCCTCGGCCGACTTGATGGCGAGGAAACCACCGCCGATGACCAGCGTCGGCGTCACGCGGTAGGGGAGCTGCCCGATCACGTGCATGCGGAACGCGGACATCGTCACGTCGGCGTGGGCGCTGGTGCTGCGTCCGCCCGGCATCGCGCCGACCTCGAGGCCGAGGCCGAGGAACGACAGCGGCATGTACGCCAGGCGGCCGCCGACGTCGAACACGCTGCGCGGCAGCGAGGGCCGCGGGCCATCGCCGGCGTCGAACAGGCCGTGGTTCTTGGGCAGGAACAGCGCGCCCAAGTACAGCCCGATGTCGAGCATGTCGCGCTCGGGCGCCCAGCGCTTGATCCACGGCTTCTTCAGCTCGAGGGCCCTCGCGCGCTTGCCCGAGGTGCGCTCCGGGGGAAGCCACGGCTCGTCGGCCTTGGCCGCCTTGCCCCGCTTGGCCTTCGCCGGCTTGTCGTCCTTCGATCCCCCGTCGTCGTCCTCGGCGGGTTCGTCGTCGGCCGTGGGCGTCGGACGCTCGACCTCGTCGCCGCCCGGGGCGGATTCGTCGTCGGTCTCGGCGACCTCGTCCGGCTCGGCGCTGCGCTGGTCGAGGGCGGCGGCCGCGGGCGCGCTCACACCCCCCGCGACGAGGAACGCACCCAACGAGAGACGAGCGTGAGAAGAAAACATGGTGCGAGCGACCGCGAGCGTACGTCAGCGCCCGGGCGACCGTCAAAAAGCCGAGGCGTCGTCGGGTCGTCCGCGGGCGAGCGTGCGGCCCCGGGTGTAACCGCCCGCACTGATCTCGCTCCCCGCTCGCTCCCGCGTCGATCGGGGCGCGCTCACTCGAGAGGCGTGCGCATGAGCGCGTCGTAGACCTCGGCCTTGGCCACGCCGCGGGCCACCGCCGCGGCGGCCCGCTCGAGCTCCTCTTCGATGATCAGCCGGAAGTGCAGATCGGGCAGGGCGCCCTCGACGGGGCGACCATTCACGAAGTACGCCGGCGTGCCCGAGACCCCGAGCATCGCGCCCAGCGCGAGGTCGTCGTCGATCGCGGCGTCGAACGTCCCGCCCTGGATGTCGTCCTTGAAGCGCTTGACGTCGAGGCCGACCTGCTTGGCGATCGCGATGAGCTTGTCCTCGTCGAACTTCGCCCCGGTGGCGTACAGGGCGTCGTGGTACGGCCAGAACTTGCCCTGGGCCGCCGCCGACATGGCCGCCCGTGCGGCGATGAAGGCGTGGCTGTGGAAGGGCAGCGGGTTGCTCTTGTAGACCAGCCGGATCTTGTCGCCGTAGCGGGCGCGCAGGCGCGAGACGACCGCGTTGCCGCGGGCGCAGAACGGGCACTCGAAGTCGTTGAACGCGACGATGGTGACCGGCGCGTCGGCGGGCCCGAGCACGGGCGACTTGCCGATCGGCACCACGGTGACGGAGTCGGGATCGAGCCCGCGACGGCGGCCGCTGTACTCGATCGCCGAGAAGCCGTCCTTGATCGCGTGGGCGTAGATGTCTGCCGGGGCGACGCCGTCGGCCGCCCAGCCCTTGGCCAGCGCGAGCTCCTCCTCGACGACCGCGGACATCTCGTCCACCGGTTGGGCGCCCGAGAGCTGCCGGCCGTTGATGAAGAACGTCGGCGTGCTGCTCACGCCGAGCCGCCGCGCCTGTCGCATGTCGCGACGGACCTCGGGCCCGAAGTCGAGGGAGTCGAGGTCGCGCGCGAGCAGCTTGGGATCGATGCCCGCGTCGGCGGCGTAGTCGAAGAGGCGATCGAGATCGACCTCGCGCTGCGCGTACACGCGGTCGTGGAATTCCCAGAACCGCCCCGCGGCCTGGGCGGTGCGGGCCGCGATCGCGGCCGGCAGCGCGCCGGAGTGGAAGTCGAGCGGGAACGCCTTGTACGCGATGCGGACGCGGCCCTCGTAGCGGCGCTCGAGCTCGCGGAGGTTGAGGTAGCCCTCGCGGCAGTACGGGCACTCGAAGTCGCTGAACATCACCACCGTCACGGGGGCGTTCGCGTTGCCGCGGACCGGCGCGTCGCCGAGCTCGACCTTGTAACGCTCGATCTCGGTCGAGGCCTCGGCGCCGCCGGAGGCGAAGCGCGGCAGGCCGGCCGCATCCTCGCCGCGGGCGCCCTCGGGCGCGGCGGCGTCGGGCGCCTGCAGGCCGGCGCGGCCGGGGCCGTGGCAGCCGAGCGGCGCGCCCACGGGGATCGAGAGCAGGGCCGCCAGCGCGGGGGTATGGAGGCCTCGGGCGAACGACGCGGGCATCGGGGTCGTTGTACGCTGGGCGGGGGCGCTCCGCTAGCCGACGGCGGCCCCGTCCCGCCCCGAAGGGGTGCCCGTCTCCCGCGCGCGTGGAACCTTCCGGGGGGTCCGTGCGTCACCACCCCCACGCCGCGGGCGCCCTTGCCGTCGCCCCCTCCGGTTCCAAGCCGCCATGCAACAGGTCGAATGCCGACAGATCCGCCACTCGTACGACGGCGTTCGCGACGCCGTCACCGAGCTGAACCTCACCATCCGCCGCGGCGAGGTCCTCGCGCTCATCGGCCCCAACGGCGCGGGCAAGAGCACGACGCTGCGGATCCTCGCCACGCTGCAGCGGCCCGACGCGGGCAACGTCGCGTGGGACGGCAAGGACGCGTGGGAGGATCGGTTCGAGATCCGGCGCCGCATCGGCTTCCTCGGTGACGGCACCGCGCTGTATCCGACGATGACCGCCGCGGGCTACCTGCGGTTCTTCGCCGAGTGCTACGGCCAGGACGACGCCACCGCGCGCAAGCGCGTCGACGAGCTGCTGTCGATGTTCGACCTGTCGAGCAAGGCCTCGGCGTTCATCGGCGAGATGAGCAAGGGCATGCGTCAGCGCCTCGCGATCGCCCGCGCGATGATCCACGACCCCGAGCTGCTGCTGCTCGACGAGCCCGCGGACGGGTTGGATCCGCTCGCGCGTCGCCAGCTGCGCGACATCCTGCGGAGCGTCGCCGAGCGCGGCGTCGGCATCGTCGTCAGCTCGCACATCCTGCGCGAGCTCGACGGCTTCGTGGACACGGTTGCGCTCATCCAGAAGGGCAAGCTCGAGGTCCACGGCAACGTCGAGGAGGTCATCGCCAAGTACGAGGTCGGGCGGCGCCTGCACGAGGTCCACATCACCCGCGGGCTGCAGCGCGCGATCGAGATCCTGCGTCAGCACGAGGGCCTCGTCGAACGCGTCGAACCGCTGCACAAGGGCGAGCCCCTGCCCGATCCGGCGACCGCCGACCGCGGGCTGCTCAAGGTCCGGATCCACGGCACCGAGGAGCGTGCGGCCCACCTGCTCAAGCAGCTCGTGCTCGCCGACGTCGAGGTCATCGCGCTGGCCAAGGTCCGCAGCGACCTCGAGGACGTCTACCAGAGCATGGGCCGCGACGAGGTGAGCTGAGGTCGCCGGCGGGGGGGTCTTGGTTCCGTGGCCGCGCCGGGCCTGGTAGGCTTGGCGCGCATGGAAACCTTCCAGACGATCCTCGTGCCCATCGACTTCGAGCCCGCCGACGACGAGGCGATCGAGCAGGGGCGTGCGGTGAAGGCGGGCGAGCACTTCGTCGAGTTCTCGCCGGCGTCCATGCGCGCCCTGTCGCACGCGGCCGCCATCGCGCGGGGCTCGGGCGGCAAGCTCGTGCTCGTGCACGTGACCCCGCCGATGCACTCGACCGCGATGTACACGGGCCCGGTGTCGCTGCCCGCCGGCATCATCGAGGAGATCGAGAGCAAGGCCCGCAGCACCTCGTTGTCGGCGCTGCAGCACGTCACGTCGACGGTGTGCAGCGGCCTCGAGGTCGAGCACGCGGTCGGCCCCGGTCAGCCCGCGGACTCGGTCCTGCAGGAGGCGGCCCGCGTCGGCGCGGATCTGATCGTGATGGCCGCGAGCGGCCGCAGCCGGGTCGCGCGGTTCTTCGTGGGCAGCACGGCGGATCGGATCATCCGGCAGTCGACGTGCCCGGTGCTGGTGATCCCGGCGAAGTGACGGCGTCATCGCGCGGCGCGGAGGTCGCGGACGCCGCGGCCGTCCGCGCCCGGAGTCGCCAACGGAAAACAGATTTTCGTCTGTCGTCG
This sequence comes from Deltaproteobacteria bacterium Ga0077550, assembly GCA_001464385.1. Lineage (GTDB taxonomy): Bacteria > Myxococcota_A > Polyangia > Nannocystales > Nannocystaceae > Xiheibacterium > Xiheibacterium aquaticum. Next base: position 4,016 of record LNFB01000318.1, on the reverse strand, counting down.
CCAAACGAAAATCTGTTTTCGTTTGGTTGCCGCTCGTGCGACGCTCCGTGAGGTGTTCCCGAGGTCACACTGGCTCGCTCGGATCGAGGAGGCCTGGCGCGAACGGCCGATCGTGTGGCTCGCCGGCGTGCGCCGCACCGGCAAGTCCACCCTGGCGCGGGCGCTGCCGGACGCCGAGGTCCTCGACTGCGAACTGCCGAGTGTGCGGCGGGCGGTGGCGGACCCCGAGTCGTTCCTGCGCGAGGTCGGGCGCGGACGCATCGTGCTCGACGAGGTCCATCGCCTCGACGCGCCCGCCGAGCTCCTCAAGCTCGCCGCCGATCACTTCCCGGGGGTGCGCGTGCTCGCGACCGGGTCGAGCACGCTGTTGGCCTCCGACAAGTTCCGCGACACGCTGACGGGTCGCAAGCGGACCGTGCGACTGACCCCGATGGATCATCGCGACCTCGCGGCCTTCGAGAGCACCGACGTCCGCCGTCGACTCCATCGTGGTGGATTGCCGCCGATGTTCCTCGCGGCGCGTTTCCCCGAGGCCGACTTCGAGGAGTGGTTCGACAGCTACTGGGCGAAGGACCTGCAGGAGCTCTTCCGGCTCGAGCGCCGCGCGAGCTTCCAGAAGCTGCTCGAGCTCACGTTTCGCCAGAGCGGCGGGATCTTCGAGGCCGCTCAGCTCGCCGCACCCGCGGGCATCTCGCGTCCCACGGTCCAGACCTACCTCGCTGCGATGGAGCAGACCCTGATCGTCGAGGTGCTGCGACCCTTTCACAGCGGCCGCAGCCAGGAACTCGTGCGCGCGCCCAAGGTGTACGGCTTCGACACAGGCTTCGTGTGCTTTCACCGCGGGTGGCTTCGGCTGCGAGACGATGACGTCGGTCTGCTCTGGGAGCACTATGTGCTGAACGAGCTGCGCTCGGTGCTGCAGGGGCGCGAGATCCACTACTGGCGCGACAAGGCTCGCCACGAGCTCGACTTCGTGGTGGCCCGGGATCCCGAGCGCCCGATCGCGATCGAAGCGAAGTGGTCGGAGGAGGCCTTCGACCCGAAGGCGCTCGTGGCCTTCCGCGCGCTCTATCCCGAGGGCGACAACCTCGTCGTCGCCCACGACGTCGGCCGTGCGCACGTTCGACGCTTCGGCGGCCTGTCGGTGCGCTTCGTGGGGATCGACCACCTCGCGGGGCTGCGTGTGCTCGGGCGTGGGGACCCGTGATCACGCGCCAACTCGGTTGGCGGTGGCTTTCGCTGGACCGCGCTCGTCGCGTGCGGTGAGATGACGCCGTGCGAAGCCACCGCTGCGACGTCGTCGTCTTCGCGCTCGCCATCGCGTGCGGCCACGGCGATGACGCAGCGATCCCCGGCACGGACGCGACCGGCGACCGTGGACCGTGTGGAGCCGACGACTACGACGAGGGCATCGCGTGCGTGTCGATCTTGCCGGCGCGCGGCGTCGACCTTCTGTTCGTCATCGATCGATCGGCGCGCATGGGCCCGGCGCAGGCGAAGCTCGCCCGGGCGATGCCGGCGCTCGTCGAGGCGCTCGGTGCACTGCCCGAGGACGTCGGCGTGCGCGTCGCTTTCACGGCCGCGGAGGATCCGGTGCCGCCGTGCCCCGAGGTCGGGCCGGCCGAGCTGTTGCTCGTGAGCTGCCGCGAGCACCTCCAGGACTTCTCGATCGTCGACGGGGACGACGCGTCGGCCACCGCGTGCACCGACGTCTGCGCGCTCGAGGCGATCGCGACCGTGCCCCACGGGCGGCCGGACGGCGACGGCCCGTGGATCGAGTGGGATCGACACGGCAGCAACCTCGGCGGGGTCGACGTCGCGGCGGCGCTCGCCTGCGCGACGCCGCAGGGCATCGCGGGCTGCGGGTTCCCGGCGCCGATCGGCGCGAGCATCCGCGCGATCGAGCAGCTCTCGACCCCGTACCGACCGATGGTGGCCGTCCTCGTCAGCGACGCCGCCGATTGCACGCTGATGGACGACGACGGCGATCTCGTCTTCGATCCCGACAGCAACCAGACGTTCTGGACCGACCCCGACGCGGACGCGCCCATGCCGGCGATCTGCTGGAACGCGGGCGTCACCTGCGAGGGACCGGCGGACGGCTACGACGCGTGCGTGCCTGCGGACAAGGACTTCGCGGGCGAGCCGGCGGGCTGGATGGCGCGCGTGCTCACCCACGCCGAGGCGGTGCTCTCGGCCGCGGCACCGGTCGAGTTCGTCGGGATCGTCGGCGTGCCCGAGGGCTGGCAGCGCGGCGACGCGATCCCGTTCGCCGACGCGGAGGATCCCGCGATCCAGCGCGAGTACGGGATCGGGCCCGGCTGCGTCGCCGCGGACGGATCGTTCGGGTTGCCGCCGGTCCGCGTGCGCGCGTTCGTCGAGGCGAATCCCGTCGCGTCCGACGGCGACGCCGCGCTGTGGTCGATCTGCGCCGAGGACTGGGCGCCCGCGATGCGGGCCATCGCCGCGCGCGCCCGCTCGATGGTCCAGCCGTCGTGCGTTTCGCTGTGCGTGGCGGATCTCGACGCAGCGGACGGGCTGCAGCACGACTGCGCGGTGAGCCTGACGATGCCGGTCGACAACGAGCTCGTGACCGAGGCGGTACCGCGGTGCGATGGTTCGCTCGACGCCGCGATCGTGCCGGAGGGTGCATCCGCGTGCTGGCTGCCGCGCGCGGGCGCGGCGAGGTCGGCGGAGTGCAGCGACGCGGGGTGGAACCTCGAGATCGACGTGCACTGGCCGGGCCCGATCCCCGCGGGGGCGGATCTGGTCGCCGCGTGCACGGCGTCGCGGGATCGGACGGTCGACTGCCCGGGATTGCCGTGAACGACGGGACTGCGGGCGCGCCGCGGTTGCGGACGCGGTTCCCACGTTGCATGCTGATCGTGCGTTCGCCTGGGGCGCGTTGGTCGGTGGGTTGGACGGGAGGTCGGTTCGGATGGACTCGAAGTGGATGATGATCGTCGCGTTTGTCTGTGGATGCGCCGCCGATGCGGGGGGTGGGACCGACTCGATCGGTTCGGAGTCGTCCACCACGGAGTCGGTGGGCACGACCGAGACGGGGTCGACGGGCGCGACCATGGATCCCATCGCGGCATGCGGGCTCGCGGCGCCGTGCGAAGGCTTCCGCTGGCAGTGCTCGGCGTGGGATCCGGACACCTGCGAGGACGTGGCGTACGGCGACGCGCTGGTCTGCATGCTGGCGGCGCTGGCCGCGGGTGACGAGGCGCAGCTCAACATCAACTTCAACGGCCTGAAGGACGGCGAAGACGAGTGGTTGGACATCGCGTCGCCGGGCGGCGGAGCGCCCGCGGTGCGGCAGTACGGGATCGACAACGCCGATGGCACGGGCGTGTACTACAACGACCCGCAGGTCTGCACGCTGCGGCCCGCGGCGTTCTTCGAGGCGTGCCTCGCCGACGACGGCGGCGCGGCGCAGCACGCCGAGTGCATGGATCCCTACGAGTGGTTCGAGGACGACTGCGTCGAGACCACAGCGTGCCCCTGATGCGCAGCGACACTACGGCGCCGTCTTGCCACCCTTGATGATCGCGTCGTACAGCTTCTTCGGCTTCACGCCCTTGCGCAGCATCGCGTCGGCCTTCTTGGCCTCCTCGTCGATGAGCGTGCGGAAGGACTCGATCGGCTGGGCGCCGCTCAGGTAGCGGCCGTTGATGAAGAACGCAGGCGTGCCGCGGGCGCCCAGCGAGGTGCATTGCTGGCTCTGCGCCGAGATGCGCTCGATGGTCTTGGGATCGTTGCGGTCACGCTCGAATCGGGCGGCCTCGAGCCCCAGCTCGCCCGCCCAGCGGGCGAAGTTCTCGTCGGTGAGCTCCCGGGCGTTCTCGAACAGCCGATCGTGCATCGCCCAGAACTTCCCCTGCTTGCCGGCGGCCTCGGCTGCAGCCGCGGCCGCGGCGGCCCGAATGTGCATCGGCAGCGGGTTGTTCTTGAACACGATCCGCAGGTCGTCGCCGTACTCCTTGGCGAGATCGTCGAGCGTGCTGCGTACGCGC
>LNFB01000317.1 GCA_001464385.1 Deltaproteobacteria bacterium Ga0077550 | reverse complement strand
AATCCACCGATCCGCCACCCACCCCACCGCAATCGCCAGCGCCACCGCCACCAGCGACACGCCCAACCCCGTCTGCAGCGTCGGCGCCTCCGCGACTGCCAGCTCCACGCTCGTCGCGACCAGCTCGACCAACAGATACGCGATCGCCCCCGCGGCCATCGTCGTGCCCATCCGCCGCGCCAGCCCGACCGCCCGCAGACTATTCCCCCACACGCTCCGCCGCACCCACCGGAACCACATCCCCGCCGGCGTCGCCAGCACCGCCGCCGTCCCGAGCACCACGAGCATGCCCTCGCTGCCGCCCAGTCCGTCCTCGTCGCGGGCCAGCAATCGACCCAGCAATCCCGCCACGCCCGACGCGATCATCAGCACCGCGACCACCGACAACACCGCCACCAGCGGCCGCGCGAGCTGGGCCGCCCGCGTGCCATCGGTCGGCGCCGGCGCGCCGCTCTGCGAGCCCGTGATCGGCACGCTCACCACCGCCGAGACCTCGCCGTCGTCGTGCAGCGCGCCCAGTGCCGCGTCGAACTCGGCCAGGGTCTGGAAGCGCTGCTCCACGTCCCGCGCCATCGCCCGCTCGATCACCAATTCCACGGCCTCGGGGATCTCCGGCGCGATCGATCGCGGACGCTTCGGCTCCTTGGTCAGCACCGCCGTCAGCGTCGCCGCCGGATCCTCCGCCTCGAACGGCTCGTGTCCGGTCAAGCACCGATACAGGATCGCCCCCACCGAATAGATGTCCGCGCGCGCGTCGACCTTGGCGCCCTTGGCCTGCTCGGGGGCCATGTACGCCGGCGTCCCCATGATCACGCCCGTGCGCGTGCGGTTGCCCGCGCCGGTGTCGTTGACCCGCGCGATGCCGAAATCCAGCAGCTTCACCGTCGGGCTGTCGCCGCCGACGAGGAACACGTTGTCGGGCTTGAGGTCACGGTGCACCACGCCCTGCAGGTGCGCGGCGCTGAGGCCCGCGCACAGCTGCCGCACGATCGGCACCGTCGTCGCCAGCGGCAGCTTGGCGGTGGTGCTCAACCGCTGGCCGAGGTCCTCGCCCTCGAGCAGCTCGGCGACGATGAACGGCAGGCCGGCCTCGGTCTCGGCGACGTCGAACACCTGCACCACGTTGGGGTGCGCGGCGACGCAGGCCGTCTCGGCCTCGCGGCGGAATCGCGTGACGAGCTCGGGCTTGCGCGCGAGCTCCTCGTGCATGACCTTCACCGCGAAGCGGCGGGCGCCGAGCCGCGCGTGGCGGGCCTCGTACACCCGGCCCATGCCGCCCTGCCCGATCATCCGCAGCACGCGGTACGCGTCCGCCAGCATCACGCCGATCAGCGGATCGGCCTCGTCTTCGCTGAGGCGCTCGAGCGGCACCACGTCCCGTGGACACACGCGGTAGTCGACGGGAAAGCGCTCGCCGCACGTCGGGCACAGCTTCGCGGCCGCGCCACGGCCCGCAGACACCGAGGACGGCGAGCCCGATCGCGGCGCGACCTGTCGCGGCGCGGGCGGCCGCGGGATGCTCGGCTGCGAGCCGGGCGTGGGAATCGGCGCCGACACGCCGGTGACGATCGTCGCGGCGCTCGCTGGCGTCACCGCACGCGGAGGGGCTCGCGGGGGCTGGGCCACGTCCGCGATCGTACGGAGCCGCGCGCGCGCTCGCAAGGCCGACGACGACGGCGGCTCAATCGATCTCGTGGCCGCGGGTCTCGACCGCGAGGCCGAGCGCGAGCAGCACGAGGCCGGCCACGGGCGCCAGCGCGACCCACTGCAGCACCCACACGGGGTTCACGCCCTTCATCACGATCATGCCCACCGCGAAGGGGAAGCCCGCGGTGATCACTCGGCCGGCGTTGTAACAGAAGCCGGCCCCCGTCCCGCGCAGCCGCATCGGGAACAGCTCCGGGAGATAAAAGCTGAAGGCACCGAACACTCCGAACACCGTCACGCCGACGCCGAACATCAGGTAGAGCCGCGTCATCGCGGCGACCGGCGCCCCGAAGGCGGCCCAGATCGCGACCGCGCTGCCGATGAAGTAGATCGTGAACATCGGCCGCCGACCCAGGCGCAGCGCCACCGGGACGGTGAGCAGCGTGCCGAACAATCCACCGATCGCGAACGCGGCGGTACCGATCGTGATGTACTCGACCTTGAGGTCGGCCAGCCTGCTCGGATCGGGCGCCGTGTCGGCGGCGAGGAAGCTGGCGATCACCGGGATGAACGCCGACACGCTCCACCACGTGACCAGCGCGACGATCGCCATCGCCAGCCCACCGAAGGTCCGGCGGCGCAGCTGCGGCGTGAACAGCTCGCGTAGCTCGGTGCGCTCGGCGGGCGCCCAGCCCTCGGGCTCCTTGACCTTCATGCGGATGAGCACCGCGACGCCGGCGGGGATCAGCCCGGTGATGAAGACGACGCGCCACGACATCGACGGGTCGGCCGCGATCGAGTCGAGCTGGCGCGTGAACACATCGTTGACGAACGTCGCCAGCAGCATGCCGATCGGCGCCGAGGTGTACAGCAGCGCGCCGCCGAGGATGCGCTTGTCCTTGGGCATGGTCTCGGCGACCAGCGAGGCGCCGGCCGCCCACTCGCCGCCGATGCCGAGGCTCGCGACGAAGCGGAACGCCGCGAGCACCCACAGGTTCGGCGCCAACGCGCATGCCGCCGTGCCCAGCGCGTACGTCAGCATCGTCAGCAGCATCGTGCGCGTGCGGCCCAGGCGATCGGTGAGCTTGCCGAACAGCACGCCGCCCAGCGCCCACCCCAGCAGCAGCGCGCTCGAGAGCGTCGCGGTCCACATCATGGTCTCGGCCTTCGCGGCCGGGTCCGACGGCGCGTAGCCGAGCAGGTTGGGCACGCAGATCGGCGCCACGTAGTTGAACAGCAGCCCGTCGAACACATCGAAGCCCCAGCCGAGCCAGGCAGCCCCGAGCACGAGCCATTGGTAGCGCGACAGGCCGAGCAACGGCCGGGAGTGTCCGCGAGCGCGGCGGTCGGTGTCAAAGCGCGGCGAGAACTTGCGGCCGGGCGGCCGACGGCCGATGCTCTCGCCCGTCGATGTCGCCGGCCTGCGTGCTGCTCGCGGTTCTGCTCGGCCCGGCGCGGCCGTACGACGGCCCGCAGGGGGTCGCGGCCGATCCCGCGGTCGAGGGCCCGGCCATCGCCGCGCTCGCGCCCGCCGAGGTCACCACGGCGCCCGTCGATCCCGCGCCGCGCCCCGAGGCGTCGTTCGGCGATCGGCCCGACGGCGCAGACCATCCTCGGCACCGGCCTCGGCACCGCCGCCGTGATCGCCACCGGCACGACGACGATCGACCGCGCAATTGGGCGGTCGGTGGCTTCATCGACACGGGCTACGTCTTCGACAGCAACCTGCCCGACAACCACGTCGATCGCGGCAACTTCACCTCGCCGCGCGTCAACGAGTTCACCGTCCAGCTCGCGGCTGCGTACCTGCGCCACACGCCGACCGACGACGAGCCGTGGCTGCTCGAGCTCGCGGGGCAGATCGGGCCCGCCGCGACGGCGCTGCTGTCGACCGAGCCGCGGCCGGGCGGCGACGCGAGCCAGTTCACCGGCGCCGAGGTGTGGCAGCACCTCGGGCGCGCGAACGTCGGGGTGCGGATCCCGAAGGCCGGCACGGAGTTCGCGGTCGGGCTGTTCTCGACGCCGATCGGCATCTACAGCTTCTGGTCGAAGGACAACCCCACGTACTCGACGCCGTGGCACCTGAACGCGGTGCCGTACGTGCTGATGGGCGGCCGGATCAGCCAGCCGCTCGGGCGCAAGGTGGTCGCGCAGCTGTGGATCACGAACGGCTGGCAGACCTACGGCGACGTGAACCGGTTGCCCAGCGCGCTCGCGGGCGCCTCGTACACGCCGATCGACGGGCTCACGCTGTCGCAGTGGTTCCACTTCGGCGCCGAGGACGTCGACAACCGACCGCGCGCGTGGCGGATGCTCTCGGACACGTGGCTCGTCTACGACGTCGGCCGCTGGGGGATGTCGGCGGTGTTCGACGTCGGGCGCGAGCGGCTCACCGCGCTCTTCGACGAGCCGGTCGCGCTGTGGATGGGCGGCGCGCTCACCGGGCGCGGCCGCATCTGGACCTCGCGCCGCGACCGGGTGCGCTGGGACATGGTCGGGCGCGCCGAGGCGTTCTGGGACCGCGACGCCCGGATGTTCGGCGTCGAGCAGCTCATGCTCTCGGGCGTCTACGGCAACAACGTCACCCTGTTCGACCACGTGCTGCTGCGCGTCGAGTACCGCTATGACCGCAGCACCAGCGACACCGGGTATTTCTATCGAAGGGACGCCGTGCACGACGACGACGAAGGGCTGAGCCGAGCGCAGCACAGCCTGTTCTTCGCGCTCACTGGCTACTTCGAGCACCCGTTCGCGACCCCGCGGCGCCGGCGTTGATCGCGGGGCGCCCACGCAGGGGGGATTCCCGCGGGTGGCCGCGGCCGGCGCACCGTCCCCGGGCCACCCACGAGCGCGGGCTTCCTAGTATGCTCCCGCGGTGCGCGACGTCTCCGTGGTCGCCGGTGTGCTCGCGGCGAGCCTGGCGTATGCCGTGCTCCGGTACAACGTCTTCGGCGACGTCAGTGTCGAGCAGATCCCCGTGTTCGTCGCGAACAAGGCGATCTCCGTGGCGAGCCTCGCGATGCTCGGCATCTCCGGCGTCGTCGCTGACAAGGCGCGACGCAAGCACGCGGGCCTCCTCGGCCTCGCACTGGCGCTCGCGCACCTGATGCTCTCGCTGCTCGTGCTCGATCCGGCGTACCTGCCCAAGCACTACCTCGAGACCGGCCGCATGCGCTGGAACGGCGAGGCCTCGATGCTCGCCGGCATCGTCGCCACCGTGCTCGTGCTGTGGCTCGGCCACGTCACCACCACGCGCCCCGCGACCGCACAGGTCCCCGGCACCAGCCTCGTGCCCGGCGTCGGCCGCATCGTGCTGCTGCTGGTCGCCGTGCACACCCTGCTGCTCGGCTACGGCGCGTGGCTCGACGTCGGAGGCTGGCCCGGCGCCATGCCCCCGATCACGCTGCTGTCGTTCGCGGGCGCGATCGGCTTCGTGCTGCTCCGACGCCGCCGTTGACGTCGGCGCTGATCGCTACCGCAGGCGACGCAACTTGGCCACCAGCGCGGGCAGCGGGCAGACCTCGATGCGTTCGTCGAGCGGATAGCCGTCGGTCCCCGGACCGACGATGAACAGACGCTCGAGCCCGAGGTCGTGCAGCGCGACCCGCATGGACTTCGTGATCGTCGGCGCGTCCGCGTACTTGACCTCGACGCCGTAGCGCGCGCCGCCCAAGGTCAGGAAGAGGTCGAGCTCGGCGCCCGCGGGCGTCGCCCAGAAATACGCGTTGCGCTCGCCGACGGCCGCGATCACGTGCTCGACCACGAGGCCCTCGAACGACGCGCCCAGCTTCGGGTGCCCCTCCAGCGCCGCGAACGAGCGCACCCCGAGCAACGTGTGCAGTAGCCCGGTGTCGCGCACGTAGACCTTGGGGGACTTCACCTGGCGCTTGCCGAGGTTTTCGAACCACGGCGCGAGCTGTCGCAGCACGAGCGCGCCGCAGAGTTGATCGAGGTGCCGACGCACGGTCGTGTGGGCCTCGCCGAGCGACTGCCCGATCGCCGAGGCATTGAGGACACCGCCGTGTGTGTGGGCGAGCATGGTCCAGAACCGGCGGTAGGTCGCAGCCGAGCTGCGCAGGCCGAGCTGCGGTAGGTCGCGCTCGAGGAAGGTGCGGATGAAGTCCTCGCGCCAGCGCTCGCTCTGCGCGTGGCTCTTGGCGAGGAACGAGCGGGGGAACCCGCCGCGGAACCATAGCTGCCGCAGCTTGTCGGCGCCGACCTCCTCGATGTCGAAGCCGGCCATCTCGACGAACGCGACGCGACCCGCGAGCGACTCCGAGGACCCGCCGACGAGCTCGGGGGACGCGCTGCCGAGCAGGAGGAACCTCGCCGGATGGGCAGGGCGATCCGCGAGCACGCGGAGGATCTCGAACAGCGCGGGGGCGCGCTGGATCTCGTCGATCACCACGAGGCCGCGCAGCGGCGCGAGCGTGGTCATCGGCTGCTGCAGACGGGCGGCGCTCTGGGGGTCCTCGAGGTCGAAGTACGTCGAACGGCGCCGCGACGCCAGGTCGCGCGCCAGCGTGGTCTTGCCGCACTGGCGGGGCCCGAGCAGCGTCACGACCGGCGCCTCGCGCAGGCGCAGCTCGATCTGTCGCGCCACCGAGGGCCGGTCCAACATCCTTGCATATTGAGCGACATCCGCTCAATATGCAAGGATCGCTAGCACCGGCGGACGGCGGCGGAGTCGCCTCCGGATTCGGGCGCGACCCGATGGTCCGCCGGCGATCGTCCCCGTATCCTCGCCCGGATGCCCCCAGCCACGGCGCGCCGCGTGCTGATCCAGTTCGCCCATCCCGTGTACGAGCGCTCGGCCGTGAACCGCCCGCTGCTCGAGGCGGTGCGCGACCTCGACGGGGTCACCGTCAACGATCTCTACGAGGAGTACCCGACGCTGGCGATCGACGTGCGCCGTGAGCAGGCGCTGCTGCTCGAGCACGACGTCATCGTCTTCCACCACCCGTTCTACTGGTACTCGACGCCGGCGATCCTCAAGCAGTGGCAGGACATGGTGCTCGAGCACGGCTGGGCGTACGGCGAGCGTGGCGATCGATTGCGCGACAAGCTGACGTTCAACGTGACGACCACTGGCGGGCCCGCCAGCGCCTACGAGCGCGGCGGCACCAACCGATTCACCGTGCGCGAGCTGCTCGCGCCGTGGGAGCAGACCGCGAACCTGTGCGGCATGCGATTCCTGGCGCCGTTCGTCGCCCACGGGGCGCTGCGACCGGCCGCGGACCTCGGCCTGCCCGCGCTGGTCGACGCGTACCGCCGCGTGATCGCGGCCCTGCGCGACGATCGACTCGACCTCGAGCGCGCCGCCCGAGCCGCACGCCTCAACGACGCAGACGCGCTCGCTGCGATGATCCGCGAGGAGACCCCATGACCGGCGACATCCTGCTGCAGGCGTTCGTGTACCTCTGCGTCGCGGTCGTGTTCGTGCCGCTGGCCAAGCGCGCGGGCCTGGGCGCCGTGCTCGGCTACCTCATCGCCGGCGCGACCATCGGCCCGTTCGCACTCGGCATCGTCGGCCACGAGGGCGGCGAGGTCATGCACTTCGCCGAGTTCGGCGTGGTGATGATGATGTTCCTCGTCGGACTCGAGCTGCGCCCCGCGCTCTTGTGGGATCTGCGGCGGCCGATCCTCGGGCTCGGCGGCCTGCAGGTCGTCGGCTGCGCCGCGGCGGTGGCCGCTGGCGCGTTCGCCCTGGGTCTGCCGTGGCGCACCGCCGTCGCGATCGGCCTGGTGCTCGCCATGTCGTCGACCGCGATCGTCCTGGCGAGCCTCGCCGAGCGCGGCTTGCTGAAGACCAGCGGCGGCCAGGCGAGCTTCTCGATCCTGCTGTTCCAGGACATCGCGGTGATCCCGATCCTGGGCGTGTTCCCGCTGCTGGCGATCCACGCCGCCGACACCGGCGACGCCGACGACCGCGCGGCGTGGCAGTCCGCGCTGGCCCTCGCATTGGCGGTCGCCGGCATCGTCGCGGCCGGTCGCTTCGTGGTCAGGCCGGTGTTCCAGTTCCTCGCCCGCGTTCGCCTGCGCGAGTCGTTCATCGCGTTCGCGCTGCTGCTGGTCGTCGGCATCGCGCTGCTGATGCACGTCGTCGGCTTCTCCGCGGCGCTCGGCACCTTCATGGCCGGGGTCGTGCTCGCCGACAGCGAGTACCGCCACGAGCTCGAGGCCGACATCGAGCCGTTCAAGGGCCTGCTGCTCGGGCTGTTCTTCATCTCGGTCGGGGCGCAGATCGACTTCGGCCTGCTGGCGTCCGAGCCGGCGACAATCCTCGGCATCGTCGTGGGCACGATGGCGCTCAAGCTCGGCGTGCTCTACCTGCTCGGCCGCAGCTTCGCGCTCGATCGGCCCGCGCGGTGGATCGTCGCGTTCGCCCTGCCGCAGATCGGCGAGTTCGCCTTCGTGCTGGTGTCGTTCGGCCGCACCACGGGCGTGTTCGACGAGCGCGTCGCCGCGCCACTGGTCGCCGCGATCGCGGTGTCGATGGCCCTGACGCCGCTGTGCTTCGTCGCGCTCGAGCGGTGGATCCTGCCCGCGGTCGGCGATCGCGGCGAGGCGCGGCCCCACGATCACATCCCGCACCAGGACGCGGCGGTCGTCATCGCCGGCTACGGTCGCTTCGGCCAGATCGTCGGCCGCATCCTGCGGGCCAACCGGATCCCGATGACGGTCCTCGACCTCGACCCCGAGATGGTCGACGTCCTCGGCCGGCTCGGCATCAAGGTCTACTACGGCGACGCGTCGCGCATCGAGCTGCTCGAGGCGGCCGGCTGCGCCCGCGCCTCGCTGTTCGTCCTCGCGATCGACGATCGCGAGCAGGCCATGGCGGTCGCGCACGTCGTCCGCCAGCACTTCCCCGACCTCCGCATCCTGGCCCGCGCCCGCGATCGCCCGCACTACGTCGAGCTGCGCCGCGCCGGCATCGTCGACGTCCACCGCGAGACCTTCGCGGCCGCCTTCGAGACCGGCATCGTCGCCCTCCGGGCGCTCGGCTTCCGGGCCCACACCGCCCACCGCCTCGCCCGCCGCTGGCGCGACCACGAGGAGCGCGAGATCGAGGAGCTCGTGCCGCTCTGGGGCGACGAGGACGCCCGCTTCGCGCGGACCCGCCTCGCGATGCAGGAGGCGGAACGACTGATGCGCGAGGAGGACCCGGAGGTCGCGGAGGTGAGGGATGCGGCGTGGGACAACGAAGGGCGGCGCGGGTAGGACGGGGGCTACTTCAGTGGCAGAGCTTTGCACCGTCGACCTTCCTTGACCCTCGACCCACTCGCCGGGCGCCACGGAAGGCGACGCGTGCGTGCCTCGGCATCCAGCGACGCGCGTGGAAGCTCCCGCCTTCCGGGCGATGCGCGCTCGATTCTCGGGTTTCGCGCGCAATCGAGGAAGCTAACGCACAACCGGGCGTTCCGCTCCCCGGGGCGGCGTCGTTCACACGCCAGCTTCCCTGCCAAACGAGTTTCACCTTGCATCTCGGCTATCCAGCCC
>LNFB01000316.1 GCA_001464385.1 Deltaproteobacteria bacterium Ga0077550 | reverse complement strand
CACCTCGAGCTGCCCGCGATGGGCACCGACGCCGTCGAGGCGGTCGTCCAGGTGCGCGGCGCGTCGGCCCGCGATCAGGTCTTCGTCGACGGGTTGCCGGTCGGGCGCGGCGCGGTCGTGTCGATGGGCAGCGGTCACACCTTCGCCCTCGGCCGCGCCCACGCGCCGGCCTTCGACGGAGGTCTCGCGGTGGTGCCGATCTCCGAGGGGCGCGTGCTGTTCCACTACGACCTCGAGGCCGCGCCGACGATCTCCCAGGTGCCGCGCAACGCCGACGTCGTCGTGCTGATCGATCGCAGTCGATCGCTCGACGACGAGGATCTCTCCGCCGAGGTCACGCTGGCCCGGAGCTACCTGACACACTTCGAGCGCCCCGGGCTCGACGCGCGCGCCGCCGTGGTCGCGTTCGATCGCCGAACCGAGGATCTCTCCGGTGGGCTCGTCCCGGTGGGCGAGACGGTCGCGCTGCTCGAGCACACGACGCTCGTCGGACGCAACGGCAGCCACCTCGACGGCGCGCTCGCCCACGCCGAGGCGCTGCTCGACGGCGGCAAGCCGGGCCGTGCGCGGCGCGTCGTCGTGCTCACCGATCGTCAGATGCGGAGGTCGCTGCCGGTCGCGCGCATCGAGGCCCTCGCGCGACGCACCGGCGCGCTGGTGCACGTCGTCGACACGACCGTCGGCGAGACCGAGCTCGAGCGCGTCGGGGAGGACGACCCGTGGAGCGTCGTGCCCCGCGGCACCGGTGGCGTGCTGTGGACCGCCCAGGTCGAGGTCGGCAGCGCCGACATCCCGCGGCAGGTCAACACCTTCGAGGAGCTCGCGCGACCGGTCCGCGTCCACCACCTCCGGATCGACGCGCCGGGGATCGACGCCGCGAGCCTCGGCGCGCCCGAGATCCTCGACGAGGGATCGGGCACGTCGGCGCTGCTCCTCGCCGATCGCAGCGTCCGTCACGTCGTCATGACCGGCCTGCGCTGGGCCACCCCGGTGCGCAAGGTCCTGCTGCCGAACGCCGACGAGGCCGAGCGGTGGTCGGCCCTCGCCTTCGGGACCGACCTCACCGCGTCGCTCAGCGAGGCCGAGATGATGGTCCTCGCCGTGCGCGGCCACGCCGTGTCGCCGGTGACGAGCTACCTCGCGATCGAGCCCGGCGTGCGCCCGTCGACCGAGGGCCTCGAGGAGGGCGAGGGCCTCGGGCTGTCGGGCTTCGGCTCGGGCGGCGGCGGCGCGAGCAGCAGCACCATCGGCTTCGGCCGCCGCGGCTCCGTGCCCGATCGTCTCGCCCTGCTGCGCGCGCACCTCGACGCCGCGCGTCAGGCCTGCGGCGCCGGTCCCAAGGCCCGCGCGGCCCTCGAGACCACCTTCGCGGAGATCGTCGACATCACCACCGTTCGCGTCGACGGCGACGCCGCCACCGAGGACTGCGTGCGCGAGGCGCTGTGGGGCACGCTGCTCGAAGGGGTGTTCGACGCAGCCGCGGCGACGTGGGACGTCGAGATCTGAACGCCTCGGGCGCGCGGGTGAGCCGCGTTGCAACGTGCTTCCCATACTTTTCGCCCGCTCGAGTTCCGCGCGTACGCGCTTCGCTCTACGGCGTTCGTCGGTCCGCGCACCGATCGGTCGCCCGCGGGCCGCCACCGAAGGCGGTGGCCCGCGATCCGAGCTGTCATCCTCGACGCCGATGACGACGACTCGGATCGCGATCGCCTCGACCCTCGCCGGCCTGATGCTCGCGTGCAACGACGACGCTCGGACGACCGGCACCTCCGCAGACACCGGTGGCAACGCGACGTCCAGCGCCGGCGGGGGCACGATCGACGGCACCGCCACGGGTGCGATCGACGAGACCACCGCGACCGTCGATGACACCGGCGATGCGCCCGCGCGCGCGGACGGCTGGCGATGGACGTTCGAAGGCGCGGCGCTCGGTACCGACGCGGCCACCGAGCCCGGCGCGATCGAGGACGCCGACGGCGGTGGCCTCTCGGGCACCGCGAGCCCGGGCCTGCGCTACGTCGAGGGCATCCGGCCCGGCACGACCGCGCTGCGGTTCCACGGCGACGGCGCGCACGTGCGACTCGAGGGCGAGCCGGAGGTCCACGCCGCGGACCTGCTCGATCCGGACGCGCTGCGCGTCGAGGTCACGTTCCGCACCGATGTCCACGGAAACGGCGGGGCCGCGGGCGCAGGCACGCTGCTGGCGCGCGGCGCAGGCGACGGGCCGGGCTGGTGGATCGGGATCGTGGACGGTCACCTCTCGCTGCACCTCGACGACGGCGCGCAGGTGCTCGACGGCGTGACGGAGCACCGCGTCGACGACGGCGTCTGGCACCGCGCGACGGTGGCGTTCGTCCGCGACCCGGGCGAGATCGTCCTCGCCGTCGACGGCACGCACGAGGTCCGCATCGCCGCGACGGCGGCGCTCGGCACGATCGCCGGCGGCGATCCGATCCTCGCGGGCGCCGATCCCGACGGCGCGCGCGGCTTCGACGGCGAGCTCGACGACGTCGGGTTCCTCCGCGTGCCCCCGGTGCCGCACGTGCCCGGGCCGCGGCGCGCGACGACGACCGTGTTCGAGGCCGGCGGCGTGCCCCGCCCCGGCGGTGGCACCTACGCGAACGTGCGGATCCCCGCCGTGGTGGTGACGCCCGGCGGGACGCTGCTCGCGTTCGCCGAGGGCCGCGTGCACGGCGAGTGCGACATCGGCGACATCGATCTGCTGATCGCCCGCTCCGAGGACGGCGGCGCCACGTGGACGGACCCCGAGACCCTGCTCGACCCCGGGGTGAACCGGGTGTGGAACCCGATCCCGTTCGTCGACGCGCCCGCCGATCGCGTGGTGCTGATGTCGACCACCCAGCTGCTGGACCCCGGGTGCGATCCGAGCCCGGCGAGCTGCGCATGCGAGGGCGTGCCCGGCAGCTCGCGGGTCGAGATCCGCGTCAGCGACGACGACGGGCTGTCGTTCGGCGCGCCAATCGACGTCACCGACCAGGTCGTCGATCCGTCGGGATCGAGCCTGCTCATCGGGCCCTCGCACGGCATCCAGCTCGAGACAGGCCCGCACGCGGGATCCCTGCTGGTCCCGGCCATGCATCGGCGCAGCGGCGACGGCAAGCGCGGCGGCCACATCCTGCGCTCGGACGACGGCGGCAGCTCGTGGACGATCGTCGTCAGCGAGACCGACAGCGACGTCAACGTCAACGAGAGCAGCGCCGCCGAGCTGGCGGACGGTCGCGTGCTCGTCAACACGCGGCACCAGCTCGCCGCCGAGGATCAGACCGCCGCCGAGGTCGCCGCGGGGCTCCGCGGCGAGGCGATCCTGGGCGTCGACGACGCGTGGTCGAGCGACCCGGCCTTCACGCGCGTCGCGACCTTCCGTGGGCCGGTCGTGCACGGCACGCTGCTGGCGTGGCCGGGCAGCGACCGCCACGGTGACACCCGGCGACTGCTGTTCTCGCTGCCGGCCGGAGAACACGGCACGAACGTCGGCCGTCGCCACGATCTGCGGCTGTGGGTGAGCCACGACGACGGCGCGAGCTGGATCGACGGCGTGCGCCTGGCCGGCGACTGGGCGGCGTACTCCGACGTGGTCGCGATCGACGACGACCACGTCGGAGTACTGTTCGAGGCGGGCGCCGACGCGGGGGGCTTCTACGGGCGCATCGACTTCCTGCGCGCCGCGGTGCAACCGCTGGACGACGCGACGCTCGCGAGCTGGTCGTTCGAGGACAGCGACACCGAGCTTGCCCTCGGCGACGGCGGGCCGTTCGCGCTCGCGCTGGAGTCCCACGGGCCCGTGTCGGTGGCCGACGGTCGCGCGGCTTCGACGGCGATCCACCTCGACGGCGACGCGCGCGCGTGCCTCGGGGAGAACGACCTGCACAGCGCGCTCGACTTCGGCGCGCGCGACTCGTTCACCATCGAAGTCGTGTTCCGCACCGAGGGCCACGACGGGGGCGGCAGCGCGGACTCGGGCGTGCTGATCGGGAAAACGCGGACCGGCACCGAGCCTGCGTGGTGGTTGCGCGTCGAGGACGGCCGCGTCCGCTTCTTCGCCGCGGCCTGCGAGGCACCCACGGTCAACTGCGGCGTCGTGCCGGGCGCGTGCGACGGGCTGACGGCCTGCAGCAACGTCGGCGTGGAGTCCGAGGCCTCGGTGAGCGATGGGGCGTGGCACCGCGTCGTCGTGTCGCGCGACGCATCGGCCGAGACGCTCGTGTTGACCCTCGACGACACCGCGGCGGTGACGAGCGCCTGGCCCGTCGGCGGCGTGGTGAAGAACGACGAGGCGGTGTGCCTTGGCGCGTTCGCCGACGGCGCGCGTGGGTTCGTCGGCGATCTCGACCTGGTCCGCATCCGCTCGCGCCCCACGCCGTAGTGGGACGCGGGTCCGTTCGATCACCGCCCCGCGTCGAGCTCGCGCAGCCGCGGCGCCGCCTCGGGGCGACCGAGCACCTCGGCGCGCGCGTAGGCGCGGCGGGCCGCGAGGCGGTGGTTCAGCCCGCGGTGCCCGTCGCCGAGCCGTACGAACGCGAGGCCGTCCTCGGGATCGAGCTGCGTGGCCCTGCGGGCGTAGTGCACGGCGCGGTCGTGCTTGCCGCGCGCGAGGTTGATCTCGGCGAGCCCACGCAGCGCGGCGGACTGATCGGGGTCCTGGGCGAGGACCTGATCGAACAGGCGCTGCGCCGTGTCGAGGTCGCCCGACGCGACGGCGCCCTGAGCCTTGCGCAGCGTCCGGCGGAGGCTGGTCCGCTCGCTCGGCGACGTCGCCTCGCGATCCGCGATCGCACCCGGGGCCCGAACCGCCACGTGCGCGTCGTCGTCCGCCACGCGGGGCGCGATGCGCTGCGTCGATGCGGGCGCGGTGCGCCGCGTCGGCGTCACGGTCGGCCGCGTCGCCTTCGACGATGCGCGCGGCGTCTCGGCCCGCGCGAGCTCGGAGACCTTGTCACCGCGCTGGTCCGGCTCGACCAGCGCCAGCGCGATCAACGGCGCTGTCGCGACGAGCTCGGGCTCGGTGAAGTCTTGGGCCTCGGCGCGCGCGCGCAGCTCGGTGAGCTCACCGCGGGTGAACCCAGCCCGCTCGCGCGCATGCTCGCTGCCGGGATCGAAGAGCACCGCCTGCGCGTAGTAGTCGCGGGCGTAGGCGCGGGCGTCGGCGTCGTCCCAGTAGCCGTCGCCGAGCGCGACCAGCTCGGCAGCGAGGCTCCGGCGCAGCGCGGCCGCCTGCTCGTCGGCCGCCGCAGCCGCGGGGCCCTCGATGTGCTCGAGCGTGATGACGGAGATATACGCGGTCTCCGTCGGCTCGCCCGGCGGCGGATAGACGTAGATCCCGCGCTCCGCGGCCGCGCGTGTCATGGCCACGAGGCGCTCGACGCGGGCGTGATCGGAGGCGTCGACGCGGGGCGACGACAGCCACAGTCCCGCGACGATCGCCGCAGCCACCGCGGTCGCCCCCGCGATCCACCGACGACGGGCGATCCGCGGCGACCGGGCCTGCGGCATGCGGGCAGCCAGCCTGGCGCGCGCCTCCGGGGCGATCTCGGGCAGCGGGAGGTCGTCCCAGTCGGTCTGCAGCCCCGCGTCGATCTGCGCCTCGCACAGGGCAGCCTCGAGCTCCTCCATCGACGCGAAGCGATCCGCAGGTTCCTTCGCGAGGCAGCGCATGACGACCGCCGCCAACGCCGGTGGAATCGCGAACGGATCGTCTCCGCGACTCGGGGCGCTGGGCGTGTCCTCGAGGTGGGCCTGGATCAGCTCGATCGTCGAGGCCCGACGAAACGGCGGCGCCCCGGTCAGCATCTCGTACGCGGTGCACCCGAGCGCGTAGACGTCGAGCCGCACGTCGAACGGCTTGCCCTCGATCTGCTCGGGCGCCATGTAGTCGGGCGTGCCGCTGGCGCGTCGAGCGTTCGGGTCGGTGACCGAGCTCGAGATCCCGAAGTCGAGCAGCTTGACGCACGCGCGACCGCTCCGATCCTCGACGAGCATCGTGTTGTCGGGCTTGACGTCGCGGTGGATGACGCCGGTGCGGTGTGCGGCGGCAAGGCCCGCGCAGATCTGCCGGAGCAGGCCGATCGCGCGGGCCGGCGCGATCGGACCGTCGCTGATCTCCGCCGACAGCGGGCGACCATCGAGCAGTTCCATCGCGTAGAACACCCGCCCGTCCGGCAGCAGCCCGAAGTCGAGCACCTGCACGACATGGGGCGAGATGATGCGCGTCGTGGTGCGGGCCTCCTTGCGGAAGCGCTCGCGCGCGTCCTCGTGTTCGGCGATCTGCGCACGGAGGATCTTGAGCGCGACCGGTCGCTCGAGCTCGACGTGCTCGGCCTCGTACACCACGCCCATGCCGCCGTCGCCGAGCCAACGGCGCAGGCGATAGCGCGTGCCGGGGACCAACGCGCCCGGCAGCAGTCGCACCGGCGAGGCCTCGCGCCGCACCGCCAGCACACCGTGCGCCTCCGACTCGCCTGCGCTCCACGGCCCGTGCGGTTCCGTCACGACCGCGCGCGGCGATGGTGGCGTCCAGAAGATGGTGGGCTCGGGCATGGGTGCTGCGACCCGATCGGCGAGGAGACGCCGAAGGGGAGACCAGCCGGTGGTGCAAGCGCCGAGCCCGACGAGACCCGCAGGATCGCAGCGACGCTACCGCTCGTCGCCGACGCGCGTCACGGGGACGCCATCGGTGGCGACATTGCTGCCCTGCAGGGTGAGCTGGTGCGACGTGCCCACGCCGAAGCCCGTGAACGCCTCGGGTGCGACCTCGACCTCGACGCGCTCGTCGTCGTCATAACCGAGCGTCACGAAGTAGTGCCCCTCCCGACGCTCGCGCTCCTGCTCGCCCTGGGTGAGCGACAGGCCGACCTTGGCCTCTTCGATCGGCCAGCGCAGATCGTCGGTCGACGTGCCCGACGCCGGCACCGTGCGGTGGTGGCCCCAGTCCCAGATGCGATAGCGGACCTTCTCGGCGTAGCGCGGCTCTTGCCGGTACCGCGGCACCTGACGCGTCCGCGACTCGGTGCAGTACCGCGTCGTGCACGATCGTCCGCCGCCGGTGCACGTGGTGCGGCACGTCGCGAAGCCGTTGTCATTGGCCGAGCAGCTCTCGGTGCAGCGCTCGGGCACGTCGCGGCAGTCCTCGCCGCACGCCACCTGCTCGGTGTAGTGCTGCGTGTCGTAGCCGTCGAGCACCTGCTCGTAGTGGTGGATCGCCTGGCCCAGCGACTGCACCTCGAACGCCGAGGCCACGAGGTCCTGCCGCCAGCCCTCGCGATCCCAGATCATGTAGCGCTCGACGATGATGTCCTGCTGCCACTTCACCGCGAGCACCTGCGCGTCGAAGTTGCGGGTACGGTTGACCCACAGGTAGATCGACAGCACCACGATCGCTAGGCCGATCGCCCCGGTGACGTACGGGTGCCGCACGATCCACGTGCGTAGGCGCAACCACCACACCGGCGGTGGCTTGCGCGGCTCCGGTCGCTTCGGTCGCGGCTGCTCGGGCGCCGCGCCACACTGCGCGCACGAGTCGTCGAGCTTGCGTTGGTTGCTGCCGCAATATGCACAGCGCCAGTTCGGCCCCGCCGTCGCCATCCGCACCAGCTCGGGCTCCTGCACGCTCGGCGCCGCCGCCGTGTCCCCCGGCATCTCGTACTTCTCGGAGGCGTCCTTGGGATTGCCGCACTGCTGACACACCGTGTGCCGCCCGAGGTTCTGGTGGCTGCAGCTCGAGCAGCGCCACGTCATCTCGATCTGGCGGGACCCGGGCGGCATCGGCGGAGGGGATCATACCGCGGCCGCGGCGGTGGAATGCGCGTATCGTGCCCGGCGTGCGAACCGAGCTCCCGCCCGGCCCGAGCGAGTCCCCGCTGCTGCAGGCGATCCGCTTCGGGCGCGACCCGTACGGCTACCTCGAACGCGCCGCGGCGGCGCACGGGCCGGTGTTCACGCTGCGGCTGCCTGGCGATCCGCCGCGCGTGGTGGTGTGCGAGCCGGCGCTGATCCGGCAGATCTTCGCGATGAAGCAGGACGAGATCCTGGCGAGCCCCGAGGGGATCCCGGTCAACCTCGGCAAGCACACGCTGCTGTTCCTCGACGGCGAGCCGCACCGCCGCGACCGCGCGCTGCTGACCCCGCCGCTGCACGGCGCGCGGCTCGATGGGTACGCAGCGACGATGCACGAGGTGACGCGGGCTGCGATCGCCACGCTGCGGCCGGGCGCGCGCGTCGATCTGCACCGCTTCCTGCAGGACATCACCCTCGAGATCATCGTGCGCTGCGTGTTCGGGGTCCGCGACCCGGCCCAGCGCGCGCGCATCGAGGGACCCGTCGTGCGCTGGCTCGAGGGCACGTTCGTGCCGGCGACGTTCTTCGCGGGGATGGTCATGGGCTGGGGCCGCGTCCGCGACCTGCTCGATCGCGCAGCCGAGCGCGCGCTGCAGGGTCGCACCGGGGCGCTCGCGCGGCGCCTGCCGTGGAATCGCGTCGGCGCGGCCAAGGCCGAGGTGCTCGCGTACCTCCGCGCCGATCTCGAGCACTGCCGCACCCACGGCATCGGCGAGCGCACCGACATCCTCGCGATGCTTGCCGAGGCGCGCGACGAAGACGGCGAACCGATGGCGATCGATCACGCGATCGACGAGCTCGTGACGATGCTCGTGGGTGGCCACGAGACCACCGCGAACACGCTCACGTGGACCCTGTCGCACATCCTCCCGCGGCCCGACGTCATGGCCGCGCTGCACGACGAGCTCCATCGCGTCTTCGGCGACGGCGGCGTCGATCCCCGCCGCTGCGGCGAGCTGCCCTACCTCGAGGCGTGCCTCAAGGAATCGATGCGCATGACCCCGATCGCGCCCGCGGTGCCGCGCGTCGTCGCCCGCGACTATCCGCTGGGCGACTGGACGCTACCCGCGGGCACGATCCTGTTCCCCTGCACCTACGTCACCCATCGCCGGGCCGACCTCTGGTCCGAGCCGAACGCGTTCCGCCCCGAGCGCTTCCTCGACGGCGACAAGGTGTCGACCGATCGCTACTTCCCCTTCGGCGGCGGCCGACGCACCTGCATCGGCATGGCCTTCGCCCGCTTCGAGATGCGCATCGTCCTCGCCACGCTGCTCCACGGCGCGCGCCTGCGCGCAGTGGATACGGCGCCCAAGCGCGCGATCATCCGCGGGCTCACGGTCGCGCCGGTGGAGATGTCGGCGGATTTCTCGCCGCGGATGGGCTGACGCCTCGGGCCCCCGGCTCACACCGCGAGAGCGTCCGTAGTCCGATGCGTGCGTCCGGACGTTCCCCGTCGGGCGCCGCGTCCCTGAACACCGTCCGAATCAGGATGTCCGAGCCGAGATAGGCGGCGTCGCGCGTGCGGACCTGGGCGGTGCCATCCACGATTCGGCGGGCGCGCAATCCCGCGGGCAAGTCATCGTCCGATTCGGCGTGGATCGAGATGAAGGCGACACCGTCCTCGATCCGCTCCACTCGATAGTCGAGGCGCTCGTCGACTCGCGGACTGCCTCCCCTCGATCGCAACCCCTGCCAGGTGCGCCCCGGTTGGATCGCGCTCGGCAGCTCGGGAAACCCGAACATCCACGCCGCGCCCACGTCGCCGAGCCCAGTGAACATCGCCTTCGCGACCGGATCGAGTCGGCCCCGCTGACGCACGATCTTCGCGCGGGCATCGATCTCGAGCCGGAGGCGCGGCGCGCCGGTCACCGCTTCGATCACGCGGCGCACGTCGGGATGCTCCGAGGCCGCTTGCGACTGCACCTCGCCATCGTTGACGATGGTGATCCGCGACTCGTCGAGCGAGATCCGCCGCGCGCTCCTCGTCACACCATAGACCTGCTCTACGTCGTGCAGCAGCAGCGCGAGCCCAGTCTGCTCGGCGACGACGGTGAAGTCGACCGTGGTGGTGACGTGGAACTCGCCCTCCTCGGGACCCAGGGTCGAGTCGTGGGAGACGCGGCAGGTCCAACCGTCCATGACCGCCGCGTCGAAGGTGGGCCGTCGAACCTCGCCATCCGGCGCCGTCGCACCCGTGTTCGGCTTGCAGGCAGCGAACAACGACATGGCGCCGAACATCCACACCACGCCGAAAGAAGACGCCGTCGTCGTCGGCCCTCCCAGGATGCCCGCGGCGTCCGTGCGGTTCACCGGGACCGCCCCCGCGCGCGCAGCAGCAGCTCGCGTGTCACCGCGTGCTCCGGATCCCCCGCCGGCAACGCCACCCCGATCCGCTCGGCCCGCTCGAGCAATCCCACCGCGTCGGCCCTGCGCCGTTGCTCGAGCGCGACCTCGCCGAGCCCCTGCAGCAGATCGACGAGGTCGATCGAGTCCGCGCCGAGCGTCGCCTCGTCGATCGCGAGCGCCCGGGCGTAGGCCGAGCGCGCCGCCTCGAGCCGGGCGGTGCGCGTCGCCGGGTCGCGCTTCGCCAGCGCGAGCTCGGCGTTGCCGAGGTTGCCCAGCGGCACCGCGAGCGACGGGTGATCGGGCCCGAGGCGCTCCCACACCGCGATCGCGCGGCGGTACGCCGCGGCCGCCTCGGCGTGCTGGTCCTTCGCCGCGTAGACGATGCCGAGGTTGTTGAGCGGATGACCGAGATCGGGGAAATCGGGGCCGTGCGCCCGCTCGAGCAGGGCGATCGCCCGCTGCAGCAGCCCCACCGCCTCGTCGTCGTGGCCGAGGCGGTGCTCGGCGTCGCCGAGGCCGGTCAGCGCGAACGCGAGTGAGGGATGATCAGGCCCCAGCGCGGCCTCCTCGACCACGAGCGCGCGGCGGAACAACCCGACCGCGCGGTGGTAGTTGCCGCGCTGCGCCTCGACCATCGCGAGGTTGTCGAGCGCCGGGGCGATCGACGCGTGATCCGGCCCGAGCGCCGCCTCGTAGCCGGCGAGCGAGCGCTCGAGGAAGATCGCGGCCTCGTCGATCTTGCCGCGGCCCATGAGCGCGCCGCCGAGGTTGCCGTAGGCGAGGGCGAGCACGCGGTTCTCGTACTCGCTGGCGGCCTCGAGGATCCGCACCGCGCGGCGCGTGATCGCCTCGGACTCGTCGTAGTGGCCGAGCGAGTGCTCGACCGCGCCGAGACTCACCAGCGCCATGCCCGTGCGCGGATGATCGGGGCCGAGCGTCTCCTCGCAGGCCGCGACGTGCTCTTGGTGCAGCGCGCGGGATTCCTCGTAGTCCCCGCGCGCCGAGGCCAGCGTCGCGAGGTGGCTGACCACCGTGGTGAGCTCGGGGTGTCCGGGCCCGAGCGTCGCGCGCCAGATCTCGCCGGCGGCCTCGTAGTGCGCGCGCGCCTGCTCGAGCTGGTCGCGCTCCTGCAGCACCGCGCCGTACTCGAGGTGCCACTTGCCGTGGACGACCGTCCCTTCGCGGCCCTGCACCGCGAGCGCCTCCTCGACGAGCAACGCGGCGCGCTCGGCCTCGTCGAGGCGCTTGAGCGGCTGGCCGAGCGCGGTCATGCGCCCGAGCTGCGCGGCGACGATCGTGTCGGGATCGCCCGCGAGTCCGGCCCGCACCGCGGCCTGGTCGAACACGGCGACCGCCTCGGTGTCGTCGCCGACCTCGAGCAGCACCGAGCCGAGCGCGAGGCTGGCGCGGGCGCGCAGCGGCGGCCACTGCAGGTCGTCGGCCCGCTCGACGCACGACCGCGCCGACGCGGTCGCCGTGGCGAGCTCGCCGAGGTCGCGCAGCGTCGCCACGTTCGCGAGCTCGGCCTCGACCTCGCGAACCTGCGCGAGCAGGGTCGGATCGTCGGGCGCCGCGGGTCGGCGCCCGAGCGCGCGCAGATCGTTGCACGCGGCGACGTCGCCGAGGGTGCTCGCCGCCACGATCGACTGGCGCACCGCGGCGCGCGACGGCGTCCCCGACAGCACCGCGAGCCAGCGCTCGAGCGCCGCGCTGGCCTCGTCGAAGCAGGCGGCCTGGGCCGCGGCGAACTCCGGCGGCAGGGGCGAGCTGCGCTCGGCGTCGCACGCGGCCGCGCGCGCGTCGATCCACGCGGCGACGTGCGCATCGACGATCGGCATCACGCGATCGACGAGCGCCGTCGCGTAGCCGAGCCCGGTGCCGGTGATCCCGGCCCGCAGTGCGTCGCGGGCGTCGTCGTTCCACACCGCGTCCATCGCCTCGCGGGTGGCCACGCAAGCGGCGCTCGCGGCCCGCTCGCGCCAGGCGTGCACACCCCAGCCGCCCGCAGCGACGGCGACGACCGCCGCCCCGATCCACCACCCACGTCGACCGCGTCGGGATCGATCGTCGAGCGCGTCGAGCAGCGCGCGCATCGATGGCCATCGCAGGGTCGGATCGGCCGACAGCCCGCGGAAGACGACCGCGCGCAGCCACGCCGGCACGTCGCGCCCCGCCGGCGTCTGGGCGATGCTGCCGGAGGCCACGGCGTCGGCGAGCGCAGCCACGACGTCGCCCTCGAACGGCCGCGCGCCGAACAGCCCCTCGTAGAGCGCGACGCAGAACGCGAACTGATCGCTGCGCGCATCCGCAGGCGCACCGGCGAACTGCTCGGCGGCCATGTACCGCGGCGTGCCGAGCAGCGCCCCGCTGCGCGTCAACGACAGCGAGCCCACCGCGGCCTGCCCCTCGGCGGTGGTGATGACGTCCGAGCCACCGCGGCGCGCCAATCCGAAGTCCATCACGCGCACGCTGCCGTCGTCGCCGACCATCACGTTGTCGGGCTTGAAGTCGCGGTGCACGATGCCCTTGTCGTGCGCTGCCGCGAGGCCCTCGCCGGCCCTGCGCATGACATCGACGACCTCGGACCACGTCCGCGTCGCGGCGCTGGTCCACTGCTGCAGGGTCTTGCCCGCGACGTACTCCATCGCGATGTACACGTGGCCCTCGAACGTGCCGACGTCGTGGACGATGACCACGTTGGGGTGGCTCAGCTTGGCCATCGTCTGGGCCTCGCGGAGCAGCCGCTCCGACGCCTCGCGGCTGCCGAGCTCGGGGTGCAGGAACTTGATCGCGATGCGCCGATCGAGCTCGGGATCGTAGGCCGCGAACACCACCCCCATGCCGCCCGCGCCGAGCCGCGACACCAGGACGTAGCGACCGATCATCGCGCCACGCCCCAGCTCGCCGCGCGCCGTGCCGACCGCCTCGTCGTGCGCAGTGACGTCGCCGGCACCCGGCTGCGTCTCGGGGTGAGATCCGCTCACGCGCGCATCGTACGACGACGGCGGGACGCGGCGCCACGCACGGCGGTACAGGGGCGGCCGACGCGCCCGCGCGCGAGCGATGCGGAGCGAGAGCTCCGGGTTCGACGAACGCGCGTCCCCGTGCTCAGATGACGTGGATGTCGGGTCGCAGCACGGGGTGGTTGGGTGCGGTGGCGCTCTCGTGCGCCTGCGGGCCCGCTGTCGGGACGTCCGACATGGGCACGAGCGATGCGGGCTCCCATGCGAGCGGTGCGACCGACGTCGCGAGCACGGGCACGACGGGCTCGAGCGGCCCGGCCTCGAGCGGATCCAGCGACGACGACGACGTCACGACGGATGATCCACCGCCGGTGAAGTTCGACGCGCCGAGCCCGGATACCGGGCGGCCGCCCGGCCCCGTGGATCCGGGCGGGCCTCCGGACACCTGCGAGCTGCCCGTGCGCCCCAACGCCGAGATCACCGGCACCGGTGCATTCGTGGATCTCTCGCTGCGCGCCGCCACGTTCGCCCGCTCCGGCGGCGGCAAGTGTCCCGTCTCGTTCGATGTGACCGTGGCGCCGGACACCGACGCGCTGTCGGCGTTCGTCGAGCTCGGCACGCCGCCCGGGGCGTTGCTCCGCATCGACCTGATCCTCCCCGACGGCGCGCTCGCGCCCGGCACTTGGGAGGCGTTCTTCCGCGTGAACGACGACATGAGCGCCTACGGCAGCGTCGAGGTCACCGCGATCACCACGCTCGACGCACCCGTCCCGCTCGTCGAGGGCAGCTTCGTCATCGACCTCGGCGACGGCTCGATCGCGGGCAGCTTCTCTGCCCACTACTGCGACCTGCTCGAGGGTGGCACCTGCGGCGCATGAGCGATCGATGCGTCACCGGCCCGGTCTTCGCTCGGGTCACCGCCCCTTGGTCGGCGATCGCGGGAGCTTCGGCGTCGGCTTGCCAGGCTTGGGCTTCGCGGGACTGGGCTTCGCGGGCTTCTTCGGCTTGAGCGTCGGCAGCTTGCCGTTCTTGCGCGGCAGCACGCCCCCACCGCCGCCAGGCAGCTTGCTGACCACCTTGGCGATCTCTTCGTCGATCTCCCCCAGCGAGTACGAGACGCAGCGATAGTCCGAGTCGGGGCAGCGGAAGCGGACGTGGATGTGGATCGTGTGGCCGCTCTCGTGCTTGATGAAGGCGAAGTAGCGATCGGCCTCGGGCGCGCCGACGTCGGCCTCGGCGGCGGCGCGCAGCCAGACCTGCTGAGAGCGGTTGAGGAAGATCGCGACGACCTGTCCGCCATCGATCAGCGTCTTGACCAGGAACCAGTTGCGCTCGGCGTCGAAGCGGTTGCCCGCGATGTCGACCACCAGGCGGATGTCGATGTCGCGGCCGGCCTGGTGCGATTGGTGGCCGTAGATCGGTCCGCCGCGGCGCGCCGACAACTCGCCGAGCTGGATCGGCGCGGCGTCGGGGTACTGCGCCGCGTAGGTGTCCAACGCCGCGAGGACGGCGACGATCGTCTCGCCGGTGCCGAACGCTCGGCTGCGATCCGGCGCGAGCAACCACGTTCGTCCCTCGGGGAACGGCACGGCGTCGATCAAGCGCCCGTCGTTCGGCGGACCCACCGACTCGCTGCCGTTGATCGAGCCCGTGTGCACGACGACCGCGGTGCCCGCGGCCAGGCGCTCGGTCGTCGGCAGCGAGGGGTTCAGCGCGACCAACGTGTCGCGCTGGATCGACCACGCCTGCACGAGCTCGTCGAGCGTCGAGGGCGTGGCGATCGTCCACGTGATCCTGTCCAGCGTTCGTGCTGGGTCGCTCGCGGGCGCGGGCTTGCCGGGCTCGACCGCTGCTGGCGTCGGCTCCGCGACCACGGGCGCGTTCGCGACGGGCGCGAGCGCCGAGCCGCCGACGGGCGCCGAGACGGCGGTGTCGACGGCCGCCTCGGTCGCGGGATCGTCGTCGCTCTGCACGGCGCGCACGACGAACACGACCCCACCGGCGACCACCGCGAGGAACAGCCCCGCGGCGAGCCAGACGCCCGCCATCCCACCGCCACCCTGCGGGCGATGCGGCGGCGGAACGCGGGCCGGCGGCGCCGACGAGCCCCACGCCCACCCCGAGGAGCCGGGGGTCGAATCAGCGCGCCGCATGCGGTTGTCCCGTCGAGATTACCTTGGACGCCGCAGCGACGCCGCGGATTCGTGGGGCCCGACGCGCCCGCACCGCGGCCGCGACGATCCACGCCGCCACGCGAGCACCACGAGCCACCACCACGCACCGCCCGCGCCCGGATCGCTGCGACACCCGCAGCCCGATCCCTCGCCGCGGCCCAGACCGGGCGGCAGCGCGGGGCCCCCGTCCGATCCCGAGCCGGCCGCTCCACTGCCCCCGTCGTCGCCCTGCGTGAGCACGCCGTCGCCCGCGGACGCCTCGCCGCCGCCCGGGCCCATCGAGCCGTCGTCGGCGACACCCGAGTCCGCCGATCCGCTGTCGTCGAGCACGCCGCCCGCCCACGTCACGCGCACCGCATCGAACGCGATGGGGATCATCTGCGCGAAGGGCTCGCCGGTGTTGTCGACCAGGTGCAGCCCCTGTGCGCCGCCGGCTGCGAAGTCGAACGTGCCGAGCTCGGCCCACCCCGACGCCGCCGCCTGATCGAGCGCGATCGTCTCGCCGACACCGTCGTGCTGCAGCGCGTACGCGGCCATCGTGCTCTGGCCGTACGTGTCGTCGATCCACACCTCGACGAGGTAGGGCCCGGCCTGCTCGAACGCGAACGACCAGTCGCCCCAGTTGTCGACCATCGCCGAGTCGGTGGTGTGCGTCCATCGCAGCGCGCCGCCGTGCCCGGCGTCGGCCTGCACGTTCCAGTACTGCGGATCGCCGCCGTAGGTGAAGCACGGCCCGTCCTCCTCGAGCGTCGCGCCCTGCAGGCCGATCCACGCGCACGGTTCACAGTCCTGCGCGCAGTGGTCGAAGTCCTCGCCGCCGCCGCAAACGCCGTCGCCACACTCGCCGCACTGCGCGTCGACGCGCGCCGCGAGGAACTCGTCGACGCGGAACCACCAGTTGCCCGCGATCGCGTCGTCGACCTCGATGTAGGGATCGCCCGACGGTGCGACGCCCTCGCTGACGCCCGCCTGCTGATCGTAGCCCGGCGACACGTGGTAGCCCGCGTTCGCGCACCCGTTGCAGAACGGCCCCTGGTCGTACGCGGTCTGGTTCAGCAGCTCGAAGTGCAGGTGGCACGGGCTGAAGTAGGCCAGCACGTCTGCGATGCTCCCGATCGGCTGACGGAACGCGACCGCATCGCCCTCGGCGAGCCCGTCGTCCCGCGCGATGTGCCCGTACATCGAGTACACCGCGCCGAGCTGCGGATCGTCGTGCCGGATGACCACCACGTCGAGGTAGCTCCCGAGCGCATCGACGATCTCGACGATCTCGCCGTCGGCCACCGCGTACACCGTCGTGCCGAGATCGGTGCAGCCACCGCCGCTCCAGAAATCCCCGCCGAGGTGCGATCCGTACTGCGGCAGGTTCATGCCGCCGACCGGATGATTGTCGGCGAGCGGCGCAGGGCTGCTCGGATCGTCACCGACCGGGTAGCCCCACGGACACGCGGCGTGCGCGAGCGATGGGGTCGCGCACGCGGCCAGGACGATCGTCACCGCGAGGGTCCGCATGCCACGAGTGTCCCGCAGGTCGACCGGCGGTGCCACCCGTGTTGCGGATGAACGCGAAGCGTTCACCCGCGACAGCGAGCGGCTGGTCGCTACGGCTGGATCTCGGGCTCGGCCCACGCGCCCGACACGATCAGCCTATTGGGGCCGTCGCTGCCCGGGTCCTCGTCGATGAAGACGACGCGGCCGCCCCCGACGAGGTCCGATCGATCACCGCGCGTCGCACTCGTCGTCGGCGCAGCACACCCCCGGATCGACGAGCTGACCGTCGGCGTCGTGCTCGGCGCCTTCGCAGGTCCCGGTGAAGCACCAGCCGTGGGCGCACGGCATGCCAGGGCAGCCGTACTGCGGCCGCTCACCGCTGCACGGCGCCACGATCTCGTCATCGCCATCGCGCGCGGGCGGCCGCCCTGGCCGCCCATCGACCCGTCCCTGGGTCGTCCGCCCCAGCGCGGTGTCATCCAGCTCGCATGCCCCGAGCACCAACGCGATCAGCCACCACGCATGTCCCATCCCCCGCCACCCCATGGCCAGTCCAACGGCAGCCACGGCCATTGCTTACGGCGCACCATCCCAGTGCGGATGCCCTGCGCTCAGCCGTTGTCGGCGATCGTGATCTCGCCGCCGACCTCGAGCGCCGCCACGAACGCTTCGATCTCCGCGGCAGGGAGCGCGGTGTTGCCCTCGATCTGCACGTCGCCCGCGACGCGCTGCAGCCCGCGGAGGCCATCGAGGTCGCGGAGGCCTGCGTTGCCGACGAGCACGAGGTTGCCCACAGAGCCGACGTTGTGCAGGCCCTCGAGCGAGGTCAGCTCCGGCAGACCGATGACGTACAGCTCGTCCGTGACCTCGCACAGCCCGGACAACGCCCCGAGGTCGTCGAGGGCGCGCAGGTTGTTGAAGCCGAGGGTGTCGGCCACGGACAGCTGCTCGAGGCCGTCGACGCTGGTCATCGCCTCGTTGCGGAAGAACGTCAGCGACCCGACCCGGCGCAGCGCCGACAACTGTGCAGCGTCGACGATCGTGCCCTCGTCGGAGACATGGATGCGCCCCGGGACATGGGTGCACTGGGAGAGCGCCTCCTGCTCGTAGGCCGAGATGTACGACGACTCGGCCGTGCCGCACGACATCGTGGAGCGGTCGGATGGATCGTCGACGAGGCACTGCCGCAGCGCGTCGGCGCTGGGGCTCTCGGAGGCGCACGCGGCTGCGCAGCTGCACAGGAGGAGGAGGGAGAGCGACCGCCACGATGCGCTGCCGCGCGAAGCCAACATGGGCTCACGGTAGGGCGGGGGTGGGGACGGAGGCAAGGGGATCGGTGCAGCCACCGCCGCTCTCGGATCATCCCCGACCGGGTAGCCCCACGCGGCCAGGACGATCGCGGACGCACCCCGAGGTGCTACGATCCCCTCCCCGGGATGGTCGACGACAAGACCAAGCGCCGCCCGAGCCCGCACCGCGGCCACGCGGCGGTCGAGTTCGAGCCCGCGTTGGCGGTGCTCGCCGGTCCCGGCGCGGGTACGCTCCACGTGCTGGTCGCCCCGCAGACGATCATCGGGCGCGGCGAGGATGCCGATCTCCGGATCGCCGACGACGGCATGTCGCGCAAGCACGTGAAGATCCTGCGCGCGGCGGGCGGGCTGCTCAACGTGCTCGATCTCGGCTCGACCAACGGCGTGTTCGTCAACGGCAACCGCGTGGACCTGGCGGTCCTGCAGCTCGGCGACGTGCTCGAGCTCGGGCCGACCGTGCGGCTGCGCGTCGTCGATGCGCGCACCGAGCCCGTGCGCGTGTCGACGGACGGCGAGCGTGCTGCGGCGCTGGGGTTGACGGATCGCCAGCTCGACATCGCCCGGCTCGTCGCCGAGGGGCTGACGAACGCCGCGATCGCCGAGCGGCTGCAGATCAGCCCGCGCACGGTGACCAGCCACCTCGACCACGTGTACACGAAGCTCGACATCTCCTCGCGTGCGGCGCTCGTCAGCCAGCTCGCGGCCGCGGGGTTGCTCGGCGGCGCGGGGGAATCGACGTGAGATCGATCGTCGCGGTGCTGCTTCCGACCCTGGCCGCGTGCCCGATCGAGCCCGACCCGGACTTCGTCGATCCGCGCGACGGCCTGCTGTTCGAGTGGGAGTTCGCCGGCAACCCCGCCAGCGTCCCCGACGGCAGCGCTCACGGCTACACGCTGGCGCTCGAGGGGACGGCCGCGGCCGACGGCGCCGCGGCGTTCGACGGCCAGGCTGCCCTGGGGCGCGGGCCCGATCTCGCCGAGGTGATCCCGACCCTCGGCGCGCTCACGCTCGAGGCGCGGGTGCGCATCACCGACCCCACCGACGACTTCACCGCGCGGCCGATCGTATGGGTGCCGCAGACGGCCGCGACCGGCAACTTCGGCGTCGGCCTCGTGGTGAACACCGCCGCGCGACGCCTGCAGTTCGAGCTCGTCGCTGGCGACGCCCACGTGTTCGTCTACCGCGATCAGCTCTACGACGACGCGTGGGTCACCGTGCACGGCACCTACGACGGCATGGCCGCCCAGCTCTGGGTCGACGGCGAAGCGCCGGTCGACGCTGCATCGGCGTCCGGCACCCTCGACGCCTTCGACTTCGAGTTCGGCGCGCAGGTCATCACGGTCGGTGGTCGCGAGAGCGCGACCGAGCGGCTCGGCTGCGAGATCCGCGAGCTCCGCGGCTTCGATCGGGCGCTGTCCGCCGAGGAGGTCGCCGATCGCCACGCGCGGCTGTCCGCCGACGACTGACGCCCGATCGTACTGGCAATCGCGGCGGCGGGCGTCGACACTACGGGGCGCGTGGGCCCGCGGAACGAGTCGTCGGAGCGCCGTTCGATCGCGGGCATCGTCGCGCTCGCGCTGGCGATCCCCAACGTCGCGGCCGCGCGCGAGCCCCCGGGCGTGCTGCCCCTGCCGCTGCACGTGGACGGCACCCTCGACGCGGCGCCGCGCGCCGAGCTCGGCGCCGCGATGTTGCGTGGCCTGTCGCGTGCGAAGGCCGAGCTCGTCGCCGCCGTCGACGTCCCGCGCGACTGCGACACACCGTGCCGCGTCGACGTCGCCGAGCGGGCCGGCGCCCACACCATGGTCGAGACCACCGTCGCGGTCGCCGATCGCAACTACACCCTGGCGATCCGCGTCTACGACGGGCGCACTGGAGCGCTGCGGGCCGAGAGCACCGCGACGTGCGAGCTGTGCGGCACGGCCGAGGTGGCGACGCTGCTCGAGGATCAGCTCGGCGCGCTCGCGGCCAAGCTCGGCCCATCCACGCTGCCGCCTCCGCGCGTGCGCGTGAGCTCCGATCCCCCGGGCGCCGCGATCGCGATCGACGGCGAGGCCCGCGGCACGACGCCCGCGACGGTCGTGCTGACGCCCGGCCGGCACCGCGTGCAGCTGGACAAGCGCGGCTGGGCGACGGTGGCCCGCGACATCGATCTGGTCGCCGGCGTCGACGAGCCCCTCGCGGTCGCGCTGACGCGGCAGCGGCGGGCCGCACCGATCGTCGGCGTCGTCGCCCTCGCGCTGGGCCTCGGCCTCACCGGCACCGGCGCGGGCCTGCTCGCGATCGACGGCGATCCCTACCGTCGGCGATGCAGCGGCGACGACGTCGACTTCGCCGGCCGCTGCCGCTTCCGCTACGACACCGCCGTGCCGGGGATCGTCGTGACCTCCCTCGGCGTCGGCCTCGTCGTCACCGGCATCGTCCTGCTCGCGCGCCGCGCTCGACGCCCGCGCTGATCCACCGCGCATCACTTCGCCAGCTTCGCGTCGACCTGCGCGATGCGGGCCTTGGCCGCCGCGGCGCCGAGCGCATCGGCCTGCTGGTACTGCGCGCGCGCCTCGGTGAAGCGCGACACCTTGAACAGCGCGTCGCCCAGCGCGATGCGCAGCGCCGCGCGCTTGGGCGCGAGTGTCACCGCGCGGCGACCGAAGTCGACCGCCTTGGGATACGCGCCGCGATCGAAGTGCAGATCGGCGAGCCCCGCGAGCGCCCCCACGTGATCGGGATCGCTCGCGAGCGCGCGATGGAAGGCGCGCTCGGCCTCGGCCGCCTTGCCCGCCTTCGCCAGCACGCGGGCCTCCTGCACCAGCGCGTCGGCGGCCCCGCGCGGCGGGGTCGGACGCACCGGCGCCGCGGTCGGCACGATCGGCGCGGCGGCGACCGGTGGCGGCGGCACGATCGGCGCGGCAATCGGCGGCGCGGGGCGCTTCGGCGCGGCAGCCCGCGGCGTCGAGGCGGGCACCAACGCGTCGAGGGCCGCCTCGGTCGTCGCGCCGTGCGTGCGACCGCGCGCACGATGACGCCGCATCGCCTCGTCGCGCACCGACGGATCGGGCTCGGCGAGGACCACCAGCACTTCGGCCGCCTCGAGCTGCGCCGCCGAGAAGTCGCGGTCCTCGGCCTGCTGACGCACGGCGACGAGCTCGCCCGGGGTCACGCGCGCCCGCTCGCGCGCGTGCGGATCGGGCCGGAACACCAGCGCCTGCACGTAGTAGTCGATCGCGAACGGCCGCCCGCCGTCGGCGTCCCAGTAGCGATCGCCCAGCCGCACCAGCGTGGCCGCGAATTCCTCGCGCAGCGCCGTGGCCAGCGCGCCGGCGCGCGCGTCGTCGCGGCGCTCGAGCACGAGCACGTGGCCCAGCGCGGTGTCGCGACTGGGATCGTCCGCGGGCGGGTACACGAAGTACGCCTGGGCGGCGGCGGCCCGCGCCGCGTCACCGGCCTCGTCCAACCACGCCTCGGCGCTGTGCCGGTGGTCGCGGAACGCGAAGGCGATCGAGGCCGCGCCGGCGCCGAGGATCACCGCGGCCGCGAGCGCGGCGAGGCGTCGCGGGCGTCGCCGATGCAAGCGCTGCAGGATTGCCAGCAGCTCGTCCATGCTCGCGAAGCGATCCGTCGGCGCGGCCGACAGCCCGCGGACGATCGCGCGGCGCAGCGTCGGCGGCACATCGCCGCTGGCGGTCGCGACGATCTGCCCCCGCGACGCCGCGCGGTGGATCTGCTCGGCGTCGTTGCCGAGGAACGGACGCACTCCCCACAGCGCCTCGTGCAGCGCGACGCAGAACGCCCACTCGTCGGCGCGCGCATCGATCGCGCCGCCGTCGTGTTGCTCGGGGGCCATGTACGCGGGCGTGCCGACGAGCTCACCGTCGGTGACGACGACATCGACGCCCGCGCCCGGCCGCGCCGCGGCGTCGAACGAGCGGGCGCTGCGGGCCAATCCGAAGTCGAGCACGCGCACCCGGCCGTCGACTCCGATCACCACGTTGGCCGGCTTGAAGTCGCGGTGCACCAGGCCGGCGGCGTGGGCGGCCGCGAGGCCACGGCCCGCCTCGACGAACACCCGCAGCACCTCGCGCCAGCGCGGCCGCGTGCGCATCCACGCCGCGAGCACCGTGCCCTCGACCAGCTCCATCGCGAGGTAGACCCCGTCGTCGGACTCGCCCACGTCGTGCACCGCGACGACGTTGGGGTGGCGCAGCTTTGCCAGCGCCCGCGCCTCGCGGAGCAGTCGCGCGCCGCCGTCGGCATCTCCCTCGGCGTGCACGAGCTTGAGGGCGACCTTGCGATCGAGCTCGGGGTCGTAGGCGGCCGCGACCGTGCCCATGCCGCCCTCGCCGATCGTCTCGAGCACGATATAGCGGCCGATGCTGGTGCCGCGCTCGAGTCGCGCGCGGCCGATCGCTGCGGCCTCGCGCGGCGGTACGCCACGCTCGACGGTCGCGTCGTCGGCGACCGCGAGTCGCCGCTTCGTCGGGTCACCGCCGGCCACGTTCCCCCACGTCACCATCATGCCACGGTTGCCATCGGCACCGCGGCGCATCGCCTTCACAGGGCATCGAGGGTCTCGCCCGTGCCAGCGAAGCTGTCGACCTCGATGCCGCAGCGCTGCAGACACGTGAGGTGCAGCGCCGCCAGGGGTGCGCCGGACAGCGCGACGTGGCGACCGGTCTCGATCGCGCCGCTCGCCCCACCGGCGAGCACGAACGGCAGGTCGTTCGCGGTGTGACCGGTGCCATCGCCCAGCTCCGTGCCCATCATCACCAGCGCGTGGTCGAGCACGCTCCCGTCGCCCTCGCTGGCCTCGGCCAGGCGATCGAGCAGGTACGCGAACTGGGCCACGTGCACCGCCGAGAACTGCCGCATCGCCTCGCGATCGCCCGCGTGCGCGATCTCGTGGTGCTGGCCGGCGAGCGCGAGGTCGGCATCGGGCCCGCCGTTGCTCGCGCCGTCGCAGAGCATGAAGCTGGCGTAGCGCGTCGAGCCGCAGGTCAGCGCCATCGCCAGCAGGTCGAGCAGCGCCTGCGCGCGGCGGTAGTAGCCCGCCTGCCAGATCTCGGCGGGGAGATCGCCCGGCAGGCTCGGCACCTCGCAGCTCACCACCGCGTCGATCCGCAGCTCGACCTGGCGCACCGCGTCGAGGTGCGCGTCGAGCCGCGCGCGATCGTCCGCGCCGAGCTGCCCACGCAGCCGCGCCAGATCCACCTTCACGTGGTCGATCACGCTGTGGCGGTACGCCGCCCGCCGCTCGGCCTCGAGCGACGCCTCGGGCGTGCCGTCGCCGAACAGGCGCAGGAACATCGCCGCAGGATCACGCTCGGGCGGGATCGGCGTCTCGGCGGCCGACCACGCCGTGTTGGTGAAGCACGCCGAGGAGTAGCCGTTCGACGACCACTGCCCCGAGTCCTGCACCGCGACGGCGAGCGAGCGGAACGGCGTGTCGCTGCCGGCCTGCGCCGCGGCGACCTGCTCGATCGACGGACCCGAGGCGCCGAGCGTCGAGCACAGCTGCCCGGTCGAGAAGGCGCTGGTGCCCGCGGCGTGGGAATCCGGGCCACCGACGCCCTGGATCCCGCTGACCACGACGAGCTTCGATCGGTGCGCGGCGAGGGGATCGAGCAGCGGCGTGGTCGCGTAGTCCGGGCCCGCTTCGCTCGGCGTGAAGAACTCGAGCGGCAGCCCGTTGGGTACGAAGAACGTGACCAGGCGCGGCAGCGCGGTGCCGCCGGCCGACGCCGCGCGCGGGCGCAGCATCGCCTCGAGCCACGGCAGCGCCAGCGCGACCCCGGCACCGCGCAGGAGGGAACGACGTGACACGGTGGTGCTCATGGTCCGTCCTCGGTTCGGGGTCGCTCGCGGAAGGCGTCGCTGCGCACGAACGCGACGATCAGCGCGGGCATGGAGAAGCCGCCGTCGTCGAACGCCTGGTGGAGACCGTCGAGCGTGCACGCGTCCGCCTCGGTGTCGCGGCGGCCCGCGCCATAGCGGAACAGCTGTCGCACCAGGCACTGGCTGACCGCGGGATCGTCGTGCAGCAGCGCGGCGAGCTCGAAGGGCCCGTCGAACTCGAAGCCGTCGAACCCGCTCAGGGATCCGCGCGCGTCGATCGGCGCGCCGGTGGAATCCACCGTGCGATGGGCCCCGATCGCGTCGTACTCGGCGAGGCCGAAGCCGGCCGGATCGAGCAGCGCGTGGCATCCGCTGCACGCCGGGTCGGTGCGGTGCCGCTCGAGCCGCTCGCGATCGGACTCGCCCTCGACCGCGGGCGGGATCGCCGGCACCGTCGCCGGCGGCGGCGGCAAGCTCTCGCACAGCAGCGCCTCGCGCAGGAACTTGCCGCGGAAGATCGGCAGACCCGAGGCGCTCTTGCCGGTCAGCGTGAGGATGCTGGCCTCCGTGAGCAGACCGCCGCGCCGATCGTCCGGGCCGTAGTCGATCTGCGCGAGCCCGTCGGCCGGCGCGGCGACGCCGTACAGCCCCGCGAGCTCCGCGTCGGCGAAACCGAAGGGCGCCGTGAGCACGTCGCGGACATCGGCCGCCTCGTCCCACGCGAACGCGTCGATCAACGCCAGCGTCGCCTCGGTCATCGTCGCCGGCAGCGTCTCGGACCACTGCGGGTGCTCGGCGGCGTCGCGCACCACGTGCTCGAGCACGGGCAGCTGCAGCCACTGGGCGTAGAACTCGCGCATCGCCGCACGGGCGCGGGGATCGGCGAGCAGCTCGCGCGCCGCCGCCTCGACCCCGTCGGCGTCGTCGAGCTCACCCACCTCGGCGCGATCGAGCAGCGCTGCGCTCGGCGTCGAGCCGAGCAGCAGCATCGAGAGCCGCGTCGCGACCTCGGTGCCGCGCAGACGCACGCGCGTCGGATCGTCGGGATCGACGTCGCCGCGCTCGACGCGGAACACGAAGCTCGGCGACTGCAACGCGGCCTCGATCACCAGCGCGATCGCCTGCCACGGATCGTCGTCGTCCGCGGCGGCGTCGGCCACCGCGAGCAGACCGGCGAGCTCGTCGTCGTCGAGCGTGTGCCGCCACGCCAGCCGACCGAAGCGCCGCGCGAAGTCCTCGAGGCACGCCGCGCGGTCGTCCCCGATCGGCTCGCAGCCGACCACGAGCGCGCGTCGATCGGGATCTCCGATCGTCGCCGCGCCGAGCGTCTCGGCGGCGTCGCGCCACCGCTCGACCAGCCGGTCGTCGATCACCAGGGCCTCGGCGTTGTTGTCGAAGCCACCCACGACGGGATCGTCGGGGAACGCCCCGACGACGTCGGGCAGGCCCGGGCCGAGCAGGGTCTCGACGCTGCCGCGGTACTCGTGCGCCGTCAGCCGACGCAGGTACGCCGGGCCGAGCTGATCGGCCGTGCACGCCTCGGCGCCGTCGCCCTGGGCCTCGCCGGTGTCCGCGCCCGTGCCCGCGCTGCCGCCGGTGTCGTCGTGCGCCGCGGCGGACTCGTCGGACGATCCGCCGCGGTAGCACGCCGCCATCGCGACCGCGGTGAGTGCCCAGCGTCGCATCACGTCCCCCACAACCCATCGATGCTCGAGGTGTCGAGCGTCGGATCGCCGAAGACCTCGTCGTCGGCGAGGCCGCCGACGGCCCGCAGCGCGGTGGTCCACAGATCGTTGATGCACACGTCGCTCTTGGCCCCGGGCTGGGCGCACCAGGGCGGCGTCTGCCAGTCCTCGTCGAACGTGCACGGGAACGCGAGCACGCGGCCGGTCTCCATGCCACCGACCTGGCCGGCGACGACCACCGGCACGAACTCCTCGAGGTGCCCGTTGCCGCTCGAGAACTCGCTCGAACCGATGAACGCCGAGCTCGCGAGCAGGTTGCCGATCTCGTCGTTGCCCCGCAGCGCGTCGAGGAAGTACGCCATGATCTCCATGTGCCAGGTGGCGATCTTGCGATAGATGGTGTCGCGGTCCTCGCCCGTCTCGTCGATGTCGGGGCCACCGCCGCCGCCGCCCGAGTGGCAGACGTTGTGATACGTGTACGGGATGTCGAGGTGCGGGAACGTGCGGTAGTTCTGCGACGGCCCCAGCGACACGAGCGCGACCCGGGTGAGATCGCAGCGCAGCGCCATCACCACGAGATCGATCATGAGCTTGGCGTAGGCGTCGCAGTCGGCGTCGGTGTACGCGACGGCGCCGGGCTCGGGCGGCAGCGCGCAGTCGGCCGACGGCACGAAGTCGACCTGCTGCTCGAGGGCGCGGATCGTGGTGAGGTGCTCCTCGAGGCGCATGCGATCGGCCGCGCCGAGCTGGCCCTGCAGCCGGCCGATGTCGTCCGCCACGAAGTCGAGCACGCTCTTGGTCCGCGCGGCAGCGGCGAGGGCCGCCTCCGGATCGAGGTCGAGATCGGCGAACAGCCGGGCCCACAACAGCTTCGGATCGACCTCGAGGGGCGAGCGCACGCCGGGTGACGACCACGACCACCAGCCCTCGCCCTGCTCGTACAGGCCGGTCGAGATGCTCGCGAACTTGGTCGCGCCGCCGATCCGTGCGCCCGCGAACTGTTCGACCGAGGGGCCCTGGCTCGTGGGCTCGGAGGATCCGGGCGCCTCCGGGAGCGCGCGGTGCCCCGTCATGTACGCGACCGAGTGCCCGTGCGAGCCGACGTGCTCCGAGATCTGGCGGTACGTCAGGCCGTTGATCACGTTGACGTCGGGGATGAGCCCGCGATCGGCCAGCGGCTGCAGCCCGGGCGTCACCGTCCAGTTCGCGCCGTAGGTCTGCGGGTACCAGAACCCGCCGTCGGCCGCGCCCCAGCCCACCGGCAGGCCCTGCGGCCAGTGGAACAGCACCAGGCGCGACGGATCGCCGACGCCCGCGTTCGCCGGGCCGATGAGCCCACCACGGCGATCGAACATCGCCTCGAGCACCGGCAGTGCGATGCCGATCCCCGCGCCGCGCAACAACGTCCGTCGACTGAGTGCCTTGATCGTCATGCTGAGCTCCCCTCGGTTCGGTGATCGCGGTTCACGGATCGATGCGGCGGTAGCGGAACGTGTCGCTCGCGACGACGCCGAGCACGAGCTCCGCGAAGTCGTGGCCCGACGCGGCGAACCGATCGCGGGCCACCGCGCGCCCGCAGGCGTCGGCGTCGTCCTCGTCGCGGCCCATCGCCCAACGCCAAGCGTGGGTCACCGCGCACGACTCGGCCTGCGCGCTGCCGGCCACCAGCGAGCCGAGCTCGACCCCACCGCCGAACGCGTGCTCCTCGTCGTCGACGTGGATCGTGCCCTCGGTGCGCACCGGCGAGCCATCGTCGTAGCTCGTGCGCAGCCGACCGATCGAGTCGTAGCGCTCGAGCCCGAAGCCGATCGGGTCGAGCGCGAGGTGACACGCCGCGCACGAGCCCCCCTGGTCGATGTGGCGCTGGAACGCGTCCTGCACCGACTCGCCCTCGCCGGGCTCGATCGACGGGATGTTCGGGGGCGGCGGCGGCGGCGGATCGCACAGCGCCACCTCGCGCACGTAGACCGCCCGCTGCACCGGCGAGGTCTCGGCCGCGCGGCTCGACGCGGTCGCGAACGCGGCGGTGGTGAACAGGCCCCCGCGATCCGTGCCCTCGGCGAACTCGAACGGGGTGAGGCTCGCCGAGCCCGGCGCGTCGACGCCGTAGATCGCCGCGAGCGCGTCGTTCACGTAGCCGTGGCGCGTGTCGTACAGCGCGAGCAGATCCGCGTCGTCGCCGAACATCGCGTCCTCGAGGCGCAGCCGGAGCTCCTCCTCCATCGCCGCGACGGCCGTGGCGTCGAACTCGGGGAAGCTCGCCGCATCGCGGAGCTGACCGGCGATGGTGTCCGCGCGGAACCACTGCCGGCCGAACTCCTCGAAGGTGGCGCGGCCCCGCGGATCGGCGAGCATCGCATTCGCCCGCGCCGCGACCCCCTCGGCGTCGTCGAGGGCACCCGCGGCCGCGGCGTCGAGCAGCGCATCGTCGGGCGTCGTCCCCCACACGAAGTAGGACAGTCGTGTCGCGACCTCGTACCCGTCGAGCTTGGCCCGCTCGGGATGCTCGGGATCGACGGCGCCGAGCTCGACGCGGAACAGGAACCGCGGCGACATCAACACGGTCTCGACGACGAGCGCGATGCCCTGCCACGGGTCGGGCTGCGTCGCGGCGAGCTCGACGAGGGCGTCGACGAGCGCGGGCTCGAGCGGCCGACGCCACGCGCGACGGCCGAACCGCGCCACGAACTCGGCGATGCACCCCGACGCCGCCGGATCGCACCCGACCAGCGCATCGGCGAGCGCCGCGTCGGCGACCACGGTCGCCGCAAGATCTTGGGCGGCCCCGAGGTATCGCTCGCCCAGGAGCAGCGAGATCGTCTGGTTGGCCGCGTCGTTGTCGAAGCTCCCGGTGATGACGTCGTCCGGGAACGTCGCGACGCTCGCGGTGGCGTCGATGCCCAGCAGATCGGTGACCGACGCCGCGTACTCGCGGTGGGTGAGTCGCCGCAGATCGACCGGCCCCGGATCGAGGGCGTCCGCGGCCGCGCACGCCGCGGGCGCGTCGCCGTCGGTGGTGTCGCCCGACGCGTCGCCGCCGTCCGAGCCACCGCTCTCGCCGCCACCCGCCCCGTCGCCCGCGCCCCCGCGGTAGCAGCCCGCGAGCACCACCGCGGTCGTCCCCACGCTCGCCGCCCGAAGAATCCGTCGCATGCAGGCCTCCACGTCGATGGGCAACGTAGCCGGCGGCGAGGGGTCGCCTCATCGGCGAAGGTGCGTAGCCCGGGTCGATTCGCGCGCCCCCGGCATGGGCAGACGTACGTAGCCCGGCGCCGGAGAGCAACGGCCGCGTGGCCGCGCTGACGCCTCGATCGCGTGCGCCGACGTGGCCGTTCAGCCAGCGCGGCGCTCGACACTTTTTCGACGCACCCACTGACGGAAATCGCCCCCTGGGGCGATAGCTCTCCATGACGGGACGGCGTGACGCCGAGCTCGTCCGGGATGCCGCCCGATGTGCTGGCAGTTGGTTCGAACAAAGGAGCCCGTGATGTACAGGTCGGTGGGTGGTTCGAGGTTCCGTACGCGCTTGTGTTCGGTGGTGTTGGGGTTGAGCGCCTGTGATGGCGATCCGGAGCCCGAGGAGGAGGGCACGGCCGAGACGCTGCGCTCGGCCGGTCCGGTGTGCGAGCCGGTGGATCTCGATCCCCGGCGCGCGCTCTTCGAGACCAACGTCGAGGTCCTCGCGCCGTTCACGATGCGCGCCGTGTTGAAGCACGCCGCGCGCAACGCCGGCTACCGCTCGACGCCCGAGGAGACCTACCAGCGCATCATCGACACCTACGCCACCGGCGAGAACGGGCGGTTCGCGGAGGGCCAGCACTGCGACGACGAGGTCCCCGACCCGCGCTTCACCGTCCCGACCGGCTGCGGGCTGCTCGGCTGCGATCAGCGGTTCTTCTGCGCCGCCCACGACGCCGCCTGCTTCGCGTGCAACGCCGAGGGCACGGGCTGTCAGGTCGACACGGGCCTACCGCCGGGCGAGCACGCGGTGTGCAGCTTCGACGAGGTCCAGCAGCTGTGCACCTTCGACGGCCGCCACATCACCGACTGCGCGCCGGCCGAGGACGGCGCCTGCGACGACGCCGGCTGCGACTCGCTGGGCTGCGACGCGGTGCAGCTGTGCGACCCCGACTTCGAGTTCTGCATCACGTGCACCGCCGAGCTCGACCAGTGCCGCGTCGACTTCGGCGCCCCGGACGAGCCGGTCGAGGCGGTGTGCCAGTTCACCGACCTCTGCGAGCTCGACGTCGCCGCCGGGACGGTGTCGGGCTGCGAGCCCGATCCGATCTGCGAGGAGGCGCAGTGCGGGTCGCTCGGGTGCGAGGCGCAGTTCGTGTGCACACCGGACTTCCTGGTCTGCTTCGGGTGCACCGGCGACGGCCAGACCTGCGAGCTCGACGGTCAGGAGGTCCCCTCGCCGACGGCGGTGTGCACGTTCGACGGGCGGGCCTGCACCTTCGACGGTGGCGTGCTCTCCGACTGCGGCGACGACGTCGAGGGGATCTGCGACGGCTTCGGCGGCGGCGACACCGGCGGGACCACCGGCGTCGTGTCGGGGAGTGAGTCCGTCGGCGAGGTCGACGGTGGGTTCATCAGCGGCGGCGACGAGGTCGGCGGCGGCTTCATCAGCGCGGGCGACGAATTCGGCGGCGAGTCCTCGGGCGGCGAGGACGACGGCGGCTCGGCCAGCGCCACGACGTTCGCGGAGAGCGGCGACAGCGGCGACGGCGGCGGCGACGAGCCCTTCGG
Source organism: Deltaproteobacteria bacterium Ga0077550 (assembly GCA_001464385.1). Classification (GTDB taxonomy): domain Bacteria; phylum Myxococcota_A; class Polyangia; order Nannocystales; family Nannocystaceae; genus Xiheibacterium; species Xiheibacterium aquaticum. The sequence continues at coordinate 33,837 of LNFB01000316.1, read as the reverse complement.
TGCGATCGGCGGCTACCCGCTCGAGTGTCCACGCATCGAGGCCGCGCAGATCGACAACATCGATCAATGGTTCCCGATCTCGATCAGCAACCGCTTCGATCTCGCGCCGGCCGATGGCGCCCACTGCGGTCAGCAGCGCATCGTGATGGCGAACAACGCCCAAGGCCGCATGTTCATGATCTTCGAGGCGCAGATCCCCAACCCGAGCCCCGAGTGCGGATTGGCGGCATGCCGCCCGATCGCCGAGTTCTGGACGCGGATGAACGACATCGAGGATCCGATCAAGCGGCGCAAGCAGCTGGTGAAGGCGTTCTTCACCGGTCACCCCAAACTCGAGGAGGCGGGGATCGGTCCGTTCGTGAACGCCGACCACTACACCTTCGGCAGCGGCCAGGTCCGCACGAACAACTTCGACGACTTCCCGTGGACGCTGCGGGAGTTCAAGCTGGTCCCGCACGCGGCCGACAACCCGCACAAGCCGGCCCGCGTGCACGCGATGCAGGTGCCGGTCTCGTACAGCCCGATCGGCGATCACTTCAACGACGCGGCCGACACGCCGCTCGGCCCCGAGTGCCGCGAGAGCTTCCTGGTCGCGATGGACGGCCTGCTCGGCGACGAGCCCAACGCGATGGGCTTCCACATCGACGAGGCGTGCAGGGCCGCCGAGAGCCGCGACGACTTCGTGTCGGACTTCGCCCAGCAGCTCGTGCTCGGCACCGGCGAGTTCGAGGCCGCGATCGAGGCGCGCCTCGCCGAGGTCGGCTCCCCGCTGACCGCGATCGACATCGCCAACCGCGCCCACTTCGCGGGCGCGTGCATCGGCTGCCACGAGCAGACCAACGGGCTCGATCTCGGCAACGGCGTCACCGCGCCGTCGTCCGCGGGCTTCACCCACACCGTCGAGTTCCTCACCGAGGACTGCGGCACGGACGGGCAGTGCTTCCCGATCTCCGACGCGCTGAGCACGAGCTTCCTGCCCCACCGCAAGGCGGTGCTCGAGGGCTTCCTGGCCCAGACGCCGTGCGAGGACGCGTGCGAGGCCGACGACGGCTACGAGTACGCGCAGCAGCACCGCAGCGGACCGGTCGACCTGCTGCGCGCGCTGCGTCCGGGTCACCGCCTCGACGCGCAGAGCCTGTTGGCCCTCGAACGCGACGCACGTAGGCGCGGCGCGCCGCAGACCGTCGGCGGTCAGTCGACGATGGCGACGCACTGAGCGTCACCCCGAGCGCGAGCGCGGGCTCGCCTGGCGGGCTTCGGATCGGGGGATCTGGAGCCGGCTGGGCGGGCCCGCGGCCGGTCGTTCGCGGGGAACGGACGGCCCGGATCAGCTGCAACTGGTGACGACCAGTTGGATCTTCGGATCGCCCTCGACGGCGATCGTTGTCCCCTGCACACCGACCACCGCGAACCCTAGCTCGCTGGTGATGCCCTGCGTCGACGTGATCGTCGCCGCCCGGTTGGTGCCTGCCGCCTGGACATACACGAACTGATTGCGGTTGGTGTTGAACGTCGCGGCGAGCGTGGTCGAGGGCTCGACGGGTACGCTGCAGACCTGGCCCTCCTCGAGCCCGGTGCAGAGCGTCGTGCCGCCGCTGCTGACGCTCACCGAGATGTTGCTGGTGCTGTCGATCGTCGAGTTGACGGTGACCGATGTGTAGCAGGTCTGCGTCCCGGACTCGTCGTCGAGCATCGAGTAACCGAGGGCGCCCGCGAGGGCCACGGGGATCCAGAGCGTCTTCTTCATGGTCGGTCCTTTCTCATGGAGGGGCAGTCGAGGCTCGCACATCCGCGCGGTCTCCGGTCATCCACGCATCGATCGCCGCGACGTCCGCGGCGAACGCTGGCCCGAGCGCCGCGAAGCCCTCGCGTGCCCGAACGGCCGCGGCCTGCGCCCGCTCGCGCTGGTCGAGGTCGGTGAGGACGCGAGCGAGCAGCCAGCGCGTGCGCGCGAGCTCCGGGGGATCGTTGTCGTGGGCCTCGCGGATCGCCAGCGCGCGCTCGGCGTGGGCGACGGCCGCCGCCGCGTCACCGCGGCGGTGCTCGAGCTGCGCGAGGCCGAGCAGCGGGTAGGCGAGGTCCGGGTGGCCCTCGGGGAGCTGCGACGCCATGGTGTCGAGCGCGGCCTGCAGATGGGCCGCGGCCTCGTCGTCGCGTCCGGCCTGCGCGAGCGCCTCGCCGAGGTTGCTGCGGGCCTCGGCGATCCGCAGGCTGTCGCTGGCGGCCGATCGCTGCCACAGCCTCAGCGCCTCCGCGAACGCGGCGATCGATGCGTCGTTGCGCCCGAGGTGGAAGGCCGCGGTCCCCAGCGCCGACAGCGGCGACGCCCGCATCACGTGGTCGCGCCCGAGCCAGCGGGTGAAGTTGGTGTCGGCCGCGGTTGCGCGCTCGAGGACCGCGTCGAGATCGCCCTTGCGCATCGCGAGCGACGCGAGCCCGACGTCGACGATCGCCACCGGCACGCTGTCGCCACCGAACGCCCGCGCGCTGGCCTGTCGCGCGGCGTCGAGGGCGACCGCAGCCTCGTCGAGCCGACCGGCGTCCATCAGCGCCTCGCCGCGCAGCCGCTCGGCCGCGCCCGGCAGGGTGTTGGGCGCCAGCATCGCGGGCACACCGCCCCAGCGCGCCTCGATGCGCGCGGCGTGATCGAAGGCGTCGAGCGCCTCATCGGTGCGCCCGCGTCCGCCCAACAGCAGCCCGAGGTCGCGCCAGCAGCTCGCGTGCTCGCCGGCGAACCGATCGCCGGCCTCCTCCCAGAGCGACAGGGCGCCGCGCAGCGTGACCTCGGCCTCGACGGCGTCGCCCTCGAGCATCAACAGCAGCGCGCGCACCTGGGCAGCCGCGGCCCTGCGCCGCGGTGGCGCGTCGAGTCGCTCGAGCAGCGCCGCGTCGCGATCGACCAGCGCGCGGGCCCGCGTCGCGTCGGCGTCGACGTCGATGGCGACCCTCGCCGCGGCCCGCACCGCCTCCTCGCGCAGCCAGTCGTCACCCAGCTCCTCGGCGAGGTTCGCCGCGCGCTCGAGGTGCGCCGCCGCCCTCGGATCCCGCGCCGCGAGGTGGACCTGTCCGAGCACCAGCGTCGCCTCGGCGACCAGCGGCGCGACCTCGAGCTGCTCGGCGAAGGCGAGCTCCTCCTCGAGCAGCACGATGCGCGACGCCGGGCCCTCGAGGATCGCCGCGGTGCGCAGCGCAGCCAACCGGCCGCGACTCGCCGCGACCGCCTCGACCTGACGCGCGGGCACCGGCAGCGCGGCCCCGGGCGGCGACCCCAAGATCACGCACTCGCCCGGATCGCGCAGCTCGTCGATCGCCATCGGCAACCGCGGCACCTGATCGGCGTCGATCTCCGCGATCGCCGACACCAACGCCTCGAGCGCGTCGCGACCGGCATCGAGGCACGCCATGCGGCGATCGAGCAGCGTGGCCGACTGCTCGCCGCGTCGCCAGGTGGCCTCGCACACCTGCGCGCGCGCGTCGGTCCACGTCGATGCATAGGCGTCGATGCGCGCCCCCACGACCTCGCCGAGCGCGGTGGCGTACGGCAGCTTGGTCGCCCCGAGCGCGCCGCTCGACGCCGCGCGGCGCGTGGGATTCCAGGTCGCGTCGAGGGCGGTGCGGGCCTCGGCGCAGGGGTCCGTCGCGGCTGAGGCACCCACCCACGCGCCGCTGCCCGCGGCCCCGATGCCCGCGGCGGCGACGAGCCCGAGGCCCAACGCCCCGGCGCCGAGCAATCGCCGCCGTCGGCCTTCGACGCGGTCGAGCGCATCGGCGAGCTCCGCGACGTCGGCGAAACGATCGCGGGGGTGCTGCGCGAGCCCACGCGACAGGATCCGCCGCAGCGCCGTGGGCACGGCGGTCTTCGCCGGCACCTTCAGCAGATCGGCCGCCTGCACCGCGCCGGCCGGCCGCGCGCCGTACAGCGCCTCGGCCAGCGCGACGCAGAGGCTGTATTGATCGGCCGCCGGCCCCGACGACTCGCCCAACCGGGCCTCGGGTGCCATGTAGGCCGGCGTCCCCGCGAACGTGTGCGTGTGCGTGACCACCACGCCGAGGCGCGATCGCACCGGCCCGCTCGCCCCCGAGTCCTCGGGCTTGGGCGTGCTCGAGCCGTCGCCCCGCGGCGCGCGGGCCAGGCCGAAGTCGACCAGGCGAGCGCGCCCGTCGTCGCCGACGATGATGTTGTCCGGCTTGATGTCGCGGTGCACCAGGCCGATCCGATGCACGGCGGCGACGGCCCGCGCGACGTCGAGGCCGTGCCGCAGGACCTCGCGCCACGGCCGGGGCGCGGCGTCGAGCCAGTGCCGCATGGAGACGCCAGGCACCAGCTCCATCGCGAGGTAGACCTGGCCCTCGAAGCGGCCGACGTCGAACACCGGCACGAGGTTGGGGTGCGAGAGCTTGGCCAGCGCCTGCGCCTCGCGCAGCAGCCGATGGGTCGCGCGCTCGTCCATCGCCCGCGTCGGGTGGAGGAACTTGAGCGCGACGCGGCGATCGAGCTCGTCGTCGTAGGCGGCGTACACCGTGCCCATGCCGCCCTCGCCGAGCTTCTCGAGGATGGTGAAGCGACCGACGCGGAGCGCGGGCGGCTCCTCGCCCACGATCTGCGCGTGCAACCGCGCCTGGCGCTGGCGCTCGACGAGATCGAGCGGCTCCTCCATGGCGCCGCTCGGCCAGGGGATCCCGGACGGGAACAGCCCCACGTCGAGGGGCTCGACCTCGCTGCGGGTCACCACCGTCACGACGTTGGGATCGCGCAGCAGTCGGCGACGATCGACCGGCACGCCCTGATCGGGCGTCTCCGGCTCCCCTGACTGCTGGTCTGGCATCGCTCCCGTTCCCGAACCAGAGTAGTGACGCCCGCGGACCTGCTGATCACCGAAAGTCGAGGGGACCGGCGCCGTGCGCGGGCTCAGTCGGACCGCCCGCGCCCCGCCACCGCCCGGAGATCATCGGCCCAGCGCCCGAAGCTGTCGAGGGTGGTCGGCGGCGCGCCCGTGGTCCGCGCGATCTCGTCGACGTGGCCGCGCAGCCGCTCGCGCGCGAGTCGCAGCCGGCTGCGCACGGTCGCGTCCGGCACCCCGACCACCGCGCCGATCTCCACCGAGGTCATCTGCTCGTCGTAGAACAGCTCGAGCACGACCTGATCGCCGAGCGGCAGCCGTCGCAGCGCACGCACGAGGACGGCGCGCTCGCGCTGCGCCGCGAGCATCGTCGCGGGGCCGACGACCTCGGGTTCGGCCTGCGCCTGCGCGAGCGCGAGCGTCCACGGATCCGACTCGCGGTACAGCTCGCGCAGGTGCTCGCGCACGACGTTGTACGCGGTGGCGAAGAGATAGCTGCGAAACGATCCGCGCCCCTCGAAGCGCGCCTGTCCCTCGACGCAGCGCGCGAACGTGCTCTGCACCAACTCTTCGTAGTCGTCGCCGACCTTGCTGCGGAAGAACCGACGCAGCGCAGGGAAGTGGCGCGCGAACAGCTCGCCGCCCGCACGTCGATCTCCGCGGCGCCACGCGTCGAGCAACTCGAGGTCGTCTCGCTCCACGGCCGCCGCACGATATCACCGATCGCGCGAGCGGCCGAGCGTGCACCGATGTGCCGCAGGACTTTCGGTGATCGCCGGCGTTCGTCGCATCACTTCCGGATCCCCGAGACCGAGACCCGACTTCCGGAGCCCGTTCCGGATCCGGATCCGGTGCGGGGGGTGCCGCGATGCGTGATCAGCCACCAGGCGAACCGACCGTGCCGCGCGTGTCCCAGGTGCTCGTCGTCGATCCGTTTGCCGCGCTGTCGGCCGACGCGATCGCACGGCTGCGGACGCCGCAGACAGCCCTGCACCACGTCACCGACGACATCGTCGCTGGCCGCATGGCCAGCGACAACGGGATCGATCTCGTGGTGCTGATCGTCCCCGATCGGGCCGAGCCCGACGCGGTCTGTGAGGCATCGATCGCCCGCTGGCTGCGGCGGCGGCCGCTGCAACCGCTGCTGGTCACCGCCGGGCCCGCGCTCGCCGAGGACCTGCCGCGCAGCCTCGCGCTGGGACGCACGCGCGCGCGACCCGATCCCGTCGCGACGCCGCCGCGAACGTCGTCCGAGCGCGCGCGCGGCCTCGCGGCGATCGTCGGTCACGCGCCGGCGACGCTGCGACTGCACCGCATGATCGAGCGCGTCGCCCCCTCGGAGCGCGCGGTGCTCGTCCACGGACCCACCGGCACCGGCAAGGAGCTCGTGGTCCAGGCGCTGCACCAGCTCGGGCTGCACCCCGACGCGCCGCTGGTCGACGTCAACTGCGGGGCGATCCCCGAGGCGCTGATGGAGTCGCTCCTGTTCGGCCACGTCCGTGGGGCGTTCACCGGCGCCGACGCGGCGCAGGACGGCTACCTCACCGCGGTCGGTCACGGGACGCTGTTCCTCGACGAGGTCGCCGAGCTGCCGCTGCTGCTGCAGGCCAAGCTGCTGCGCGTGCTCGAGACCCGTCGCTTCCGTCGGGTCGGCTCGACCGAGGAGCGCATCTTCCACGGCCGCGTCGTCGCGGCGACCCACGCCGATCTGCGCCGCGCCTGCGCCGAGCGGCGCTTCCGCGAGGACCTCTACTATCGCCTCGCGGTGCTCGGCATCGAGGTGCCCGCCCTCGCCGAGCGACGCGAGGACATCGCCCTGCTCGTCGCCCACTTCGCGGCGGCGCAGCGCCGGCCGCTGCGCTTCACCGCGGCGGCCGTGGCTGCGCTCGCCCAGCGGGCCTGGCCGGGCAACATCCGCCAGCTCCGCAACGCGATCGATCGACTGGCCGTGACCTGCGACGCCGATCCGATCGACGCGGCCGATCTCCGCGAGCACCTCGAGGCGCGCGACGAGGACGAGCGCCACGCATCCCCGACCGAACGCACGTCGGCCCTCGATCGAACGTCGGCCCCCGACCTCGCGTCGGCGCTGCTCCGCATCGACGGCCACGACAAGCTCGCCGCCGTCGAGACCCTGCTCATCGACGCCGCGATGCGCGAGTACGGCGGCAACAAGAGCGCCGCGGCCCGGGCCCTGGGCGTCCACCGCAAGGTGCTCGAGCGTCGACTCGGCCGCGACACGACGCACGCGATGACGCTCGAGGACGACGACGTCTCGCTCGAGCCCGACTGAGTTGCGGAGGAACGCGAAGCGTTCACCCGCGACGAAGGCAAGGAGCGACAGCGATGGAGGGATAGGAGGCTCTGGCGGGCTCTGCCCGACGGAGGGAAGGGACGGGCCGTCCCTTCCCATTGCTTGGTAGGTCAGCGCGACGCGCCGCCGATGGTCGTGCTCGACCACGGTGGACGCATCGGTGGTCACGACCGACCACGCTGCGAGCGACGGCGCTGGATCGGACACGGGAGGACGGGTGGCACGGGCGGTGCACAAAGGGCGGCACAGATGGTCGAACTCCTCGGCACTGCGCGCACCGCCTCCGCGATCCTCGGCTTCGACACCGCGTCGACCGTCTCGCTCGCCCAGGCCCAGGCCCTGCGCGCGTGCGGCTTCGGCTTCTGCGCCCGCTACCTCAAGCGCACCGCGTCCGAACAACCACCGAGCACGGGCCCGGCGCTGACGATCGCCGAGGCCCAGGACCTGCTCGCCTGCGGCCTGGCGATCATCCCCGTGCAGTACGGCTCGAGCAGCCTCGTGCCCTCCGCCGCGGGCGGGACCGAGGTCGGCGAGGCCGCGGCGATCAACGCCTTCGCGCTGGGCATCCCCGCCGGCGTGACGATCTGGTGCGACCTCGAGTGGTCTCCCGACGTCTCCCCCGACCCGAGCGCGACGATCGCCTACGCGAACGCGTGGCACGACGCGGTGGTCGACGCCGGCCTGCGGGCCGGCCTCTACATCGGCCCCAACGTCCCGCTCGACGGCGAGCAGCTCGGCGATCTCGCGTTCACCTCGTACTGGAAATCCGCCAGCCGCGTGGCCTGGCCGACGCCGCGCGGCTTCCAGCTCGTGCAGGGGCTCACCGTCGAGGTCGACGGACTCTCGATCGATCCCGACGTCGCCGCCTACGACGCCCGCGGTGATCGCCTCACCTGGCTGGCGGCGAGCGAGGGCTGCGCATGAGCACGCCCCAGAGCGCCGGCCTGGCCGCGGCGACGCGCAGCGTCAACGACGTCAACAAGGGCGTCGTGGGCACCGCGCCCTCCGAGGCCCAGGCGATCGCCTACGAGTCGCTCGCGCACTCGCTGACCTTGCTCATGCACAACGCAGCGCAGACCCAGTTCGGCGCCAAGCAGATCGAGGTCGCGGCCGTCGCCGCGGTGTGCAGCCAGATCGTCCGCGCCGGCATCGGCGCGGGCAGCCGCCCCTGACCGTCCGAACCTGCCCGTCCGAACCCGACCGTCCGAAGGAGTCCCCATGTCAGCCACGCATCCGACCCTCGATCCCCAGGTCGCCGACGCCATCACCACCATCAACGCCATGGTCGTCGGCGCCGCGCCGTCGATGGCCAGCGGCTCGCAGTTCGTGACCCTGGGCTACGCGCAATCCCTCGCCGCCTACAACGCGGTGTTCGCCCAGCAGCAGGCCTACATCACCGCGCAGACCGCCTCCGTCGCGGATGTGCTGGCGATCCTCCGGCCGTGACCCAAGTCTCCCTCCGTAGTAGTTCGAACCCAACGAAGAAGGTAACAGCAAATGGCAGACAGCAGCTCGACCAGCAATTTCGCGAACCCCGTCCTCAACCCGCAGGTCACCGATCAGGTCACGACGACCAATGCGACGGTGCTCGGCGAAGCCCCGGCGATGGCGATGGGCAGCCTGTACCAGACCATCGGCAACTCGGTGGCCATGGCCGCGGCCAACGCGGTCTACGCCCAGCAGCAGGCCAACGTGACCTACCAGACCGCGACCACCGTCGCGGTGAAGAAGCTCATCGGGACGTAATCGTCCTGCGTCGAATCGATCCGTCCACCCCAAACCCACGCCCGCGGGCCCCGAAAGGGCCCGCGGGAACAAAGCAGTGATCTCCCATGGCAAACGGCACCACCTCGACCTTCGCGAACACCACCCTCAATCCACAGGTGACTGACGAGCTCAGCACCACCAATGCGACCGTGCTCGGGGCATCGCCCTCCACGGCGATGGGCAGCCTGTACCAGACCGTCGGCAACTCGGTGGCCATGGCCGCGGCCAACGCGGTCTACGCCCAGCAGCAGGCCAACGTGACCTATCAGACCGCCAGCACCATCGCGGTCGCCCACCTGGTGAGCGGCTCGTGAATCGATGATCCGGCGGCACCGGTGGCCACAATCGCAGGGGTCTAGGCCCCCGCGATTGCGGCCCGCCGGCGCCGCGCGGATCGCCCCCCTCGCCCACCGGAGCCGACCATGACGACGCCGCGGACAGTCTCGAGTGCGGTGGTCGACGCGGTCACCACCATCGACACCACCGTCGTCGGCTTGGCCCCGGCGATGGCGATGGCGGCGCTCGCCCAGAACCTCGCGAACTCGGCGGCGATGGCCGCGATGAACGCGGTGTTCGCCCAGCAGCAGGCATTCATCGCCCACCAGGCCGCCACCACCTCGGCCGTCGCGATGCTCCTCGCATTGATCGATGACTGACGTCCGCGAACCAGGAGCCGAGCATGGACGATCCGACCGAGCAGACAGTTTCGTTCATCAGCACCGCCGTGACCGGCCGCGCCGTGATCGCGACCACCGACTCGGGCGCGAGCGGACCGCCCAGCACCGCCGCGCCGCCCAGCGATCCGACGTATCCAGCGCAGCAGGCCAGCGGCATGGCCGTGCAATCGGTCGCGCAATCGATGGCGATCGCGATCCAGGACGCCACCGACATGCTCCGCAACGTCTCGACGATCGCGACCACCGCCATGGGCGTCGCCGCGGCCAAGTGGATCGAGACCCCGGAGATGGTGCTCTACAAGCAGATCATCGACACCGCGCAGGGTCTCATCCAGACCGCCGCGGGTGACTTCCTCACGATCGGCCAGAACGCCGCGACCGTGCTGTCTGCGTTCCCGACCGGCGCCAGCAAGTCCTCGAACTGAACTCCCGCCAAGAGGAGCCGACCATGTCGAACCAACCAATCATCGACGTCGAGGCCTACGAGCACATCCCCCCCGACGCGCTCGTCCCGACCGACGCCGCCCCCGAGCCACCGCCGTTCGAGATCCCTGCGCCGCCGCGATTCGACCCGATGCAGGTGTTGCACACCCAGCGCCGGCTGCTCCGCGATCAGCAGCGAGCGCTCCGCGACATGCTGCTGCAGATGGAGTCGCCGAGCTCGGCGGGACCGCCGAGGCCGACGCCCTACACCGATCTCCTCACCCGCAGCATGACCGCGCTCGATCGGTCGCTCGGCACGATCATGCATTCACTCGAGCACACCTTCGGCGCGGATGGCCGTGGCCGACACACGCAGGGGACCGACTGATGACCGACAAGGACGCCACGACCACGTTTCTAGTGTGCTTCAGCGGCCATGACGAAGCCGAGCACCGCACCGGGCTGCGCATCTGCCTGGGGGTCTCGCCCGCCGGCACCGGCGGTCGCGCGGGCAAGACCGGGCCGTTCTTCTTCACGGTGAGCCTCGCCAACGTCCGGGTGCAGCTGCCCAACCCGCTGCCCGGGACGCAGCCGGTCGTCGGCACCACCAACCTCAACGAGACGCTGCCGCTGTCGGCGGGCGACATCGACAGCCTGCGCGCCTGGCTCAACGACTACGCGCCGGCCCCCGACCACAAGGACCACAGGAAAGAGTAGCCCATGAGCACCCACAGCAAGCTCGATCACGCCCTGCGCCACATCGTCCACCGGGTCGCGACGTCACCCCACCACGACAAGGACAGCAAGCAACGAGCGGCTCCGGATCGCTCGGAGCTGGTCGCGGGGTTCTTCAGCACCCAGGATCTGGCGCGCCATGTCTCGCGGGACGGCAAGCTCGACGTCGTCATCCGCACCAACGACGCCGCGCGGGCGACGAAGCACATCGAGAAGCTCGGCGGGGTCGTCCACGCCGCTGCCGGTGCGCGGGTGATCACCGCCCGCATCCCGTTCGACAAGGTGCTCGAGGCAGCCGACGACGCCAGCGTGGTGCGCATGCAACTCGCCGCGGAGCTGCGCCCTCACCTCAACCTCGCCAACGAGGCCAGCGCGCTCACCAACGACAGCGGCGAGCGGTTCTTCCCGGCGCTGCTCGGCGAGGGCGTGCTCGTCGGCATCGTCGACACCGGCATCGACGTGCTGCACCCGGCGTTCGCCGAGGTCGACAAGTCGACGCGCATCGTCGCCTACTGGGACCAGACCACGGACGAGAAGTACGGTGACGGGTTCAAGCCGATCGTCGACGCGGCGAAGGATTCCCCCGACACCAACGGCCACGGCACCTCGGTGGCCAGCGCCGCCGCCGGCAACGGCCGCGGCTCGCCGGACGGGGCCATGATCGGCGTCGCGCCCCAGGCGAAGATCGCGATGGTCAAGACCACGTTCAGCGACGCCGATCTCATCCGCGCGATGGACTGGCTGTGCGAGCGCGCCGACAAGCTCGGGCTCCCGCTGGTCATCAACCTCAGCCTCGGCGGCCACTCCGACGGCCACGACGGCTACGACGCGCTCTCGCAGCACGTGGACGAGATCTCCGGCAAGGGCCGCATCGTGGTCGTGTCGGCCGGCAACGAGGGTGACGACGACATCCACGCGATGCACGACTTCAGCGACGAGAGCCCCGTGTGGGCGTTCGAGGCCCAGCCGGTGCTGTCGCCGAGCGCCGCCGATCCGAACGTGCGCGAGGGACAGCTTCGGCTGACGGTGTGGGGCAAGCGCCACGACCACCTGCAGCTGACGCTCGAGGATCCCCGCGGCTTCGCCTACGCCGCGCCGGTCAACGTCGCCGAGCAGGACGACGTCACCGCGCAGGGCTACCAGGGGCTCTGGGACAAGGATCGCGAGGCGGTGACCGGCGACATCTACTACGTGCTGGTCGTGAAGATCTCGTCCGACGACGAGAACCTGCGCGGTCCGTGGACGATGCACGTCAAGCTCCGCTCGGGCACGAACCTCCCCGATCCGGTGCGCGTCCACGCCTGGACATACGACGCCCAGGAGGCCTACATCAGCGCGGGCGCGTCGGCCGGCTACAAGGTCGGCTCACCGGGCGCGGCCCGCAGCGCGGTCACGGTCGGCTCCTACGCGACGCGCAACGAGTGGGTGACCTCGACGTCGAAGATCTACAAGGCCGAGGGCATCGCGCTCGGCGAGGCGAGCGGCTTCTCGAGCCAGGGACCGACCCGCGACCAGCGGCTGAAGCCCGATCTCTCGGCGCCCGGCGAGTACGTCGGCATGGCCAAGTCCAGCCGCTCGGGCCCCAAGCCGCTGTATCAGATCGGACAATCGGCGTATCTGGTCAGTCGCGGGACCAGCTTCTCGGCGCCGTACGTCGCGGGCGCCGTCGCAGCGCTGCTGCAGCTCGACCCGGCGCTCACGCCCGCCGACGCGAAGCTCTTCCTGCAGGGCACGGTCGATCCGCGGACACCCGCGGTTCAGTGGGGCGCGGGCAAGCTCGACTGCAAGCGCCTGCTGCAGGAGGCGACCCGCATCCTGCGGCCGCCTCGGGCCCAGACCGGGAGCTGATGCGCAGCGGACCGAGCACGCTTTTCAGCGCCGCGCGACCGGCAGGCCCGCGGCGTTGACCGCGATCATGCCGCCGTCGAGGTTCATCACCGCGCGAAAGCCCATCTGCTCGAGCGTGCGCGCGGCCGCGGCCGATCGTCCGCCCGAGCGGCAGATCACGACGATGGGCGCGCCGCGATCCCAGGACTCGGCCGCGCGCGGCAGGGTCGACAGCGGCACCAGCTCGGCGTGCGGCACGTGTCCGAGCTCGCCGACGAACTCGGCGGGCTCGCGGACATCGACGAGGCGGGCGCGCCCCTGCCAGGCGGCGAGCTCGCGGACGGAGAGGTTCTTCGGGAACGGTTGGGTGGATGCGTGCAACATGGTGGTCTCCTCGGCGCTCCAACAGCGGAACGGGCTCAAACAGCGGAAGGGGTCAGGCCGCAGGCGCGGTTGGCCGGGACCGACTCGGCCAGCCGCTTGGGCGGCGGGAGGCGCAGGCCGGCCATCAGCGCGATGAACTCGTCGCGCGTGCGACCGGCCAGGCGGGGATTGCTCTGGCGCTCCTCGGCGATCGTGCTCGACGTGAAGCCGCGGTAGTCGTGGCCCGGCCACACGGCGGTGTCGCCAGGCAGGGTGAACAGCGTGCGGGTGATCGAGTCGTACAGCGCCCCCGCATCGCCGTTCTGGAAGTCGGCGCGACCGCACCCGCGGATGAGCAGCGTGTCCCCGGTGAAGACGTGCGAGCCGACGAGGTAGCTGAGGCCGTCGTCGGTGTGCCCCGGCGTCTCGAGGGCGACGATCTCGAGTGCGCCGAGCGGCAGGCGCTCGCCGTGCGCGAGGCGGACGTCGATGCACGGCGCCCCCGTCGTGCTCGCCACCGTGCGCGCCCCGGTGCGCTCGCGCAGCGCCCCCGCGGCGGTGACGTGGTCGGCGTGCACGTGCGTCTCGAGCACCCAGCGCAGGCGCAGACCGAGCTCGGCGACGAGCCCGAGGTCGCGCTCGATCTGCTCGCGCACCGGATCGATGAGCGCCGCCTCGCCGCTCGCCTCGTCGGCGACGAGGTACGAGTAGGTCGAGCTCTCGGGGTCGAACAGTTGTCGCAGCAGCATGACCGCCGAGGGTTGCATCGCCGATGCCAACCCGTGATCTCGCGCAGCCACGTCGGCCAAGTCGCTCGATCCACCCACGGCTGAAACGCGGTGAAACGCGGTGCTTCAGACCAGGCCGTGCTGCCGCATGCGTCGCCACAGCGTCACGCGCGACAGGCCGAGCAGCTTGGCGGCCTGATCGCGGTTTCCGGCCGTGCGGGCGAGGGCGGCCGAGATGCGGCGGGCCTCGGGCGCGGCGTCGCTGGCCGGCGTCGGTCGGACCTCGGCGGCGGCGAGCATCGGCTCGGCGTCGAGGCCCGGCTCGACGAGCTCGGGGGGCAGGTCCCCCGCGACGAGCTCGGGGCCCTCGCCGATCGCGAACGCGTACTCGAGCGTGTTGCGGAGCTCGCGGACGTTGCCGGGCCAGTCGTGGTGCTCGAGCGCGGCGAGGGCCGCCGGCGCGACGTGGTCGACGCGGCGCTTGCCCCGAGCGTTGAGCTCGTCGACGAAGCGCTGCGTGAGCACCTCGATGTCGCCGGGCCGCGCCCGCAGCGGCGGCAGGAACACCGGGATCACGCGCAGTCGATACATGAGATCCGCCCGGAACCGCCCGGCCTCGACCTCCTGACGCAGCGCGCGGTGGGTCGCGGAGACCACCCGGACGTCGACCGCGATCGGGTCGCGCCCGCCGACCGGGATCACCGTGCGGGTCTCGAGCATGCGCAGCAGCTTGGCCTGCAGCTCGAGCGGGAGCTCGGCGACCTCGTCGAGGAACAGCGTGCCGTGATCGGCGAGCTGTACGTGCCCGGGCGTGTCGCGCACCGCCCCGGTGAACGCGCCTTTGAGGTGGCCGAACAGCTCACTCTCGAGCAGGTTGGCCGGCAGCGCCGCGCAGTTGATGACGCGCAGCGGGCCGTCCTTGCGATCCGACAGGCGATGGATCGCCTGCGCCACCAGCTCCTTGCCGGTGCCGGTCTCGCCGCGCACCAGCACCGTCGCGTCGCTGCGCGCGATCTTCTGCACGACGGTGAAGACGTGCTTCATGCCGGCGTCGCGGGTCCACATGCCGTGGAACTCGACCGTGCGATCCGAGCCGATGGCGCCCGCATCCTGCAGCGTGAGCAGCCAGCCCAGGGGCTTCTTGCCGGTGCCCAGCGGCACCGAGCGGATGCGGACCAGGTGCTCGTCGTCGCCGCCGGGTCGGGGCACGAGCGCGTGCACGGGCTCGCCCGCGGCGAGCGCCTCGGCGACGGGCCGCTTGGGCTTGTCGCCGCACAACAGCGCCGGCGCCGAGACGCCGCGGGGCACCGCGCAGCCGAGCAGCGCCGCCGCGGACGCGGTCGCGAACCGGACCCGCAGCCCCTCGTCGAGGACCATGCACGCGCCCGACGTCGCCGCCAGCGCAGCGTCGATCAACCGGTCGATCGGAGGTTCACGCGGGGTCGAGGGCGCCATCGCGTCGGTTCTACCAGCCCGACGGTCGGGTCGCTCTACAGCGACGCCCCGAGCTCCTGCCAGAGCACCAGGCCCGCCATCGCGAGGACGAAGAGGCCGAAGCCGCGTCGAAGGACGCGTTCGTCGATGCGGCCGACCCAGCGGCCACCGAGCAAGCTCCCGACGACGGCCGCCGCCGTGACCGCGAGCACGGGCGTCCACGGGACGTCGGTGGTCCCGAGGTAGCCGAGCAATCCCGCCGTCGACTTCATCGCGATCACCAGCAGCGAGGTCCCGATCGCGATCGGCAGCGGCAGGCCGCCGAGCATCGCGAGCGCGGGCACCACGAGGAAGCCACCGCCCGCGCCGACGAGCCCGGTCACCGCGCCGACGACGAGGCCCTCGGCGAGCACCTTGCCGACCGGCAGCTCGCCGACGTGGACCACCGCGCCGGCCTTGCGCGGCCGCAGCATCGCGATCGACGTGGCGACCATCATCGCCGCGAACGCCAGCAACAGGACCGACCCGGGGATGAGGTGCGCGACGCGGCCGGCCGCGAACGCGCCGATCATCCCCGTCGTCCCGAACAGCAGCCCCGTGCGCCACCGGACCCGACCGCCGCGCGCGTGCGAGACCAGGGCCACCGCGCTGGTGACCGCGACGACGAACAGCGAGCCGGCGACCGCGGTGTGGGCCGGCATGTGCAGGGTGTAGCGGAGGATCGGGACCGTCAGGATCGAGCCGCCTCCGCCGAGCAGACCGAGCGCGATGCCGATGGCGACGGCGAGCAACGTGGCGAGGGCGAGCATGACGAACGCCATGAGCACGGCGCGTGCCACCGCGGGAAATGCCCTGCGATCGAGCGCGCGCCCACGGCGTGGAAACGCGGTGAAACGGCGGCGTTTCTCGGGACCGCCGCGATCGCGATCGATGGGGGTAGACTCCACCGCGTGGTGCGCGAGGCCGTGAGCGAGGAGCTGCCCGCGGATTGCGACACCGTGTTCGATCTCGTGCACGACTACGATCGCCGGCTGCAGTGGGACACGCTGCTGCGCGAGGCCTTCGTCGAGGGCGGCAGGCCCGCGGGCAAGGGCGAGGTCGCGGTGTGCAGCGGTCGATGGGTCGTCGGCGGACTGCGACTGCGGACGGTCTACGTCAGCTTCGTCCGCGGCGAGGTCGCGGCGGTGAAGATGGTGAACCGGCCGCCGCTGTTCGAGCGCTGGGCGGCGTCGATCCGTCACGAGCGCACCGGCGAGCATCGCAGCCGGATCGTCTACACGTACAACTTCGCCGCGCGCCCGCGATGGCTGGCGTCTGTGCTGGAGCCGATCCTCGCGGTGGTGTTCCGCTGGGAGACGCGCCGGCGGCTTCGGGCGCTGCGGACCGCCCTGCTCGCGTCGCCGCGACCGGGCGCCTGATCCGGCGGCCGTGCTACGCTGCTGCGGGTGTCGTTCGACGGTCGGCTCGGGCGGTGGGTGAGCGCCGGCATCATCAGCGCCGAGCAGGCCCAGCGCATCGCGGCCTTCGAGCTCGCGGCGCTCGACCACGATCGCGCGGGGCCCACCGAGCCGCGGCCGATGCTCCTGTACGCGATCGCGGGGCTCGCCGCCCTCGCGATCGGCCTGGGCCTCGTCTCGATCGTCGCCGCCAACTGGGACGACATCGGCCCGGCGACGAAGATCGGCCTCGATCTCGCGCTGGTCGCCACGATCGGGCTCGGCGTCTGGCACTGGGATCGCCGCGGCATCGGCTGGGCGCGCGAGACCGCGATCGTGATCCTGTATGCTCTCGTGCTGGCCTCGATCGCGCTCGTCGGTCAGGTCTACCAGCTGGGCGGCGAGGCCCACGAGGCGCTGCTGGTGTGGTCGATCCTCACCGCGCTGCTCATGACGCGGGCGCGATCGGGCTTCGCCGGCACGGTGTGGATCCTCGGCCTGCAGGCGACGTGGGCGACGTGGGCGGTGTGGCTCGCCGACGAGCACGACGCGCCGACGCTCGCGCTGGGCACGATCTACTGGGCGCCGCTGCTGTGCCTCGGCCTCGGGCGCCTGCCGCTGCTGCGTCGCGTGCGACCGGGCCTCGCCGCGGCGCTCGAGTCGATCGGATCGACCGAGCTGCTGCTGTGCGCGACGCTCGGCACCTTCGCGTTCTACGAGAACACGGCGACCGAGCCGTGGGCCGACACCTACCCCGCGGTGGCGGTGTCGATCGCCCTGACCCTGGCGATCGCGCTGGGCATCCTCGCCGAGCTGCCCGAGCGCCTCTTGCTGGTCACCTGCACCGCGCTGGCCCACGTCCCGCTGTTCGTCTCCCCCGGCGATCTCGAGCTCGCGGCCGCGGCGAGCTTCGTCGGGCTGTGGCTGCTGGTCGCCTGGACCGCGCACCACGCCCGCGACCCCCGCATGCTCAACGTCGCCACGGCGATGATCGGCCTGCGCATCGTCGCGATCTACTTCGAGGTGTTCGGCACGCTGCTCGACACCGGCCTGGGCCTCGTGAGCGGCGGCCTGCTGACCCTGGGCCTCGTGTGGCTGTGGACCCGCAAGCGCCGGCAGTTCGAGCGCGAGCTCGGCGGAGGTGCCCGATGAGCGACGCGATCGCGCGGACCAACCCGCGGTGGACGATCATCGCGGTGCTCGTGCCACTGCTCGGGCTCGCGGTGCTCGTCGGTCGGGCCGAGGTCGCGACGCGCAGCGCCCCGACGTGGACGATCCCGATCGCGGGCTTCGACCCGCGCGACCTGCTGCACGGCCAGTACCTCGAGTACCAGTATCGCCTGCGCTGGACGGCCGCCGACACGTGCGGCGCGCCCGACGAGCCCCGGCCGACCCCGGGCTGCTGCGTGTGCCTGACCCGGAGCGGGGCCGATGGCGTCGACCCCTTTGCGCAGCAGGTCGCGTGCGACGGTCCCCCACCGAGGTGCGACGCGATCGTGCGCGCGGACGCGATGCTCCCGCCGCAGCGCTACTTCGTGCCGGAGTCGAGCGCGCGCGCCCTCGAGCTCGAGCTGCGCAGGCGCGACGCCGCGCTGCGCGTGACGGTGACGCCCCAGCGCGAGCTCGCCGTCGGCGAGCTGCTCCTCGACGGGCGGCCTTGGCGGGAGATCGTGCAGTAGGCGTCGGTTGAACATGGTGTGATCAGATCCCCAGGTCGCCCGTCTACCTCCCCATGACGATCCCCAAGCGGCCGCTCGGCCTCGGATTCGCCCTGATCACGACCCTGTTCGCCAGCGCCTGCGACGACGGGTCCGAGGACCACGAGACCGCTCGCCTCGCGGTCGTGCTCGTCTCCGCCGATGGGCTGGAGCACGGCGTGGGCAGCTACGACGTGGAGTCGGGCGATCTCACCTTCGCGCCGTCGGTGCAAGACGAGGTGCGGGAGGTGATCGGTGGCCGCGGCTATCGAGCGCTGGTGACCCACGGCGGCGAGGATGCCGACGTCGATCTCGACGACGGCGTGGCCGCGACGACGCCGGATCTCGAGGCCGGCGATGTTCTCGAGCTGCGCGCCGCTCGAGCCGACGTGGGTACGAGCACCGTCGGTCGGCTCGAGCTGCGCGCCGCCACCACGGCTGGCTTCCGGGGGATCGGGTCGATCTGGAAGGATGGGAACATCACCGGCATGGACGATTGGCAGAAGTCCAGCCCGTGACCGGCCGCCAGTGGTACTGCATCGTCGGCGGTATCGCCGGCTCGGTCCCGCGCCCACGACGACCGCGTTCCGTGCGAAGCTCCCCTTCGTGATCGACCTCGCCGACTGGACCCGGAGCCTCACCGTCGCCTCGCTCTGGATCCTCGGCGCGTGCTTCAACGAAGCGGGCGGCAACACCGGCGGCGAGGGCACCAGCAACGTCGACACCACCGCATCGTCGAGCGGCCCGGGCAGCACGTCGACGGCGGCCGCCGACACGAGCTCGAGCGACGCGGGCTCCGCCGACACCACCGTCGCGACGGCGGACACCGGCACGACGGACGGCAGCAGCAGCGGCGACACGAGCTCCTCGACCGGCGAGCCCGTCGACCCGTGCCTCGCGGTCCTGGCGTGCGACGGTGGCGAGCTGCTATGCGAGTCGTTCGAGCCGCCCTTCGCGCTCGATCGGGCGCCGTGGGGCGCGAGCGGGGGCCCGATGGCCGAGCCGCCGACGGTGACCGACCAGGTCGCCGCCTGCGGCACCCAGTCGATCTCGACCGCGGTCGACCCGAACGACGAGTGGTACAGCCAGTTCGGCGTCACGTTCCCCATGGGCGAGCTGACGAGCGCACCGATCCGCGTCCGCGCCAAGTACTGGCTCGAGGCGCCGTGCTTCGTCGGCGGTGCCGTCCGCGTGCTGACCCTGCAGTTCCCGCAGGCCGGCGGCGCGGGGCTCTGGTACCAGTTCGAGGCCACGATCAGTCCGCTGGAGCTCCAGCTGTTGTCGTCGGATCAGTCGATCAATCGCGTGTCCCGCAGCGCCGACATCGACTTCCAACCCGCGACCTGGGCCGAGCTCGTCTTGGACTTCGACATGACGACGAACCCGCCCACCGCGGTGCTGGCCCTCGACGGCGTGGCGATCGGCGACGCGGCGATCCCCAGCGTCAACGGTGCGCTGAACCAGCCGACCCCGCTGCTGTTCGGGGTCTACGCCTTCGATCAGCCGTTCCCCGAGGGCTGCGTCGCCTACGTCGACGACGTCGTCGTCGAGCCCGGCTGAGCCTCGCAGGGGCGCCGTCGCCCGCGACCGCGCATCCACGCCAGCGCGAGCAACATCCACGCCAGCGAGTTGGGCCGGGCGACCCGCACGCTGCAGCGGCTCGCGGTGCCGTCATCCTCGTCGTAGCTGTCGGCACACCCGTCGCCGTCCTGGTCGGCCTTGCAGCTCTCGTTGGGGTGGGCATCGCAGGCGCTGATGACATCGTCGCCGTCGGGGTCGCAACCGCCGCCAGGGTTGGCCGGCGCCACGCTCCCGTCGTCGCCCGCGTCGCCGCCATCGCCCTCGCACGCCCCGTTGCGGCACACCAGCGATGGATCGCAGCAGCCATCGTCGTCGACGCACGACGCCGAGTCAGGCGCGGTGAAGCCGACGGGCGGCGCATCGACGACGGGCGGTACGCACTCGGCGAGGCAGCGGAAGGCGCCGTCGGAGTTGTTCGGGTCGGCGACGCAGCGGGTGGCCGTGTCGCACTGCGCGGTCGACTGGCAGACGTCGCCGGGCGCTGCGAGGTCAGCGGCGTCTGCGGCGAGGTCTCGGTCGGGCAACGACGAGCCGCGCGCGTGTGCGTCCTCGATGATCGTCGGCGCCACCGGGGTCTCGACGGTGGACGCGGCGACGGGGATCGATCGCCGGGGCGCGGGCGCTGCCGGGGCGGCCTCTGCCGCGCGCGCGTCCTCCGGGAGCGCCGCGACGCGCAGCACCTCACCGCTCCACGACAGCCACGGCGCCTGCAACCGCAACGGCTCGTCGAGCTCGACGTCGCCGTCGTCGGTGGTGAGCGTGGCCCGATCGAAGCCGACGAGCTCGACGCCGTCGAGGGCGAACCCCGCGGTGGCGTGGACGCCGAGCGAGCGCGCGGGCGCGGCCGTGGTCCGCCCGTCGCGCCACTGCACCGCGAGGTGGGGCCCGATCGGCGGCGGCCCATCGCGCAACGCGTCGGCCTCGAGCGACGCTGCACCACGGGTCGCTTCGACGACGCCGCCGTGCAGCACGACCATGCCCTCGCGACCGTCGGCGAGCGTCGCCGCCGGCACGAGGACGCGCTGTCCGTCGTCGAGCTCGAGCACGAACGGCGCCGCGAGCTCGACGCGCCGCACGTCACCGATCTCGGGCTCCGAGCTCGCCGTGCAACCGAGGAACAACGAGACGACGATCATCGACACGCGCCGAGCAACGACCATGGACACCCCCAACAGCACGGTAGCCGACTTCGATCGTGCACCGCGTCGATGCAGACGACGACGTGGCGAGCGACACAGGAGTGCGACACCGACGTCATCGGATTTCTCGTCTCGCCGCGGTTCGAGCGATGCGTTCGACGGCGCCGCGCGATCGTGCGGCCATCAGGGTCGAGGGGCGGCGAGATCGAGCCTCCGGGATCAGGGGGCCGAACGCCGGCGGATGTGATCCGCGAGCCACCACTCGAGCATCCCGAGGTACGGTTGTGCCCGCGGCGCGGCCCGCAGGGCCTCGAGCTTGCGCTGCAGCGTGGCCGGCGACCAGGTGGACCCACTGCGCGCGGTGAGCTCGTGCAACAGCGCCGCGAGGGCGTGGTTGCGGTTCGCCACGAGATCCCGCTGGTTGAGGTTCAGGACGTCGTCGAGATCCCGCTGGAGGTCGGGGTCGTCGATGCGACGCATGCAGTCGGACCAGAGATCGCACTGGTCCTCGAGCAGACGCGTCCGGAGCCGCCCGGCGTCTCGAAGACCTCACTCAGGATCGCGTCGGCATCCCGTCCGCGGGTCGGATGCGCGGGTGAGTGGAGCTCGAAGTCCCGCAGGACGCGGATCTGACCGGCGCGCACGCCGGCCAAGACCACCGGAGAGTGGGTCGACACCACGAACTGGAGGTTCGGGAAGACCCGCTGCAGTCGATCGAGGACCTCCGACTGCCACTTTGGGTGCAGATGGATCTCGATCTCGTCGATGAGCACCACGCCGGTCCCCTCGAGCGGATCGGGTCGACCGGGGTTCGCGATCGCGAGGCGACGGGCGATGTCGGCCGCCATCGCCAGGATGGTGCGCTCGCCTTCGCTGAGCTGATCGAACGCGAGCTGCGTGCCGTCCTTCTCGATCTCCAGGATCGGCTTGCGGCGTGCCGGGGGCTCGTCCGGCGAGTTCATCGGTCGGCGGACGTGGAGGTCGCGGAATCGGGGACTGCCGTCGTCGGCCCCACCGAGGATCCGCTCGACCGCGCTGCGGACGGCGTCGAGCTGCGGATCCGAGTGCGAGCCGTCGCGGCGCCACAGCGCGTTCTCGACGTCCTCACGCTCGCGGAACCAGTGGAAGAGGGACTCGAAATCGGCAGTGGCCTCGAAGGCGTGCGCGTACGTCGAGTACGCGCCCCACTCTGCAGGATCGATCGACCCCGGGGTGCGGTCGATCGGGATTCGACGATCGGGGAACAGACACGCGATCGGCAGCGGGGGCACGGCGGATGCGAGGAGCCCGCCCTCGGCCTCGGCCACGACTCGACCATCGGGACGCGTGACGACGGCCAGCGAAGCGTGGCGCTCCTCGCCGGCGTGCACGCCGGTGAGTCGCGCTCGGCCCGCCCGGGCGCCGTTGCGCAGCCGTTGGCTGAGCATCTCGCCCTCGGACGAGTCCAGCGTTGCCCGGAGCGTCTGCGCGATCGCGGCCAGGATCGTGCTCTTGCCGCTGCCGTTCACCCCGACGAGCACGGTCAGCCGCGCGTCGAACTCCATCGTCAGGGCCGCGAAGCCGCCGATGTTCTCGAGGTCGAGTCGCAGGAGGCGCATCGGCCCTCAGTGTACCGCAAGCCGCGCGTGGCGGCCCTGCAAGCGGCCGCTCGCCCCGGCCCACCTCGCGTGCGCGCCCCCGCCGGTCGGCGCCGGCTCCCCCCAGCGGTTCGTCACTCGGCGGCGGTGCCGATGAAGATCCGCGCCACCTTGCCACCGTCGATCGCGAAGAACGTCCCGCCGTAGGCGTCGCCGATCACCAGATCCGTCGCGCTCGACTCGCGCTTGTTGATCTGCTTGCCGTAGGCCTTCTTCACCTCGTCGACCGTGCTGCCGATCCCGATGCCGGTCTTCGTCTTCAACGCGCACGGCGCCTCGCACGTCACCGAGAAGACCGAGCGCGCCGCGCCGGTGATCAGCACGACGCCGTGACTCGGCCACGTCCACGTCGTGTAGACCTGGCCGTCCATCGCCCACTCCTCGCTGGTCTTGCGCGCGGGCTTGCCGAGCAGGCCGATCGCCCCGTCGGCGTCGAGATCGTCGAGGGCGATCGCCTGCGCCGTGGCCCCGGCGAGCACGAGGGTGGTGATGATGTCGACGGCGTCGGACTTGCCGCAGTCGACGTCGCCGGCGCAGGAGGCCGCCAACACATTCGCGCGCTCGGCCGTGTAGACGACGCGCTTGCCGACGAGCTTGCTGGCATCACGCGCAGCGCCCGGGCACAGCTCGAAGTCCCCCTCGCGCGAGATCGATCCCGCATCGGTGCCGAGCTGCACGTAGCAGGCCCGGTCGCCGAGCTCGAGGCCCTCGAGCACCGCCTCGCCGGTGAGCGGCGCATCGGCGACCGGCGGCGCATCGGTGCTCGACGCGGTCGCGCTCGCCGACGGCTCCGACGATGTCGTCGTGCCCGGAGCGGCCGCGTCGGACGGCGCGGACGTCTGCGTCGCCGCCGACTTGTCGCACGCCACCGAGAGGAGGACCAGGATCGCGAGGGTGCGGCCGACGGGGTTCACAGCGCCCGAGCGTACCCGCGTCGCCCGCGGTTCGGGCGGTCAATAGCACTGGAACCAGGCGCCGTACCCCATGACGTACATGACGCCGCAGTCGCCGAGGTTCACGTCGGCGAACGCCTCGTCGAACTGCATCACGAAGCCACCGCCCGCGAGGCGACCGGGGATCGGCGCGGCCTGGATCGGCGCGGACGCGCCCTCGTCGTCGCCGCCCTCGTCGTCGCCGCCCTCGTCGTCACCGCCCTCGTCGTCACCGCCCTCGTCGTCGCCGCCCCACTCGTCGTCACCGCCCTCCTCGCCCTGCAGCCAGATCGGCGCGCCGCCGAGCCGCGCCGGGGCCTGCCAGATCGCCTTGCGCAGCTCGCCCAGCGCCGCATCGTCCGCCGACGCCGCGAACACGCCGGCCGGCACGCGGATCGGCACCAGCGTGAAGCGCTTCTCGGTGTTCGCACCGTCGCGCGGCGGCAGCGGCTCGCGGCACAGGCCGCGCGCGACCGCGGCCTCGTCGAGGAACACCACCTCGGTCTGCGACGTGCCGGACTCCCAGGCCTCGTTGTAGGACGCGTTCGAGAGGAACAGCATCATCGCGCGCGCCTCCGCAGGCGCGCCGATCCCCTCGAGGCCGCGCAGATCGATCGTGAACACGTGCTCCATGCGCGTATCGGCGCCGTCCCAGCCCTCGGGCATCGACGACTGCTCGAACAGCTCGCGCATGCCGTCGAAGCGCGGCCACGTGTCGCGATCGACGCCCACCGGCGGGCCCCAGACCCGGTTCAGGCTGTCGTCGGTCGGCGGCGCCTCGAAGTCGGGGACGTAGATCACGGTGTCGCAGGGGACACCGCAGCTCGCGGCGAGGGACTGGATGCGGGTGATCTTCTCGTGGGTCATGGGTGCTCCGTCGTGCATCGGAGGGGAAGCGCGGGCGCGACCGATCGATCATCCTCGATCGTTCGATGCGCGGTGAGGGGTCTCACTCACGCGTCGTCGGGCGCGGCGCGGCGCACGAGCGCGTCGAGCTCGCTGTCGTCGGACACGGCCGCGGTGCCGACCTTCGCGAGCTCGGCGCGCACCAGCTCCTTGCCCCGGCGCAACCGACTGCGCGCGGTGCCTTCGGGGATCTCGAGCACCGCCGCGAGCTCGCCCGCGGTCGCGCCCTCCCAGTAGTGCAGCTCGAGCGCGACCTGGAACGACAGCGGGATCCGCCGCAGCGCCGCGAGCAGCCGCGCGCGCTCCTGGTCCTGGGCGACGGCGCGGCTCGGGCTCGTCGCGGCGTCCTCGACCGAGCCGGTCAGCGGATCGAAGCGATCGCGCAGGCGCCCGTTGCGGCGGAAGTGCCCGACGAGCTCGCGCTTGGCGACCGCGAGCAGGTAGCCGCGGAACGCCCCGGCGTCGCGGATCTCCTCGCGGTGCTCGATGATGGCGAGGAACGTGCGCTGCACGAGGTCCTCGAGCGCGTCGTCGGCCTTGTTGCGGAAGAACCGGTACAGCAGCCGGTGGTGGCGCGAGATGAGCTCGCCGCCGGCGCCGCGATCGCCGGCGCGCCACGCCGCGAGCAGGTCGGGATCGGCACGCTCGGCGAAGGACGGATCCACGGCGGCCCGCGAGTGTGCCATGGGCCCCCGCACCGCGGTATCCTGCGCGAGCTTGCCCGAGCGCGGCCACCCTTCGCTGCCGAGGCGTCGCTTCCTGCGGGGCGCAGGCGCGAGCGCGCTCGCGCTGCCGTTCCTCGAGATCTTCGCCCCGGCCCGCGCGGGCGCGCGTCCGACGATCTCGCGCTACGCGTTCCTGTTCGGCGGCATGTCGATCGGCGCCTACGGCAACGATCGGATCGCGCCCGCGAGCGAGGGCCCATGGGTCGGGCCGATGACCCGCGCACTGCAACCGCTCGCCGATCACGGCGTGGCCGACGTGGTGAGCCTCGTGTCGGGCCTCTCGATGCCGGTCGGGATGATGCCGCCGCCGGGCGGCCGACCGCCGAACTTCCACGCGACCGCGCACCCGGTGCTCGCGACCGGTCAGCGCTTCTCCGGCACCATCGACGGCACCCTGCACGCGCCGTCGTCGGACTGGGTCGCCGCCGGGACGATCGCCGGCACGACGCCGTTCCCGGTGCTGACCTACCGCGCGCAGCCGGCGTTCTATCGGCTCGATTCCAACGGCGCCATCAACGGCACGATCTCCGCGCGCCTGGGCACCCAGGGCACGCTCGAGCAGGTGCCGCCGGTGACAAGCCCGCGCGTCGCGTTCGAGAGCCTGTTCGGCGGCGCGCTGCCGCCCGGCGCCGTCGATGCCCTCGCGGCCAAGCGCGCGTGGGCGATGCGCAAGAGCGTGGTCGATCGCGTCGCCGACGACGCCAAGGCCCTCGTCGATCGCCTCGGCGCCGAGGACAAGATCCGGATGCAGCGGCACTTCGACGAGCTGCGCACGCTCGAGCACCAGATCGACGCGCTCGAGCCCACCCTTGCGCCCGCGTGTCCGATGCCGCCGCACCCCGGCGACGATCCGCCGATCGGCGACGCCATCGATCCCGGCATCGACCCCACCGCCGAGGGCTACGACGGCTTCTACATGAACGCGAACGGCTACTCCGACGAGGAGCTGCGCGCGTCGATCATGGTCGATCTGATCCACATGGCCTTCGCCTGCGATCTGTCGCGCGTGGCGTCGTTCATGCTCTCGTACGCGACCTGCAGCATGAACATGTTCCCGCTGCTGGGGATCGCGAGCGACCTGCACGGCATCACCCACGGCTCGATCGGCGACGACGAGGCCGTGGTCCAGGACGCGCTCGCCGACGCCGCGGGCTGGCACGTCCGCCACTTCGCGCACCTGGTCCAGAAGCTCCGCGACACCGAGTCTCCGATGGGCACCTCGTTGCTCGACGACACCGCGCTGGTGCTGGCGTTCGAGGGCGGCTGGGGCTTCGATCCGCAGCTCGGCGCGCCGAAGAGCCCGCACTCGACGGAGAACATGGTCGTGCTCGTGGGCGGGCGCGCGGGCGGGTTGCACGCGAAGGCCGGTGGGCATCTGCGCGCGTCGGGGGTGCATCCGACCGCGGTGCTCAACACGGCGCTCGCGGCGGTGGGGGTGGAGGAGACGTTGGGTGAGGTGACCGCGAGGGTGGACGCGCTGCTCGGGTAGGGATCGGCTCGGCCCTCGGCTCACTGCCGCGCCGCGGCGTTCCGCACCGTGGACACGATCAGCAGCAACAGCACCCAGACGCCGGTGTCGAGGAGGAAGTGCGGCCAGAACATGGAGGCCGACAGCTCGAAGAGCTTGTTCATGACATCCGGTGGCAGGTCCCGCAGCGCAGCGCCGAGCTCCGGCAGGATCATCAGCTGGCGCATGAAGGTCTGGAGCATCGTCAGCGGGATGACCAACAGCCACGCGATCCACCACGCGCCTGCCAGCGCCGTCGGCTTGCCGAGCGACTTGAGGGCGTCGCGCACCGTGAGCCACGGCAGGACTGCGTTGGCCAGCGGCACGAACCACCCGCCCACCGCCCAGCCCGGCGACCAGCTCGTGGTCCTCCCGCTCGCGCGGATCGCCACGAACACGCCGTGGATCCACACCAGGAACGTGATCATCGCCACCAGCGTGACGAGGTTCTCGATGCCCATCAGAGCCCCCTC
Source organism: Deltaproteobacteria bacterium Ga0077550 (assembly GCA_001464385.1). Lineage (GTDB taxonomy): Bacteria > Myxococcota_A > Polyangia > Nannocystales > Nannocystaceae > Xiheibacterium > Xiheibacterium aquaticum. The sequence goes on along the minus strand of LNFB01000316.1, from coordinate 6,695 downwards.
CACCATGCGCATCGAGGTGAGCTGCTGTTCGTCGATCACCCCAGGAGGTGGGCTCGTCACCCGGTGAATCACATACGTCACCGCGCGCATCGAGGCGCGCAGCGCGAGCATGACGATGAGGGTGCCACCGAGGCTGCGAACCTTGGCGAAGTGATCGGACGGGGAACGGGCCACGCTTGGGGGACGTGCAGGGCGATGCGCGGTTGCAGGCGAGCGGCGACAGCCGGATCTCTCGGTCGTCGAACCGCGTCACAACCCTGGCCTCCGTTCTCCACACTCCGTGCGGTCCCTCCTCCCCGTCCTCGCCCCCACCGGCTTTGCGCTCGCGACGGTCTTCGGCCTCCACCTCGGCCCGGCCTCACCCATCGCCAAGCCCGATTTCGCCGTCGACACCTTCACGCTCGGCAAGCGAGACGTCTCCCCGAGCACCCCGAAGAAGCGCATCGTCCTCGACCCGGGCGACGCGGCGCGCCAGCACCTCGGCGTCTGCTTCTTCCCGTGGCGCCTCGAGCTGGCCCCCACCCCGACGAACAAGAAGGTGCGCCACGTCATCCGCTTCGACGGTGAGCCGATGTACGCGGACAGAGCCCGCGACGCCGGCGACATCGCGTCGCTCTCGGCGACGATGCAGATGAAGCCGGGCAAGCACAGGATCGAGATCTCGCTCGACGACGAACGCGCCGTCTCCGAGTCCGACGAGTCCAACAACACGATGACGATCGACGTCGAGGTCACCGGCGCGTGCTCCACGGCCAAGCCGTCCTATGATCCGACGAAGCTCTCGCGTCTCGCGAAGAAGAAGGCCTCGCCGCTCGACTCGATGATGATGCTCGCGGAGGTCGAGCACAAGCTCCAGAAGGTATCGCGATTGAAGATCGACAAGTCGATCAAGCGCGCGACGGACATCGTCGCCGTGGATCAGTTCGAGTTCCGTGTCGACGAGTCGACCGGCTTCCCCGAGGGGCCGCGGATCGCCCTGCAGATGCACCAGGCCGAGTACTACCTGCCGTTCAACGTGCCGCGGCCCGCGAACGACGCTCGCGGATGGGCACTGCGGCCGCCGAATTGGACGATGCACGGCGAGGAGGTGCTCATCTTCCAGTGGGAGTGGAAGCCCGGCCTCACGGGGCTGCCCACGCTGTCGTCGTTGGGCGGAGGCACCAGCGCGACCATGTTCATCAACGGGCGCCCGTACGACGTGCGGCTCAACTACAACCAGGAGGTGGGCAAGCTCGTGTCGCTCGCCCATCGCGTGCCGCTCGGCCCGGAGGAGTTCCCGCTCGAGATCAGCATCGCGGTCGCGACCGATGACCGCGTGTTCCTCTCTACGATGCGGTCGATCACGCGCGGCACCACGTACGACTACTACAACAACGCGCTCGCGGCCGTGTTCGATCACGATCGCTGCAAGAGTTGCCACTCCGTCGGCAGCAAGAGCGCGATCGAGGACTATCACGCGTCGCGGAGTGTGGGGCGCCCGATCGAACTGCCCGCGGACGACGCCGATGGATGCATGAGCTGCTGCCACGGCGGCGTGCTCGTCGAGATGTCCCCGATGACGTTCATGTCCGACTGGCGCTCCCCGGCGTTCAGCAGGGACATTGACTTCTCGCAGATGACCTCGACGCAGATCTGTCGAACGATCACCGCGAACCTACAGGGCGACGCGCTGTGGCATCACTTCCGCGACGACCCGCGGATCCACTGGGCGGTGCACAGCGGCATGGTGCCGCTGGGGCACGACGACAAGCCGGTGCTCTTTCCCGGGGAGTACGGCATCGATGAATTCCTCGGGCGGGTCGCGCCGTGGATCTCCCATGGCTCGCCGTGTCCGTAGGCGCGGCAAGACATGCTCGCCCGAGGCTCACGGCATGAACGACACCACCACGAAGTCGAGCTGGCTCCGGCTCGTCAGCGCGGGGTCGAAGGCGGTGAACCCCTCGACCGTCCTGAAGCCCACGGCGACGCCCGCCGACGGGTGCCCGGTCGCGAGCTCGGGCCAGGTGCCGGGCAGCGCAGGACCGGGGCTGGTGCCACCGGCGCCCACGCGCTGCAGGGTCAACGTGCCGGTCGGGTCGCCGACGATCACGTCGACGTCACCGTCAGCGCGGACGCTGGCGGTGCTGGCCGAGTTCCAACCGACGCCGCCGAGCACCTCCGCCCAGATCGGCTCGCCGTCGCCGTCGTAGCGGGCGACGAACGCGTCGTACATCTGCGAATCGCCGCCACCGAAGGGATCGGACGGGTCATCCACGACGAGCGGATCGGAGCCCGCGATCACGCCGTCGCCGAGGTCGATGTCGACGCTGAAGGCACCGACGACCGTGATGCTCCCGTCGTCGGCGACGTGCACGTCGTGGAGGTACATCGGACCGGTCCCGGGGAACGTCTGCTCCCAGAGCAGGTCACCCGCGTCGTCGTAGCGACGCAGCGCCGCAGTGGAGTTCCCGGTGAAGCCTGGATCGAGCTGGTAGCCGAGGGTGACCAGGTCGCCATCGGGGGTCATCGCTGCGTCGGCGCTGATGACGTCCTCCATGGTGCCCCAGGTGCCGTTGCCGTCGGCGTCGGCGACGACGGCGACGGCGAACGACGAGGACTCGGGGGTGCCGTCGATCTCGATCCCGCCGATCTCGGCCGCGGTCGCCGAGTTGCCGTAGAACGCGATGCCGCCGGTGGCGTGGCACACCACCTTGCCCGTGGGATAGCCCCCGCTGTTGGCGTCGTTCTGACCGGTCGCCTGGGCCCACAACGTCTCGCCGTCGAGGTCGGTGGCGACGAGCGCGAGGTTGCCGTGGAGCTCGCCGGTGCCGAAGTCGATGCCGACGTCCTCGAGGGAGCTGCGGTTGGCGGTGAAGTAGAGCCGGTCACCGCAGACCGCGATCGACGAGGCCGACCACCACGCGTCGGTGCCGACGAAGGACCGGCTCCACGTCACCTCGCCCGTCGGCGCCAGCTTGGTCAGGGCGAGGGCCGGCGTGGTCTCGCCGGGCGTGACCACGTCGTCGCCGAACAACACGCTGTTGCCCCCGTAGTCCTCGACCTGCGTGAGCACGTAGGTCGCGCCGGCGGCATCCATCGCCATGAATCGGATGTACTCGGTGCCGGTGCCACCGCAGACCGTGCCCCACTGCAGGTCGGGGTCGGCGCCAGCGCTGGGTCCCGCGAGCTCGCACGGCGGCGAGACGTCGCCGGGCTCGCCACCGGTCTCCTCCATCCCCGGGCCGTCTTCGGCGGCGGCAGTGGTCTCGCCACCGCTGTCATCACCGGTGGTCGGCTCGACGTTGATCGGCTTGTCGCCGACCTCCATCTGCGTGCCGCAGGCGACGGGCGCGAGGGTTGCGAGCAGGGTCATGGACCACGGGAGCCGGCGTGTCATCGCGTACCTTCTGCCGTCGAGGGGGTCTGTTCGTCACGCGATCGTCGGTCGGGGCCCCGTCGCGAACAGCCGGCGGCGACGCGATCCGCGAGGTGCGATGTTCTCTGGCCGGCGAGCCAGCGCTCAGCGTCGTCCGCGGCGCCCGGCTCCCCCGCGAGGCACGCGGCGACCTTCTCACAGGCCTGGCGCTCGGGGACCAGCGCACCGGTGGGGAAGCGACGCGCGTGCTCGCCGAGCAAGCGCCGCGTCGCCACGGCGTCGCCCTCGCGGATCGCCACCCACGCGCGGCCGAGCAGCTCGGCCTCGTCACGCAGGGCGTCGACCGCCGCCGTGGGCGTTGGCGAGGGTGCGGGCGCCGGTGTGGCGGCGCGCGGGGTCCGATGCGCCGCCGCCGGGGTGGACGCGACGACGGGCTGGGACGCGGCGTCGGGCACGACGACGGTCGGCGTCGTGGGCAACGCCGCGGGCGCGTGGTTCGGCGCCGGGGCGTCGACCTCCACGCCGGTCGTGACCGCGACGCGCGACGGTGCCGTGGGCTCCGGCGATCGCGGGCCGAAGGCCGGCACCGCGATCGCGGCGAGCACCGCGACCGCGCCGGCGAGCTTCGCCGCGCCGACCCACGGGGCGGTGGTCACCGTCGGGGCAACTGCCGCTTGCACACCCGCCCAGCCCCGCGCCGCAGCGTCGGACGGCGGGCGGACGGCGCGGGCGGCCGCGAAGAGCTCGTCGAGTTCATATCGTCCATCGTTCATGCCGACCTCGCCTCCCTCGCGCGCTGCCGCGACGCTGCGCGCTGCAGGTGCGCACGTGCCAATCGCACGCGCGAGTACACCGTGTTGACGCTGATGCCCAGCCCGTCCGCGACCTCGCGCGGGCTCAGCCCCTCGATCTCGACCAGGATCACGACCATGCGTTGGTCGTCGTCGAGCTGCTCGAGCAGGCGATCGAGGAGATCGACCGCCGCTTGCCGTTGCCCGAGATCGCCGTTGTCGCTGGGCTCCGTGCCCGCGGCCTCGAGCCGTCGGCGGTGACGTTGCTCGCCGCGTCGCGCCATCTTGACCACGTTGACGGCGATGCCGAACAGCCACGCGCGCAGGGGCCCCCGGCCGTCGTAGGTCGGAAGGCGGCGATAGGCGGCGACGAACACCTCTTGGACCGCGTCGTCGAGCGCCGCGGGCGGCAGCCCCAGGCGGGCGACGCTGCGCCACACGAAGTCGAAGTGCTCGCGGTACAACGCGGCAAACGGTGTGTCGGACCCCGGTGTCGCCGCGGCGTGCATTCCCCCACCCCTTGCTGCCACCACGGCCCGGGTCTCGTCACCAGACCTTCACCTCGAGGCCCGCGATCCCGCGCACGGCGACCGGGGTCGTGCGGAACAGCGGTTCGGCCTCGCCCCCGACCACCACCTCGGTGGGGGTCAGCGGGATCACCGCCGTGGGCGCGAGCCAGAGGGCGACCCGGGAATGGACCGCGACGCGCAACCCCACCGAGGCCAGGGCGGCGGCCCACAGGGAGCGGCGCGGCGTCGGGCGCTCGAGGCCGACGGGCCGCGCGACCAGCTCGCCCAGCTCGAACCCACCGCAGACCGGGATCGTGAGGATCGACGCGACCGCCGGGAGCCAGCACGCCTCGGGTCCGATCGCCCAGTGGAAGAGATCGCTGCCGGCGTCGGGCAGATCGTCGAGGCGCAGCCGTCGTCGCGGCTCGAGCACGGCGACGACGCCCGCGCGCCACCGCGTCGCGAGCACCGCGATGCTCGGGGTCAGCGACACGCCCACCGGGGTCGAGCCGTAGCCGACGCCGGCGCCCATGCCGAGGGCGAGGCCCAGGCCGATGGGCTCGGCGGCTCCGCCATCGGCCCGCCCGCGTCGCGGGGTGCGGGGCGCCGCGGGGGTCGGACTCGGCGGTGTCCCGTCGATCGGAGCGACTCTCGGCGTCGGCACGATCGCTGGCGGATCCACCGGGGTGCGCTCGGCCGGGGCCTCCGGTGGCGCGACCGCGATCGCGATCACCACCACCGCGGCCTCGGCCAGGCCCGCGCAGCTGACGTTGGTGAGCACCCGCGGGGTGTCCGGTTGGTTCGGGAGGTACAGCGTGAGCCGCCACGCGTCGGCCTCGGCGGTGACCTCGGCGTCGACCACCACCGGCAGATCGACGGCGCGCGTGCCGAGGTACCGGGTCAGCCGCGCGTCGACCGTCGCCGCATCGGGACAACCCGGCGGCGCGCGCCAGCGCAACTCGACGCCGGGCGCGAGCACGGCGAGCAGCGCCCATGCGGCGGGGCCCATCAGCCCACCATGTACCACGGGTCACAGCCGAGGGGCGCTGGTCGAGTGTTCCCCGAGGGCCTGCGACGCCTGGGACGCGACCGTCCGGCGAGTTCGCGAGTCGTGCAATCGATTCTCCCGCTCGTGCATCAGGGAGTCCATGATCGACCGGCGAACGTTCGCGATCGGGGCGGTGCTCCTCTGCATGCTCGCCGTGGGGCTCACGGTGTACGAGGTCTACGGCGGCGCCCGTCACCATCGCGTGCTGGTCGGGGCCTGGGCCGCGGGGCTCGCTGCGATCTCGTGGTGGGCCATCGCACGCCCGACACCGCAGACCGAGGGTCGCTCGTTCGTCACTGGCGCCGGTGCGGTGCTCGGTCTCGGCGCGATCGGTGTGGTCGCGGGCTTGCTCGTGGTGTCGAGCGCGTACGGCCGTTGGCGCGACACGGCGATGGCCCCGATCGATCGCATCGAGGATCCCGCGGAGCGCGAGCGAGTGCGCGCGTATGCCGAGTCGGAGCTGACGTTCGGGTTCTACCTGTTCGACGACGTCGGCGTTCCCGTGGCGAAGTGGCCGACGCTCGCGATCCTGCCGATCGCCGTGCTGATCGGTGTGGTTGGATTCCGCGAGCGACGCGAGCGGTTCGACGTGGCTTGACGCGGGCGTAAGCCGGCGGCGCCGACCGCGTTGGAGGAGCCGACGTGATGCGTGCACTCCTCTGCGTGTGGTTCGCGACCGCCCTCGCCGCGTGCGCGCAGCAAGCCGCGGGCAGTGACCCCACGCCGACGGCGCGCCGTCTGTACACCGCCGGCGAGCAGCGCCTCGCCGAGGGCCGACCCGAGGAGGCCATCCGACTGTGGCGCGGCGCGATCACCCAGCTCCCTGCCACGGAGGAGTACGACGATCTCCGGCACAAGCTGGTGCTGCGCCTCGCCTACGGCCATCTGTTGGCCTACCAGGACACCGGTCGGCTCGCGTATCTGTTTGACGCGAAGACCATGCTCGACCTCTACGTGCTCCGGCACGAGGCGTTGTTCGGGGACGGTCCCGC
>LNFB01000315.1 GCA_001464385.1 Deltaproteobacteria bacterium Ga0077550 | reverse complement strand
TCGTCGACGCCGCGGACGCGACGCAGGAGACCGACGTGCAGGAGGTGACGCAGGGCGATCACCGCGTCGTCGTCGTTCGCCGCCGCGGCCTCGCGGACATCGACGATCCCGCGCTGCGGCGGGCGCTGGTCGAGTGGAACCCTCGCCCCGATGCGCCGTCGGTCCTGACGCGTCCCGGGCAGGAACCGTGGGTCCCCGCACGGGCCTATGTCCGGCTCGACGGCACGCCGACGGTGGACGATGGTGCGGCCACGCCCGTGGTCGCGCGCACCCTGGCCGGGGCGATGCTGACCGCAGCGCGCCCCGCCCTGCGGCAATGCTACGAGGATGCGTTCGCGCGTCGACCCGCGGCGCATGTGACGGTCGGCCTGCGATTCTCGATCACCGCCGCGGGCGTCGTCGCGGACCCGACGATCGTCCGTGGGTCCCTGGGCGATCCTGCGGGCGACGCGTGCATGCTCGAGCACCTGCGTGGGGCGCGACTCGAGGGGGATGCGCCCCCGGAAGAGGTGCGCCTCGACATCGACCTGATGTTCTTCTACGCGGCGTCGGTGCAGGTCAACGAGTCCACCGGCCGCGCGCCCACGGTGCTCGATCCGCCGGCCGAGGATCCGGCTGCCGAAGCGCACTGAGGCGAGCTCCGAACCAGCTCAGTCGAGGAAATCGCACTCGTCGCCCTCCTGCCGCGCGATCCGAAGCTGGAACGAACCGTCGTCATCGTCCACCACCGACGCCCGGACCGTGTACCGACCCGCCGCGATGCACCCAACCTCCGAGTACATCGGCTCGCCGATCGGTGGGGGCGCGTCCACGGGGTTCAGCAGCATCGTCGCGCCCTCCGGGAGGATGAGCGTGAACGCGGAAAACTCCTCGAAGCACGACTGGCCGCACCGCCGGAATCGAAGCGACCCGGGCTCGAGGCCCCCGAGCTTGTCCGCGCCCAGGATGTACACGCCTGTCTCTGGGATCTCGATCACGATCGTCTTCCACCGTTCGCCGCGGCGGGGGCCGAGGACATCGTCCTGCGCGCAGTCCATGGGGATGTCGATGACGACGCTGTCCTCGGGCGCCGCGGGACCAGGAACGGCTTGCTGCGCGCAGTCGAGGCCGTTGTCGCGCGAGTACGTGTGATCGCACGGCAGGTACGTGTCGTCTCGCTCGCGCACGGCGTCCTCGAAGGGCTGTCCGAGTACGTCCACGAACGCCGACCGCACGTCCTCGAACGACCCCCCGAGCTCGGTCGCGTGGACCAACTCGACGAGCGTGTCGGCGCCGTCTCGGGCGCGGATGAACGAGGCGAAGAACCCCGCCAGGGGAACCCAACTCCCGTTCTCGAGGGCGCCCGCGCCGTCGTGGATCTCGAACATCTCCTGCTCGTCGCCCACGATCTCGGCCGTCGACGTCCAGTCGTCGCCGAACACCTCGGCCAATCCCTCCTCCAGTGGGGCGTACCCGAGATCGTCGGGACGCAGCGCGTGCACCATCTCGTGCTGGTGCAGCGCATACAGGCTGAACATCTCGCCATCGCTCGCGCAACCGAGACTCGACTCGGGGTTGCCCGCGTCCGTGCAGTACGCCGTGATCTCCGACGGTACCCAGTAGACGTCGAGTTGCGGCGAGTCGACACCGAGGACCTCCGCGAGGTAGCCCGCCATGCTGTCCGCGTACGGCAGGGTGCCCGCGCAGATCGAGCCGAGAGCTTCGTCGGTGCCGAAGCGGATGTGCTCGCCCTCCCAGACGATCGGCGGCGGAGGTGGCCGGTCGTCGCCTGGCGGCGCGCAGCCGGCGATGAGGGCAGCACCCAGGGCACTCGACACTGGGACCAGGAGCCGGTTCATTGGGAGAACTCGCAGGTGTGGGGTTCTTCGCGGCCGAGTCGGAGCTGGAAGGAACCCCCGTCGTCCTCCGCGACGGAGGCGCGCACGGTGTACCGGCCCGCCGCCACGCACCCTGCCTCGAGCGCCGATGGATCGTCGAATCCGCGGGGGGAGTCGACCGGATCCAGCGTCATCGTCGCGTCGACTCCGATCCACGAGAACGCGAAGCCCTGGGTGGTGGTGTCATCGAAACACGACTGTCCGCACCTACGAAACCGAAGGTCGCCGGGGGCGGTCCCACCGACCTTGTCGGCGCCGACGAGGTAGAGGCCGGACACGGGAATCTCGATCGCGATCGTCTTCCAGCGTTCACCGCGACGAGGGCCGAGCACGTCGTCCCTGGCGCAGTCCATGGGGATGTCGATGACGACCTCGTCGCCGGCCGAGGCAGGCCCGGGGTAGGCTTGTTGCGCGCAGTCGTAGCCGTTGTCCCGCGAGAACGTCTGATCGCACTTCGGGTAGGTGGAATCCCGTTCGACGACGACCTCCTCGAAGGACTGACCGAGGACCTCGTCGAAGGCCGAGCGGGCTTCGGTGAACGACTCCCCGCGCTCGGTCTCGTGGACGAGTTCGACGAGTGTGTCGGCGCCGTCCCGGGCGCGGATGAAGGAGGCGAAGAAGCCGGCGAGCGGGTAGGAGGTGGCGTCGAGGTAGTGCTCCCCGTCGCTCGACTTGAACATGTCGAGTTCGTTTCCGGAGATCTCCCGGGTCGGCAGGAGGTCGTCCCCGTACGCCTCGGCCAGGCCCTCCTCGAGCGAGAGGTAGCCGATGTCGTCGCGACGCAGCGCGTGCACGAACTCGTGCTGATGCAGCACGTATTGGCTGAAGATCCCACCCTCGTTCACGCACCCGAGAACGGGGCGCTGCTCACAATGGCTCGTGATATCCCTCGGTACCCAGTAAGCGTCGACCGGTGACCCGCTGACTCCGAGCGCCTCGGCAAGGTATCCCACCAGCCCGTCCGCGTAGGGCAACGTCCCCGCGCACACGGACCCGAGATCCTCGTTCGTCCCGAAGCGAAGGTGTTCTCCTTGCCACACGATCGGAGGCCGATCGTCGTCCGGCGCACACCCGCAGACCCCGGCGATGAACCAGACCGCTGCATCGAGCGCGCCCCGCGATGAACTTCGGATGTGCCGCCGTCGAATCATGGTCGAGCTCCCACGCCTGGTCCGCATCGTCCACGCAGGAGATCGCTCGATCCCATGCAACGACGCTACGGCCGAGCTGAATCGGAGTCAAACGGTCTTCCCCGGCTTCGCCATCATCGATGATCCCCAGGGACACTGTCCCGCACGTGGGCCTTTCGGCCGTCACGGCGCGCGGGTCACCTCAACTCGCCCCCGCGCCGCGACTCATTCCGCGATCACGCAGATCTCGACAAACGACGCGCTACCGACCGCGCGGAGCGACTCGCAGGCGCCACCGCACATCTCGATCACGGCCTCGTCCGTGCCGCCGACGAACATGTAGCCCCAGTTGTCCGCGCACAGCTCCGGCGGGACCTCGTAGTAGACGCGCTCGTTGCCGATCTCGATCTGGAAGGGCCAGCCCGCGAGCTCGGACGGCACACTCAGGCGACAGCTCTGCGTCGCGTCCCGGATCGCGGCCATTGCGACATCCAGCGCGCTCGCATCGGCGGCGTCGTAGATCGTCGTGCCGCCGGCCTCGGCGAGGGCCGCCAGCGTCGCGTGGTGATCCGCGATCGCATCGCCCTCGACCCCGCCGCCCGAAGGACCACTCGGCACATCGATCGCGACGACGTGCGTCGTGACGTCGTCGTCGTCGTTCAGGCTCTCGACGTCGGCCAGCAGCCCGGCGTCGACCTCGTCGAAGATCTCGGGGGGCATCGTCCCCTCGCTGCAGTTCGGAGCGCCGTCGGTGACGAGCACGACGTGGGTCTGGGGCACCGGTGAGAAGCTCCAGATGTCGAACGTCGCCAACTCGTACGCGCGGCCGGTCGGCGTCGCGCCTGCGAATCCGTCGGCATCCGGCGCCGGTAGGTAGGCGAGTAGCTCGTCCGCGGTGGCGGCAAAGAGGGGATGCCGCGTGGTGACGTCACACGCGCTCGGCGACGGCGGAGGCTCGGCGTCGACGCTGGGGAACGCCACCATGCTCATCGTGCTCTGGGTCGTGAACGTCGGCAGCCACTCGGCGAGGTTGTTCGCGACCATCGACCACCGCGTCACCTCCGGTGTGTCGGCATCGAGATCGTGATCGACGAGCCGCGTCGTCATCGTCTGCGAGACGTCGACGAGGAACCAGACTTGGCTCGGGATAGGCGTCGCATCGAACCTCCGCGGGCACTCCGGGATGGGCTCCCAGAAGTCGGGGATCGATCCGTCATCGGGCCCGGAATCGACGTCGACCTCGGCGTCGCTCACCGTGACGTCGACGGAGGCGCCGCTCGCCGACGCCGACGTGCTCGACGAGGTCGCGCTGGTGCCGGTGGAATGCGAGCCGCCGTCGCTGCTGCTGTCGGCGCTGCCGACGACGGGGCCGCACGCGGACGTCAGCGCGAGCGCGGCGACACGAGCCGCATGTCGAGGAGAGCGGTGCACGGCTCCGGATGTTCGCATGCCGGGGTCGGGGAGAACACCGCCGTTCCGTGAAGCTCTGGGTCGCCGCGCGGCTCGGACCGCGATCACAACCCAGCCTCTTCCTCTATCCCCCCCACTTCAGCCTCCAGCTCCGCGACCAACTCCCGCGCCGCCACCACACTCGCATGCGCCCCGCCCAGCGTCGCCTCGCGAATCGCCAACGCCCGCCGCGCCGCCCCCAACGCCCGTTCCACCTCCCCGAGCTGCCGATCGATCTTCGCCAGGTTCGCCAACGAGTTCCCCAGCGACGGATGATCCACCCCATACGCCCGCTCGCGGATCTCGATCGCCCGCGCAAACCTCCCCCGCGCCGCCTCCAACTCCCCCGCACTCCCATCTAGGTTCCCGAGGTTGTTCAGCACCAGCGCGACGTCGGGATGATCCGGCCCGAACGCGCGCTCGTACGCCGCCAGCGCCCGCTCGAGGTCCGCCCGACCACCCGCCACGTCGCCCTCGAGCACCCGGATGTTCGCGAGCTCGACCCGCGCGTTCATCGTCGTCGGGTGCTCGGGGCCGAGGATCTGCTCGCGGATCTCCAGCGCCTGCTCGAGCCGCGCGCGCGCCTCGGGCAGGCGGCCCTGCTCCTGCAGCACGACCGAGACGTTGAAGTGCAGCTTGCTCGCGACGATCGGATCGGGCGCCGCGTCGACCAGCGTCGCTCCGTGGCGCTCCCACACCATCGCCTCGTCGTACTCGCCGCGCGACTCGTGCAAGCCGACGAGGTTGCTCGCGATCTTGAGCGCGAGCACGTCGAGCTTGGCCGCGCGCGCGGCGAAGAACGCGGACTCCATCAGCGGCCGCGCCTCCTCGAACGCACCGGACAGGTGCAACATCACCGACAGATCGTTCATCGCGCGGGCGCGGATCGGCTCGTCGCCCAGGGCCTCGGCCTCGGCGAGCAGCTCGCGGGCGCCCGCGACCGCGTCGCCCGGGGCGCGATCCATCGAGCCGCGCAGCTTGTCGAGCGCGCGCTCGATCTCCTTCACGCGGGCGCGCAGCACCGGATCGGCGGGGCGCTCGATCTCCGCGGCGAGGTACGCCGGGCTCTCGCACGGCCGCACGTCGGGGAGGCCGTGCGCCGCCCCGACCGCCCCGGCCGCGCGCTCGGGCGTCAGCGCACGCGAGTGTTGGGCGACGAACTCGCCCAGCGCCCGCGTGCGCCCCTCGAGGCACTCGGTCCGCGCCGCATCGGGTCCGTGGATCGCCGCCGCCTCGCACGCAGCCGTCCATGCGGCGCCGAGCTGCGTTGCGCGATCGTCGACGATCGTCACGACGCGCCCGAAGCTCTCGGCGGCGAACGGCCGATCGACCGCATCGAAGCGGGCCGCCATCGCCGCGCGGCGATCGTCGTTCCACAACGACTCGACGTCCGCGGCCGCGTCGGCGCACGCGTCCGCCGGCGCCTCGGCCCGCGTGATCGCCAGCGGCCCCAGCGTCGCGACGGCCACGGCGAGCACGCCCACCGGCCACAGCCGTCGCGGTGACGACGCGCGCAGCAATGCCTCCACCGCCGCGGTCATCGACGGCCACCGCGCGTCGGGATCGATCGACGTCGCCCGCATCGCGATCGACCACGCCCGCCGCGGTGCCCGCGACGGCGCGGCCTCGAGCCCTTCGCGCAGCGCGACGCCCCAGGCGTACTGATCGCTCGCCGCGCTGTCGAGCGCGCCCGCGGCCTTCTCGGGCGCGACGTAGCCCTCGGTGCCGCCGCGCACGGACTCGAGCTCGCCCTGCGGCGCGCTCGGTGCCACCTCGAGCCAGCGCGACAGGCCGAAGTCGATCACGACGACGCGACCATCGTCGGCGCGAAGGACATTGCCGGGCTTGAAGTCGCCGTGCACGAGCCCCGCGGCGTGGGCGGCCGCGAGCCCGCGCGCGGCCGCCACGAACGCCCGCACGACCTCGGCCCACGGCGGGCCCGCGTGCAGCCACGCCCCGAGCGTGCGACCGGCAACGTACTCCATCGCGATCCAGGCCTCGTCGTCCTCGCCCGACACGCCCACGTCGTAGATCGCGACCACGTTGGGATGCACCAGCGCGGCCAAGGCCCGCGCCTCGCGGAGCAGCGCGGCGCGGTGCGTCGCGGTCCGCAGCCGCACGACCTTGATCGCGACGCGTCGCCCGAGGCTGACGTCGCGGGCCAGCCACACCGTGCCCATGCCTCCGGCGCCGAGGCGACGCTCGACCTCGAAGCGCCCGTCCTCGCCGAAGCCCGGCGGCGCCTCGCGGGGATCGGCCCCGCCCGCGAGCGCGTCGAGCAGCCGGCGCTGGAGCAGCCGCTGGCGCAGCTCCGAGTCCGGCGCCGCGTCGCGCAGCGCCTCGCTGTCCGGCGTCGGCGTGGTCACGATCCCTTGCGGCTCACGAGCTGGTCGAGCTTCACCAGCGGCCAGCGCAGGGCCCCGCCGAGCATCGCAGCCACGCGCGAGTGGGCGAGGTCGTCGAGCCAACAGAAGATGACCGGCGTGGCGATCAGCGTCAGCAACAGCGACAGCGTCTGACCGCCCGCGATGACCGAGCCCATCGCGCGGTTGGTGCCCGACCCCGCGCCGCTCGACACCAACAGCGGGATCATGCCGGCGACGAACGCGATCGTCGTCATCAGGATCGGCCGCAGCCGATCGCGGTTGCCCACCATCACGGCGTCGGCCCGCGACAGGCCCTTGCGTCGCAAGGTCCGCATGTGATCGATCTGCAGGATCGAGTTCTTCTTGACCACGCCGAACAGCACCATGACCCCGAGCATCGAATAGAGGTTCATCGACTGCCCGAGGATCAACAGCGACACGATCGCGAACGGCAGCGTCAGCGGCAGCGACGCCATGATCGTCAGCGGGTGCAGCCAGCTCTCGAACTGCGCCGCGAGCACCAGGTACATGAACGTGAACGACAGCACCACTGCGACCAAGAAGCTGCGCAGCGCCCGGCCCAGCTCGCGCGAGCGGCCATAGAGCTGCCCGCGATAGCCGGGCTCGAGGTCGAGGTCGACGCGGATGCGCTCGAGCGCGTCGATGATGTCCTGCTCGGAGGAACCCGGCGTGGTGTTGATGAAGATCGTGCTCTGCCGCTCGCGGCCGAAGTGGGTGATCGCGGCCGGGCCGGTGGTCTCCTCGATCGTCGCGACGTCGGACAGCCGCACCGGGCGGCCCGACTGCGACGGCACCGTGATCTGGGCGATCTGCTCGGGTCGGCTGCGCGCGTCCTGGCCGGCGCGGACCCACACCTCGTAGCGCTCGCCCGACTCGCTGAAGTCGGTGACCTCGAGGCCGCCGACCATCAGCCGCAGCGCACCCGCGACGTCGCCGAGCGACACACCCAGATCCGCGGCGCGACGGCGATCGACGTGGACCGCGTAGGCCGGTCGGCCCGTGATGAGCGACGTGCTCGCCTCGCCGACGCCCGGCACGTCGCGCACGCGCGCGAGCATCTGCTGGGTGTAGTCGTCGAGCTTGGCGATGTCCTCGCCCGAGATCAGGTACTGCACCGGCGCGGCCTGCTGACCGGAGCCGCCGAACGGCTCGATCGGCGACACCAGCACGGTGACATCGTCGGGCACGACGCCGGGCAGCAGCTCCTCGCGCACGAGCACGATGAACGCCTCCTGCGAGATCTCGCGCGCGTCGGCCGGCAACATCCGCACGTACAGCGAGGCCTGGTTGGCCCCGCGACCGCTGAGATCGCCCGCCGGCGCGCCGACGGTGAGCACGGTGGTCTGGACCTCGGGCCGCGCGCGCACGGCCCGGGCGATGCGCTCACCCATCAGCTGCGTCTGCGCCAGCGAGGTGCCCTCGGGGGCGCGCAGCGTGATCTCGAAGCGCGACTCGTCCTCGGCCGGCAGGAAGTTCTTCGGCACCGCGGCGACGAGCGGCACGAGCGAGCCCATCGCGGCGACGAGCACCAACGCGACGGCCCAGCGGTGGCGCATCGACAGCGCGAGCAGCCGCAGGTAGCCGGTCTCGATCCACCGGTACAAGAAGCCGCCCTCGGCGTGCCCGACGATCTGCCCCGGCACGTCGGCGACCGTACGCTCGCCGCGGTACCACGCGCGGAACTCGGCGCGCTCGACCGCCCGATCGCCGGGCGCCGGATCGGCGACGTACTCGTCCTCACCCTCGTCCTCCGGCTCTTCGTGCACCGGCGGCGCCGTCCCGGCCGGACGCACGGGCCCCTTCAGCCACCTTGCGCACAGCATCGGCGTCAGCGTGAACGACACCAGCATCGACACGAGGATCGAGAACGACATCGTGAAGCCGAAGCTGCCCATGAACCGGCCGATGATGCCGCTCATGAACGCGATCGGCAGGAACACGGCGATGAGCGACAGCGACGTCGCGAGCACCGCCAGGCCGATCTCCTGGGTCGCGACCACGGCCGCGCGCCCCGGCGCGTAGCCCTTCTCTTCGATGAACCGCACGATGTTCTCGAGCACGACGATCGCGTCGTCGATCACGATGCCGACCGACAGCGTCAGGCCCAGCAGCGTGATCATGTTGAGCGTCAGGCCCAGCGCGTTGATCAGCGTGAACGTCGAGATGATCGAGATCGGGATCGCCAGCGCGGCGATGACCGTGGACCGGCCGTTGCGGAGGAACAGCAGCACCACGAGCGCCGCCAAGAACGACCCGACGACGAGGTGCTCCTCGACCGCGTGGATCGAGTTGCTGATGAACTCGCTCTCGTCGCGGACGATCTCGAGGCTGTACGACGGCGGGATGCTGAGCTCGATCTCGGCGATGCGCTCGCGCAGGGCCTCGACCACCGCGACGGTGTTGGCGCCCGACTGCTTGCGGATCTGCAGGATGACCACCGACTCGCCGTCGATGGTCGCGATCGACTCGGGGTCGCGACCGACGTCGCGCACCTCGGCGACGTCGGCGACGCGGATGACCTTGCCGTCGCGCACCGCCACCGGGATGAGCCCGAACTCCTCGGCGTCGCGGATGCGGCCGGCGACGCGCAGCTGCAGCGTGCGCTCGCCCTGATCGACGTTGCCGCCGGGGATCTCGACGTTCTCGGCCGCGAGCGCCCGCTGCACGTCGCGGGCGGTGAGCCCGACCGCCGCGAGCTTGGGCGGATCGACGACCACCTGGATCTCGCGGGTCCGACCGCCGCTGAGCGAGATGCCACCGACGCCGCCGAGCGACTCGATGCGGCGCCGGATGACGCGATCGGCGAAGTCGGTGACCTCGATCGGCGAGCGCTTGCTGCGGACCGCGACCAGCATGATCGGGTTCGCGTCGGGATCGATGCGCTCGACCCGGGGCTGGTCGACGCCGTCGGGCAGCGTGGACACCACGCGCGCCACCCGATCGCGGACCTCCTCGGAGGCCTCACCGAGCTCCTTCTCGAGCTCGAACCGGGCCATGATGACGCTGTAACCCTCGTAGGAGTTGGACGTCAGCTCGTCGAGGCCGGCGATCGAGTTGAGCTGCTCTTCGATGCGCTCGGTGACCTCGGTCTCGATCTGCTCGGGCGAGGCGCCGGGCAGGACCGTCGTCACGACGATCGCGGGGAAATCGATCTTGGGGAAACGATCGACCCCCAGGCTGGTCATGCTGGCGATGCCGAAGACCGACAACGACAAGACCAGCACCCAGGTGAAGACGGGGTGTCGGACGCAGATCCGTGCGAGCCACTGCATGTCGGGGTGGTCCTAGTCGGCCGGGAGAACGTTCACGGCGACGCCGTCGCCGAGTTGATCGAACGCGTCGATGGCGACCTGCTCGTCGCCGTCGAGGCCCTCGGCGACGGTCACCGTGCTCTGGCCACGCTCGACGATCGAGAGCACGCGCTCGGTGATGACGCCGTCTCGCACCACGTACACGCGCGAGACGCCGGCGGCCGTGCGCACCGCGGCGACCGGGACCTCGACGACGCGTTGGGCCGCGCCGGTCTGCAGCCGCGCCGTCGCGAACAGTCCCGGGCGCAGGACGCCGTCGTCGTTGGGCACGACAGCCTCGACGGTGAGCGACCGAGTGTTGCGCTCGACGGCCGCGCTCACGTAGCGGACCGTCGCGTCGAACTTGCGCCCGGGGATCGCGTCGACCACCAGCGTGACGCGCTG
>LNFB01000314.1 GCA_001464385.1 Deltaproteobacteria bacterium Ga0077550 | reverse complement strand
CGCCGACGGATCGCGCCGGTGATGTTCGTGCCGCTGGTCGACCGGTGAGCCGGTACGATTCACACCGCGGCGTCGAGCAGGCGGCGCAGCGCGCCCTCCGACATCGCGCCGGTGTGGCGCGCCGCGACCTCGCCGCGGCGCAGGACGATCAGCGTCGGCACGCTGCGGACGCCGTAGCGGACCGCGAGGTCGGGCGCGGCGTCGACGTCGAGCTTGACCAGGCCCACGCGATCACCGAGCGCGGTCGCCACGCGCTCGAGCAGGGGGCCGAAGCTGCGGCACGGGCCGCACCAGGTCGCGGAGAAGTAGAGGGCCGTGGCCTGATCGGCGGCGGGCTCGGCGGTGGTCGTGGCGGTGGCGTGGGGAAGCGGACAGGACATGCCCAGGGAGGTGGCGAGTCATCGCGATCTTACCGGCGTAAGATCGCAGGCCCGTCGACACCTCCATCCCCGATGCCCGCGCCGTTCGATCCCCTCGCGCTCCTGTGCCGGCTGATCCTCGTGGACCGCGCCGCGCTCGTCGCGGTCGCCCGCCACGAGGGGCTCGGCCCCGAGGACGCGATCGACTGCGTGCAGGAGGGCCTGTGCACGCTGCTGTCGATGCTCGCCAGCGGCGAGCTCGCGCTGCACGACGACGAGGGCCTGCGACCGTACCTCGCCGGCATCGTCCGCAATGCGGCGCGCAACCGCCGACGCCGACATCACCTGGCCAAGCCGCACCTCCCGATCGACGGTCTCGAGCCCACCGACGACGCCGCGGACTCCGAGCTGTGGATCGCCCGCGCCGAGGAGCACGTGCGCGTGCAGGCCTGCGTCGCGCGACTCTGCGACACGCAACGCGCGGTCGTGACCCTGCGCCTGCTCGAGGAGCAGGGCGGGCAGGACGTCGCGGTCGCGTTGGGTCTGTCGCGGGGGCACGTCGATGTGCTGCTGCACCGGGCGAAGCACGCGCTGCGGGCGTGCCTCGTCGAGCACGCGTCGTAGCGCGACGATGAATCAGCGCGGCCGGTGGTAGCCCTTCGCGCCCACGACCGCGGCGAGCGGCCCGAGCACGGCCTCGCCGTCGCGCACCCGATCCACCACTTTGCGAAAGTCCACCTCGGGGTGCCAGCCGAGATCGCGGCGGGCGCGGGCGTTGTCGTAGACGCGATCGAGGGTCGCGGGCAGCGTCCAGCCGCGCGCGCGCCACAGCGCCTCGGCGTGGGGGAACCGGCGCCGGATCACTGCAGCGGCGTCGAGGCCGAGCGCGGCGGCGTCACCCGGCGTGAACGGAGTGGTCGCGCTGATGATGTAGCGGCCGAAGCCGAGTGACGGCGCGCGGTCGAGCGCGAGGCGGTGGGCCGCGACCACGTCGTCGAGCGCCACGCGGCGGTGGAGGAACTCGTTGGCCTTGAGGTTGTCGGGCTCGAAGCGCGCGCGCGCGGCCGGATCGTCGTCGTCCTCGGGGAAGAACCGCGAGGTCCGCAGCACCAGGCACGCCAGGCCGTGGTCGCGGTGGAACAGCTCGCACAGATCCTCGGCGGCGACCTTGGTCGCCCCATAGATGTTCTTCGGGATCGGCGTCACCGCCTCGGTGATCCACGACGCGGGCTCGCCGGCCGGCGCCGACAGGGCGCGCCCGAAGGCGCTGGTGGTGCTGGTGAAGAGGAACGCGGAGAGCTTCGCCCGCACCGCGGCCTCGAGCAGCGTCAGCGTGCCGGTGATGTTCGTGTCGACGAAGGCCTGGCGTGGGTGGGTGGCGACGTGGGGCTTGTGCAGCGTCGCGGTGTGGATCACCGCGTCGGCCCCCTCGATCGCGCGGCGCACGAGCGCGGGGTCCGTGATCGACCCGACCAGATCGGTGTGCACCGACGGCAGGACGTCGACGCCGATCGCGTCGTCTCCCGCCGCTCGCAACGTCCGCATCAACGCCTCACCGAGGTGACCGGAGCTCCCTGTGACGAGCACGCGCATGGGCCAAGGCATCGTTCGAGCGTCCGGGCGCGTCAAGCGGGAACACGCGAGGGGGCCGGGGCGTCAGGCACCGACGTGCGCCGCACCCTCGCGCTGGTCCTCGCCGTGTCGGCGTGCGCGGCCGATTCGTCGACGCCCGAGGCGCCGGCCGCCGCGCCTCCGCCCTGCGGCGGCTTCGACTGGCCGGTCGGCCCGCCCGACGCGAGCGGCTACTACGACGCGCAGCCGTTCGGCGACAACGCGCACCTCGGTGAGGACTGGAACGGCCTGGGCGGCGGCGACTCGGATCTCGGCCATCCCGTCCACGCGATCGCCGACGGCATCGTCAGCGCCGCCGCGGACGAGGGTGGGGGATGGGGCAACGTCGTGCGCATCGCCCACGAGTGCGGCGAGCGGCCTGGCGCGCGCGTCGAGTCGCTCTATGCCCACCTCGATCGGATCGACATCGTGCCGGGGGCGGTGGTCCTGCGCGGGCAGCCGATCGGGACGATCGGCACCGCGGGCGGCCAGTACCTCGCGCACCTGCACCTGGAGCTGCGGGCGATCGTCGGCGCGCCGCTCGGCGAGGGCTACGGCGAGCGCCCGGGATACCTCGCGCCCTCGGACTTCATCGCGCGCCACCGGCCGCGGTAGCGAGAACGTCCGGAGCGACGGTGCGTTGTACCCGGGCTCGGGTCGGCGCGTCGATGCGCCGCGCCCAAAACCGCTACGCTCGGGTGTCCATGGCCAGCCTCCGCACGTCCCGCCGGGTCCGATCGCTCGCCGTCTTCGCGTTGCTCGCCGGTTGCGCCGACAAGGAGATCCCGCCCGCGATCGAGGAGGTCGCGCCCTCGCCCGAGGCCGCCGCGGTGGCGCTCGATCTGTGGTCGGGCGTGCCGCCGCTGCAGCCGCACCCCGGCGACATCGCGTCGGTGATCACGCCGCGGCCGGGCCCGGAGAAGCCCACCGTCGTGGGCGAGACGATCGATCTCGCGTTCCCACCGGAGGTGCCGCCCGAGAGCAGCCGGCCCGAGGTGACGACGGGTCCGCTGACCGTCGAGCGCTTCGGTCCGACGGGCCCGATGGAGCTCGTCGACGCGATCCGCGTCACGTTCAACCAGCCCATGGTGCCGCTGGCGTCGGTCGAGGCCCTCGCGACCAAGACCGTGCCGCTGGTGATCGAGCCCGCGGTCGCGGGCAAGGCCCGCTGGCTCGGCACGCGCACGGTGGCGTTCTACCCCGAGGGTCGGCTCCCGTTCTCGACGAAGTACACGGTGCGGGTGCCCGCCGACTCGATCTCGACGTCGGGCAACAAGCTCGCCGAGGAGGTGACGTGGTCGATCACGACCCCGACGCTGACGCTGGCCAGCGCCGATCCGTACGACACCTCCGTAGGGCACACCCTCGATCAGAATGTCACGCTCACCTTCAACCAGCCGGTGCAGCGGACTGCGGTGCTCGCGGCGCTGAAGTGGAGGGGTGCCGGCAAGGACGTCGCGTTCACGTCGGTCGAGCCGCCGGGCGCCGAGCGCCTCGAGCCGTGGCAGCGCGATCGCATCGTCGTGCTCCAACCCAAGTCGCCGCTGTCGCCGAACACGCGCTACACCGTGTCGCTCCCCGCAGGCGTGTTCGGCGAGGGGCCCGAGCGCGGTGGCGCGATCACGACGTCGTTCTCGACGTATCCGCCGCTCACGCTGCGCAAGAGCCCGTGCTACGGGCCGTGCTACGCGGGCAACGGCATCGCGCTCGACGCCTCGACGCCCGTCGCCGATCCCAAGCTCGAGGACAAGGTCCACGTCAGCCCAGCGGTCGAGAACCTGACGATCACGTCGTACGGCGGGATCCAGCTCGGCGGTGACTTCCTCGGCGACACGACGTACACCGTCACCGTCGACGCGGGCCTGCTCGACAGCCACGGTCAGCGCCTCGCGCGGCCGTTCAAGGCCGCGGTGCGCCTCGGGCCCCACTACCCGCAGGTCGCGATGAAGCGCGCAGGGATGAGCCCGGCGGTGATCGAGGCCGGGGCGAGCAAGGACCTCGACCTGCGGATCGCCGGCATCAGCACGCTCGACATCGAGGGCGCCGCGTTCGCGCCCGCGGACCTCGACAAGTACATCGACGTGTACGCGTACGACTCCGAGTGGGGGTGGCCGCGCACGGGGGTGAAATCGACGTGGTCGAAGCAGTTCGACGTCAAGACGTCGCGGCGCAAGGCGCAGGACTTCTCGCTCGACCTCGGCGCGATGCTCGGCACCCGCACCATGGGGTGGATCGTCGCGCGCTCGAACCAGATCCGCGAGCGCGACTGGACCTGGCGCGCCGGGCTCACGCAGCTCGTCGAGGTCACCGACCTCGGCATCGCCTCGGCGCTCGATCGCGACTCGGGCACGTTCATGGTCACGCGGCTGTCGACCGGCGAGCCGGTCGAGGGCGCGGCGCTGAGCCTGGGCCGCGCGGGATCCAAGCCGGTGTGGACAGGCACGACGGACGCGCAGGGGATCGCCCACGCCACCTTCACGATGTCGGCGTACGGTTCGGCGTTCGTGGTGATGGCCGAGCACGGCGGCGATGCGTCGTTCATGCGCCTCGACCAGAGCGACGCGCGCGGCCAGTGGCACTACTGGGGCGAGGCCGAGGCTCAGCCCCAGGCGTTCTTCTTCACCGATCGCGCGCCGTACAAGCCCGGCGACACCATCCACCTGGTCGGCGTGATGCGCGAGCAGACGCGCGGGCCCAAGGGCGGTACGGCGTGGTGGCGGCAGAACAGCCAGGCCAAGTACAAGGTCACCGATCCACGCGGCGTCGACGTCGCGTCGGGCGAGGTGAAGATCGGCCCGTTCGGCACGCTGTCCGTCGACATCCCCACCAAGGAGGACGGGGGCACGGGGTACTACCAGTTCGCGCTCGAGGTGCCGAGCCTGTTCGACTCGCCGCGGACGTTCAGCCACGGCATCTCGGTCGAGACCTATCGGACGCCCGAGTTCACGGTGAAGGTCGAGCGTCCCGACAGCAAGGCGCTGGTGTTCGGCGACACGCTCACCGCGGAGATCCGCGGCGAGTACCTGCACGGCGCGCCGCTCGTCGGCGGTGCGGTCGGTTGGGCGCTGACCCGCAGCGAGGCCGACTTCCGCCCGCCGGGCTCCGAGAACGACGCGTTCACCTTCGGCAGTCCGCCGCGCTACGGCTGGGGCGGGTACGCGCGCCGCGGTCGGGGCTTCTACGACGGCGAGTACGGTGGCTGGGGCATGGCGAGTCTCGCCGTGAAGAACGCCGAGGGTGTGCTCGATGCGCGCGGCAAGCTGACGGTCGAGCACACCGTGGTCGCCGTCGAGCCGCCGCCGCCGGGCACGGTGGTGCCGCCGGTCGATCCCTCGGCACCCGTGGCGCCCCCGGAGCCGGTCCGCGCCGCGACGTACACGCTCTCGGCCACGGTGACCGACGAGAACCGTCAGGCGATCGCCGGCAGCGGCAGCTTCGTCGTGCATCCCGCCCAGCTCTACGTCGGCGTCCGCAGCGACCGCAGCGTGCTGCGCGAGGGCGAGTCGACCACGATCGAGGCGGTCGTCGTCGATCTCGAGGGCGCGCGCACGCACGGCGATCCGATCACGGTCGAGTTCGTCCGTCGCGAGACCGTGCGCAAGCCGATCGAGAAGGCCGGCCGCTGGAGCTTCGAGTACACGACCACGGAGGTGAAGGCCGGCGGTTGTGCGCTGTCGTCGGACCCCGCGCCGCAGACCTGCGCCGTGACGCCCGATCGCGCGGGCACGTACGTCGCGCGGGCGACGGCCAAGGACGCAGGCGGCCGCGAGGCCCGCAGCGAGATCACGCTGTACGCCCACGGCAAGGACGAGGTGGTGTGGGACGAGGACGACGAGCGTCGGGTCGATCTCGTCGCCGACAAGCGCAAGTACGCGCCGGGCGACACCGCGAAGATCCTGCTGCGCTCGCCGTTCACCGAGGCCCGCGGCGTGGTGGTCGTCGAGCGCGAGGGCATCGCGGACGAGTACCCGGTGGTCGTGCACGGCGGTGCGTTCGCGCTCGAGGTGCCGATCACCGAGACGATGGTCGGGGGCGTCACGCTCTCGGCGCTGCTCACCCGCGGTCGCACCGAGATCGCGGGCGCGCCCAAGGGCCAGGACCTCGGCATGCCCGCCGCCGCGGCCGGTCAGATCGATCTCGACGTCGTGACCGACAACAAGAGCATCGCGGTCGTGCTCGAGCCCCACGCCAAGGAGATCGAGCCCAACGGGAGCCTGTCGCTGTCGATCAAGACCACGCGCAAGGACACCGGCGCGGCCATGCCCGCCGCCGTCGCCGTGATGGTCGTCGACGAGGGCGTGCTCAGCCTGATGGATTTCAAGACGCCGGATCCGGTGGCGTTCTTCCACACCAAGCGGGCCGGCGACGTCTGGCTGCACGCGCTGCACACCAACGTGCTCGCGCGGGACGACGTGCCCACGGCGCCCGTGGCCGAGGGTCTTGGGTTGGTGGGCACCGGCCGCGGCGGCGGTGGCACCGGCGAGGGCACGATCGGGCTCGGCTCGATCGGCACGATCGGACATGGCGGCGGTGCCGGCACCGGCAGCGGGTACGGCCGCGGCAGCGGCGGCATGGACGACGACATGGCGCAGCCGGAGGCCGAGGAGTCCGCCCAGCGCGCGGCGCCGGCCAAGACCGCGGAGTACAAGAAGGCCTCGCGGGCGCGCGCGGGCGACTTCCGCACGGTGACGAGCGGGGCCCCGGCCTTCGATCCCGGCGCCGCGATGGCGCAGGCGGTCTCGCTGCGCACCGTGTTCGCGACCACCGCGTTCTTCGACGCCGAGATCATGACCGACGAGAACGGCGAGGCCCGCGTCGACATCCCGATGCCGGAGAACCTCACCACCTTCCGCATCATGGCGGTCGCGGTCGACCCCAGCGCGGCCGACCGCTTCGGCAGCGGCGAGAGCTCGGTGCGCGTGCGCAAGCCGGTGATGATCCGGCCGTCGCTGCCCCGCTTCGCCAACTTCGGCGACCGGTTCGAGGGCTCGGTGATGGTCGACAACCAGACCGGCGAGCCGCAGAAGGTGCTGGTCGGCACCCGCGGTCTCAACGTGGTGTTCTCGGGCGAGACCGAGAGCTTCGTCGAGATCCCGGCCGGCGAGTCCCGCGAGGTCCGCTTCGACATGGCCGTCGAGCAGGTCGGCACGATGCGGCTGCAGTTCGCGGCGATGAGCAACGCCGGGCGCGACGCCACCGAGGTGACGATCCCGGTGCACTTCCCCGCGACGGCCAAGGCGTTCGCCGACTACGGCATGACCGACGCGTCCGTGCAGCGGACGATCGAGGCGCCCCAGGACGCCCTGCCGGCGTTCGGTGGGCTCGAGCTCAGCTTCAGCTCGACGGCGCTGAGCGGGCTCGAGGACGCGGTCGCCTACCTCGTCGACTACCCGTACGAGTGCGCCGAGCAGACCGCGAGCCGGATCCTGCCCATCTTCGCGCTGGGCGACGTGATGGACGCGTTCCCGATCGCGACCGTGCGCGACAAGGCGACCCGCGACGAGCTCGCCCGCGCGGGCATCGCCAAGCTGCTGACCCACCAGCTCTACGACGGCGGCTTCGGCTACTGGGACACCCGCGAGAGCTGGCCGTACCTGACCAACTGGGTGACGTTCGCCCTGCTCGAGGGCAAGCGGCGGGGCTACGCGGTCGAGGCCGACAAGCTCGAGCGCGCGCTGAACTACATCGAGAATTTCGTGCAGTACGGCTACCGCACCCGGTGGGGCGACTACTACGATTGGAGCTCGCGCGCGTTCGGGCTGTGGCTGTTGTCCGGCGAGAAGCGCGGCAGCTCGCTGTTCGACGCAGTGTGGCGCCACCGCGGCGACATCCCCCTCTACAGCAGGGTGCTGCTGATGTCGGCGGCGCATCGCTACGGCCGCACGCGCGAGCGCGACACGATCATGGAGGAGCTGCGCGACTCGGTCGTCGAGTCGGCGCGGACGATCCACTTCGCCGAGGGCCGGAGCGAGGCCGCCGCCGAAGGCCTGCGCCTGCTCATGCACTCGAGCGCGCAGACCGACGCCGTGGTGTTGATGGCGCTCCTCGAGATCGACCCGAGTGACACCCGCCTGCCGAAGATCATCGCCGGCATCATGGACGACCGCGATCCCAAGCGCGGCGGTCGCTGGCTGTCGACCCACGCGAACGCGTGGGCCCTGGTCGCGGCGAGCCGCTACTTCGAGGTCGTCGAGAAGGACGAGCCGAACTACACCGCGCAGATCTGGCTCGACGATCTCTTCGCCGGGGAGCACGCCTTCGCCGGGCGCTCGATGACGAAGGTCGACCAGACGATCCCGATGCAGACGCTGCAGCGCTCGAAGAGTCAGACGCTCACCTTGGCCAAGCAGGGGGCGGGCAAGCTCTACTACCGCATGGGTCTGCGCTACGCGCCCAAGGACCTGGAGCTGACGGCCACCGATCAGGGCTTCACGGTCTATCGCGTGTACGAGGCGCTGCCGGGGCAGGACGGCAAGGTCGATCCCGACGCGGTGAAGCAGACCGAGGACGGCGACTGGGTGGTGCGGGCCGGGACCAACGTGAAGGTCACGATCTCGCTGGTCGTCAGCGACCGGGCCAACTACGTGGTCGTCGACGACCCGTTGCCGGCGGGCTTCGAGGGGCAGAACCCGAAGTTCGTCACCTCCGTGGGCGCGCTCTCGGCGTCGTCCGGCAGCCGCGGTGGCGGGGACGACGGCTGGTGGTGGGGCTGGTGGTACACGTTCAGCCACACCGACCTGCGCGACGATCGGATGCTGCTGTTCGCCGATCAGCTGCCCGCGGGCGTCTACACGTACAGCTACACCGCCCGCGCGACGACGATCGGCGAGTTCCTGCTGCCGCCGGTCAAGGCCGAGGAGATGTACGAGCCCGAGCGGTTCGGCCACGGCTCCTCGAGCCGCGTGACCGTCGTCGAGTGACG
>LNFB01000313.1 GCA_001464385.1 Deltaproteobacteria bacterium Ga0077550 | reverse complement strand
TTCCATGAACGTGCCGCCGGGGTTCCATGACCGTCACCGTTGCCGTCGACGAGCTGCTGCACCGCTGCCTGCCCCCCGCAGAACTCGCCGAGTCGGGGCCGCCGCGGGTGTCGCTGCTGGTCGCGGGCCGCGAGGTCCCCGTCGTCGTGCGCGACCTCGGGCCGGGCGCGCTGCACGTGGTCGCCGCCCGCGGCGTGCGCCTGTTCCTGGTCCCCGAGCAGCTGCTGGTGCTGCGCATCGTCCTGGGCGAGGGCGCGACCCGGGTCGACTTGGCGGTCGAGGTGACGAGCTCGAGCGCCGACGAGACGCTGCTCCGCATCCACGCCGCGCCCCTGGTGCTGCGTCGACGGATGGT
>LNFB01000312.1 GCA_001464385.1 Deltaproteobacteria bacterium Ga0077550 | reverse complement strand
CGTGCCGATCAGCGCGCCGGCGTGGATGGGGAACATGGTGCTGTACGAGCACGTCTTGCGCGTGACCATGTCGAGGTACTCGCTCTCGGTGATGTCGACGCGGTTGTCGAGCCGCCACCCCAGCTCGAGCGCCTGCCCCTCGGCGCACGCCTGCGCGGCGCGGACCGCCTCGTCGACGACGCGCAGCGCGACGAACGGCCCGCACGTGTTCACCGACTCGAGCAGCGGGACGAGGCTCAGCACGGTCATGGTCGACCCGACGTTGAGGCTCGGCAGGCCGCGCCGCTCCTCGCTCTCGTCCTGGATGTCATCGACGACCAACAACCCGTTGTGCAGCAGCTCCACCGAGATCGCGCACTTCATCGCCTCGTCCACCGTCGCCCCGTGGGCACACGCGCTGGCGATGCACAACGTCGGCCGGAGCAGCCGCCCACCCCGCCGCGGATACTCGTCGACGAGATCGTAGAGATACCGCCGCGGCTCGCGACGCGGCAGGAAGTCGATCATCGCCTGCCGCGCGAGCTCGCCGTACTCGCGGATCAAGGTGTCGACCACCGGCGGCGTGGTGGGGATGTACGGCATGGAGAGGCTCAGCTCATCCTGACGATCTCGCCCCAGGACCGTTCGAGCGCCGCGAGCGGTTGCGGCTTCAGGCCCTGCGTCACCGGGGGGATCGTCCGTTCGAGCAGGGTGCCGTTGGTCCGCAGCTCGGCACGCGGCGCCATCGTGACGGGCCGGTCTTCGCTGGACCCACGGCGCGGTTGCTCGGACTTCCGTTGCTCTGCGGGTGCCAGCGCCGTGGAGGCGAGCGTCGGGGCCTCGGTTGGCCGCGTTTCGGCGCCGCGCGTGCGCGGCGGCGCGGCAATCGGCTGCGTGGTGTTGATCGGGCTCGACGCGCTGTTCGGCCTGGGCGCGCTGATCGGACTCGGCGCGCTGATCGGGAGGCTGGCAGTCGCCACCCTCGTCGGGCGCGTCGCAGGCCCTGCGAGCAGTGAGAGCGCGTCGCTGGCCAAGCGACCGAGCGCCTCGAGGTTTGCCGCGCCACCGAGCCGCGAGAAGTCCACTGGCGGTGTCGCGGCCACGGGTCGCATCCACCGCTGCATGCTGCGTCGACCTTCGTCGATGAACTGCTCGAGGACCTGGTAGGCGAGTGCGGTTGGGTCGGTGCCCGAGGCGACCGGTGCGTCGCTCGATGGTGGGCGAGCTGCATGGGGCTCCGGGCTCGGCGTCTCCACGGCCGAACGCAACCAGCCCGCGGGGCCCCGGCGTGGTGCGGTGGCGTCCGTCGGCGGACGAGCGGCGCCTTCGCTCGACGCACGACGCTGCTCGCGTGGAGGCGCGGATCTCGGCGTCGGCAAGGGCAGAGGGCCCATGCCCTGCGGTGAGGGCGGAGGTGTTCTGCGGTTCGACATCAGTCGGCGACCTCGATCGGGAGGTTCTGGACCTCGGCCACGCGGTCCCCGTCGCGATCGGTGAGCCAGACCGCGTAGATCGCCTCGGGTCGCTTCACCCGCAGGAGGAACTGATCCTCGATGACGAAGCGAAGGTTGCCGCCCTCGTCGTAGCCGCGGGCGGATCCCCACGGCCGGCGGACCCGCACGAGATCGAGGTCCACCGGATCGCAGGAGAACACGGAGAGGAACGCGTCCGCCTCGACCTCGAGGGGGGAAGAAAGCCTCAGTTCGAGCTTCCGTAGTACATCGAGCCGCGGTGAATTGGCCAGCGCACCGTCGCCGAGAGCGGTCTTCACGGCCTCCTTGATCTTGGCGAGGACCGCTGGTGTTTGGCGTCCCTCGCCTGCTTTCAGGACCTCCTCGATGCGTTCACCGGCACGCCTGATCAAGACGTCGACGCCTTCGCCATCGACGAACCTCACCGGAACGCTGTCGAGCCCAGAGTCGACCATCGCCGACATCGCTGGTCCGCTGACGACGGCGATCTTCCTGCTCTGCAGCGCTGCCGCGATCGCGCCCTTGTCGTAGTCCTCGTCGGCCGGCACGTAGTCCGACCACGCCTGCGGTCCGAGGGCCGCCGCGTAGGGGGCGGCGAAGGGAGGGGTGCTGCGGTCGAGCTTGGCGACCGCCTGCTGGATGATCGCCCTCAACGTCTTGCCGCGCTTGGGCTTCTTGTTGGGGTTGTCGGGGTCCACCTCGACCAGCGGACTCGAGAACGCCGGCCTCAACGCGGCGCCCGGGCCCATGAGGCCCTCGGTCGTGCTGCGCAGGCCCGCGAAGCGAACACCCTGCAGCAGGTGCGTCTTCGCCTCCTCCTCCCCATACAACAGCCCCCCATACGCGATCACCTGATCCTCGACCACGCACAGCCGCTTCGTCGCATCCCGCACCAGGCTCGACACCAGGTCGAGATCCTCCAGCTGCCGCGCCGCGATCTTCACCTCGCGCGACAGCGTGATCGGTGGGCGCAGTACGTCCGTCGTCGCGCTCGCGCTGGCGTTCCTCCCATCATCTACCACCCGCGGGATCGTCACCCCGTACCGCGCATGCGGCATGTCCACCTCCGCGGGCAGGATCTTCCGCAGGCGGCTGCTCCGTTCGAACTCTTCGGCAATGGCCTCGTCCATGCGGGCGAGGAACTCGGGGGAGAGGGTGGCTTCGGTCATGTCGTGGTTCGCGCTTCGCCGATCGCGGGCGTGCAGGAGGTGCATCGAGCGCGCGTGCGCGTGCCCGGCTCAGGCGCACCCGTCGGGCGCGCCGTCCAGCACGTAGTGATCCTCGGGACGGATTCAGTCCACGGACACGAAGCGAGCCGCGTCGGTGCGTCCGTGGGTCGCGAGGTGGTGCTCGAGCAGGCGCGCCGGATCCTCGCCGACACGGATCGCGGCCAGCGCAGCGCAGGCCCGCGCGAGGTGCTCGGCCTCCGTCGTCGCGTCGCCGCGCGCGCGAGCGCAGCGCGCAGCCGTCAGCCACACGAGCGGCGCGTAGATCCCCGCGAGCTCGTGATCCGCGATCTCGATCGCCGGCGCGAGCGCGCGCTCGGCCTCGTCGAGGCGACCGGCCTCGCGGAAGCAGTCCGCGCTCGCTGCCGCGTGCAGCTCCGAGCTGACCTTGAAGCCCATCCCGGCGAGGATGCCCGCGGCCCGCGCGAACTCGTCGGCGCCTTCGCCTGCGCGCCCGTCCTCGACCGCGATCGCGCCGCGGGCCATGCCGAGCTGCGCGCGCGAGAACACCAGCCAGTCGGCATCGCCGGCGCACAGCGCCTCGAGCCGCGACAGCGTCACGCGGAAGCACGTCGTATCGCGCCGCACGAGCCCGTTGACGGTGCGGCACCCCAGCGCGAACGACGTCGCGTATGGCGAGCCGATCCGGCGCGCGATCCCCTCGGCCTCCTGTTGCAGCCGCTCGGCCGTGGCGAACCGGCCGCAGCACGTCTCGACGACCGCGAGGTACAGCGAGGGCGACGCCAGCACCTCCTCCGACCAACCGCTCGCCGCGGAGAGATCGAGCGTCTCGCCCGGCGGAAGCGTGCCCTCGAAGCTGCCGACCACGGCGTCGCGCGCAGCACCGAGGCACGCGCGCGCGCGGACCAGATCGCCGCGGTGGTACGACGTCACGCCGAGGGCGAGCTCGTGCATGAAGCGAGCCTCGACCGAGGCGTGCGCGTCACGCATCGCCGCGAGCGAGGCCTCGATGCCGGCCACGCCGTGGCTGATGAGGCTCATGATCCACTGCCCCCACAGCGCGCCGAGCTGCGGCGTGTCGCCGAGCCGCGCGTCGATCTCCTTGCCGCGGGCCAGGAGCTCCTGCACCGCGCGAGCGCTCCACCCGTGCGTGGCCGTCAGCGCGGGGTACAGGGTCCGCAGCAGGGCGCGCTCGCGACGATCGCGGACGAGCGAGGGCTCCTCGCACTCGAGCATCACGGCGCGCGCCGACTGCAGGTGCCGCGAGGCCTCCTCGTACGCCCACCGCTGCCGCGCACGCTCGCCCGCGATCGACCACAGCTCGATCGCGCGCGCGCCGAGGCCGGCGACCTCGAAGTGGCGCGCGTAGAGCTCGGGTGCCTCGTCTACCAGCGACGCGAAGCGATCGCCGAGCGCCGCGGCGACGCGCGCATGCAGCTCGACGCGGGTGGTGCTCGCCGTGCTGTCGTAGACGGCGTCGCGCACCAGCGCGTGGCGGAAGCCGAGCGCGGGACCCGGGCTCAGCAGCTCGGCGCGCCGGGCCTCGCCGACGTGGGCGTGCAGGACGTCCTCGCCGAGGCCCAGGACCGCCACGGCGAGCGCCGAGGGGACGCCCTCGCCGAGCACTGCCAGGCCTTCGATCGTCCGGCGCGCGCGGCCGAGGCCGGCCAGCCGCGCCTGCACCGAGTCGCGCAGGGACGTCGGCACTGCGCGCAGCCCATCGCGCTCCGTCGCCACGGCCGGATCGCGCAGCGCCGCCCCGAGCGCGAGCTGCTCGAGGACCAGCGGGACGCCGCCGGCGTGCTGGACGATCGCGTGCACGGCCCGGCTCGGCAGCGACTGGGTCGCGGTCATCGCGTCGAGCATCGTCGCCGCGTCGCGCTCGTCGAGGCGCGCCAGCTCGATCCGTTCGAGGTCCCGCGCGAGACGCCACCGATCGTCGAGCTCGTTGCGCGCGGTGAGCACGACGAGCAGCGGTACGCGCCGCGCCAGGGCACAGACGCGCTCGAGCACGGACAGCGTCGAGGCATCGAGCCAGTGGGCGTCCTCGACCGACAGCACCGTCGGCGCGTCGCCGAGCAGCTCGACCACCACTGCGCCGAGGCGCTCGTGCAGGGCGTCGCGGGTCCAGCGGCGCGGCTCGGCCGCGGAGGCGGGCGCGAAGAGGCCCTGCACGGCCTCCACCCACGGCGCCGGCCACGGTGCCCGCCCCGACGCCGGATGCATGCGCGCGCGCGCGAGCGCATCCGCGATCTCGCGGGGATCGGCGCCGGTCGGTGTCACGCCGAGCCGTTGCGCGACGAGCTCGCGCACTGCGGCGAGCGGCGCGTGTCGGGCGTGCTCGAGCCCGGCGATCGACACGCCGCGCGGCGCGTGGCCCAGTCGCGCGGACCACTCCGAGACGAGGCGCGACTTGCCGATGCCCGGCTCGCCCACCACCAGCACCGCGCGACCATGGCCGCGCGACGCGGCGGCCCAGGCCGCGTCGAGCGCGGCGATCGAGCGCTCGCGACCGACGAGGCGCGAGCGGGCCGAGAGCGCCTCGGGCGTGCGGCGCAGGCCGAGCCGCGCCGGTGTGCTCGGCTCGGCGCCCGCGGAGGGCAGCTCGATGTCGAAGGCCCGCACCAGCGTGCTCGCAGCCGCCGCGGTGAGGTGCACATCGCCCGCGCGGACGTCCTGCGCGAGCGCGACCACCTCGTCGACCAGCGCGCCCACCACGATCGTCTGTGCCCCATCGACGAGGACGCGCGCGGTCCCCAGCCCGATCGCCGCGCCGAGTCGGAGCCCGGCCTGCTGCATCGTCTCCAGCACCAGGCGCGCGGCCTGCTCGGCGTTGTGATCGTGGGAGTCCGGGTAGCCGACGACGAACGCGAGCTGCGAGCCCGCCGCGAACAGCAGCGTGCCGCCCTGTCGCTCGAGCGCCGCGGAGACCTGGCCACACAGCGCCGCGAACTCGGCCGCGGCGCGCTCGCCCGCGGTGCCGTCATCGCCATGGATCGCGCGCAGGACCGCGATTGCGACCTGTCGGGTCTGCGACGTCGTGGCGCGCGGCGCCCCCGAGGTCGGCTGCGCGCGGGCGATGCGGTGCAGCGCGCGCTCGATCGCCTCGGCCGTCGGTCGATCGCCGGGCCGCTTCTCGAGCATGCGGAGCACGAGGTCCGACAGCGCCTCGGGTACCGCGGCCCGGATCGTGTGCAGCGGCGTGGGGACCACCGTGCGGAGGTTCTCGAGCGTCGTGGCCGCGTCGCCGGCGAGGAACGGGCTCTGCGCGACGAGGACCTCGTAGGCGCACACGCCGAGGGAGAAGATGTCCGAGCGCTCGTCGACCGGGAGCCCCCAGCTCTGCTCCGGCGACATGCAGCGCAGCGTGCCGGCGAGCTCACCGCTGCCGAGGTCGTCGGCGGCGAGCCCGAAGTCGATCAGCTTCACGCCGCCCGCCGAATCGACGAGCACGTTCTCGGGCTTCACGTCGCGGTGCACGATGCCCCGGGCGTGCGCGTAGGCCAGCGCGCCGGTGATCCCCGCGAGGATCTCGCACGCCCGCGCGATCGGCAGCTCGCGCGGGGAGCCGCCGCGCGACACCAGGGTCGCGAGCGACACCCCATGGATCAGCTCGGTGACGATGTACTCGTGTCCGTGGTCGGACAGGATCTCGTACACGCGCGGGATCGCGGGGTGCTCCAGCTGGGCCTGCAGCCGCGCCTGGGTGGCTGCGCTGCCCTGGACCCGCTTGATCGCGACCGCCCGTGCGAGCCGCGGGTCGAACCCCGCGAGCACCTCGCCGCCGGCACCGGACCCGAGCCGCCCGTGGACGAGGTACGGTCCGATTCCGTGGGTCGCGGAGCTCGAGGCGTCGCGGACGTCAGCTGGGCTCGTCATGGGCGGGGGAGTCTCCGAGCTCGATGAACGTGTCGCGGTTGAGCCGATAGCGGCGGATGAGCGCATTGAGGTGCGAGCGACTCATGTCGAGCTCGCGGGCCGCCGCCGTGACGTTCCACCGCACGCCCGCGAGGGCCTGGTGCAGGAACGCCCGCTCCCAGCGCGCGCGGGCGCCCTGGAACGAGGCGGTGGCCTGCTCGGGCTCCCGCGCGGCGGGGAACAGGTGGGCGACGTCGATTTCGTCGGCGCCCGCGATCCGGGCCTCGACCACGGCCTGCTCGCAGGCGCCGGCCAGCTCGCGCACGTTGCCGGGCCAGTCGGAGAACTCGAGGGCGGCGAGCGCCGCGGCCGAAAGCGGCAGCCCCGGGAGGTTGTTGCGCGCGCAGCTCTCGGCGCAGAAGTGCTGGGCGAGCGGGGCGATGTCCTCGCGGCGCTGCGCGAGCTCCGGCACGCGCAGCTGGATTCCGCGGATTCGATAGTACAGATCCTCGCGGAAGGACCGCTCTGCGATCGCTTGTTCGAGATCTCGATTCGTCGCACTGACGATTCGGACGTCCGCGCGAATCGATCGCGCTCCTCCGAGTCGATAGTATTCCTTGGTCTGCACCAATTGCAGGAGTTTCGCCTGCATCGAGATCGGCAGCTCGGCGACCTCGTCGAGGAACAGGGTGCCGCCCTCGGCCGCGGCGATCTTCCCGACGACGCCTTTGTGCGCCACCGCCGAGTGGGCGCCGCGCTCGGCCCCGAAGAGCTCGCTCTCGACGAGGTGCTCCGGCAGCGCGGCGCAATTGAGCGCGACGAATGGGCCGCCGGCCCGGGCGCTGTTGTCGTGGAGCAGCTTGGCGAACAGCGACTTGCCGACGCCCGAGGCCCCCAGCAACAGTACATTCGTGTCGAGTCGCGCCACGACCTCGAGCCGTGCGAGGGTCTCTGCGAGCGCGGCGCTGGTGCCGACCAGCCCATCGGTCCGCAGCCGGGCCCGGAGCCCGGCGGTCTTGTCGTCCCGCGCGCGCCGGCGCAGGACCTCGAGCAATCGGCCGGCGAGGGGCCCGACGAATCCGGCGACGTCCTGTACACAATCGACGTCGTCGGGCGTGAACGGGCCGCCGCCGACTCGATTCTGCAGGTAGATCGCCCCGACGCAGCCCTTGGCGGTGAGCGGCACGCAGAGGACCGCTTCGATCTCGCCGTGGCGCACGCTCTCGCGGTCCTGGAATCGCGCGTCGAGCACGGCCGACGGCGAATGGACGGTCTTGCCCGACTCGAGGGCCGCGGCGACGACTCCATGGGAGATGCGCGCCACGATCACATCACGGGTCGATTCGTCGGCCCCGACGGAGGCCGACCAGCGCTGGCCGCCGTGGGATTCGACGTCCGCGATCTCGATGTAGCCGCACTCGGCGCCGATCCGCCCGCGGAGCAGCTCGAGGGTCTCGGCGAGCAGCGGGGTGGGGTCCTCGGCTCGCACCAGGCGCAGGCAGCTCCGGAACAGGTCCCGCTCGAGTCGGATCCGAAGGTCCGGGGAGGGCTGCTGCACTGCCGGCAGGATACCAACCGCCTGGAGGGAGGCCCGCCATCGGCGCCGGAGCCTCTGGGACAGCCTGAGAAGGGTAGCGAACAATGTTCCAAGGGTGCGCACGGCGGATCACGGAGCGGGTCGACCGGGATCGTGGCCGCGAGCGGCCATTCGATCGCTGCCGATCGGGAGGGAACTCGGAATCGAAGTGACCGATCCGGCCGCATCCATCACTCCCCCGGTGGGGATCGTCCGAGGTGCTCGGACCGGGTCGCGCTCGTGCGGCCCGCCGTCGAGGGCGCTACCTTCGGCGGGGTGTCGTCAACTGCCGCGCGCGTCGATCACCGAGGTCGGCGTGGATCTGTGCGAGCAGGAGCTCCAGCGCCGCCTGCTTCGGCAGCGGCGCCGAGAGTGCGTCGGCGAGCGCGAGGGCACGCTGCGCGGGCGCGAGCGCCTCGGCCGGGAGTCCCGCGGTCTGCAGCGCCTCTGCCTGCTCGGAGAGCAGCTCGAGCGCGACCGGGTTCGGCTCGCGATACGCGTCGTCACACAGACGGGCCGCATCCGCGTAGGACTCGCGCATCGCGTCGACGCGGCCGAGCCGCGCGAGCAGCCCGCTGCGGCTGCGGAGGTGATCGACGCGCAGGAGCTCGGACTTGTACACGCGATGGCGATCGAGCTCCGCGAGCAGGGCGTCGATCGTGGTCAGGGCCTCGTCGAGGCGACCCAACCCCGCCAAGGCTCGGGCCTCGGTGCTGCCCGCGACTTGGACGAGGTGGTCGGAGTTCCCCGCGCGCCGCTGCGCCGCCGCGGCGACCGACCTCGCGGCCGCCAGCGCGGCGTCGAATCGACCAGAGTCCGCCATGAACGAAGCGAGCCCCGCATCGTAGTAGCCGAGCCTGATCGAGTCCTCGCCATAGGCCCGCGCGGCGAAGGGACGCAGGGTCTCGGCGAGCTCGCCTGCGCTGCGCTCGAGCCCGAGGTCCGCGGCGAACTTGATCTGTCGCCCGCCCGCGATCGCGATGGAACGGGGCTCGGCGCTCGCGAGCGCCAGCGCGAGCGTGCGGCCGATCTCGACCTGCGCGGCGACCAGCTCCCCACGGGCTGCGAGAACGCCGGCCAGGCTCGATCGCGCGTCGAGGACGAAGGGTGACCGCGGTCCGTACAGGCGCTCGCCGACCTCGACCGCGCGGCGCAGGGCCGCGTCGGCCTCGTCGATCCGGCCCAACATCCACAGGAACCCGCCGACGTCGAAGGCGAGGTTCGCCCAGAGCCCGGAGTCGACGCCGAAGCGCGCCTCGGCGCGGGCGAGCGCGTCGAGGGCGATCGCCAGCCCGGCGTCGCCGTGCCCCGAGGTCGCCAGCGTGCCGGCGAGCTTGCGCTCGAGCTCGAGGCGGGTGCGCTCCCCCAGGTCGCCTGCGAGGGCGCGGCGCGCCTCGGCCTCGGCGTCCTCGTTGCGTGCAGCACGAGCGTAGACCTCCACGCGTGCGAGGGCCAGTGCGTCGCGCAGGCCGCCGGGATCGGTTGCCCGCGTGAGCGCGCCCTCGGCGGTGTCGAGCCAGCGCATCGCCTCGAGCGTGCTGGCGTCGTCGTTCCCCGCGATGACCTCACCGAGGGCGATCATGCTCTGGGCGACCAGCCCGGGGTCGCGCTGGACCATCGCCAGCTGCGTTGCACGCTGGTGTCGCGCGAGTCGATCGGCCCGCGGTGCCGAGTCGTCGAGCGCCAGGCCGAGCACCAGGTTCGCCCGGCCCGCGAGGGTCGGGTAGCGCTCGTCGTCGATCTCCGACACGATCGGGCGCAGGCGATCCTGGGCCGCGAGCATCCATCCGGCGTCGACCTCGGCGCTGGCCCGGGCGATCTCGGCGAGCCACGTGGTGTAGCGGTCGCGCTCGCTCGGATCCAAGACGTCGAGCATCCCGAGCGACTCGGGATCTTCGCAGCGCGAGAGCGTCGGCAGCCGGGCCAGCACCTCGGAGGCGTGTACGACCGCCCGCGCGTCGGCGGCCGTCAACGCGGCGAGGATCGACTCGGCCTCGACGCGCGCACGATCGAGGCAGTCCGTCCGGGCCTCGAGGCGCGCCTCGGATTGGTCGCCCCGCTCGCGGGTCGCTCGGCAGGCGTCGAGGCGCTGCGTCGCCCAGCCCTGCGACCAAGAATCGAAGGCCGCTGCGACCTCGGTGATGGCGGCCGGCGCTGCCGACGAGCCGGTGGCGACGAAGGCGTCGCGGACGCCCGCGGCGCGGTCGGGCGACCAGATCGCGTCCGTTCCGGGGAGCCCTTCGCACGGTGACGGCTCGCGGCGTTGCCAGAGCGCACCTGCGGTCACGAGGAGGAGGCCGCCCACCGCGATCGTGCGCCGTCGCGCGGCGCGGCGGTGACGATCGAGGGCGAGCAGCAGCGCATCGATGTCCGGGAAGCGTGCCCCGGGATCGCGGGACAGGCCGCGTTCGACCGCGCGACGGACCCAGCGCGGGACCAGCCGCGCGCTCGCCGGCATCCGCACGGGCGCCGGTGTGCTCGGCGGTCGCTCGCCGACCAGCGCCTCGAACAGCGACACGCAGAAGGCGAACTGGTCCGCGCGGGGTTCGGCGATGCCGTGGAACTGCTCGGGTGCCATGTACGCCGGCGTGCCGCCGCCCGCGAATGTGTGCGACGCCTCGGCTTCGCCCGACTCTACAGCCGCGGCCTCGTGCGCCTGCAGGACGCTGGCGAGCCCGAAGTCGGCGACGGCGACGCGACCGTCGGTCGCGAGCAGTACGTTCGCCGGCTTGAAGTCGCGGTGCACGAGGCCCGCGGCGTGTGCAGCGGCCAGGCCGCGTCCCGCGAGGACGAAGTGATCGAGCACCGCGCGGAGATCGGCGCGGCGACGCACGGGGTGCTCGACGATCCACTGGCCCAATGTGCCGCCGTCGAAGTACTCCAGCGCGAGGAAGATCTCGCCCTCATGGATCCCGCTGTCGTAGACGGTCACGACGTTGGGGTGCACGACGCGGGCGAGCGCCCGGGCCTCGCGCAGCAGCATCGCGATGCGAGCGTCGTCGCCGGCTACGGAGCTGCGGACCACCTTCACGGCGACCCGACGATCGAGCTGGGGATCGCGCGCGAGGAACACGCGGCCCATCGCGCCCTGACCGAGGAGCCGCTCGATCTGGAACCGACCGACGCACACCGGCATCGGCGCGAGCTCGAAGAGCTGGGTCCGGAGCGCCTCCCCCATCAGGCGCGTTTCGAGCCCGGGGGGGCTGGAGCCGGAACCGAGCAGCTCCGCGAGGTGCGTCGAGTCCGCCATGCGCCGCGGTGTCAGCGTATCAAGGAGCGCCGCACGGCGGCGGTCTCCGGTCGAGATCCGCCGGGCCCGCGCTACCGCTGCACGCGCCGCTGGGTGTGCCGCTCGCGGACCCGCGCGCGATCGATCGCGACGCGCTGCCCGTCCTCGACGCGGGCGAGCGACGTGACGCGATCGAACCCATCGGGCAGCGGGATCACGATCTGCCGATCCGCGGTGTCCGCCAGCGTGCGCACCACCGCGGGGCGCCGCTCGATCCGGCCGTCGCCGAAGCCGAGCTCGATCGCGACGTCACCGGGCACGTCGCGGCCCAGTCCACCGGGCACGGTGATCCAGTCCTCGGATCCCTGGGCGCCGATCGTGCCGACGAGCAGCGAGCCGCTGTACGGATCCTCGATGCCCGGCGCGCCGTTGCCCGGGAAGCCCGCGTCCCACTGCGACAGCGTCTCGACGAAGGGCTGCACCTTGTTCCACCCCCACGTGCCGACCCACACCGGGTGGCAGTACGTCATGTAGTCCTTGTGCACGGTCGGGTGACGCAGGCCGAAGTCGATGACGCCGAAGCCCCACTCGCCGACGTCGCCGCCTTGGTTGGGGTACGTCGGATCGGGGCCGCCCTCCTCGCCGTTGCACGCGACGTGGTAGCGGCCCTGCGTGTGGCCGACCTCGTGCACGAAGGTCTCGGCCGACCAGTCGGGATCCAGCGACAGGCCCGACGAGACGCGCTGGTACGCCAGATCCATCGTCGGATCCGAGGGGATCCCGAACGCCTGGCCGCCCGCGTCGCCGAGGCCGCCCGAGCACACGTCGACCAGCCCGTAGTAGTACATCTCCGGCGGCGCGCCCTCCTCGAAGCGGAGATCGCTGAGGTACGAGTTGAGCTGGCCGAAGTTCTCGAGCGGCGTGTTCCAGTCGACGGGCTCGTGCAGCGTGAAGTCCAGCCGATCGAGCGGGTTCATCATGAACATCTGATCCTGGAACAGCTGCATGGTCTCGGCCGAGGTGTCGGGCTCCGTCACGCAGCTGCCACCGTCGTCGTAGTTGAACGGCACGACGGTGACCTTGAGCAGCTGGTAGCTGTCCTCGATCCCGACGAGCACCGGCTCGCCCTCGACCGACGGGAAGTACGGCGCCTCGGCGGGCGCTCCGTCGGCGTAGGCGGGGTCGTGCTCGTACAGCTCGATCGCGTAGGTGAGGCCCGGCACCGCCTTCTCGGCCTCGATGCCCCAGAAGAACACGCGGCTGAGATCGCCGATGAAGGCGTCGTCGTCGATCATCTTGGTCTGCACCAGACGCTCGGTCGTGCCGTCGGGCCACTCGAGCAGCAGGTGGCCCTCGATCTCGCGCGGCTCGAAGCCGGGCTCGAGGGTCCAGAACGCGCGCAGCAGCGTGATGCGGTGCTGCAGCAGCCGCGCGAGGCGGGCCTGCGGTCCGACCCACGCGCCGTCCTGCCCGATCGGCACGCCCACGCCCTGGTTGGCCTCGACCCAGTCGATGTGCAGGCCGCGGGCGGGGATCATCGCGGGCATTGGATCGCCCGTCGTGCTCGAGGCGCCCTCGGTGGTGTCGACCGCGCCGGTCGAGCCGGGCCCGCCACTGGTGTCGACGGGCGTGCCGGTCGAGCCCGCCGTCCCCGAGACATCGGTGTCGTCGTCGGCGGGACAGCCCGTCATCGTCGCGAGGGCGACGAGGGTGCAGGGGGCGACGACGGTGAACGGACGACGCAGCAGCCGCATGGTCGGTCCATCCTAACAGCGCGTGTGCGCGCGCTGGAGCGGTGCGCAAACCTGCCGCACGCCGCTTCTGCGCGCCCGTGGGCGGATCAGTCGCCGAATCGTCGCACGCGCGCGTGGCAGTACGGGGTCTTGCCGGTGCGCGCGTAGTAGTCCTGGTGGAGCTCTTCGGCGGGCCAGAAGATCTCGGCGGGGCGCAGCTCGGTGACCACGTCGTAGCCGCGCGTCTTCAGCTGCGCGATCAAGCCTTCGACCGTCGTCTTCTGCGCGGGCGACGTATAGAAGACCGCCGAGAGGTACTCGGGGCCGAGATCGGGCCCTTGGCCGTCGGCCTGGGTCGGGTCGTGGATCTCGAAGAACCGCTTCGCGACCGCCTCGTAGGGCACGACGCCCGGATCGAAGCGCACCACGACGGTCTCGAGGTGACCCGAGGTCTGGCTCGAGACGTCCGCGTAGGTCGGCGCGTCCAGGTGCCCGCCCATGTAGCCGGACTCGACCGACTGCACGCCGTCGAGCTGCTCGAGGTAGTGCTCGACGCCCCAGAAACACCCACCGGCGAAGTAGGCCAGCTCGACCGGGGCGTTGGGGTCGACCGGCGCCGCGGCGCGGGTGTCGGCGGCGGACTTGTCGGCGGCCGTGGTGCAGCCAACCGCGACGAGTGCGAGGACGAGGGCGACGGGTCTCACGGGGATCACGATGCCAGGGGCCACCCTTCGGTTACGCGGCCCGGACCGGGACGGACCGACGTAACCACAGACCGCCTCTGTTCGTGTTATTACCAGACGCATGGGAAGTATCAACCGACCAGGGGGCCCGTCTGCATCGGTGTGGCTGAGCCTCGGGGCCGCCGTGGCCCTGCTCGGGTGTGCCCCCGGGCCGGTCGGGCCCGAGCCCCTGCAGGGGATCCTCGAGTTCGAGGAGCACGTGCTCGGCTTCGAGATCCCCGGCCGGGTGCGATCGATCGCCGTGCAGCAGGGCGACCGCGTCGAGCCCGGGGCCGAGCTCGCCCAGCTCGACGACACGCTCGAACGGCTCGCCCGCGAGGCCCGCGTCGCCGAGGCGCGGGCGGTGACCGCCGAGCTCGGGCTGCTGCAGGCGGGCGTGCGCCCCGAGGACATCCAGTCGCTCAAGGCCGCGCTGGCGTCGGCGAAGGCGAGCGAGGCGCTCGCGAAGCAGAACGCGACGCGGCAGCGCCAGCTCTCGAGCGGCGGCATCGGCACGCCCGCCGATCTCGATGCGGCCGAGACCGGCGTGTCGACGACGGCAGCGAACCGCCGCGATCTCGAGGCGCGGCTGCTCCGCGCCCGCCATGGCGCGCGCGTCGAGGAGATCGACGCCGCGACGGCACGCGCCGAAGCGGCGAGCGCTGCGGTCCGGCTCTCCGACGAACGCATCGCGCGACACGTGCTGCGCACGCACGTCCCGGGCACGGTGCTCGACGTGCACGTCGAGACCGACGAGTTCACCCCGGTGGGCACCGCGGTCGTCACGCTCGGCGACGTCCACCGGCCGTACGTCGACGTGTTCGTGCCGCAGGGGCGCATCGGCGAGATCCAGCTCGGCCAGGCGATGACGGTGCAGACCGATGGCAGCGGTCCGCTCACCGGGACGGTCGAGCACATCTCGCGACAGACCGAGTTCACGCCGAAGTTCCTGTTCAGCGCCGCAGAGCGGCCGAATCTCGTGATCCGCGTGCGCGTGCGGATCGAGGTGCCGACCGGCGATCTGCCCGCGGGCGTGCCGACGTTCGTCACGCCGGGGGCGCCGTCGTGAGCGCCGACGGCGTCGGCCTCGTCGGCATGGGCCACGCCGAGCCCGTGGTGCTCGCCGATCGGCTCGAGCGCCGCTTCGGCAGCCTCGTCGCCGTACGCGACGTGTCGTTCCGCATCGAGCGCGGCGAGGTCTTCGGCGTGCTCGGCCCCAACGGCGCCGGCAAGTCGACGACGATCCGCATGCTCTGCGGTCTGCTCGATCCGAGCGCCGGCAGTGCGACCGTGGTCGGCTACGACGTCGCGAAGTACCCCGAGCTGGTGAAGGCACGCATCGGCTACATGACCCAGCGCTTCAGCCTCTACGAGGATCTGTCGGTCGTCGAGAACCTCGAGTTCTACGCGGCGATCTACGGCGTCGAGCGCAAGCGTCGGCGCGCGCGCGTGGACGAGGTCGTCGAGACCACCGGCCTCGGCGATCGGCGCAAGCAGGTCGCCGGCACGCTGTCGGGCGGCTGGAAGCAGCGCCTGGCCCTGGCGTGCTCGACGATCCACGAGCCGCCGCTGCTGTTCCTCGACGAGCCCACCGCGGGCGTCGATCCGGTGAGCCGTCGCGCGTTCTGGGAGCGCATCCACGCCATCTCGCACGCCGGCACCACGATCGTCGTGACGACGCACTACATGGACGAGGCCGAGCGCTGTCATCGGCTCGCGTTCATCTTCCGCGGCACCGTCCTCGACATCGGCACCCCCGAGGAGGTCGTGAACCGCCGGGGACTCGACGTGGTCGAGCTCGAGGTCGCCGATCCGGCTGCGGCGACGGCCGCCCTCGAGGCCGACCCCGGCACCGAGGAGTGCGGTCACTTCGGTCGCATCCTCCGCGTGGCGACGCGCTCGCACGACGCCCGCGGCCACGTCACCCGGGTGCTCGGCGCCGCGGGCATCGACATCCGGGGCCTGAACCCGGGGCGCGCCACCGTCGAGGACGCCTTCGTCTCGATGGTGCGGGAGGAATCCAAGTGACCCGCCTGCTCGCCCTCGCTCGCAAGGAGCTGCTGCAGCTGCGTCGCGATCGCATGACGCTGGCGATGATGATCATGCTGCCGCTCGTGCAGATGCTGCTGTTCGGCTGGGCCATCAACACCGACGTGCGGCACATCCCCACCGTGGTGTTCGATCAGGATGGGTCCGCCGAGTCGCGTGACCTGGCGCGGCGAATGGAGGCGACCGGCTACTACGACATCGTCGCGCAGGTCGCCGATTACACCGAGATCTCCCGGGCGCTGCGCAGCGGCAAGGCCCGCGCGGCGCTGGTGGTCGCGCCGGGCTATGGCTCGGACGTGGTGATCGGCCGGCGCGCGACGGTGCAGCTGGTCGTCGACGGATCCGATCCGCAGACCGTCGGCAGCGCGACGAGCACCGCGGCGTCGCTGGTCGCCGAGCGCTCGGCGCAGCTGCAGGTGCTGCGGATGAACGAGCGGGGCATCCCCGTCGTCCCCAGCGGCCTCGGGATCGAGGCGACCATCTGGTACAACCCGGAGCAGCGCACGGCCGTGTACATCGTGCCCGGCCTCATCGGCGTCATCCTCACGATGACGATGGTGATGCTGACGGCGATGGCGGTCGCCCGCGAGCGCGAGCGCGGCACGCTCGAGGCGCTCATCGTGTCGCCGGCCAAGCCGGTCGAGATCATCATCGGCAAGATCCTGCCGTACATCATCATCGGCTACGTGCAGATGACCATCGTGCTGGTCGTCGGGCACCTCGTGTTCGGCGTGCCGCTGACCGGGTCGCTGCAGCTGCTGTACGCCTGCGCGATGGTGTTCATCGCCGCGAGCCTCGGCGTGGGCCTGGTGTTCTCGACGATCGCCAAGACCCAGCAGCAGGCGATGCAGATGTCGTTCTTCTTCCTGCTGCCCAACATGCTGCTGTCGGGGTTCATGTTCCCGTTCGAGGGCATGCCGCTCGGGGCCCAGTGGCTGTCGCAGTGCCTGCCGCTGACCCACTTCCTGCGCATCGTCCGGCGCATCACGCTGCAGGGGGCTGGCTACGCCGACATCGACGGCGAGCTGATGTGGCTGGCGGTGATCCTCGGCGTCGTGGTGCTGCTCGCGGCGCTGCGCTTCAAGAAGAAGCTGGTGACCTGATGCCACGCGCCCGCAGCGACCTCGACACGCGGATCGTCCTGGCCGCCCGCACGCGCTTCCTCGGCGAAGGCGTCGACGGGGCGTCGCTGCGCAGCATCGCCCAGGACGCCGGCACGAACGTCGGGATGATCTACTACTACTTCCCGACCAAGGACGATCTGTTCCTCGCGGTGGTCGAGTCGGTGTACGCCCGCTTGCTCGACGACCTGACCGAGATCTTCGCGCCCGAGCGGCCCGTCCGCGAGCGCCTCCACGGCGCGTACCAGCGGGTCGCGCGGATGAGCGACGAGGAGTTCGACGTCATCCGCATCGTCGTGCGCGAGGCGATGATCTCGTCGTCGCGGCTGCAGAAGCTGTTCGCCCGCTTCACCGCCGGCCACGTGCCCCTGCTGCTGTCGACGCTGCAGGCGGGCCTGGCCGACGGCACGCTCTCCCCGGGCGTTCCGCTGCCCGCGCTCGTCGCCGCGCTCGCGAGCACCGTGATCTTCCCGCAGCTGGCGCGTCGCCGCATCGGGGCCGAGCTGCCGATGCTCGCGCAGATCCTGCCCAGCCCGCAGGCGCTGGCGGACGCGTTGTTCGAGATCGTGATGCACGGCGT
>LNFB01000311.1 GCA_001464385.1 Deltaproteobacteria bacterium Ga0077550 | reverse complement strand
CGACGACGCGACCAAAGGCATCACCGAGTGGATCGAGGTCTTCTACAACCGCCATCGACGCCACTCCACCCTCGACATGGTCAGCCCAGCCGACTTCGAAGATTTTCATCGACGTAACGCTGCTCAGGCAGCATAACCAACCTGTCCATCAAATCGGGGCAAGGCCAGACGTCGCGGAGTACCTCCGTGTCTCGCTCTCGTGGGTCGAGCACGGCGCGGCGGAAGGAACTCTCC
The DNA here is from genome assembly GCA_001464385.1 of Deltaproteobacteria bacterium Ga0077550. Classification (GTDB taxonomy): domain Bacteria; phylum Myxococcota_A; class Polyangia; order Nannocystales; family Nannocystaceae; genus Xiheibacterium; species Xiheibacterium aquaticum. The sequence goes on along the minus strand of LNFB01000311.1, from coordinate 9,528 downwards.
CCTCCGTCAAGCTGGGTCGACTTCGACGCTTCCACCCGGAGGCGATCCGTGCGCTCGCGCGAACCCCCGAAGCAACCGTCCAACACCGCGGATCGAGACGAAAGAGGACCTGATCATGGCGAGCGTGTACCGACGAGCGAGTGGCAAGTGGGCGATCCGCTACCGAGACGAGCGGTCACGACCGCCCGCACCAAGGCCGAAGCCACCAAGCTCGCCTTCGAGGCCGAGCAGCGCCGCGAACGATCCCGACTCGGCCTCGAACCCACGCTCGCCAAGTCGACCGCGACCCTAGGCGAACTCGCGACCTGGTGGCTCGCCGACCGCTCGGCCCACATGCGCTCGCACGCGACCAACGCCACGACTCTCCGCAAGCACCTCCTCGCTGCGCTGCTCGCCGCGAAGCGCGCGCACGAGGTCACGAGCGCAGACATCACCAACTGGCTCGCCGCCAAGCAAGCCATCCTCTCGGCCAAGACCATCAACAACCTGCGCGGCTACATCCACGCGATCTATGTGGCGGGGCGCGAGAGCGGTCGCCTCGCCTGCGCCAACCCGGTCGAACGCGTCAAGCGGATGCGCGTGAACCGACGACCCACGACTTCCTGCGGCCCGACGAGGCGTCCGCGTTCCTCGCCGCTCTGCCGGGCCGTTGGCGACCGTTGTTCGCGACCGCGATCTACCAGGCGCTGCGCAAGGGCGAGCTCATCGGGCTGCGAAAGTCCGACGTCGACCTCGATGCACGTCTGCTGACCGTCGCCCGCTCGTACGGGCACGACACGACCAAGGGTGGCCACGCGGACGTGATCCCGATGCACGAGGACTGTGTGCCCGAGCTCGACGCAGCGATCGCCACGTCCACGAGCGAGCTGGTCTTCCCGCGGCAGGACGGCCATATGTTCTCCGAGAACACCAAGTTCGACGGCGTTCTCAAGCGTGCCCTCTGCCAGGCCCGCATCGTCCTCGCGTACGACCACCGCTGCCGACGCGGCCGCTGTGGCCATGCCGAGCGCCACACCGACGATGCACTGCGTCGCTGCCCGAGCTGCGGGATGAAGCTCTGGTCGGTCCCGATCCCACGCAAGATCCGTTTCCACGACCTGAGGCACACGACCGCATCGCTGCTCGTCATGTCCGGTGCGAGCCCAGCGTCTGTCCAGCGGATCCTCCGGCACACCGACCCCAAGATCACGATGAACGTCTACGCTCACCTGACGCCGGAGTACCTCCGCAGCGAGATCGATCGCCTGCAGATCCCTGCCGGCACGGGATCGCCGCGAGCACCCAAGCCCACGCCAGGGGCCGCGCGTGTGACCAGCTTGCTACCGGACTCCCGCACAGCGCATCGAGCCGCACGCGATCCCGCAAGAACGACCGCCAACCCCACTCCTCATCCAGTGCGCCCGGAGAGATTCGAACTCCCGGCCCTCAGGTTCGAAGCCTGATGCTCTATCCAGCTGAGCTACGAGCGCGTGCCCGGCACCCTACCACCCCCTGGCGCCGCGCGGAAGCCCACTCCGCCGAACCGCGGACCAGCCGGCCGCGTTCAGTGCCGGCGGTGATCCTCGAACGGCACCCGCACCCGCCGGTGCCAGTGGACCAGCGCGCCGACCAGCCGCCGTCGCTCCGCGGGATCCATCCGCGCGCCGACGTCGCGCCGCTCGCCCGGGTCCGCCGCGAGATCGAAGATGTCGATCGTCCCGGTCGCCGGCGTCCGGATCACCTTGTACGGCCACAGGACCATGCCGTGCTGGGGGTCGTCCTGGGCGCGGTGCTTCTCGAACATCACCGGGGGATGCGCGCTGTGCTCGGTCCGCTGCAGCCACGGCACCAGCGAGATCCCGCGCAGCTCCGGATCCGCCGGCTCACCCAACAGATCCAGCAGCGTCGGCAGGAAGTCGATCAGCGACACCGGCTCGGCGACGCGTCCCGGCACGACCCCGGGCCCCGAGACGATGAACGGCACCCGCACGAGCTCGTCGTACAAGTTGTTCGAGTGGTAGAGCGCGCCGTGGTCCTCTTCGTGGTCCAAGCCCTCGCCGTGGTCGGCGTGGAGGATCACCACGAGCTCGTGATCGGGGCGGCGCGCCGCGATGCCGTCGAGCAGGCGACCGATGTGGTGATCGACGAACTTGATCTCGCCGTCGTAGAGGTCCTTGTACTCGGTGCCCCAGTCGGAGTAGCCGGGGTGCTCGACGTAGCGCGAGTGGGGATCGCCGTAGTAGGCCCACATCATCAGCGGGCGATCGTCGCCAGGGCCGTGGGCGTCCAGCCACGCGAGCGCCTCGTCGGTGATGAAGTCGGCGCACGTCATGAACAGCGGCGGGCCGCGGACGTCGAGGCAATCGGTCGACCAGTGCTCGAAGCCCTGGCCGAGGCCGAAGTACGGCCGCAGGTAGCGGATCGAGTGGAACGCCGCGGTGGCGTAGCCGAGGTCGGTCAGCCGCTCGCCGAGCAGGCGCTCCGACGGGTAGATGACCGGCCACTCGCCGGCGTTGCGGCGGATCTCCGTGATGTAGCGGCCGATGAGCAGCGGCGGGATCGAGAAGCGCGTCGACGGCCCCGTCGAGCGCGCCTGCTCGAACACCACGCCGGTCTTCGCCCACGCGTCGATCCGCGGTGAGGTCTCGCGCGGATAGCCGTAGGTGCCGAGGTGATCGGCGCGCAGCGTGTCGACGGTGAGCAGCAGGATGTCGGGGCGGTTCGGCCGCCTCGGTGTCGCCGCGGCCCAGCCCGGAGCCGGCGCGGCGAACAGCGCCTCGATCGCCTCCTCCTCCTGCGCGCCGAGCTCGGTGCCGTCGCAGTCCTGGTCGATGCCGTCGGCCGCGAGCTCCTCGGCGGCCGGGTGGCGCGTGGCGTCGTCGTCGTCGCAATCGCAGGCGTCGCCGCACAACCACCGGCCCGAGCCATCGCCGTCGCCATCGGACAGCTTCGCGAGGCGGGCGAGCACGGGCGCGCCGAGCCGCGTGTGATCGGCGACGTGGCGGATCGCCGCGGCGTGCTCGGCCCCGCTCCACCACCACAGCGGCAGGGCGACGGGCACGAGCGCGGCGGCAAACAGCACCGCGCGGACCCGCAGGCCCAGCGCGGTGACCAACGTCGCGACGGTCGGCAGCACGGCGAGTCGCGCGTCGACGGTGAGCCAGTCGATCTCGCGCTCGTGCGTGGCGATCGCGACGACGCCGGCGACGCCGACGAGGCCCACCGACGCGAGCGCGAGGCGCCGACCCCAGCGGCCGAGCCACGGTCGCGCGCGCGCATGCGCGACGAGCAGCCCCCCGCCGGCCGCGGCCCCGAGCGGCGCCACGAGCAGGATCGCCAGCGCGATCGCGGCGAGCAGCGCGGGCGCCCCCATCGAGGCCGGGCGCGCCCACATCACGTCGACGACCACCGACGCGACCGCGACGACGGCCCCGAGGGCGAGGCCGCGCGCGAGGGGTGTCCCCGTTCGGCGCGTCGGATCCGCGGCGATCACCGGCGGAGCTTGCCCCGAGCCGGCCCCGCGCGGCAAGAAACCCCGCCTACAGGAACAGACCCGGCAGCGGCCCGACGCCGGTGTCGAGCGAGCCGTACTGCTCGACGTCGACCAGGCCCATCGCGTGGCACGCCGAGACCAGCACGCGGCCGTGCACGATCGGCGAGCCCGAGAGGTAGCGACCGCCACGCAGCACGTCGGTCGCGCCCGCAAACACGAACGGGACGTTGCTGATGTCGTGGTCCCACGCGCGGCCGAGCTCGGAGCCCCAGATGACCAGCGTGTTGTCGAGCACCGAGCGACCGTCCGCGTCGGGCGTCGCCGCGAGTCGATCGAGCAGGTACGCGAAGCGCTCGGCGTACCAGCGGTAGAGGCCCGCGAGCGTGGCCTGCGAGCCCGCGCTCGAGTCGTGCGACATCGTGTGGTGGCCGCCCTCCGTGAGGCCGAGCCACGGGTACAGCGTGTTGTCGTTGTCGGCGATGCGCACCTGCATGCTCGCGACGCGCGACAGCCCGCAGCCGAGCGCGGCCGCCATCAGATCCGACTGACGATCGATCGCGGTCTGGCTGTCGACGCCCGCCGGCGCCGCGGGGGCCTCGCACACCGCCGTCAGCGTCAGCTCGAGCTCGCGGATGCTGTCGCTGTGCGCGTCGAGCCGCAGCTTGTCGGCGGCGGACAGCGTGGCCCTGCGCTCGCCGAAGTCCGCGACGACGCGATCGAGGACGCTCGCGCGCCGACGGGCGTCCTTCTCGGCCTGGAGCTGATCGGGGTTGATGCCGCCGAACAGCGTCGAGAAGGCGAGCTCCGGCGAGTCGAGCGGGCTGCGCGGCATCGCCGGCGCGGTGTAGATCATGCGCGTCGCCGGGTGCAGCCCGCCGCAGCCCAGGCCGAGCTCGATCGAGCCGTACGGCGTGGGTGGGCCGGCGAGCTGCGAGGCGATGAACTGATCGACCGACACGCCGGTGTTCCACCCGAAGCACTGGCCGTGGTCCTCGCGGCAGAACTCCGCCGTGCTGGTGTCGATCGGCGAGCCGGTCCACAACAGCGGCATCGTGTACGTGTGCGGGATGTAGTACTCGGTGCCGACGTCGAGTTGCACGCCGTCGACGATCACCATGCGATCGCGGTGCGCGGCCAACGGCTCGAGGATCGGCGACAACGCAAAGTCGGCCTCGCCGCCGACGGGGCGCCACTGATCCCACACGGTGCCGTGCGGGGTGAAGAACAGCAGCAGTCGCGGCGACGCGGGGGCGGCCGCGGCCCGCAGCCACGGGAACAGCGACAGCGCACTGCCGGCGGCGATCGATCCGCCCAGGAAGGCGCGACGGGATGTGATGCGCGGCGTCTTCATGGTGCGACCTCCGGGGCCATTCGATACCAGTCGGACGCGACCAACCCGAGGAGCATCGCGCGCAGGCCGTCGGGCTCGCGCGCGTCCGCGGCGAGCTGCTCGATGAGGCACGCCGTCGCCTCCTTGTCCGGCGTGCCCGCGGCGTAGCTCGTCCACTGCCGCGCGATGCAGGTCGGGGCCGTGCCGCTGTCGGCGAGCGCCGCGGCGAGCTCGACCGGACCCTTCACCGTGACGTCGACGCCGTCGAGCGGGAAGGTGCTGGCGTCGTCGATCGGCTTGCCGTGCTCCTCGTCGCGGTGGCGGCCGAGCCAGTCGAGGCTCTCGAAGGTGAAGCCCATGCCGTCCATCGGCGCGTGGCAGCTCGCGCACGACGGATCGCTGAAGTGGGCCTCGAGGCGCTCGCGCGTCGTCGCGTCGGGGCCGATCTCGGGGAGCGTGACGCTGACCCCGGGTGGTGGTGGTGGCGGTGGCGTGCACAGCACGTTCGCCAGCACGTTGAAGCCGCGCAGCGTCGGCGAGGTGCCCTCGGCGTGGGACAGCGCCGCCATGACGCCCGGCAGCGTGAGCAGGCCGGCGCGGTGGGTCGGATCGAGCATGGTGGTCGTCCCGGCCTCGACGATGTCGGCGCCGTACAGCGGCGCGAGCAGGGGCGAGGTCGCCGTCTCGCTGCTCGTGAACAGCGTGGTGATGTCGCCCTGCTGCGCGAGCATCAGCGACAGCAGCTGCACCGGCTCGGCCCGCATCGCGACCAGGGTCTCGGCGCCGAGCGCCTCGAGATCGGGGCGCGCGTCGGGGTCGTTCAGCCGCTCGAGCCGCAGCCACTGATCGACGAAGTCGGTGAGGCCGCCCGTACTCCTCGGGTCCGCGAGCAGTCGCGCGGCCTCGGCCTGGACCTGCTCCGGCGTCGACAGCTCGCCCGCCGCCGCGCGATCGAGCAGCACCGCGTCCGGGTTCGCGCCCCACAGCGTGAGCGCGAGGCGTGCGGCCATGCTGTGATCGTCGAGGTAGCCGTCGGGCCGGGCGACCTCGTCCATGTAGAGGAAGCTCGGGCTCTGCAGCATCGCCTCGAGCACCCACCGCGCGCCCTCGGGCCCGCCGCCCTCCTCCGCGCTGCCCGCCGCGAACAGCTCCCCGTAGCCGAGGCGCTCGCCCGGCGTCAGCGGGCGGCGGAAGAGCCGGCGACCGATGTCGTCGAACAGCCACGCCGTGCATGCCTCGGTGGGCTCGGCGCACGTCGAGCGATCGGTCGCGAGGACCGTGGCCTCGGCGAAGTCGAGGTAGCCGCGCGCGCCCGCGAAGTCGACGGCGCTCGACACGTTGCTCTTGAAGGTGAAGAGCTTCTCGTCGTCGACCTCGAGCGGCGTCGACACGCCGAGGATCTCCGCGACGGTGCGCTGCACCTGCAGCGCCGTGAGGCGGCGCATCGGCACCGGCGCGCCGGGGCTCTGCGTCGAGGTGCAGTCGACGGGCTCGCCGGTGGTGTCGGCCGCCGTGTCCGCACCCGTGCCCTCGCCGCCGGTCGCGGCGGCTCCGGTCGTCGCGTCGCCCTCGCCCGTCCCGGAGGCGCCCGAGTAGCAGCTGCAGACGAGCGACGCGATCACGAGCGGAGGCGCACGTCTCGACGGCATCATTCGCTTGTAGCGGCGGCGCGGGCGGCGTGTCAACGCGCATGCGGGCGCGCGTCCGTCGGATTGCGCAGGTGCGTGGGCCGAGATGGCGTGCGCGGTTACGCCGAGATCGCCGCGGACGTCACGTCCGAGCCTCCGAGTTCACCCGCACGTGCCACAGCCGAACGTGTCGACGTAGCCGACGCAGACGTCGTCCCAGGTGTACGAGCAGCAGTAGGGGTCCTCGGCGCACACGCAAGCCTCGACCTCGGGGTCGAGGCAGCCCGGCCCCTCGTTGTCGACGCAGCAGTCGTCCGGCGGCGGCGGCTCCGGTGGGAGGCAGCCGCCGATGCACGCGCCGAACATCGCGATGTCGACGCACGCGGCGTCCCACTGCTCTTCGCAGCAGAACGGATCGGCATCGCACACACAGGCCTCGAGCTCGGGCTCGCCGCAGCCGGGCCCCAGCATGGCCTCGCAGCAGGTGGTGCCTGTGGTGCCCGCGGAGCTGTCGGAGCCCGACGTGTCGTCGACGTCGACGACGGTGCCGACGTCGAAGTGAACCGGATCGGTGTCGGTGCTGTCGCCTTCGGACGACGCGCCGGTGTCGTCGAGCTCGTCGTGGCCCGCCGCCGTCGCGGTCGATCGCCCCGGTGGGACCTCGATCGCGCCCGTGCTGGTGTCCTCGCCACCGGACGCGAGCACCACGTCCGCCGCGCCCACCTGCCCGCCGACTTCGCACGCGGCGCTCACAGCGAGCAGTGCAGCGAGCACACGTGCATCGCAGCATCGCATCCCGACGACCATCCTCGTGTCGTTCATGGCCGGGTGGACACGAGCCCTTCGCCGACGGTGATCGCGCGGCGTCTCGCGTCGGCGCGTGTCGCTGCAGCGCCGTCCCGGGCCGGGACGATCGTGCAGCGGCGCGCGTCGCTGCACGCATGTCCCGGGGCGGACGATCATCCTCGCAGCGACCGCCGGGCCGGGCCGCTAGGCCACGGCGCGCGACTATCGGGGATCGTGGCGTTCCCTCGCGGTGACAGTGGGACTTTCTGCCCGGGCTGCTAGTATCGGTGCCATCGGCGCCGAGTTCGTGCCGAAGGTGACCCATGCCGAACGCCCCAATCTCCTCGTTTCGTGCCCGTGTCGCCGGTTTCGGCGCCTCCACTCCCTGGCAGCGCAGGGTCAACCTCGGCGCCGGTCTCGGCCTGCTCGCCCTCGCCGGCTCGATCGCGATCGAACACGGCGCCTGCAGCGGCGACGACGGCCTCGCCGCCGAGGCCATCACGCCCGCGGTGGTCGCCGCCGCGGCGGCCGAGCTCGAGGCCCACGGCGGCTCGCCGTGGACGACGGGGAACCTGCTCCTCGATCTCGTCGAGCCCGACGACGGCGAGGGCGGCTCCGAGTCCGAGATCGCAGCCTACGTCAGCACCCTCGACGCGCTCGCCGGCATCGAGGTCGAGCCCGCCGGCTTCTACAGCGAGGGCGAGCACCTCTTCCGCATCCGCACCGACGGTAGCCACGACGCCGAGCTGCAGGCGCTGCTCGACGACCCGCTGACCGAGGGCGTCGAGGCCGAGGTGATCTACGCGCTGCCGAGCGACGCGATGTCGGCCGCCGACGCGAGCCCCGACGACGGCGTCGAGATCGACAAGCCCGGGCGCATGCCGGTCGACGACCCGATGTTCAAGCTGCAGTGGCACATGGAGCAGATCCACGCCCCCGAGGCGTGGACGGACACCCGCGGCGAGGGCGTCGTCGTGGCGGTCATCGACACCGGCGTGGCGTGGAAGGACGCCGCGGGCGTCAAGCGCCTGCCCGACATGGCCGGCACCGAGTTCGTCGACGGCGAGAGCTTCATCGCCGGTCTGCCCGAAGGGCTCGACGACCACGCGCACGGCAGCCACGTCGCCGGCACGATCGCGCAGACCACCAACAACGGCATCGGCGTCACGGGCGTCGCCCACCGCGCGAAGATCATGCCGCTCAAGGTGCTGTCGAAGGACGGCCGCGGCTCGGTGCCGGGCATCGCGAACGCGATCCGCTTCGCCGCCGATCACGGCGCGCACGTCATCAACATGAGCCTCGGCGGCCCGTTGCCGTCCCGCGTGCTGGCCAAGGCGATCGAGTACGCCCACGCCAAGGGTGTCATCACGGTCTGCGCTGCGGGCAACGATCACCGCAGCCGCGTGGGCTACCCCGCCGCGAACAAGTTCGCCGTCGCGGTCTCGGCCACCGACTACAACCGCGAGCTGACCTTCTACAGCAACTGGGGCGCGGACATCGACGTGGCGGCGCCCGGCGGCGACACGCGGGCCGATCGCAACGGCGACGGCGCCCCCGATGGCGTCCTGCAGAACACCATCCGCATCGGCCAGCCGCTCGAGAACGACTACCTCTGGTTCCAGGGCACCTCGATGGCGTCGCCGCACGCCGCGGGCGTCGCGGCGCTCATCGTCGCGTCGGGCGTGACCAACCCGAGCGAGGTCGAGAAGGTGATGAAGGCGACCGCCGTTCACCCGCGCAACGTGAAGTGGGACGAGAAGTTCGGCGCCGGCATCATCGACGCGAAGGCGGCGGTGTCGACCGCCAACGAGGGCTACGCGCCCGAGCGCGCCGGGTTGGCGGGGCTGCTCGCCCTGCTCGCGATCGGCGGCCTCGGCCTCGGCACGCTCCGGGGTCGCGCGCGCTGGCTCGGCGCCGCGGGCCTGTTCGGCGGCGTCGCGGCGGCCTCGGGTGCCCTCGGCACCACCCCGCTCGCCTACGGCCTGGCGTCGGCCGGCGCGGGCTGGCTCGGCACCGCGGCCTGGTTCGGCTCGCCGCTGCTGCTCTCGGCCGCGCTGCCGCTCGGCGCCGCGGTGCTCCTGCTCAAGGTCCGTGGCGCGCGCCCGGTCCTCGTCGGCCTGTCGCTCGGCAGCGCGGCGCTCCTGCTGCACGGCGCCGTCGCCCTGCCGACCCTGCTGACCGGCCTGCCCGGCGCGGAGTGGATCGACCGGGCCTGGCTGGCGGCCAACGCCGCCCTGGCCTTCGCCCTGGCCCGCCGCATCGGCGCGCCCCGCGAGTAGGCCCGCCTCGGCCCCGAGCCCGGGCCCCGAGCC
>LNFB01000310.1 GCA_001464385.1 Deltaproteobacteria bacterium Ga0077550 | reverse complement strand
GGCGGGCCGCGCTACATGATCAGTGGTTTTGAAAGTCACTTTCAAAACCGAGCGGGCCCGCCATGATCGTCTGCCTCTGCAAAGCCGTCTCGAGCCGCACCATCCTCGCCGAGATCCGACGGGGCAACTGCACCGTGAAGGGCATCGCCCAGGCCTGTCAGGCCGGCACTGGCTGTGGCAGCTGCGTGCAGCAGATCCACGAGCTGATCAACGGCAACGGCGGCTCGGCGCGCGGCCAGTCGGACGCGCCCGTGCGTCGCTGATCGTCGCCGTCGAATTCCATTCTCGTTTGGGGGAACCCCGGGCGGGCGCGTCGCGCGATCGTGCTAGGTTGGGGCCGCAATGAAGGGCAGCGCCACCGTCATCGACACGCTCAACGACGTCCTCACCGCGGAGCTCACCGCGGTGAACCAGTACTTCATCCACGCGAAGATGTGCCAGAACTGGGGCTACAACCGTCTCGCCGCGCACATCCGGATGGAGTCGATCGACGAGATGAAGCACGCCGATGCGCTCATCGAGCGGATCCTCTTCCTCGACGGCGTGCCGAACGTGCAGCGCTACGGGAAGATCAGCATCGGCGAGCACGTGCAGGAGCAGTTCGAGCTCGATCTCAAGATGGAGTACGACGCGGTCGATCGCTTCCGCAAGGGCGTCCGCAGCTGTCGCGACGAGGGTGACATCACCAGCGCCGATCTCCTCGAGCGCATGCTCGCCTCCGAGGAGTCGCACGTCGACTGGCTCGAGACGCAGCTGCAGCTGATCGAGCAGATCGGCACCAAGCACTACCTCGCGCAGCAGCTGCACGGGTAGCCACGGATCGCGGGCGCCCCGGGTTGACCCACCGGGGCGTGCTGCCCCAGGACCCCCGCCATGGGGCCCTGAACAACGTTCCGCGGCCGCGGCGCGGCGTCTTGGAACACCACGTGCACTCCGGCGCCCGCATGTTCGCCGCGTCGCCGCTCGTCCGAGGTCATGTGATGGAGTCGCTGTTCACGCTCGTGCGATCGCTCGGCGTCGAGATCCCCGAGGCCTCGCGCCCGATCGCCTCGGTGGTGGCCCGCCTGCCGTACGCGTGGGTCGACGATGCGCACTTCCTCGACACGCTCTACGCGGCGGCGCAGCGGCACGGCGACTTCGCGTTCCGGGCCGGCTACGTCGCCGCCAAGTCGCAGCTCTCCGGCGACGGCGTGCTCGCCGACGTGCTGCTCGCCGCGCGATCGGACGTCGGCGCCCTCGCGCACGCGATGTCGGCGTGCTTCACCGGACTGGGCGAGCTGGTCTGCGCGAGCACTGACCCGATGTGCACGACCTTCGTGCACCAAGGCGAGTGCTCGCCGACGCTGCTGCGCTACCTCACCGGCTGGCTCACCGCGGGGCTCGAGGCGGCGGGCGCCCGCGTCACCGCGTTGATGTCGATGCAGCGCATGCCCGCGCTCGGCACCCACGCCCACGCGCTGCGGTGCGCCTGGTCCCGCGAGCCCCCGTCGTCGCCCCGTGGGGCGACGCTCGAGCTGCTCGCGGCGACCTGACGCGGCTCGCTAGTCGAGCCGCACGTACTCGAACTCGATCGGCCGACCCTCGATGCCCTTGTTCGGCGGGGCGATCCAGTTCGCGAACTTCCCCGGCTCGTAGCAGGGCTTCATGATCGACAGCAGGTACGCGTTGTCCTCGGGGACGAGCAGCCAGCGGCCGAGGTTGGCCTCGTACTCGCCCTGCGAGATCGGGTTGCCCGCCGGGTCGAAGCGGTGGTCCGCGTACAGGCCCTGGTGGCGGTGGAACCGGCGGCTGGGGAGGCTGAGGCGCGTCGGGGAGCCCGCCGCCTCGAGGGTCTTGTTCCACTTCCGCAGCGCGCGCTCGCAGTCGCTGACGTAGGCGTCACGGAGCACCTCGTTCATCGCGTTGCGCAGCGGCACCTCCTGCTCGACCATCTTGCCGGCCTCGACGACGGGCACGCGGTAGCTGCCCTCGATCGCGCGGTGGTCGGTGTACTGGTCCTCGCGGTAGCGGCCCTTCAGGCCGGTGGCGAAGAACGTCGAGGCGTTGCTCGAGATCTCGCCGCCGAACAGGTCGAGGCTGTACGTGAACCAGTAGTTGATCGTCCGCTGGATCAGGTCGAAGTCGATGCCGCCCTGGTTGCGGATGTCGCCGTTGGGGTCCTGCCGCTGCAGCTCGGCCGATCGCTTGATGATGCGGTCGAGGCCGGTCTCGCCGACGAAGAGGTGGTGGGCCTCCTCGGTGAGCATGAACTGCGTGGTGCGGGCGAGCGGGTCGAAGCCGCTCTCGGACAGCGCCGCGAGCTGGTACTTGCCGTCACGGTCGGTGAACATCGTGAAGGCGAAGAACGACAGCCAGTGGTCGCACGGCTGGTTGAACGCGCCGAGGATCCGCGGCTTGTCCGGGTCGCCGCTGCGGCGCATGAGCAGCTCGTCGGCCTCGTCGCGACCGTCGCGGCCGAAGTATTTGTGCAGCAGGTAGACCATCGCCCACAGGTGACGGCCCTCCTCGACGTTGACCTGGAACAGGTTGCGCAGGTCGTAGAGGCTCGGCGCGATGTGCCCGAGCATGCGCTGCTGCTCGACGCTGGCCGGCTCGGTGTCGGCCTGGGTGACGATGATGCGGCGCAGCGTGTTGCGGTGCTCGCCGGGGACGTCCGTCCACGCGGGGGCGCCGGCGTCGTCGCCACACTTGATCGAGGCGGCCTCGGCGTTGGGGTCGAGGAAGATGCCCCAGCGGTAGTCGGGCATCTTGACGTAGTCGTAGTGGGCCCAGCCGCCGGGATCGACCGAGACGGCGGTGCGCAGGAAGACCGGCTTGTCCGCGAAGTCGGACGGGCCCATGTCGTTCCACCACTCGAGGTATTGCGGCAGCCAGGTCTCGAGCGCGCGGCGGAGCTTCACGTCGTCGGACAGGCCGACGTTGTTCGGGATCTTCCCAGTGAGGTCGACGTTCGGGGTCGTCATGTCTGCTCGTGATCTCGTTGTCGAAGGTTGCGGAGACGGATTCGTTCGGTGCAGAGGCTGCGCGATGTCAAACGCGTTGCCAGTCGAAATGCGGCCGTTCCGGGCGGCCGTACAGTGTGAGCGCACCCGCAGGTCCGGTGGCGTTCGGGCGGATGAAGATCCAGTTCTGCCACGCGGACAGCCGCGCGTAGATCTTGCTGTCGGGCGTCTCGGGACCGGGGAACCGCAGGTTCTGTTCCATGCCGGTCAGGGCGTCGGGCGACATGCTCGAGCGCTCCTCGATCGCGATGCGGGTGTCGTCGTCCCAGTCGATGTCGTCGAGCCGCACGGTGACCAGGCCCGCGTCGTCGGCGGCCTCGGCGTCCATGGGCTCGCGCTTGCCGACCAGCGCCTCGACCTGATCGGGCGTGCCGAGCAGGCGGGTCTGCAGCCGCGTGAGCGTGTTGTGCATCGGCAGGCCGCCCTCGTTGAGCTCGGACATCGCGACCTGCACGCCGTCCTGCTCGAGCATGTAGAAGCGATCGGACGCGAGCGCGAGCTCGAGCAGGCAGCCGGCGAAGGCGGTGCCGGCGTCGCCGAAGGCGAAGAACGAGCGGCTGGTGTTGTCGAAGCGCCGCAGCACGCGGGCCATGTGCAGCAGGACCTCGCGGGCGTACCAGTGGTCGCGGGCCTTCACCAGCGCGGCGTCGTGGGCCTGGATCGTCGCGAGGTCGCCGGTCGTGCGCACGGTGACGAGGCCGACCTTCATATGGTTGACGCGCAGGTGGAGCAGCGCGTCGTCGAGCTCACGCCACGCGCGGAGGCTCCACAGATCGGAGCCGGCCTCGCGCATCGCCTCGCCGCCCTGCTCGATCGTCCGCACGTCGGCGGCGCTGGGGCCGGCGACCGTGAGGCTCGCGGTGCGCGTGGTGTCGTCCCACGTCAGCGAGACGTGGCGGTACTGCCGACCGCTCGGCCCGACCTCGGGCGCGAGCTTGCCGAGCACGACGCCCTTGCGGGTGCCCGGCGCGAGGTCCTTCGACGCGGCGTCGGCCACGGCCTTGGCCCGCTCGAGGACCTTCTCGTCGAACTTCGACCGGGGGAAGATCGCGTCGACGAGGTTCCACTGCACGGCCTTCTTGCCGCGGATGCCCTCGGCCGTGGTCGAGAAGACGTCGGCGCGGTCGCGACGGACCTTGCGCTTGTCGACCAGGCGCGTGAGCCCGCCGGTGCCGGGCAGCACGCCCAGCAGCGGCACCTCGGGCAGGCTGACCGCCGAGTTGCCGTCGTCCTGCAGATAGATCTCCTTGCACGCCATCGCCAGCTCGTAGCCGCCGCCGGCGGTGGTGCCGTTGCACGCGGCGACCCACACCTGCTTGCTGGACTCGGTGGCGTCCTCGATCTCGCACCGGGTCTCGTTGGTGAACTTGCAGAAGTTCACCTTCCACGCGTGCGTGGAGAGCCCGAGCATGTGGATGTTGGCGCCGGCGCAGAACACCCGGTCGTTGCCCGAGGTCAGCACGACGGTGCGGACCTCCGGGTGCTCGAACCGCATGCGGCGAACGATGTCGGCCAGCTCGATGTCGACCCCGAGGTCGTACGAGTTGAGCTTGAGCTCGTAGCCCTCGCGCAGCGGCGCGGCGGCATCGACGTTCATCGCCACGCGGGCGAGGGCCCCGTCGTAGGTGATGTTCCAGTGGCGATAGGCACTCGCGTCCACCTCGAACTCGACGGGGTGGGCGGCCGACACATGAGCGACGTCCTGCATTCCGCGATCGAAGTTAGCAACGACGCGTCACGAACACCGTGCGTCAACCGGGCGTCGCGGGTTCACCTCGCAGTGTGGAGCCGCACGATGTGCGCGTTGCTACGCAAGCATGCGACGGTGCGCTCGCGCACCGCCCGACCGACATGGTCCCCGGCGCGCGCGGGCGGTCGAGGTCGCGCCGACGTCGAGGCCCTGTTCAAGCATCGCTCGCCATCGTGCGACGACGCACGCAAGCGAAGAACATGCGCGGCGCGTCGCCGAAACTCCAGGCGCCCCACGCGGCACAAAACGATGATATCCACCAACGTGGAGTGAGACCCCCCCTCATGCCGCAGCCTCGGATCCTCACGCTCACCGTTCCACTCACGGCCGCGCTCCTCGCGGGGTGTCACGAGGGCGACAGCCCCGCGGATGCGCTCGTCGCCCGTTCTGGGGGCCTCACCGCCCCCTCCATCGAAGGCAAGTTCGAGGCCCGGATCGCCTCGATGGACGATGGCACGTCGCGCATCAGCTACCACGTGCGCACGACCGACGGCGTGAAGGACCTCGTCACGGACGAGCCGATCGAGCTGAAGTACGAGACGTACGTGCGCGCCTGGGGCGAGCCGGACGGCGACGACGACTTCGTCCTCGACGAGCTCGAGGTCCTCGCGCCGCCGCCCACGCCGCTCCTCGATCCCGAGCCGTATCCGTACCGCCGGATCGCGACGGTGCTGGTGTTCTGGAACCAGCCGGGCCTGACCAACGCGACGGCGAAGGAGGACATGTTCATCTCCTTCGACTCGACCAACGTCTTCTACGGCGAGAACTCCTACGGCAAGGAGACCATCGCCGGCGACGTGTTCGGGCCCTACCAGATCGACGAGCCCGGGGCCTGCAACCCCAGCTTCATCGCCGACCAGGGGCTGCAGCAGTTCATCGAGAAGGGCCACGACCCCGACGAGTACCGGCAGTTCATGTGGCACTTCCCGCAGATGGGCGACTGCGGCTTCGGTGGCCTGGCGACCCTCGGCAACGTCGAGAACCCGGCGCGCGACAGCTGGTACAACGGCAACTTCGGCTGCGTCGTGCGGGCGCAGGAGATCGGCCACAACTACGGCATGGGCCACTCCCACTCGTGGGACTGCCCCAACGGCACGATCGTGCCGCTCGGCGACGAGTGCGAGCACGTCGAGTACGGCGACCCGTACGATCCCATGGGCGGCGGCTGTGATCACATGAACGTGACGCAGAAGGGCTACATGGGCTGGCTCGAGGAGTGCAACATCGTCACGACCGAGGCCAGCGGCACGTTCAACGTCGTGCCGACCGAGCTGCCGTGCGACGGCACCCAGGCCCTGCGGTTCCCGTCCTACGACGAGAATCGCGACTACTACATCGAGTACCGGCAGAACTACGGCGTCGACGCCGGGTTCGACGCGGTGCTGCTGCACTGGTCGTCGGGCCACGAGTACTCGCCGTCGCCGTACATCATCGAGGCCGGCCTCGACGAGAACGGCAACAGCCAGTACGAGATGCAGGTCGGCGACACCTTCACCGACCCGATGGGCACGGTGTCGTTCACGGTGACCGACATGCTCGAGACCCACGCGGTCATCGACGTGACGTTCCCCGACGGCGGCAGCGGCGAGCCCACGTGCGACGGCGGCGGCACCCCGGCGATGGCTGCGGGCGCGGTCGGCTCGCTCGACTGCGCGGCCGAGCCGTTCCCCCTGGACGAGATGCCGCCCACGGTCGAGATCACCTATCCCGCGGACGGCGACGTGTTCCCGGTCGGTGCCGACTTCACGATCACCGCCGAGGCGATGGACGATCGCTACGTCACCGAGGCCGAGCTCTACCTGCAGATCATCGGCACCGACGACCAGCCCCAGCCGCTGTTCAAGCTGTTCGACCCGCCGTACGAGTACGACGTCACGAACATCCCCGAGGGCGAGTACCTGTTCGGGTTCGTGGTGCGTGACGGACCGAACCAGGGCGTGAGCGCGCCGGTGACGATCACGGTGACCAACGACATCCCGTCCGACAGCTCGGGCGGCGACGAGGCCGGCGATTCGAGCACGACCGACACGCCCGATCCCACCGACGCGAGCGCCGAGGGCACGGGCGAAGGCAGCGGCGAGTCGACCGGTCCCGGCATCGACGACGAGACCAGCGCCTGCGAGTGCAGCGCCGAGGGCAACCGCGGCGGCGCGGGCTTCGGCCTGCTCGGCCTCGGGCTCGGGGTGATGCTGCGTCGCCGTCGTCGCAGCGCGGCGAACTAGCGCCGCGGAACTTCGTTCTGGCCCCGCACGACCCTCGGGTCGGCGGGGCCTTCGTCGTGGTTGGCAGCGCGGTGTGGTCCGCGTACCGTGATCGCATGTTGGTGTGTCGTGGATGTCGGAGGTTCGTGCATGCCGAGGATGCGGCGTGTCCCTTCTGTGGTGTGGGCTCCTCGAGCGCGGTCGCGCCGCTCGCGATGGCGATCGCGCTCGGCGTGGCCCTCGGCGCGTGCGGCCCGAGCGTCGGCGTGGACGACGGCTCGACCGGCGGCACCGGCACGACGACGAGCGCGGGGAGCGTGACTGCGTCGAGCGCCACCGCGCCCGCGCCGGACACCGGCGATGTGCCGCCCGACCCGTCGGTGGCGACGACCGTGTCGGAGACCGCGACGGACACCGCGGACGTGACGTCGTCGAGCGAGGACGGGGTGAGCGGCGACGAGGGCTGCGCGTTCTATGGCTGCCCGCCCGACGGGGGGTCGTCGGTCGAGTGCGACGTCTGGGCCCAGGACTGTCCCGAGGGCGAGAAGTGCATGCCGTGGTCCAACCTCGGCGAGAACGAGTGGAACGCCACGCGCTGCTCGCCGGTGGATCCGAACGGCGGTGCGCCCGGCGATCCATGCACCGTCGAGGGCAACGCGTACTCGGGCATCGACGACTGCGATCTCGGCTCGATGTGCTGGAATGTCGACCCGAACACCAACACCGGCGTGTGCGTCGCGAACTGCTCGGGGAGCGAGGCGAACCCGGAGTGCCTGGGCGACGAGTTCCTGACCTGTTTCATGGGCTACTACGGCACGATCCACGAGTGCCTGCCGCTGTGCGATCCGTTGGTGCAGGACTGCGGCGTGGGTGCGGAGTGCATCCCGTACGAGGACGGCTTCGTCTGTGTGCCCGATCGCAGCGGTGACGGT
The DNA here is from genome assembly GCA_001464385.1 of Deltaproteobacteria bacterium Ga0077550. GTDB lineage: Bacteria > Myxococcota_A > Polyangia > Nannocystales > Nannocystaceae > Xiheibacterium > Xiheibacterium aquaticum. The sequence continues at coordinate 72,466 of LNFB01000310.1, read as the reverse complement.
GGTGCGTACGGCGATGACTGCGAACCACCCGACACCTGCGATCCCGGCCTGTGGTGTGCGCCGCCGGATCGTGTGCCCGGCTGTGTCGACGCGGGATGTTGCACCGAGTTCTGCGACGTCGACCTACCCGATCCCGACACCCAGTGCGCAGGCGCGGTCGATGGGGCGGCCTGCGTGCCGTGGTTCGAGGACAACCTGCCACCCGGCCTCGGGTTCAACCTCGGGACCTGCTTGCTGCCGCAGTGACGGGGTCCGATGGGCCTCTCCGGCATCCGCCGTCGTCTCCCCGTCGTGGACGCCCTGCCAGCGCCCGACAACCGCCGCATCACGCCGCCCAAGCCCGGCGAGCTCCCCACGCCGCGCTACGCGGTGTGGGAGCTGACGCTGGCGTGCGATCAGAAGTGCATCCACTGCGGCTCGCGGGCCGGGCATGCGCGGCCGGGGGAGCTCACGACCGACGAGTGCCTCGACGTGGTCGCGCAGCTCCGCGCCCTCGGGGTCGGCGAGGTGACGTTGGTCGGCGGCGAGGCGTACCTGCGCGACGACATGATCCTCATCGTGCGGGCGATCCGTGAGCACGGGATGCGGGCGTCGATGACGACCGGCGGCCGCAACCTCACCGCCGCGCGCGTCGAGGCGCTGGCCGAGGCGGGCCTGACCAACGCGTCGGTGTCGATCGACGGGCTCGAGGCCGAGCACGATCGTCTTCGCGGCGTGACCGGGAGCTGGCGATCGGCGTTCGCGGCGATCGAGCGGCTGCGCGCCGCAGGGATCCCCACGGCGGCCAACACCCAGATCAACGCGCTGACGCGGCACAGCCTGCCGGCGCTGTTCGAGCACCTCGCGGCCGCGGGCGTGTTCGGGTGGCAGCTGCAGATCACGGCGCCCTTCGGCAACGCGGCCGACCACGCGGAGATCCTGCTGCAGCCGTACGATCTGCTCCCGCTGTTCGAGGTGCTCGCGGAGCTCGTGCCGCGGGTGCGCGCGGCCGGCATCAAGCTGTGGCCGGCGAACAACCTCGGCTACTTCGGCCCGCTCGAGGCCGAGATGCGCGTCTATCAAAAACGCGGCGCGCACTACAAGGGCTGTGGCGCGGGCAAGTACCAGATCGGCATCGAGTCCGACGGCACGATCAAGGGCTGCCCGAGCCTCGGCGGTCCGCAGAACCACGCCGGCAACGCGCGCGCGCATGCGCTCGCCGATCGCTGGCGCGATGCGTTCGCGCTGGCGTACATCCGCGAGCGGACGCTCGACGATCTCTGGGGCTTCTGCGCGACCTGCTACTACCGCGAGCCGTGTCGCGGGGGCTGCACCGCGACGGCGGAGCCCTTGCTCGGTCGGCCCGGCAACAACCCGTTCTGTCACCACCGCGCGCTCGCGATACATGCCCAGGGGCTGCGCGAGCGCGTCGAGCCGGTCGCGCCTGCGCCGGGCGTGCCCTTCGATCACGGCTACTACCGCATCGTGCGCGAGTCGATCGATCCGGACGTGCGCGCGCGCGAGGGGCCGGTGGGCGTCGACGAGCCCCGCGTGCCGCGGACGATCGAGCCGTTCGGTCCTGGGCGGCCGATCGCGGACCACGAACTCGGCACGCAGTGATCCCTCCCGATGGGATGGTTCGTCGGAGCCGTGGCATGCTCGCGCACGTGTCCGCCGTCGAGCCGACCCTCGACCCCGCCGCGTTGGCGGCGACGCTGGCCCCCGGATCGCCCTCGGCCACGCTGCACGCCCCCGTACGGCGCGACGCGGTGCTCGACGCCGCGGGCGGGATCACGCTGCACGAGACCCTCGGCGAGGGCGGCATGGGTGTCGTGCGTCGCGGGACGCAGTCGGTGCTGGCCCGCGAGGTGGCGGTCAAGAGCCTGCGCGAGGCCGCGGGCGATCCGACGGCCATGACCAAGATCGTCCGCGAGGCGCTGGTGATGGGGCGGCTCGAGCACCCCAACATCGTGCCGATCTACACCATCGACGCGGACCCTCGCGGTCGTCCGCGCATCGTGATGAAGCGGGTCCAGGGCGAGGCGTGGTCGACGATGATCCGCGATCCCGAGGCGGTGCGCGCTCGATCGGGCGGCGATCCACTGCACTGGCACCTGCGGGTGTTCGTGCAGGTGTGCCACGCGCTCGCGTACGCCCACAGCCGCGGCATCGTGCACCTCGATCTCAAGCCCGACAACGTGATGCTCGGGCCGTTCGGCGAGGTGTTGCTGCTCGACTGGGGCATCGCGCTGGCGCTCGACGACACCGTCGATCCCCGCGTGCCGCGGCTCGTCGACAACGCCGACATCATCGGCACGCCGCGGTACATGGCGCCCGAGGTGCTCGCGGGCGTGGGCGCGGCGATGGGCGTGCACACCGACGTCTACCTGCTCGGCGCCACGCTGTTCGAGATCGTGACCGGTCGACCGCCGCACCGCGGCACGACCATGGGCGAGGTGATCGCGTCGATCGTCCACGTCGATCCGGCGCTCGACGTCGAGTGCCCGAGCGAGCTGGCGGCGATCGTGCAGCGCTGCCTCGCGCGGGATCCGGCCCAGCGGCCGGACTCGGCGATGGCGGTCGCGCGCGCCGTCGAGGATCTGCTCGAGCACCGCGCGTCGCACGGCCTCTGCGACGACGCCGATGCGCAGCGCGTCGCGCTCGAGCGCCGGCTCGACGACGACGGCGTCGACGCGGACGAGGACGCGGTGTACCAGGCCTTCGGCGCCGTGCGCTTCGGCTATGCGAACGCGCTGGCGCGGTGGGCCGACAACACGCGGGCCCGCGGCGGCCTCGAGGCGGTGACGCGGCAGATCGTGACGTGGGAGCTGGCCCGCGGTCGCGTCGATGCGGCCGCCGTGGCGCTGGGAGCCCACGGCGAGGTCGCGCCCGAGCTACGCGCGGCGATCGAGACGGCGCGCGCGGCCGAGGCCGCCCGGGTCGCGCGGCTCTCTGCGCTCGAGCGCGAGCACGATCCGCGGCTGGGCCAGCGCACGCGGCTGTTCATGCTCACGCTGCTCACGGGCATCTGGGTCCTCATCCCGCTGGGCGCCTGGCTGCACGGCCACGATCCGCAGACCGAGCCCGTGGGCATCGTCCCCGTCGCCGGGGCGATCATGCTCGCGGCGCTGCTCGGCTTCGCGACGTGGGCGCGCGCGTCGCTGTCGAGCACTGCGCTGAACCGCGGCGTGGTCGCGGCGCTCGCCGTGATGCTCGTCGTGCAGATCGCCCAGGGCCTGCTCGCGGGCCCGCTCGGCCTCGGCATGGCGCAGCTCCAGGCCCTGGTGCTGCTCGTGTACACCGCGACCGCGGCCTTCGTGACCGTGCTGCTCGAGCGTCGCATGTGGCCGACCGCGGTCGGCTTCGCGATCGCGACCCTGGTCGTGGCCGCCTGGCCGACGACGCGGAACCTCGTGCTCGCGGTGGCGAACCTGGGCTGCGGGATCAATGCCGCATGGGCGTGGCGGATGTCGCTCGCGCAGCTCCGCGAGCCGCGGCCGGGCGCGATCACCCGCCCGAGAGCAGCACGCTGACCGAGCCCACCGAGAACGTCGCGGCGACGAGATCGTCGAAGCCGTCGCCGTCGAGGTCCGCGGCGTGGACGCGGATTGCCCCGCCGGCGAGCGCGCGCTCCTGGGGATCACCGAGGCCGCCGGCCCCGTCGCCGCGCAGCCAACGGACGCGGCGCTCGCTGTCGTCGACGGTGACGAGATCGTCGAAGCCGTCGCCGTCGATGTCCGCGACGTCGGCGTCGTAGGGGCCGTGCGCGAGCGGGAGCACGTCGCCCGGCTCGAAGTCGCCGCCTCCGTCGTTCAGCAGGACCTGCGCCGCGGCTTCGCTGTCGCTGGTCGCGATGATCTCGGCGGCCCCGTCGCCGTCGAGATCCGCGACGAGCGACGACCACACGTCGAGGCCGACGCCGAGCTCGCGGGCGAACCCGAAGCCCGTCGGGCCGCCGAAGAGGCGCGCCACGTCGTGGCCCTGATCGGTGAGGATCGGATCGAGCACGCCGTCGCCGTCGAGGTCGCCCGCGACCAGGCGGTTGGGATCGAAGCCGCTCTGCGCGACGGGCCCGAGATCCTCGGTGGCGCCGCCCCAGAAGCCGGTGCCGCCGTTCGACTCGAACAGCTGCAGCGAGGCGCGAGCGTTGAGCCCGGTGCCCACCGTGAGCGCGATGAGATCGTGATCGCCGTCGCCCTCGAAATCCTGGACGACCACGCTGCGGGGCCCGGTGCCGGTGACGCGCGGCCACGTCGACCACCGCGAGAACACGCCGTCGGCGTCGGCGGCGAGCACCGTGAGGAACTGCGTGCCGCACCCAGCGATGACGACGTCGTCGCGCAGATCATCCGAGAGCCGACCGACGACCGGGTACGCGCTGCAGCCGGACATGCCGTTGTCGAAGGGCGCCTCGAAGGTGCCGTCGCCCAGGCCACGCAGGGTCGCCGAGGTCACCACGCTGCCGTCGACGCCGGTGATCAGCAGGTCGATCGCGCCGTCCCCGTCGAAGTCGCCGAGCTCGAGCGACAGCGGGGTGAAGCCGAGGTCGCCGAGATCGATCTCGATCGCCTCGCCGAGGTCGATGGGCGCCTCGGGGAGGTCGACCTCGGCGTCGAGGGCGTTGGGCGCGGCGATGTCGGCGGGGGCGTCCGCGCCTGGGCCGGGATCACAGGCGAGCGGGCCCGCGACGAGCACGGTGAGGACGAGACGCGACGACGGCATGCCCACGCCATGGCGCGCGGCTGCTGGATCCGTGAGGGCGACTATCCCTCGCAGACCGCCGGCACCGTCGGCAGGTGCGCGGCGGTGTGGTCGACCCAGCCCTCGCCCTCGACGGCGACGGTGCCGCCGTTGCCGGCTTCGGGCCCGATGATGAAGGTGCGGTCGAGGGCGATGCCGGCGTCGGCGTACGCGTCGATGTCGGAGCCCGCGTTGCCGTAGGCGTAGTCGAAGCGCCAGCCGGCGGCCTGCTGCTCGGCCAGCGTCTCGGCCTTGAACACCCGGGCCGACTCGCCGAGCACGAGGTTCGGCGACAGCACGACCATCGTCGACTCGGGGTCGACGGGGAACTCGTGCTCGACCAGCCAGCGCTCGGTGAGCTCGCGGGCCGACTCGCCGGTGTTGATCGCCATCAACGTCTCGGTGCGCGCCGTCAGGTACAGCACGCGGTAGCCGAGATCGGCGTACGCGTTCACGAGCTCCGCGGCGCCCTCGCGCTCGGCGGGGTCGTAGTTGCCATCGCCGAGCTGGATGAGGAACTCGGCATCGGAGGTGGTGAGCGTCGCGTCGATGTCGGTGACGATCGCGGGGAACTCGGCCGAGCACACGCCGCCGCCCGAGCTGTCGGCGTCGGTGCTGCTGTCCGCAGCGCCGGTCGAGGGGCCGGCGTCGTCGGATCCGTCGCTGCCGTCCGCCGAGTCCGTGCCGCCGGTGGTCGCGGTGGCCGGCGTCGTCGTCGGCGAGCTGCCCGTCGAACCCGCCGAGGTGTCGGCGGCCGTGGACTCGCCCGAGCCGGTGCCGGTGTCGCCGGCCTCGCCATCGGCGGTGCATGCCGCCAGCATCCCGAGCCCCGCGAGAACCCGGCCCAAGGCCCGTCGTGCGTACGTCATGCCCACGGCATACCGCAGGCCCAACGCCCCCGTCGCGGGGTTCGTGACAATCCCGTCACACGGCCGCGCGGACCGGATCCGCGGCGGCAGGGGCCGACGGCGCGCGGGAGACCAGCGCGATGTACAGGCAGTCGACGGCGAAGATCGACACGCACAGGAAGGTGAGGAACCCGAGCCCGCCCAGCTCGGGATCGATCATGCGGACCACCCAGTGGCACTCGATCGAGGTGCCCAGGGTCCCCAGCATCTTGAACCACGCGCCGGCCTTCGAGATCCCGCGGCGATCGTCGCGGCGATCGAAGTACAGGAACACGAACAGGATGCTCATCACCAGGTTGATGAGGAACGCGACCACCAGGCCCAGGCGATCGGGGTAGTCGGCCACGAAGGTGTACTGACCGACGAAGCCGGCGCCCACGATGATCGCGAAGACGAGATAGAAGTTGTCGCGGATCTCGGGGATGCGCTGCAGCGGCCGGCCGTAGCGCAGCAGCTGGGCGACGATCACGAAGTCGACGACCAACCAGATCCGATCGAACGCGTGCCACAGCGCGACGGGGTTGGGGAACCAGAACGACGCCAGCAGCTCCCACGAGACGTTGAGGCCAACGGCGACCATCGGCAGGCCGTTGGCGCGGTCGCGGTGCGACGTGCGGATGATGGCGAGGTAGGCGACCACCCAGCACACGCAGCCCGCGGCGCCGACGAGGTTGAACCACGCCCAGGGATCGAAGGCGCGGGGATCGGCGCCCGAGAAGTCGTAGATCGGGTGCACGCGCCGCGGAGCCCTAGCGATCGGGCAGACGCGCGGCGGCGGGGGCCTGCGGGGTCGACAGCGGGGCGGGCGTCGGCGTCGACGCGGCGGGCGACGGCGTCGTGGTGGGCGGGGCGATGAGCGTGCGGCCGTTGCCCGGCGCGGGCTTGGCCGGCGCGGCGCCACCCATGTTGCACTGGCCCTGCAGCGTGCCGCCCTCCTCGATCAGCAGCGAGCGCACCGAGATGTCGCCCTGCACGAGGCCCTTCGCGGTGATGAGCAGGCGGCCGGACGCGTTGATGCGGCCCTCGACCTTGCCCGAGATCGTCACGGCGGGGCCGGAGATGTCGCCGCGCACCGTGGCATCCGCGAGCACGTTGACGTCACCGCCGGCGTTGACGTCGCCTTCGATCGCACCGGCCACCGTCAGCGTCGACGCGGTGGTGATGCTCCCCTTGATGGTGGTGTCTTCCGAGATGTAGTTCTGCGGGCTGGTCATCGGCGATCTCTCCGTAGGCGGAACGACGGACAGGAGGGACGACAGTGTGCGAGCCCGCGGCCCCGCCGCGCAAGGGGCGAGCGGGTTGTGGCGTCAGTCCGAGCGTCCGACCAGCCACACGACCACCTCGACGTGGTTGGTCTGCGGCAGGGTGTCGAAGGCGCGGGCCCCGATGACGCGGTAGCGGCCGTGTTGGCCGGTCAGCCGCCGAAGATCCTCGACCAGCGACGCGGGCGAGCAGCTCATCAGGTGCAGGCGCGGGGCGTTGAGCTCGTTGAGCTGGTCGCACACGGTCGTGCCCAGGCCGCCGCGCGGCGGGTTGGCGATCACCAGCTCGGGGTTGCGGTGCAGGTGGTGGGCGTCGGCGAGGATGCGCGCGAGGAATTCCTCGACCAGCATCGGCTCGCAGCCGAGGGCCCGCGCGCTCTCGGGGAACGACTCGCACGCGCCGACGTGCTGGAAGCTGCGCCGCAGCAGTCGCGTCGTGACGCCTGCCCCCGCGTAGAGGTCCAGCGCGACCTTGCCGTGCAGCGCACCGCCTGCCGGGACCCGTACGAGGTCGTGGTACGCCGCCGCCGCGATGATCGGGTTGGGCTGCAGGAAGCCCAGCGGCCCGAAGTGCGCCGTGAGCTCGCCGAAGTCGATCTCCACCGACTGGCGGCCACGCAGCGGACGGAGCGTCGCGCCGCGCATGTCGTTGCCTGCGGCGCAGTTGGTGCCCCACGCGATGCCGGCCGGCTGCTGCAGGCGGGCGGCGACGTCGTGCACCGCGGAGTTGCACGGCTCGGCGGTGATGATCGCGACGATGACGTGGCCGTGGCCGTCGGTCTTGAACCACGCGTAGCGCAGGTCACCTTCGCCGTCGGTCTCGTCGTACGGCACCGCGCGCAGCTCGCTGGCGACCTCGGCGAGCTCGTCGGCGCACGCGACGATGTCCGGGTGATCGACCAGGCAGCCCTGCATGTCGGCGACGTTGTGGGTGCCGCGCATGTAGCTGCCGAGCTTGATGCGCCCCGGGCTGCCGGCGAACACGCGCTTGGCCGAGTAGCGATAGCCGCGGCCGTCGTGCTCGTCGCCGACCAATCGATCGACCAGCAGGCCCCAGGTGCGCTCGAGCTCGACGCGCTTCAGCTGGCGCTGGCTGGTGAGATCCATGTCCATCAGCGCACAGCCGTTGCAGCGCCCGTGGTGCGGGCACGGCGGTGGCCGGCGGCCGGGGTGGGTGTTGCGGCGGACCAGCACCTGCCCGTGCGCCCGCGGCCGCTGCTTGCTGACGTAGTCGACCGACACGTCGCCGGTCTCGCCGGGCAGCAGCCCCGCCACGTGGATCTCGACGCCGTCGTACACGGCGATGCCGTCGCCGTGCTTGGACAGCGACTCGGCCATCACCGTGAGCGTGTCGCCGGGCTTCATCGTCGAGGTCGTGGAGATATCGCGGGCAGGGCAGCTTCGTCCAGGGGCCGCGCCAGACCGACGCTGCGGGTGCGGGGCGTGCGGTCCCCTCGGGTGAGCGCGGTGCTCGGGTCCGGGGCCGCGGCGCAGTTCGATGGCGCTGTCAGTTGGGCGCCGCTGCACCGTTGCTCGGTGTTGCTGTCGTGCGCGCTGTCCGGGTGGGTCTCTGGGCCGCGTCGAAATCCTGGGTCGCCGAGATGACGACGACCGCCTCGCTGCACTCAACCTTCGATGAAACGATCCTCGCCCCACACCCTCGGCGTCCTGGTCGCCCTGTCCTGCCCGGCGTGCGACTTGGCGTCGCGTTCCCTGGGCGAGTTCGTGGAGCCACGGCCCCAGCGTGGTGATCTCGACCTCGACCAGGCCGATGGGCTGAGCCACTTGACGGTGCCGGCGATCGACACCGAGGTCGAGGTCGTCCCGCTGGGTGATCTCGATGTCGACGGCTACGACGACTGGGCCGTGGTCAAGCCCGACATGTCGGGGGCGGGGCGGGTGTACCTGCTCTACGGCCGAGGGGACGGGTACCCCGCCGATGCGCAGCTCGAGTCGATCGCGGACGCCATCTTCACCGTCGACCCGGGCGCGTCGGAGGAGGAATCCTCGTGGCTGGACATCCGTGCCCTGGGCGATCTCGATGCCGACGGGTACCTCGACGTCGCGCTCGCAGTCGATGATGTCGCGAGTGATGACATCGGAAACTACGCCCGGACGTCTTCGGTCCACATCCTGTGGGGTGCCGAGGAGCGGACGGGCGGTACCCTCCGGATCTCGAGCCTTCCGTTGGCGGTCTCGACCGCGAGCGGGTTTCCGGCGCGGACCAGCCTGCGACTCCACGGTGCGGGCGACCTCGATGGTGATGGCGCCGCCGACGTCATGCTGCGCGCCGAAGGTGCCTTGGCATCGAACTCGTTGACGCTGTTCCAGGGCCCGCGACCGCGCGCAGCGCCACTGTCGTCCGAGCGCGCGCGGCCGGTCCTCGACGGTCAATTCGAGGGTGCGTGGGGCTTCGTGGCAGGGTCCGATCTGGATCGCGACGGATTCGACGATGTGGTGCTCACCGAGGGCGAACCTGCGGGGTGGCGCGTGTCGGTCGTCTTCGGTGCGCCCTCGGGGGATCTCGACGTGTCGCTCGCTTCGCCTGGACGCCGGTTCACCAGCGCGATGGCGACGGCGGCCGACGTCGGCGATGTGAACGGCGATGGTGCCCCCGACCTGCTCATCGATGTCGGGGGTCTCGCGAAGGTCTTCGCCGGACCCTTCGCGCGGGCGCAGGACCCCGTCGTGCTCGGTTCGACGGAAGATCCCCCGAACCCGTACCGCTTCGCCGCCGCGATCGTCGGTGACATCGACGGCGACGGCGATGAGGACCTTGCGGTCTCGCGCGAGGTTGCGAACGACGGCACGGACGTCGTTGGTCTGTACCTCGGCGGACCGGCGTTCGCGGACGCCGTCGAGGGCATCGCGGCCGTGGTCGAGTTCATCTCGGCGCCCGTCCGTCCAGCCGAGGAGGAGACAGGGGCGTCACCGATCGGGCTGCGGCTCGGGGATGTGAACGGCGACGGCTTCGAAGACTGGGCGGCCCTCGTTCGGCCTGCGTGCTCCGGAGCCTGCGAACGACCGATCCCGCTGCACGTCATCTACGGGGCCAGCTACGGGTGACATGGGCGCGTGGGCCTGCACCTTGCTCGCCTCGCGGCTGGCGTTGTCACCGCCCGCGCATGGGGACGACGTCGGTGCACCGCGGCACCCGCCAGCGGGCGTGCCGATGTCCGGCGTGCCGTGTCCCGGCGCACCGGACTTCACCGAGGCGGTGGGCGACCACGCCCCCGCGGCGGTGTCCCCCAGCTGGCTCGCGCAGTGGCAGGTCGAGCTGGGCCACACGCCCGACGGGAGCTGGACCGCGACGCTGCGATCCCGCGACGCGAGCGATGCCCCCGCGCGGAGCTTCCGCGGCTCGACCTGCGCCGAGGTCCTCGACGCGGCGGCGCTGTCGTTGGCCCTCGCGGCGACCGACGCGGAGCCGACGCCCGAGGTGCCGGCCGGCACCACGGTCGCGCTGCCGTTGCCGCCCGCCGCTTCGATCGGGCAGAGCATCGATGCGACGGTGATGCCGGCGGCCGCCGACCCGCAGCCGCGACAGGGCCGCGTCGATGCCCGGCGTTCGCCCCACCGCCTCACGCTCGGAGGTGGGCTCGTCACCAGCGTCCCGCGCGTGACCGCCGAGATCGCGGCGGGCTACGCCTGGGCGCCACGGCGACTTTCACTCGAGATCAGCGCGGCCTACGACACGCCGCGGTTCGTGCCGTACGCCCCGGCACCGCGCGCAGGTGGGCTCGTGCAGCGTGCAGCGCTCCGCGTCGCCGCGTGTCCGTCGATGACGCGCCGAAGGCTGCGATGGGGCGGCTGTGCCGTCGCCGAAGCCGCCACCATCGTCGCGCGTGGCCGTGGCATCGAGCGGCCGCGCACCGCCTGGCTGCCGCATGTCACGGTCGGCCTCGGCGGTCGCCTCGCCTGGGCGATGTCCTCGCGCGTCGAGCTGCGCGTCGAGCTCGACGGATTCGTCGCCGTGGTGCGACCGGCGGCCCACCTCGGGGCCCGCGAACCGTTCCTACGGCCGCCGCGGTTCGGGGGGCGTGCGCTGCTCGGCCTCGGGTTCACACTGCCGGGCCCGCGACGGCGATCGGGGCCGGCATGACCCGAGTCGCGGCACTGCCGTCGATGGCGAGCGTGGTCGAGCCCGAGGCGCAGCAGCCGGCGCAGGCCCGCGATGCGGCGTGGGTCGAGCGCGCCTACGTCGAGCACCACGCGTTCGTGTGGCGCGTGCTCGCGCGGATCGGTGTGCCGCAGTCCTCGCTCGAGGATGCGCTGCACGAGGTCTTCATCGTGCTGCATCGTCGTCGCACCGACTTCGACGGGCGATCGTCGGTGCGCACGTGGCTGCATGGGATCGCGACGCGCATCGGGCTTCGCTGGCGGGCACGCGCCCGACGCGAGCCGCCACCGCCGCCGTGCAACTTCGGGCCGCCCGATCCCGAGTCGGTGGCCAGCGACGCCGAGGCCCTCGCGCGGGTCGAGGCCGCGCTCGCCCGGCTCGCCCCCGAGCGGCGCGAGGTGTTCGTGCTCTGCGAGCTCGAGGACATGACGGGGGAGGAGGTCGCGGTGGTGCTGAACATGAATCGCAACACGGTGTACTCGCGGCTGCGGCTGGCCCGGCGCGACTTCCAGCTCGCGCTCGGCCACTGCCCGGAATCGAAGGAGCGCCGCGATGGACCGTGACGACCAGGAGATCGACGCGGTGCTCGCTGCCGCACGCAGGGCCGCGGCTCCATCACCGCTGACGCAGGCGCGGGTCCGTCGTCGTGTCGTCGCGGGGCTCGCCGGGGCCGCCGCGACGGCTGCCGTCGGCTCGGTGGCCAAGTCGTCGTCGTGGCTCGGCCTGGTGAAGTTCGTCGCGCTTCCGGTCGCCCTCGCCGGCTTCGCGACCGCCGTGGCGCTCGAGCGGCGCGCGCCCGAGGCACCTGCGATCCCCTCGCGAGGGGCGGTTTTCGCCGACGCATCGCCCGAGCCGCCCATGGTGCGTCGCGTCGTCGGGGCCCCTGCGGGCGTCGCGGTGCTGCCGAGCGAACCGTCGGCGTCCGTCCCCGTGTCGTCGCAAGCGTCAGTGCCCGTGTCGCACGCGCGCACCGACCCGCGCCCGCGGCCGCCGAACGTCGCGAAGACCGCAGCGCTCGCGCGCCCGGATGCGACGCTCGCCGCCGAGCTCGCCGCGCTCGCCGAGGTGAACCATGCCCGCGCCGAGGGCCGCCTCGACGACGCGCGCGCGAGCCTCTCGCGCTATCGGGTGCGGTTCCCGGGCGGCCAGATGGCGACCGAAGCGAGGGTCCTCGAGCTGGTGATCACCGCGGCCGCGGGCGGCCCCGTGGCGGACGCATGCGCAGAGTTCGTCGGCACGCCCAGCACGCTGCACGATCGCCGCGTCGCGACGATCTGCGGGGAGCCGCCGCCGACGCGGTGAGATCACCCGTCGCGGGCGGAGCCCGTCGCGTGGGCGAGCTCCTCGAAGTACCCCGGGAACGTCTTGCCCACGCAGCCGGGATCGCGGATCTCCACGTCGCCCGCCAGCGCGAACGCCATCGCCATTCGGTGATCGGCGTAGGTGTCGATCGCGACGACGCCGGGCGTGCGGGCCGTGGGCGGGTGGATCACGAGGCCGTCTTGCTCGAGGTCGACCGTCGCGCCGAGCTTGCGCAGCTCGGTCGCCACCGCGGCGAGGCGATCGCTCTCGTGGTGGCGTAGGACGCCGACGCCGGTGATCCGCGTGTCGCCCTCGGCGAACAGGGCCGCGACCGCGAGGGTGAGCGTCATGTCGGGCATGTCGGAGAGATCGAAGTCGCCACCGCGCAGGCGGCCATCGCCCTCGAGCACGGTGGTGCGGGCGTCCTGCTGGATTCGCGCGCCCATGCGCCCGAGCACGTGGGCGAACGTGGCGTCGCCCTGCAGGCTGTCGCGTCCCAGGTCGTCGATCGTGCACCGACCGCCGCGGATCGCCGCGAGGGCGAGGAAGTAGCTGGCCGCCGACGCATCGGGCTCGACGACGTAGTCCTGACCGACGAGCGTCCCCGCGTGGGACGGAGGCACGGCGGGCGTGACGACGATGCTCGCGTCGTCGCGCCAGCGCGCGTCGCCTCCGAAGCTGCGGATCATCGCCAGCGTCATGTCGACGTAGGGGCGCGCTGGCGTGCCGTGCTCGAGCACGATCGTGGTCGGCGCGGCCGCGAGCAGGGCGGAGAAGGCCAGGGCGCTGACGAACTGCGAGCTGGCCGGACGCGCGAGGCGGATCTCGCCGCCGCGCAGCGGGGCGTCGTGGGGGCCGACGCGCAGCGGCAGCGCGGTCGGATCGACGTCACCCAGCGAGACGATCGCAGCGCCCTGCTCGCGCAGCGCGGCGACCAGCGCGCCCATCGGTCGCTCGCGCATGCGCTGGCTGCCGTCCATCGTCGAGGCGCCGGGGCTGCCCGCGAGCACCGCGAGCAGGAACCGCGCGACGGTGCCCGCGGTGCCCACCTGCAGCACCTCGGCGGCGTCGGCCCCCAGCGGTCCGCCGGCACCGACGAGGGTGAGCGCAGCGCGGGGATCGTCCCCGCCGTCGATGCGCAGGCCCAGCGCCCGCAGCGCGCGGATCATCCACCGCGTGTCCTCGGCGTCGAGCCAGCCGTGGATCGTCGAGGGGCCGCGGGCGATCGCGGCGAGCAGCAGCGCGCGGTTCGTGATGCTCTTGCTGCCGGGGATCCGCGGCGTCGCGGCCACGGCGGGCCCGGACGAGAGGACCACCGACGGGGCGGGGTTCGCAGCCATCGCCGGTGAGCTTGCCCGAGGCGGTCGTCTCGCGTCGAGCGCCGCGCCCCCCTCAAGCGGGCCGGATGGCCGCCGATGTGCCCTTCCGTGTCGTCGCGCCACAGCCTCGCCGTCGTCGACAACGGCGCGGCCACGAGCGTGCTCGAGGGCGGTCGCGACGCGGGACGCGGCGTCGCTCGCGACACGCTGCCGGCCGCCGATCCTCGCCTGGGGATGGTCCTGGCCGACACCTATCGCGTGACGCGGAACATCGCGAGCGGGGGCATGGGCACCGTCTACGAGGCGATGCACGTCCGGCTGCAGCAGCGGTTCTCGATCAAGTTCCTCGACCACCACCTGGCGCGCAACACCGAGGCCTACGCGCGGTTCCGGCAAGAGGCCGAGATCGCCGCGAGCCTCGATCACGACGCGATCGTCCAGGTGTTCGACTTCAACACCGACGTCGACGGCAACCCGTACATGGTGATGGAGTACGTGGACGGCGTCACGCTGGACACGTGGATGCAGGGCCGACGGGCCACGCCGCGCGAGGTGATCCGCATGTTCGAGCCGCTGTGCTCGGCGCTCGCGGCCGCCCACAACGCGGGGATCGTGCATCGCGATCTGAAGCCCAGCAACGTGATGGTGCGCGGCGCGGCCGGCGAGTCCGGGGCGCGCATGGGCGTCAAGCTGCTCGACTTCGGCATCAGCAAGATGAGGTCGTCGGCCGAGAACATGACCCGCACCAACGTGGTCATGGGCACGCCGAACTACATGAGCCCCGAGCAGGCCTCGGGCAACACCAGCTCGGTCGACGCCACCACCGACATCTTCGCGCTCGGGGCGATCCTCTACGAGTTGCTCTCGGGGCGCCGCGCGTTCGACGGCCAGTCGACGCCGAGCCTGCTGCACGCGATCGTCTACGAGCAGCCGACGTCGCTCGGGACGCTCTGCCCGGACCTGCCGCCCGCGGTGGTGTCGGTGGTCGAGAAGTGCCTGTCGAAGGCGCCCGAGGATCGCTTCGCCGACGCGCCGAGCCTGATGGTCGCGCTGCGGGCCGCGCTGCGGGTCACGCAGGTGCGACGGACCGCGGAGGTGAACACGGTCGATCCGCCGCCGCCCGTGGTCGCGCCGCGCTCGATCGGCGCCGGATTGGTCGTGGGCTGGGTCGGCACGATCGCCGCGGCGGCGCTGGGCGCCGCGTTCGTCGTCGGTCGCTCGCAGGTCGCCGCGCCGCCGGCCGAGCCCGCGGCCACGTCCACCGCGTTGCCGGCGGTGGTGACCAAGGATGCCGTGGCCGAGCTCGGCTTCCGCCACGAGCTCGCGACCCCCGGCGCGTTCGTGCTCGAGGCCGGGACCCAGCTCTACCGCGCCGACCCGCGCGGCCTCAGCTACTGGGCCGATCCCGAGGCCGAGACCCTGATGCGTCCGCTGCCGTCGCCGGCCCACGTCACCGCGATCGGGCGCGCGCGCGAGGGCGACGTGCTCGTGGCCCAGGCCGACGGCACCGTCACGCGTTGGGATCGCGAGCTCCGCGAGGTGCCGTGGCAGCACCGCGTCGGCACGGCGCCGATCCACGCGGTTGCAGCGGCCGCCGGCTACCTCGCCCTGGCCATCGGCAACGAGGTGCACCTCGTCCACGCCGAGTCGGGCAAGCCGCTGAAGAAGTTCGACGACGGCCGGGCGATCGCCCTGGTGTTCACGCGGTATCCGAGCGACGCGCTGGTCGTCGTGCGCCCCCAGGCGGTCGAGCTCATCGACGCCGACAAGCGCAAGAGCCTCGGCGTCGCGCCGTTCTCCGGCCAGGCGCTGCGCGCCGAGCTGCTCGCGGAGCCGATCGACGGCCCCGCGGAGATCGAGGTCGACTTCGTGCAGGGGGATTGGATCGTGCGCCGGAGGTTCCGGGTGCACACGGGGCGACGCGGGCAGGAGCCGAGGCTCGAGCCCGTGTCGCAACGCCGGCTGTGAGACGCGCCGCCTAGTTCACGCAGGCGCAGTTCACGTAGCAGGCCTCGTGGATGAAGAACGGATCCGGCGCCTGGCCGTTCGCGCCCCAGTTGGTGTTGTTGTCGGTCGACGAGCACTCGATCGACATCCACTCGCCGCCGTTGACCTTGTCGGGCCAGAACGCGAAGCCGACCGCGTTGCCGTTGTGCTGCGACGCCACCGCGTCGAAGCCACCGTGGGGCTCGCAGACCTCGGTGCACGACATGTTCACGTTCGCCGAGGTGTACCAGCAGCCGACGATGCCGTTGCCCGGGTCGAGCTCGAGGCCGTCGCAGGTCGACACCGGCGCGAGCGAGGTGATCTGCACGCACCACGCGTCGAGCGTGCCCGTGTCGCCGCCGGCTCCGTCGGCGATCGAGAGGCGCCACGTGCCGGTGCCGTCGCCGACCGCCGGGGCGATCGCGTCGAGGTCACCGGGCGCCTCGGGCGCGACGATGCCCGAGATCGCCGGTGCCGCGACGCCACAGCCGAAGAGCGCCCCGTCCTGGTCGAAGGTCGCGTCGACGTTCTCCACCGTGCCGCACTGGCTGCTGAACAGCTGCGAGGTCGCGCCGGTGTCGACGTGGGTCACGCTCACGTTCAGATCGCCGACATACGTGTGGGTCGCGGCGAGCACGATGTTGATGTCCGTCACCTGGCCCGAGCCCGCCACGACGATGTCGTTGTCGAGGGTGACGAAGTCCTGGATCAGGCCGCCGTTGCCCGGCTCCATGCAGTAGTCGGTGGTGGTCGAGAGGAGGCAGCCGTCCGGGGTGACGGTCGTGCAGTCGGCCGCGCACGTCGGGGTGCCGCCGTCGTAGCCGAGGTCGCCGCAGGTCGCCCCGGCCAGATCGTCGCCATCGCAGACCTCCGCGCCGGACGCCACACCGTCGCCGCAGCTGTAGCAGCCGGCGGTGTCGAAGCCGTTGCAGTCGTCGGCGCACGCGAGGGCGCCGCCGTCGAAGCCGATCGACTCGCACGTCACGCCGGCGAGGTCCGCACCGTCGCAGCTCTCGTCGCCCTCGGCGGAATCGTTGCCACAGACCTGCGACAGGCAGCCGGAGGTGTCGTAGTCGCTGCAGTTCTTCAGGCACCCGAGCTCGCCGCCGAGCGGGAAGCCCTCGGAGGCGCAGTCGGAGCCGACGTCGGAGCCGTCGCAGACCTCGTCGCCCTCGACCAGATCGTTGCCGCACGTCGCCATCACGCACGCGCTGGTGTCGAACGTACAGTCGTCGGCGCAGGCGAGGTCGCCACCGTCGAAGCCCTTGTCGATGCTCTCGCAGGTCGCGTCACCGAGCTCGGCGCCGTCGCAGTCCTCACCGGCGTCGATGGCCCCGTTGCCACACGTCTCGCCGCCCGACGACGACGACGAGCCCGACGGATCGGTCGAGCTCGACGCATCGGTCGGATCGCCGCTCGACGAGTCGACGCCCGACGAGCTGCCCTGGGTGAGCGTCGCCGAGGGATCGGTGTCGGTCTCCGACGGATCCGTCGCGGACCCCGAGCTCGAGCTGTCTGCCGTGGTCGTGTTCTCGCTTGCATCGTCGGCAGGACAGCCGGCCACGAAGAGGGCGGGGAGGACGGCGAGGCCGGCCGGGGATCGGAGTAGGCGAAGGATGGAGCTGCGCATGGCGACGATCGTCGAGGATGCCCGCAGCCGACGCAAGGACCGGGGCGCACGGAACGTCGGTCGCGTGGGTGCACAAGCGCGTTTTCGCGAAGTCGTCCTCCAGCGTCGACGCGAGCGCGGCGCGTCGCGTTTGACGCCGCCCTCGAAGCGCCGGCACCATCGCCGACGTGAATCGACTCGATTGGCTGCGCTACGGTCCGTTCCACGCCCAGCTGGTCGTGATCCGCCGCTGCAATCTCAGCTGCGGCTACTGCAACGAATTCGACGAGACCTCGGACGCGATCGATCCCGCGCTGCTGCGGGCCCGCATCGACAAGCTCGCGGCGCTCGGCACCCTCGCGATCGAATTCACGGGCGGCGAGCCGCTGCTCCACCCCGAGATCGTGGACCTGGTGAGCTACGCCACGCGCAAGGGTTTCGCCCAGCGCAAGCTCATCAGCAATGCCTATCTGTTGAGCCCCGAGAAGGTCCGCGAGCTCAATCGCGCGGGGCTGACCCACATGCAGATCAGCCTCGATGGCGCCAAGCCCAACGACGTCACCGTCAAGGTGCTGAAGCCCCTGGCCAAGAAGCTCGAGCACGTGAAGCAGAACGCCGACTTCATCGTGACGCTGTCGGCGGTGGTCGGCGCAGCGCCGCCCGACGAGGTCCGTGAGGTCATCGAGTTCGCGCAGACCCACGGCTTCCGGCCGCGCGTGCTGTTGATCCACGGCGGCGACGGCCAGCTCGAGCTCTCGCGCGAGAACGTCGATCTGTACCGCAGCATCGAAGAGCGCCTGGGCCGGCGGTGGCGGCAGGCCGGCAACTACCGCTCGCGCCTGCTCGAGACCGGGCGCGCGCCGTTCAAGTGCCGCGCCGGCTCGCGCTACCTCTACATCGACGAGTTCGGCAAGGTCCGCTGGTGCTCGCAGACGCGCGAGTTCTGGGGGAAGGACCTGCTCGAGTACGGCCTGTCCGACCTGCGCGAGCAGTTCGACACGGTCAAGGGCTGCAACGCGAGCTGCACCGTGGGCTGCGTGCGCAACAACTCGAAGATGGACGAGTGGCGGCCGCAGCGGCGCGCCGAGCCGGTGCGTCGCGGCGTGCACCTGCCGGTGGTGTGACGCTTCACGCGGTCGGTCGGCACGGGCCACGCAGGCACGCCTCGAGGCCGCCGCCCTCCGCGGCGCCGAGCTCGAGCGTGAAGCCGTGGAGCGCGGCGACGCCGAGGGCGATGTGCAGGCCCAGGCCCAGGCCCTCGGGCGCCCGACTGCGCGCCGCGTCGCTGCGTCCGCCGCGGGCGAGCACGCGCGCGAGATCGGCCTCGGCGATGCCCGGCCCATCGTCGATGACGCGCACGCAGAAGCGACCGGGCGGCGCGACCTCGACGATCACGGCGACGTGGCCGCCGCGATGGTTGTAGCGGACCGCGTTGTAGGTGAGGTTGCTGATCGCCTGCTCGACGAGGGTGACGTCGGCGTCGGCCAGCACCGGTGCGTCGGGCACCGCCTCGTCGAGGGTGATGCCGGCCTCGCGCGCGATCGGGCGGTGGCGGGCGGCGACACGCCCGACGACCTCGCGCAGATCGACGGGCGCGCGATGGACCACCGCATCGGCGACGTCGAGCTTGGCCGCGGCGCCGAGGTTGTGCACGAGCGACGCCATGTAGTGGGCCTCGTTCATCGCCGAGCGCACGGCGTCGGGGCCCGCGGCGCAGTCGCGTAGTGCCGCGAGGTGGCCCTGCAGCACGGTCAGCGGGATCATGAGATCGTGGGTCGTGTTGGCGAGGAACTCCCGCAGGGCCCGCTCGCGTCGCTCGCGATCGTCGAGCTCGGCGCGGATGCGTCGGCTCGCGGTGGCGAATGCCCGCGACAGCTCGCCGACCTCGTCGGCGCCGCGCTCGTCGACGCCGAGCGTGTAGCCGGCGGACGCCGATTGCTCGACCTCGCGGGTCAATCGACGGATGCGTCGCACGAGCGGGCCGGCCACGAGCAGCGCGGCGCCGAGGACGATCACGGAGGGCAGCAACCATAGCCGTCCGGGCGGCAGCACGGCGCCCCAGTCCCCGGTGCTGCCGCGGGCGAACACGTAGGCGCACGGCCCGGCGCCCCACGGCGTGCGCACGAGCGCCGCGACCTCGTCGCCGCGCCACGCCACGTCGCTCGCGACGACGTCGGTGTCGGCGATCGCCTCGGTGAGCGCGCCGGGCAGCGTCGGGGCGTCCGCGGAGGCGCTGCGGAACGACGCGTCGTAGGCCCACATCTCGAGCGGTCGCGGGCGGCGACGATTGCTGTCCGGAGGCGGCCCGCGATCGGGCGGCGGCGGTCGCTTCGCGTCGTGGCCGGGCGGCGGTCCGCCCGGACCCCGGCTGCTCGGGAGTCGGTCGCCCCACCGGGCAGGGTCGGCTTCGCAGCGCTCGCGCGCGCCGTCGAGGTGCTGCTGGACGATGTCGATCATCAGCTCGGACGCCGCGCGGTGCCGAGCGATCGCGTCGTAGATCGCCAGCGCCCCGAGCGTCGCCGCGATCGCGATCACGCACAGCAGGACCAGCTTGGTCCGCAGCTTCACGTCGTCGGCCTCGCCGAGAGGCGAATAGCCGATCCCCCACACGGTCTCGATGAGGCCGTCGTTGCCGAGCTTCTTGCGGAGCCGCGACGCATGGACGTCGAGCGTGCGGGCGTCGCCGTCGCGGTCGGGGTCGAGCGCGCGCTCGACCAGCACCCGGCGCGTGATCGCGGCGCCCGGTCGCTCGGCGAGCGTGAGCAGGAACTCGAACTCGACGCGGGTGAGCTCGAGCGGCCGACCCTCGAGGGTCACCTCGCGCGTGCGTCGATCGATCCGCAGGCCGCCGATCTCGATCGCGCTGCCGTCGGCGAGGGTCGGTCGCCGCAGCCGCGCCCGCACCCGCTCGACGAGCTCCTCGGGCCAGAAGGGCTTGGTCATGTAGTCGTCCGCGCCGAGCTGCAGCGCGCGGACCTTGTCGGCGGTCTCGTTGCGGGCGCTCAGCACCAGGACCGGCACCGCCGCGAGCTCGCGGATGCGGGCGATCATGTCCATCCCCGAGACCCCGGGCAGCATCAGGTCGAGCACGACGAGATCGATCTGCGCCAGATCGTCCCCGGTGAGCACGCGGCCGTGCCGCAGCCACGTGGTGGCGAAGCCGGCGTCGCGCAGGTGTGCGACGATCTGGCCCCCGAGCTGGGCGTCGTCTTCGACCACGAGGACCGACTGCGTCATCTTGGCAATTCGTAGTCCACTGTGCCCGAGATCGCCAGGGCTGCGGGCGCGGGCGGGGCGACTTCAGGAGGTCGCAAGGTTCGGATGCGGCCCGGCCGCGCCCGGCTCGTCGGGGGCTTCAGACATGCGCAAGGGCGGCGCGGGATAGATCCACCATGCACGACGACGATCACCACGGCGGCCTGGCCCACGACCTCTCGCGACTGCTCGAGCGGCGTCGATTCCTCCGCGCGCTCGGTGCCGTCGGGCTGGTCCCGCTCGCGGCGTGCGTCGTGGCCGACGACGGCGAGCTGTTCGGCGCGAGCACGGACGACGCGAGCGGGGGCGACTCGAGCACGGACGCCTCGAGCGGGGGAGACTCGAGCAGCGACGGTGGCGACTCGAGCGGCGGCGTGTCGAGCTGCGAGGCGATCCCCACCGAGACCGCGGGCCCGTACCCGGGCGACGGCAGCAACGGGCCCAACGCGCTCGAGCTGTCGGGCATCGTGCGGCGCGACATCCGGACCAGCGTCGACACGGCCTCGGGCGTCGCCGAGGGCATCGCGCTCACGGTGACGCTCACGCTCGTCGACGTCGCCGACGGCTGCGCGCCGCTGGCCGGCCACGCGGTGTACCTGTGGCACTGCAATCGCGACGGCGACTATTCGATGTACACCGGTAGCGCGGCGTCCGAGAACTACCTGCGCGGCGTCCAGGTGACGGACGACGACGGCAAGGTCACCTTCACCACGATCTTCCCCGCGTGCTACTCGGGCCGCTGGCCCCACATCCACTTCGAGATCTACGCCAGCCTCGAGGACGCCACCGACGGCAGCGATCCGCTGCACGTCTCGCAGCTCGCCCTGCCAGAGGCGGCGTGCGACGAGGTCTTCGCCACCGACGGCTACGAGGACAGCGTCGGCAATCTGGCCCAGACCAGCCTGTCGTCCGACAACGTCTTCGGCGACGGATCGTCGCTGCAGGTGGCCGACGTCAGCGGCGATGTGGACGCCGGCTACGTCGCGTCGCTCGTGGTCGGCGTGCCGACGTAGAAAAATCATTCATCGTGGTCTTGACAGCGCCGCGGCGCTGCTTCATATCTCGGGACCACTTCGGCTCGATCTGGGTCTCCGCCATGATGTCGCTCCCTCCCTACGATTTCCGCCTGCCGCGACACGATGTGTCGTCGCAATGCGATCGTGCGGACGGCTGAGCGGCCTCCGGCGTCGAGACCCATGTGATTCCGTCGTGCTGACGTAGTTCCAGGGCCCGCGCCGGGGCCCTCGGTCCAACGCACAGCCGCGTGCGGCGTCGGTCCCTCGGATGCTCGAGGGGCCGGCCGCACGCGGCGTCGGCTCGCATTGCCAGGCCACGATTCCGCGGTTCCCCGCGGCGCTCCCACGCCTACGCACGGTCGCGATTCGTCGCGCCCGCGCCGATCGGTCCGGGCGTCCCGCATCTCGGGGCCGAGGAAAGACCATCCGGGTTCGACTCCCGGCGCCAGGTGTCCCCTGACGTAGCGAAACGGTAAACGCAACAGTTTGAGATACTGTCAGTCAAACAGAACACGATAGACGGTCGGCGTCGCGCACGAATCGCCAGCAATGACGAGGGTGGCGCACGGAGCTCGTGATCCCGCACCGGGTGGTGCTGCCCCGGGGTCGGTCGCGCGCGCGGTCCACCGAGGTGGGTCGCGCTCGTCACCGCCTCGACGCGCGGGATCCCGCATCCATTGCCCCTTGGCGCCACGCCGGCCGTCGCCTTTTCCACCCGCAGTTACCCTTGCCCTCTTCGGGCTCTTTGGCTTGTTCTGAACCGGAGCGTCGTCACCATGACCACCATCATCATCAACGAGGGCGAGCGGGGGCTCTACATCCGCGACGGTCGGCTCGAGCGCGTGCTCGGCCCGGGCCGCTACCGCGATTGGGCGCTCTGGAGCAGCGTCGAGATCCGCACGCTCGATATCCGCACCGTCGCCACCGAGGCGACGCCCGAGCTCGAGCGCGCGCTCGTCGGGGCCGCGGCGCTGCAGGCCGACATCGTCGAGGTCGCCGACGGCACCGTCGCGCTGGTCCAGCGCGACGCCCGGCCATGCCGCGTGCTCGGGCCAGGCCGCTGGATCGTCTGGCGCGGCGTAGGCAAGGTCACCCTCGACGTCGTCGACGTGACCGCGCTGCCCACGGCGATCCCGGTCGCCTACTGGCCGATCGCGGGCGCCGCCCTCATCACCGAGGTGCTCGTCCGGCCATACGAGCGCGTGCTCGTCTACGTCGACGGCGTGCTGGCGATGGTGCTCGAGGGCGGCCGTCATGGCCTGTCGCCGTGGCGGCGCAAGCTCGATCTCGTCAAGCTCGACGTGCGCGAGCAGGAGCTGCAGATCACCGGCCAGGAGCTCATCGCCGCCGACAAGGCGACGCTGCGGCTCAACCTCCTGCTCAAGTACGCGATCGTCGATCCGATCGCGGCGGCGCAGAGCGTCGCGGAGCTCCGCGATGCCCTCTACGCCGAGGCGCAGATGTGCGCGCGGGCGGTCGTCGCCGGGGTCACCGTCGACGGCCTGCTCGAGCGCCGGGTCGAGCTGGCTCGCGAGATGACGGCGGCGATCACTGCGCGCGCGACCGCGTGGGGCGTCGACATCCGTCGCCTCGAGATCAAGGACGTCATCCTGCCCGGCGAGCTCAAGGACCTGATGAACCGGGTGATCGAGGCCGACAAGCGCGCGGCGGCGCAGGTGATCATGCGCCGCGAGGAGGTCGCGGCCACGCGCTCGCTGGCCAACACCGCGCGCCTCATCGAGAACAACCCCGTGCTGGGTCGACTCAAGGAGGCCGAGGTGATGAAGGAGATCGCGGAGAAGATCGCGAATCTCACCGTGGTCGTCGCGCCGAAGGACCTGCAGGACCTCCTGCGGCTCGGCGGCGATCCGTCGAAGTGAACGAAACCCCGAGGCGCCCCGAGATGGGCGCCTCGGGGTCCTCTTCGGGGTGTTGGTGCAGTGGCAGCACGTCGCGTTGTCAACGCGAAGGTCACGGGTTCGATCCCCGTACGCCCCGC
Organism: Deltaproteobacteria bacterium Ga0077550; assembly: GCA_001464385.1. Classification (GTDB taxonomy): domain Bacteria; phylum Myxococcota_A; class Polyangia; order Nannocystales; family Nannocystaceae; genus Xiheibacterium; species Xiheibacterium aquaticum. Next base: position 48,971 of record LNFB01000310.1, on the reverse strand, counting down.
CCGAACTCGAGCCACAGGTGGCTACGGCACGAGCACGCGGCCCGGCGCGCCCATCTTCCCGGTCGCGCCGTGGCACGCGTTGCAGTCCCCGTGCGGCGCGGGGATCGACATCCTCCGCTCGGCGTCCCCGCGGCGGATCGTCACGCGGAACGGCGGCTTCAGATCCGGCGCCTTCGCGGCGTGGACCAGGAAGTTGCCCGAGCTGTTGGGCACCAGCTCGACGCGGCCGACGCCGTCCTCACCCTCGAGGATCACGACGAGCTCCGGATCCTCCGCGCCCATGCAGTGGTCGGGCTCGAGCAAGCTCGGGTAGATCGTGCCGGCGGCGAGCAGCGTCGGGATGTCGTCGTCGTCGGGATCGTCGAGGCGCTCGCGGTCGTGGCAGTCGAGGCAGGGACGGCCGGGCTGCATCAACGGCGTGCCGTCGTCGTCGTCGGGATCCCAGTGTCGCCCGCTGCTGCACGTCGCCGTCGGCGGCTCGGGCTCGCCGCCGGCCGCACCGCACTCGCCCATGGGGGTGCCGGCGTCGAGCCAGTCGCCCCAGGCTGCGGTCGCGGCGGCGTCGATCGACCGCGGCGCGCCGGGGGGCATCGGCGCGGCGACGCTGAGCATGCGATGCAGCGCGGACTCGGCGACGCGCAGCGACGGATCGGCGAGCGACGGCGCCATGAGATCGTCGTAGCTCACCAGGGACATCGGCGCGCCGACGGCGGGATCGCCGTGGCAGCTCCGGCAGCGGGTCTCCAGGAGATCGTCGATCTCGCACGGCAAGCCGGTGACGAGCGAGGGATCGAATCCATCGGTGTCGGCGTCGGTGTCGGCGTCGCCGGTGTCGGCGCCGTCGAGACCCGAGCCCGGGGAGGCGACGCAGGAGATCACGAGACAGAGCAGGGGGAGCCAGCGGACAGCGGTCATCGGTTGCGGACCTGGTCACCGCTGGCGCGGGTTCGTTTCCGCCGTCGCGCGTGCGGCCCCGCACTCCCGCGATGGGCCGCCGCGCGCGCCGTAACACCGCGCCGCCATCGGGCACCCTCGAACACCATGACGCTTCGAACCTCGACTCCCCGCCCCCTGCTCCTGCTCGCGTGCGCTGCTGCCCTCGGTGTCACGGCCCTCGGCAGCACGAGCGCCCGGGCCGACGACGCCGACAAGGCCGCGTGCGCCGACAAGGCCGAGGGCGACGCGTGCACCCGCGGCGACGGCGGCTCGGGCACCTGCGTGCCCGACGACAGCGATCCCGTGCTCACGTGCGAGGACAGCGTCGGGGACGATGGCGGCGACGACAACAGCAGCGACGACAGCAACGACGACGGGCCCAGCTGCTCGGTCGCCGGCGGAGGTCCGCTGGGCGGTGTGTCGCTCGCGCTCGGGATGCTCGTCGCGCTCGCGCGCCGACGCCGGTGACGCCGACGGACCGCTCGCCTCACCGGGCCCAGCTCGGCCAGCGCTCGAGCGCCGCGACGCCGCGCGGGCCCGCGGCCTCCAGCGCCGTGCGGGCCTCCGCGAGCAGCGTCGTCAGCTCGGCGGCCGGGACTCCATCGGCGTGTCGCGCCCGCGCGACCAGCCAGCGCAGGTCGCCGTCGGCCGAGGGATTGCGCGGCGCTGAGGCGCGCAGGGTCAGCGCCTGCTCGGCCGCTGCTCGGGCCGGCTTCGCCTCGCCGAGCTCGAGCTGCGACTCGGCCACGACCACCAGCGCATCGGCGCGGCGGAGGTCATCGCAGGTGCTCGCATCGCAGGCGCGGAGCACCGACTGCGCCTGAGCCAGCGCCTCGGCCGCACGACCGGCGCCGACGAGCGCTCCTGCCAACGCGAGCTCCGCGTTGGCGCGCTGGGCCGCCGAGCTCTCCCCCCGCGCGATCCAGGTGTCGCGCGCCCGCTCGAGCTGGGGGATCGCGTCGTCGAATCGACCGAGGCAGTCGAGCGCGATGCCCATGTTGAGCTGCTGGTAGGCGAGCGTGAACGGAGGCAACGAAAGTTCGGTCGCCAGGGCGAACGCCCGCTCGTGATGGGACAAGCTGCGCTCGCAATCCCCGGCGTCGAGCTCGACCAGGCCGAGCCGATCGAAGTTGTTCGGCAGCTCGGGGTGCTTGGCGTCGATCCGCGTGAGCGCGTCGATCGTGGCCTGGAGCGCGCTGCGAGCCTCGTCGAGCTGCCCGAGCTTGCGGTGGAACTGCCCGATGTTGCCGCCGAGCGTGATCGTCCGCGGATCCTCGGGACCGAGGGCTTGGGTGAGGGCCTCGCGGGCGCGCAGCGTCGAGGCCAGGGCCGCGCTCGGATCGCCGAGCCGGTTGTGGATGTTGCCCATGTTCGCCAGCGTGTAGCCGGCCTCCATGGTGTTCGCCCCGATGGTGCGCTCGAAGATCGCGAGCGCGCGGCGGTGCTGCTCGAGCGCGTCGGCGTTGCGGCCGAGGTTGCCCAGCGCGATCGCGGTGTTGGCCATCGCCGACGCGACCGCGGGATGATCCTCCCCGTACATCCGCTCGAGGCGGGCCACGACATCCTCGTAGACGGCGAGCGCCTCGACGTACTGTCCGAGGCCGAGGTGGGCGGCGGCGAGGTTCTGCCGGGCGTTGAGGGCGTTGGGATGGTCGGCGCCGTAGCCCGCGTCCGCGTCCGCGACGGCTTGTCGAGCGACCTCCAGCGACTCTGCGTACTTGGCCTGCTCGGCGAGCACCGCGGCGTAGCTGTTGCGCAGCTGGTGCGATTCGCGGGGGGACGGACCGCGCTTGCGCAGCAGGGCCTCGCCGTGATTCCACCAGACCAAGGCGTCGCTCGGCCGACCGCCGCGGACCCCGAGGGTGTGCAGCAGCGAGGCCGCGGTCTGCAGCGCGACGACCTCGTGGCCCGCCGCGATCGCGTCGAAGTATGCGTGCTCGAGCAGCGCTTCGGCGCCGGGCAGATCGCCGGTGGCGAGCGTCGTGACGGCGAGCCGTAGGCCCGCCTCGGCGACCAGGGGCGCGTAGCCGAGGGTCCGCGCCCGCTCGAGCGCGGCCTCGGCGAGGCGGCGTGCGGCGTCGGCGTCCGCGGCGACGTCGAGGGTCGACTTCGCCTGCGCGAGCTGGGCGCGCACCTCGGCCACGGCGGGTGCGATCGCGTCGGCTGCCGGCGCGACATCGTCGAGCAGCGCTTGGACCTCGCCGCACAGGCTCGGGCTCGGCAGCGCCGTGGCGGCAGGCAGCGCGCGGCCGATGACCGACGTGCTCGCGCCTTCGAGCGCGCCGACGAACGCGTCGAGCTCGAGCCGCCGCCGCTCGAGGCAGACGAGTTGCCGCGTCACGAGTTCGTGCGTCTGCGTGCCGCCGTCGGCCGCGGCGCACGCCGCCTCGTGCGCTGCTCGCCAGTCGTCGACGAACCCGTCGAGCCGTGCGACGACCCGATCGGCGACCGCAGTCGCATAGGCGGGGACCACGTCGTCGTCGGCGAGTGCGGCGCGCGTCGCAGCACGGTGTTCGTGGTTCCAGCTGGCGTCGATCGCCGAGACACCACGGGCGCACGCTCGCCCGTCGTCGCGCACGATCACCACGGCAGCCGCGGTCGCGGCCATGGCAGCGACCCCGAGCCACAGCCGGCGGCTCGGTCGTCGCGCCCGGTCGAGCGCGTCGAGCAGGGCGCGCATGGTCGGGAATCGTCGCGTCGGATCGCGATCGAGTCCGCGCGCAAGCAGACGTCGCAGCGGCCGCGACACCCGCGGGCTCGACGGGAACACCAGGTCCCCGCGCATCCGCGCCGCGACGAACCCCGCGAGGTCGGGAGCATCGTGCGGACGCACGCCGAACAGCGCCTCGTAGAGGGCCACGCAGAACGCGTACTGGTCGCTCTGGGTCGTGCCGCGCGAGCCCTCGAACAACTCCGGTGCCATGTACGCGGGCGTCCCCGCCAGCTCCGTCGTGCGGGTGGTGTCGATGGGCGGCAGGTGATCGCCGTGCGCGTCGGGCTCGGGCTCGGGCTCGGGCTCGGTGCGAGGTGGGCCACCCAGACCGCGGACCAGCCCGAAGTCGCCGACGCGCGGCCGGTCGTCGCGACCGACGAGCACGTTGTCGGGCTTGAAGTCGCGGTGCACGAGCCCGGCGTCATGCGCCGCAGCGAGACCTTCCCCGGCGGCGGCGAAGGCCGCGAGCACGTCGGCGCGGCGTCGACCCGGGGCGCGCAACCAGTGGGTCAGCGTCTGGCCGTCGACGAGCTCCATCGCGACGAAGGCCGCGCCTGCATGCTCGCCGACCTCGAACACCGCCACCACGTTCGGGTGGGCCAGCCGCGCCATCGCCTGGGCCTCGCGCCGCAGGCGGGCGGCGAGCAGCGCGGCGTCGCCGGTCGTCTCGAGCAGCTTGATCGCCACGCGCCGGTCGAGCTCGGGATCGTGCGCCGCATAGACGACGCCCATCCCACCGGCGCCGAGTCGCCCCTCGAGGACGAAGCGACCCAGCTGCGGCGGCGCGTAGAGCTCGTCGAAGAGGCGCGCACGCACAATCCCCTCGAGCAGCTCGGCGTCGGCGCCGTGCTCGGCGTGCTGCTCATCCCTCACCGGGGTCCAGCGTCCCGGCTGCGCCGCGCCGCGTCAACCCGAAGCGACGGGGCCCGTCGGAGTACGGCGGGTCGGTTCGCCAGCTCCCCGGCGCGCCGGGCTCTCAGCACTCCGCGGCGCAGAACTGGGCCGCCACCGCGGCGCAGGTGTCGTCCCAGAGCACGTCGCAGCAACCCGGGAGGATGGAGCACACGCAGCCCTCGACGATCGGGGCGTCGCAGCCCGGCTCGACGCCGGCGTCGCAGCAGTTGCCCGCGGGGGTGAGCTCGCACGCGCCGCCGCACGCAGCGTTGTCGACCCCGACGCAGATCTGCGTCCACTCGTCGGTGCAGCACTGCGGCAACCCGGAGCACACGCACTGCCACGTGTTCTCGACGCCGCAGCCGCCCCCCGCGTGGGGGCTGCAGCAATCGCCCGCGAACGCGCCGGCGTCGTCGATCGAGAGGGTGAAGTCGCCGCTGTCGAACGCCGAGAACCCGTCGATCGTGACGAGGACCTGCTGGCCCTCGTCGAGCGCGACGACCACCGCCGAAGGGCCGAAGTCGGTGGGCGCGATCGCGTCGTTGCACGAGAGCTCGGGCCCGTCGCACGCGACACCGTTGCGGACCTCGAGGATGGTGTCGAAGCTCGACCCGACGGTGGAGAACACGTAGTTCGACGACGCTGGCGCGGTCCAGACCAGCTCGACATCCGGCGACCCGGCGCCGCCGCACAGGCCGAAGCTGTCGTCGCCGGCGTCGAGCGTGGTGCCGAGCTCGGTGTGCGGGACGCTCGAGCCGATGTCCAGCGGGGCGCACGCGTAGCTGTGGGCGTTGAGGACCCAGGTGCCCAGGGCCTGCGAATCCGCCGCGTCGATCACCAGCTCGATCACCTGGCCCTCGACGAGATCGATGGTGATCATCGACTCGTCGGTCCCGGCGTCGTCGCTGCACGCGAGCTCGTTGCCGTCACAGGCGTCGAGCACATACAGGACGGTGTCGTAGCTCGAGCCGAAGGTGTCGATGCGGTACGTGCCGTCGGCCGGCGCGACCCACTCGACGACGACGTCGTCGCCACCGTTGCCGCCGCACGAGCCGAAGCTGTCGTCGCCCGCGCGGACGTTGTCGCCGTCCAGCGTGGTGGGATCCTGCGACGGCAGGAACTCCTGGGGGCAGGTCGGCAGGCCCTCGGTGGTGCTCGAGTCGGCCGCGGTGGTGCTCGACCCCTCGCTCGTCTCGTCGCCGCTGCTCACGGTGTACGTCGGCTCAGGGGCGGTCGCGTCGGTCGTCGACGACGTGGTGGTCCCCGTCGAGGTCGTCGCGGTCCCCGTCGACGTGGACGTGTCGGCCGACAACGTCGTCGCCGCGCCGCTCGTGTCCACCGCACCACTGCTCCCGGTACCCTCGGTGGCATTGCCGCCCGCGTTGTCCGAGGGACACGCGGCGAGATGGACGAGCACCAGGGGCGCAACGGCGAGGAACGACGACGGGCGCATCTGGGATCGCTAGACCCGGGGTTTCACCGCCGGGTTTTCGGTGTCCGCCGATTCCCGGATGCGAACACCGAGGCCGCGACGTCAGAAGGTGTACTCGAGCACGTAGTCGATGCAGGCCTCCAACTGCACCGCCGCGGGCGCGACCCGCATCCACACCGTCATGTCGTTGTCGGGGGCGCCCAGGCAGTACCGCGTCGACTTGCGCGAGTTCGGCGAGCCGGGCTGGCGCGGGGTCGGCTACTCGGTCGACGACGATGCATCGCCGGGGCTCACGATCACCGATGAGAGCACGCCCGTGCTCGAAGGCGTGCCCGAGGAGGAGGGGTTCTTCGCGTTCGATGCGATCGCTGACTTCGACAGCGGTGCCGACGGATGCGAGAACATGCCGGATACGCTCGCGTTCACGGTGCTCATCGAACTCGCGGACGAGACGACCGGCACGAGCGGCAGCGACGGCAGCAGCGGCGGCGATACCGGCAGCGACAGCACCACCGGAGTCGACGAGACGACCGGCAGCGACACGACCGGCGCGTCGTGACGCTCCGGCCTGGAGCTCCCGATTGCTGCGGCGGGCTCGCGGGCCCCTGCGTGTCGGGGCCACGTCGAGCGGGTCGTGTTGCCTACCGTGGCTCTCGTGCACGAGACACAGCGCGGCGGAGTGCCGCGTCAGGGCGGGGTAGACGCTGTTGTCCGCGCATCCCTGATCACCATCGGCCATGCGCAAGCGCAGACCGCTCTAGTGGTGACCGACACGCCGCTTGCCACGAACTCGAGAGTGGTATCCAATCAAGCTGGATGCAGGCCCCACGGCGACTCGACTGGACGGAGAGGGCAGCGTGCATGCGGGCGCTGCTCGCCGGGCTCGCGGGCGCTGCATGTGCGGACTCGGCGAGGGACGGTGAGGGTACCGCCCCAACGACGACAATGAGTTCGTCGACGATGAGCCCCACGTCGACCGAAGGGGCAGCGACCGTCGACCCAGAGTCGACCTCCACGCCGGTGGATGCGCCGAGCCGTCCGGTGCCGCCAGCGTTTGAGTTGCCCGATGGTTGCGGAGACGGCGTTGTGGTGGCTGGGCAGTACGACTGCTTCGTGCCGACGCGTCTGCAGGGGCCTGACTTCTCGGGATATCCGCAGGGTGACGGTCACGATGTGGATGGCGACGGTCGCGAGGAGGTCGTGCACGTCGCGTCCACGATGCGACTGCTCGGATTCGAGGATGACGATGGGTTCGTACTCGGGCCCGAGGCAGCGCCGACGGGAGTACCGTCCGATCTTGAGTGGCGTTGGGATTGGGACGGAGATGGCGAGAATGAGCTCACCGTGCTCGACGTCGGTCCGACGGCAACCATCAAGACGGCGACGCCGATCGGCGCCGCGCAACTCGGGCCGTGGACGCTGGTCCACGACTTGGCCGAGCCGCGCGGCGCAAACGAGGGGAAAGCGGTGCCGATCGACGTCGATGGCGACGGTCAACTCGAGGTCGTCGTTTCACGGCGCCTTGAACCCGAGTGGAACACGTCACCTCACGAGATTACCGTCCGACGGCGCGCCGGGGATGCGTGGGAGTTCAGCGGACCGGGGTTCCCGTTCGGAGGCTGCGGATGGCTCTACAGGCACGCGTATGGCGACGTCGATGGCGACGGTGACGAAGATCTCGTGATCGAGGACGCCGGAACCGGTTGTGACCCGCACCCGTCGGACTACGACCCCGCGTGGGACCGCGTCGGAGTGTTTTTGGTGGACCACGCGGTTGGAGAGTTGACGCTCGCAGGCTGGTTCCCGACCGGCGCGCGGTCGAACAACACGTGGCTCGAGGTCAGCGACGCAGACGGCGACGGTTTGCCGGACATCGTCATGAACCTTACCGGCGCCGCGGAGGTGTCCGCGGGGTTTCTGCGTGGTCGAGGGGACGGCACGTTTGAGGTCGGTACGCGCCTCTCGTTCGAGGGGAGCGGTGGGCCGGGCTACCTCAATATCCGCGCTCGGGTTGATCTCGACGGCGATGGCGACCGGGAGTGGCTGGGGACGGGTTCCGCGGTCGCCAACACGGTCGCCGTGTTCGCGCTCGAGTCGCCGATGACCGCACTCTCGCTTGCAGCGCTGCCGACGATCGAAGTTCCCCTCGAAGGCTGGTCGCACTACACTGAGTCCACCGCGGTCGACTTCAACGGCGACGGCGTCGATGACCCGTTTGTGACCACGAACCTCCCGGGTCCCGGCAACCTCTATCGCTACGTGTTTCTCTCTGCACCATAGCCCTCGAGTCGGTCATTTCGGCCGCAGTGCGCCCACCACCAAACCACGACGTCTCGAGGCCACGGGAAATGGCGAACAAGGAGAACCACATGTCGAGAAATGACACGAAGCTCAGACTTGCGATGGCGCCGCTCCTTGGTCTCGCCATGCCGGCCTGCGGTGACGACGGCCCTGTTGAGGTCAGTGCAGGTGCAGGAACCGGCGGGGGCGAAGCCGAAGCGGGGCCCGGCGGCGACGATAATGAGACGGGCGCCGAGGGGAGCGAGTCCGAGAGCGCAGATGGTACCGGCGGAGCGGGTGGCGACGACGGCGGGCCACCCTGCGGCTTCGAAGGGATGCTCGGTGGCCCCGGACCCGGGGACTATGCCCTGGTCGAGCTCCCCAGCGAGGGCACACCAGGGCAGCACCGCGTCTTTGTTCCGGCGGAGGACTGCGACTTCCCAGGCCTCTACGTGGACGACGAGCACGGCCAGGGAGCTCCGGTGCTGAACAACAGCGCCACGGAAACTGGCTTCTCCGTCTTCGTCTACCACCCGCAGGACGAAAACGGCGACTGGCGCGAGGACGTTGAGAATCGCCCAGCGGTTTTCTTCTCGCCCGCCAACGGAACCCTCGCCTCGCTCGTCGTCGACGATGGCGCGGACGAAGAGGACCATAGGTATCGACACCTGATGCGCACGCTGGTCGAAGCCGGTTTTGTCGTTTTCGCCATGCAGCCGACGGCGGAGAGCATGAACTCCGGCCGCCGTCGATCGGCTCTCGCCTGCACGATGATCTGGGCGCGCGACGAGTGGGACCCCGGATCGCGACTCTCCCAGTACACTGCGATCATGGGCCATAGTCGCGGCGGTGGCGCTGCGTACCTGCTCACAGAAGACCTTGTCGACGGTGACAACCTGCCGACTGCAGTACAAGCGCCGGCACTCAGTGCGCGCTGAGCACGTTCGCGCAACGGTTCGGCGAGCCGGGGAGTGCTGCGGAGTTCGCGGTTGCGCCAATCACCCACGCGGACAGTCCGCCTTTTCTTTCTATTGTCAGCGCGAGCGATGACGATATCCGTGGCCAAAGCATCTTGGCATACGACAACCGATTCTCGGAGACTCTCGCCACGGTCGGAGCTCTCGAAGAATTCGATGAGGTCGCGGTTGTGGTCCACGCTCGCCGCCACCAAGACTGGGGCGGTTTTACCGCCGACGAAGATCCCATTGGGGCGTATTACGTCGACCAGTTCCTTCGCTGGCAACTGATGGGCGAAGATTCATCGCGGCGGCGATTCATGGATTTGGTGGACGCAGACACCGATCTGTGCGCCTTCGACGATCTCGAGTTTGCGGATGCCGCGGATTGCAATGATGCCAATGAGCTGACGGTCTGCGACTGGGATACGCCGACGACCGAGGTATATCACCGCGGATGCACCGGCCCGACGCCGCCGGCGGTTTGTGCCGAGAATTCCGAACTCGTGGGACTGGGTCGCCCACTGATCCGCGCCGATTTTGCGCAGGGAACGCGTCCAATCGGGGCCGAACGCTATATCGTCGACTCTCTTGATCACGACGGCGGCTCCTGCGAACTCTCCACCGATGGCACCCAACTACTGCCTTCGTCGAGCGGTGGGCTGATCTCGGTCACGACACCCGTCAACGAAGTTGGCCCCTGTGTCTGCGCGCTCCCGCAGGGCAGCATCCTCGCCGGCTACACGGGCCCCGACGCGCCCGAGGCGTGTGACCCCGGTTCGGACTTGGGCCCCCCGATGGATGAAGCGACGGAGTTCGGCACGCCGCTCTTTGCCGTGCATGACGGAGATGGGATGGTCGTTCGCTTCGGGGATGCGTTTGGTCCTGCCTCGGTTCGCTGGTCGCTCGTGAACAACCCGATGGAAGAGGGAAACGATGATTTTGCGTTTGACGTTGCGGCATACACGCATATTAGCGTACGCATCGGCAACGTTGTCGTCGGTGTCGAGCAAGGAGGTATTAACGCATCGGACTGCGTCGGTGACCTCGCCCTGGATGAGTTTGTGGTCTCCGCGGAGATCGAGGATGCCGACGGCCAAGGCGTTCACAGCCTGGAACTTGGAACAATCGTTGAATCCGACACAAGGGATGTTGTCGGCTGCTTCTCCTCGCATTTCATGCAGACGATTCGTGTTCCGATCGCCCGCTATTGCGCCGAAGGCGAATTCGACCCGTACCAGGCCACCGCGATTACGCTTCACTTCGACGACCCAGACCATTCTCACATCGCGTTGGTCGACTCGATCGAGCTTGTGCGCGATCCTGCGGGCGCAGCGCTTGTCCCGTCTTGCTCCGAGGAACTCGATCTCTGCCCGTCGGCTGCCCCATCTGCGTGGAACTGCGAGGCGACGGAGTACCTCATCGCCGAGGAGACCTCGTGCAGTGGCGAGCCCATCGCCGGAATCTGCAATCCCGGCGACATCGAGACGACCTCGGTCGATCTACCGCTGGTCGACGAGGGCGAGCCCAGCGAGTTCTCTGGGTGGGTCGTCAGTATCCCGCGCGGATGGCTCCGCGATCCGGCGGACCCGACGATGGGCGAGGTGGAGAACATCATGGCTCGCTGCATCGCCGCATGCGAACTTGAGTTCCTCGACCGTCCGGAGATCGCTGCAAACTGCACGGACTCGGGTGCGTTCGAGACGCCGACGCTGCGGGAGACGAACGAGCGAGGCGCGCGCGTCTCGATCGCGGACGCGCGCGCTGATGGCAGCGGCATCTTCACGGGCAACGCGTTGGATTGTGACCTCCGGGACTCCTGCGCCAGCGCGTTCGACGAGGATCTCGCCATCGCTCGGCCGCGGCGCCCGACTTCGATGAGCGAGCCCGTCGGCCGAGGAGAGGAGTGGTTCCTCGAGCTTTCGGGTGAGGTCGAGGCCGACTCGTCTTTCGCGGAGAATCCCGTGTCCGCAGGACTAGTCGGCACGATCGGCTACTCGGAGTGTGCCGAGGGCAACGACGAAGGTCCTTGCCCGTTCTACCTCGGGTCCCTCGAGCTCGAGCTCGTCGAGCCGCTTACGCTCGCGCTCGAGTGCGGCGGCCCCCCGGAGGTTCACGTAATCGACGAACTGAGCGTCCGGTTGGTCCAGCCAGCGATGGGCATAGCCGAGGAGGGCACGGATCGGCGCGGGTTCCCTTCGGGAGCTCTCGTGCTTGAGGCCGACGGCGTCGTTGACACGGAGCCGTTCCACGCGCTCGGGCCTGCGCGGCGTGACTTCGAGTTTGTGGCCGCCGACGGTTGGGCACAAATGCAGGGCATCGGCGGTGCATACGTGGAGCTCTCCATGCCGTGCGGGGAGGGGGTCGTCGATGTCGTCGCTTGGCTGGGCTTCTCAGCGGTCGGCTGGCCCGGCGAACGACCGAGCGTCACCATCGAGGTCGATGACGAGGTGACATGCCCCAGCACCGTGATGCTCGAGAAGACCGCCGCCGACCAGGAGAACGATATCGCGAGCGTCCGCTGGCGCGTCGACGGCGTGCTCCTCGACGGGGCCGTCACGGAGATCCCGTTCACGGAGGCGCATGACCTCACGGCGATCGTCCGTGACGAGCGCGGGGCGACCTACACGAAGTCGAAGGCGGTCACCTGCCTATGAGCCGAAGGTCCGCAAGGGTCCTATCACCGCAGCTACATACCCGCGCACGAGCGTGCGCGCGGGCTTCGATTGCCCGAGTTGATGCAGCGAGTTTTCTCGATCGACGTCTTGCTCTGCGACACCTGCGGCCGTCGGATGAAGCCCATCGAGGAGGTCACCGACAAGCGCGTGGCCCGGAAGATGCTCGAGCACTTCGGCTTTCCGAGCGACGCACCGGAGCCCTGGGTCGAGTCGGCGCCGTGGTTCGACGACGAGCCACGGGCGACGCGCGACAAAAGCACCTGGCCACACCTCACCAGGTGCGCAACCCTAGTAGGGGCTCCGCCTGCTCCGCCTCCACCCCTTGCACCCGCCGAGAGCCTCTGCGACGTCAACCCGAAAGGGCCTTTGAGCCTTCTATTCGCTCCCGCAGCGGGCTTGATCGAGGGTCTCCGTCCTGCCGATGTCGGCGCCCGCTTGCAGCGCGCGCTTCGGGCGGGTGAGCTGACCGAGCGGCGGACCTCGTAGCCGCCGCCCGCGTTCGGGCGATGGAGGCGGTCATGCCCGGGTTCGCAGCTCGCAGCGCGCACTCGGTGTGTTGCAGAAGCGGCCTGATGCTTGGTAGGGACGGGTCCACGCGCGTATCCTCGTTGGACTCGGGTCCGTGTTGTCCGCCGGGACAACGGAATCTGGTTGGCGCCCGCCGGATTCTTGAGCTTGAGCCGATGCTCGTAACGCCTTGCATTCGACAGATAGCTGGTCAAGGAGCTGCGCAAGGTCGCGGTCCGCAACGCGTCGGAGGCTGCGTACGTCAGACGGGTGGAGGCAGACCCCTTGAACCTTGCACACACTGCATCGCATCGGGGCATGCCTCCCCGTCCGCACAGACGACGAAACAGCGGTTGTCGCCGTTGAGCCACTCGATGCAGTCCGCCGCTAAGGCGGTGGGCGCGTCCCAGCGCTCGGCCGCTGACGAGCAGTCCCACGAGCACGCGCCGTAGAACGCATCGTCGGTGGCGAAACACAGCGGGTTAGCCATCCCGATGGGCCACCCTGCGGTGTGTCGCGCCTCGACGCCGAGAGATTTCGGTGAGCGGGCCGACTCGTCTCACCGCGGCGGTGGTGCGGTCCCGTCGAAGTACGCCTGGTACTTGGGCCAGCTCGCCTCGGCGACCTTGCGACCGAGCGCCAACCCCTCGGTGTTGTCGGCCTGGATGTGGTAGCCGCCCATCACGCGCGAGATGCCGGCCATGAGCGCGGTGGCGGAGAACGTCGGCATCTGCAGCACGATCGTCCGCGCCTCGGACACGGTGGTGTCGGGCTTGCCGTCCTTGGCCTGCATCTGCGCCGTCGTGCACTCGGTCTCGGTGTACTGCCCCGCCTCGTGCTTCGCGAACGCGCCGAAGGTGTCGCTGCCCGTGAACAGCTCGAGCATCTTCGACGACGCGGCGCTCACCGTGCTGTGGCCCGAGGGATAGCCGGGGAACGGCGGGGTCACGAAGGTGCGCGGCGAGTAGGGGAACCACTCGTTGCCTTTGATCGTGCCGACGCCCTGACACGCGCCTTTGTAGCCGACGATCGGTTGCTCGCCGTAGTAGTGCCGCACCAGCGACCACGGCCGCGAGGTGTCGTAGTGGCGTTTCCCGTCCCAGGCGGCGATGAACGCATCGAAGGCGGTGTTCGCGACGGCGAAGAACAGCTTCACGTCGGTGTCGAGGTCGTGTTGATCGCGGCGCGAGACGTCCTGGGCGAACTGCAGCCAGTGGCCCGACTGGCCGGTCGAGCGCGGCCCGTCGCGCATGAACTCGACGATGGCCTTCTGCTCGAGGGACAGCGAGCCGTTGAACGCGATGCACTCGTCGGTGTCGGCCTTCAGCGCGGCCGAGCCGACGACCGGTGGCGGCGGCGGACGGAACTGGTCGCCGCGGGCCAGGGCGAACGGCTTGACGCGGCCCCAGTGGGGCGTGAGGAACCCCGGCGCGAACGTGCCGCCCTTGCCGTCGTCGAAGGGGATCGGCTGCCAGCGATCGGGATCGACGAGCGTCTCGACGGTGTTCTTGGGCTGATAGCCGGTCGTGTCGGAGTACGGCTGGCCGACGCTCCCCGCGGCGCGGCCGTCTTGGTTGGCGCCGTCGTCTCGGCGGTACGCCAGCACGGCGAGCGCGGCGGCGCGGCCGATGCCCGCCGGCGTCGTCGTGTCGTCCGAGACGAGATCGGGATCGTGGCCCATCTCCCGCATGCGATCGATGAGCCACGCCCGATCGCGCGGGAACAGATCGACCAGGGTGGTGTGCATCGCATACGCGATCGCGATCTCCTTGTTCGCGATCGTGCGCTCGCGCTCGGGTCGGCGCAGCGAGCCGCCGAGGCGCGTGCCGACGGCGCGGTCGTCGTAGGCCGCCCACGCGTCGAACATCGCGGTCATCGGGATCGCCATCTGCCGCGAGATGATCGTCGGGCGCGCGCCGACCTGGTCGACCTCACGGCCGGTGGCCTCGAGCATGATGTCCACCCAGCGGTACGCGGCGGTCGCGTGTTCGTTCGCCGCGCGGTGCTCGATCGGCCCGGCGGCGGCCGCGGGCCCGTCGGCGACGACCGTCGGATCGTCGTGCCGAACGCCGGCGGGACAGGCCGCCGACAGCAGGGAGATCGTCAAGCTCGTCCACCGGAGCGTGCGCGCGTGCATCGGGTCGGGTTGTAGCGCGGGGCCGCCGCGCCGGTCGAGGCCCGCGCGCTCGCCCCCTCGCACCCGGAAAGGCCCGCGGCAGGGCGTTCCCGCGCGGCCCCGCGCGCCGGCTTCGACAAGCGGCGCATCGTTGCGCTATCTACCCCCCATCGCAGAGGTCATCCACGTGGAACCGCTCGGATTCGTGGCGCGCCTGTGGCTCGCCTTCGTCATGCCCTGGCGCGTGCTGTTCGACGGCGTGTTCGCGGCGCGCGTGCAACGACTCGACGCGCCCGCGCCCGAGCCCCTGCCGGCGCCGGCGCCCAAGCACGGCGTCCGCGAGGCCGAGGTCGTGACCGGCCCCGACACCACCGCGGGCCTGCAGGTGCTCGCGCTGTTGCAGCGCGAGGGTCGGCTCATCGACTTCCTGCGCGAGGACATGGGCGGGTTCTCGGACGCTGACATCGGCGCGGCCGCCCGCGTCGTGCACAGCGGCTGCGCGCGCGCCCTCGGGCAGTACTTCGATCTCGTGCCCGTGCGCACCGAGGCCGAGGGCGCGAGCATCGAGCTGCCGGTCGGCTTCGACGCCGCGCGCGTGCGCGTCACGGGCAACGTCGTCGGCGAGCCGCCGTACAAGGGCACGCTGGCGCACCACGGCTGGCGCGTCGACGCGGTTCGCCTGCCCAGCACCACGGCGGGCCACGACCCGAAGATCCTCGCGCCCGCCGAGGTCGAGCTCGCATGATCCACCGGGGCACGCCATGAGCGACGAGGTCCTGTTCACCATCGGCATCGATCTCGGGACGACCAACTGCGCGCTGGCGTACTGCACCGACGCCGACGCCACGCCGCTGCCGCTGGGGATCCCGCAGATCGTCGCGCCCGGCGAGATCGCCAGCTTGGCGCTGCTGCCGTCGTTCCTCTACGCGCCGGCCGAGGGCCAGTTCGCCGCGGGCGCGCTGGCGCTGCCCTGGTACCCCAACGCCCGGGACGTCGTCGGCACCTTCGCGCGGGCCCAGGGCGCGGCCACGCCGGCGCGGCTCGTGTCGTCGGCGAAGAGTTGGTTGTCGCACTCGGGCGTCGATCGCAACGGCGAGATCCTGCCGTGGCAGGCGCCCGACGAGGTGCCCAAGTGCTCGCCGGTGCAGGCCGCCGCGCGCTACCTGGGCCACCTGCGCGCCGCGTGGGAGCGCGCCCACCCCGACGCGCCGATCGCCGAGCAGGACGTCGTGCTCACCGTGCCCGCGTCGTTCGACGCGGTGGCGCGCGAGCTCACCAACGAGTCCGCGATGCTCGCGGGCTTCGAGTCGCCGACGCTGCTCGAAGAGCCGCAGGCGGCCATGTACGACTGGCTCGCGCAGCACGCCGACACCTGGCGGCAGCAGCTCGCCGTCGGTGATGTCGTGCTGGTCGTCGACGTCGGCGGTGGCACCACCGACTTCTCGCTCATCGCCGTCGGCGACGACGGGGCCGGCTCGCTGGTGCTCGAGCGCATCGCTGTGGGCGATCACATCCTGCTCGGCGGCGACAACATGGACCTCGCGCTCGCGTACACCGTGCGCGCGCGGCTCGAGGCCGAGGGCACGGCGCTCGACGACTGGCAGACGCGCGCGCTCACCCACGCGGCGCGGGCAGCCAAGGAATCCCTGCTCGCCGAGGGCGGGCCCGACGAGAGCCCGATCGCGATCGTGTCGCGGGGCTCGCGGCTGATCGGCAACACGATCCGCACGGCGCTGACCCGCGACGAGGTCGATCGCGTGCTGATCGAGGGCTTCTTCCCCGTCGTGGAGTCCTCGGCGCGGCCGCTCGTGCCCAAGCGCGCGGGCTTCGTGGCGCTGGGCCTGCCGTATCCGAGCGACGCCGCGATCACGCGGCACCTCGCGGCGTTCCTCGGCCGACCCTCGACCTCGCGGGCGGACGGCGCGAGCTTCGTGCACCCGACCGCGATCCTCTTCAACGGCGGCGTGACGCGATCGCCGGCGGTGCGTGCCCGCATCTGCGAGGTGATCACGCGCTGGGTCACGGCCGAGGGCGGTCGCGCGCCGAAGGTCCTCGCGGGCACCGACGCGGAGCTCGCGGTCGCGCGCGGCGCGGCGCACTACGCCCGCGTGCGTCGCACCGGCGGCGTGCGGATCAAGGGCGGCACCGCGCAGTCGCACTACGTCGGGATCGCCCGGGCCGAGCTCGTCGTACCGGGCGTGCCGCCGCGGATCGACGCGGTGTGCGTGGCGCCGTGCGGCATGGAGGAGGGCACCGAGATCGAGCTGCCGCAGTCGTTCGGGCTGCTGCTCGGCGAAGAGGTCTCGTTCCGGTTCTTCGGTTCGTCGACCCGCCGCGACGACGCCGTCGGCGCGCTCGTCTCGCCGGTCGAGCTCACCGAGCTCTCCCCGCTCGAGACCCTGCTGCCGGCCGCCGAGGGGCAGGAGGGATCGATCGTGCAGGTGCGATTGCACGCGCGCGTGACCGAGGTCGGGACGCTCGAGCTCTCCGCGGTCGAGACGACGACCGGCCAGCGTTGGAACCTCAGCTTCGACGTCCGCGGCGCGTGACGCCTGGTATCCTGCCGCGCGAATGTCCCTGACCCGCCGGCTCGCGCTCGCCGTCCCCCTGCTCTGGTCCTGTTTCGGTTGCGGCCCCGCGTCGGAGGGCGATGGCTCCGGTGGCACCACGTCGAGCAGCACGTCGAGCGGCCCGGCCGAGTCCTCGGGGAGCGGACTGTCGTGCGAGGACTACGTGTCCGCCGGTTCCGTCGGGCCGGAGGTGACGGTCACGGTGCGCCACACCGGCACGACGCCGGTGTACTTCAAGCCGCACGGCTGCGGCGGCGCGCTGACCTTCGAGATCACCGCGATGGCGACCGACGAGATCGTGCCCTACACGCTCGGCGAGTGCACGCCGGTGCTGTGCGACGACTTCCTCACGCTCGACGATTGCAGCCAGGGCTGCAACGACTGTGCGCCACCGGAGTCGGGCCGCTTCGAGGCCGGCGGCATGGCGGACGGCACCTGGTCGGGCGCGTGGCTCGTGCCGCTGACGATGACGGACGCGTGCGGCTCGGGGGCCGGCTGCGCGAGCGAGTGCCAGCGGCGCGACGCGGCTCCGCCCGGCCGCTACCAGATCGCGCTGACGACGTATCAGCTGTGCGCGGGGAGCTGCGAGTGCGATCCGCCGATGCCCGAGGGCGGCGTGTGCAACCTGTATGGGGGGACGCAGCTCGGGTATCCGCAGACGTTCGCGGCGGAGATCGACTATCCCGCGCAGACGGTGGCGGAGATCATGATCACGGACTGACGGGCGGTCACAGACCCTGCGGTCACGGGCACGAGCACACCGACAGCCCGCAGTCGTACGGCTCGCCCGCCGCCGGCGCGACGTCCGAGTCCACCAGCTCGCACGGGTCCTCGCAGGGCTCGTGCAGATCGTAGCGGTACGAGAACGCGGTGGTGCACTCGGTCTGCGGCATGCTCGGCGTCACGGGGCAGCCGGTCACGCCGGTCCAGCTGTTGCGCAGCGAGCCCGAGAGCTTGCCCTCGTCGTCGTTGGTCAGCGTGACGACCCAGCGCAGCGCGGCGCCGTCGCACTCGGTCGACGGCTCGATGCCGCTGTCCGACCAACGCAGCACGGGGCTCTCGCCGATGTTCGGCAGGACGCCGTCGTTGATCACGTACGTCGCGCCGTCGACCTCGGGCCACGCGATCGAGAGCGCCCCGTCGTCGTCGACCCGCACGCCGCCGCGACAGTCCATCGCCGGCATCGCGACGTCGATCTGCCCGCAGGCGTCGTCGACGGTGACGCTGACGTCGTACACGCCCGCGCGGAAGCCCGCGGCCGGCTCGAGCGGGCCGAACTCGCACGCCGTCAGGGTCGCCGCGAGGCCGAGCGCTGCGCGGCCGAGCGTCGCGCGGCCGAGCGTTGCGCGGCGCGATCGGGCCGCGCGCCGTGCCCCCGGGGATCCCATCGATTCGCGTCCGGCCATCGTGGGACGACCGTAGCAGGCCCGGTGCCGTCGCGCTCGGCGCCGCGACACGCGAAAGGCAGCTGACGACGCGCGGGCCTTGGCGTACGAACACCTCGGCATGAACGGATCACCCGCGCGCCGATCGTGGACCGAGGCCGAGCTGCTCCACGAGGCAGTGGTGGTGCCCAGGCGGGCGTTCGTCCCGCTGCCCGACACGATCGTCGTCGAGCGCCCCGGGTGGATGCAGCTCATCACGCCGTCGCTGCCCGAGGCGGGGCTCAACGAGGTCTCGCTCGCCGTGCTCGACGACGACGTCGCCGACGCGATCCTCGACGCGACGATCGCCGCGTACCGCGATCGCGGCCTGCGGTTCCGCTGGACCGTCGGCCCCGACTCGCGCCCTCGGGATCTCGCGGCCCGACTCGAGCGACGGGGGTTCGTGCCGCACACGCTCGTCGCGGTGGCGCGATCGAGCGACGACGTCCCGTGGCCGTGCGCCGACGTCACGGTCGAGGCGGTGATCGACGACGACGTCGGCGAGTTCACCGAGGTCACCGCCGCGGGGTGGCGGGTCGACGCGCGCCCACTCGAGGCGCTGCATCGCCACTTCGCGGTGCACGGCGGCGGGCGGCTGCCGATGTTCGTCGCGCGGGTCGGCGGTCGCGCCGCCGGCACCGCGGCGTACCTCGCCGCGGAGCGCTCGGCCTACCTCATGGGCGGCGTCGTGCTGCCCGAGTACCGCGGCCGCGGGGTCTATCGGGCGTTGGTGGCCGCGCGACTCGAGCACGCCCGATGCCGCGGCCTCGCGCTCGCGACCTCGCAGGCCCGGGAGCAGACCGCCTACCCGATCCTCGCCGGGCTGGGGTTCCGGCCGGTTTGCCGCATGGTGGCCCTGACGCCCCCGGCGTGACGGATCGCTGTTTCGGGCGGTCGATCCGTCAGGATCGTCGCGCGTACCGTCGAGGCTCGCTGCGGTTCCGCGCGCAACCTCGGACGCCGGCCTCCGTCTCGATGGGGCAACGACCTCCGGCCTTCCGGGCCCCCGTCCCCCGTGTTATCCCACCAAGTCTAGGCTCGAACATGCTCATGCAGCTCACACGTCATTGCGGTGCTCTCCTCATGATCACGGCCCTGGGCGCCTGCGCTTCGGATGCCGAGGGCGGCGAGGGTGGATCCTCCGGCACCAGCGAGGGCGATGCGGGCACCAACCCGTCGGGCAACCCGACGAACCCGAGCGATCCGACCAGCGATCCGACCGACGATCCGACCGACGATCCGACCGGCAGCGACGCGCCGGGCACCGACGACACGTCGCCCAGCGACGAGACGGGCGATGACACCGGCCCGATGGGCCTCGAGCCGCTCATGCCGATCGTCACCGGCACGTGTCCGGAGTTCGTGCCCGGCGACATCACCTTCAACCCCAAGGGCATCGAGCCGCGTCAGGCCCACATCTGGATGACCGACGCCGCCTACGACGGCGGCGGGCGCCTGCAGTTCTACTTCCACGGCACCGGTGGCAACCCGATGGAGGCCGAGTGGGGGTTCAACGCGTACGACACCAACAACATCGACATGGTGACCGCGGCGGGCGGCATCGTCGTGGCGCCGTACAACGACCCGGCGACCGGCACGTACCCGTGGTGGCTGACCAACGGCGATCGTGACGATGACCTGTTGCTGATGGACGAGATCGTCGCGTGCGCCGTGCAGGAGGTCGGCATCGACCTGCATCGCATCCACTCCGCTGGGTTCTCGGCGGGCGGTCTGCACACCTCGAAGGCCAGCTACCTGCGCTCGGTCTACCTCGCGAGCGTCGTCATCTACTCGGGTGGCTTCGTCGCCCCGGACTACGCGCCGTGGGATTCCGAGCCCGACAACAAGTTCGCGGCGATGGTCATGCACGGCGGCGACACCGACGTCTACGGCGGCAGCGTCGACTTCCAGGAGCTGAGCGCGTACTACGTCGAGCAGCTCCTGCTCACCGAGCGGCTCCCGATCCAGTGCAACCACGGCACGGGGCACCTCATCGGGCCCGACCAGAACTTCGTGCACCGCTTCTTCGACGATCACCCGTGGGGCTCGCAGGCCTACGCCGCGGGGCTCCCGGCGGACTTCCCGGCGTACTGCGACCTGCCGTGATCGCCGCGACCGCGTGACGACGTCGTCGGCGTGACGACGTCGTGACCGACGCCCAGCCTCCGTGGCGCTACGGTGGTGCCATGACGTGCCCGTCGAGCTCGCGGTGGATCCTCTTCGTGCTGGGTGCGGTGGGCTGTGCGGGCGCGGCCGAGCAGGAGGGCGTCGAGCCGCCGGCGCAGGCCGCCGCGCTCGCCGAGGTCCCGACGCCGTCGACGCCCGTCGAGGATGCGGCGGCGCGGCCCGTCGTCGCCGTCGAGTCCCCGTGGGATCCGTTGCTCCGCGAAGTGGCGGCGAGTCACGCGAGCTGGGGGCTGGTCGACAACCAGTACCACTGGGCGCCGGGGCTCTGCGCGATGCCGGCCGAGGGCGTGCAGCACCTGAGCGCGGCGGATGCCGGAACGGCCCACGCCGCGAAGGTGTTCGTGCTGCATGCCCTGGATCCGAAGGCCTACTGGCGGGCTGCCGACGTGAAGGGGGAGCTTCCAGCGACGCTGGACCGCGTCGGTGCGACGCTCCGCTCGCGCGATGACGTGGTGCAGGTCCTGGTGAAGGAGTCGTTCGTGCCGCGGCCCCTCGACGCGGGCGCGTTCGGGGCCCGGCTGGTGCCGGCGCGCAAGGGAGACGCTCGCTACGGCGCCGGCGATCCGATCGGGCTGTTCGTGATGGCGCAGCTCCGCGACGTGGAGTCGGAGGGCACCGACGCGGGGTGGATCTACGCCACGATCGCGCCCGATGGGCGGATCACCGCGGCCGGCGATCTCGCGGCGTGCCGCGGATGCCACGCCGAGCAGGCCGACCGCGTGTTCGGCATGCCGCTGCAGTGGAGGTGATGGGCGGACGATCCCGCGTCGTCGTGTTACCCTCGGCCCGCCGATGGCCGACGACGACGCGACGATCTCCGTGACCGGTGACGCGATCCTGCCGGTCTCGACCGACGTTGCGTGGCTGCGGCTGGTGATCGTCACCGAGGGCAAGACCGCGTCGGATGCGATGGGCGCCAGCAACGCCCGGATCACCATCGTCCTCGACACGATCCGCGAGACCGAGCCCAAGCTCCCCGAGATGGTGACCGAGGTCGAGCGGACGCTCGATCCGGTGTTCCACGAGGAGGGCGGCCTGCACGGGTATCGATTGCACCGCGTGATGCGGGCCCAGATGCCGCCCGAGGCGGCGGGCGTGCTGCTCGACGTCGCGATCATGGCCGGCGCGGGGCCGGGCTCCGGGATCATCTGGGGCCTGCGCGATCCCTCGTTCGCGCGCGGGCGGGTCACCGAGGCCGCGCTCGCGGTCGCCCGCGCGAACGCCTATGTCGCCGCGGCAGCCCTCGGCCGCGAGCTGCTCGAGCTGCGCGCCGCCGAGGTCGACTGCACGGTGCCCGTCGAGTCGACCGGCCTCATCTTCGCGACCGGTCGCGCGAGGGTCAGCTACGCGCACCGGGCGGTCTAGTGCGGCTGCGGTGGGTGTGATGGCGGAGACGCCCCGCGAGGTCTACGTCCGGGGTCGCGAGCGCTGCGTCGGCACCGTCGCGGCCGGCGAGGCCCGCTCGATCGCGATCGGACGCGCGCGCCTCGCCTGCTTCGCGCTGCTGGTCGCCGCGGGGTGGGGCGCGTGGGTCGACGCGGTTCCGGGCGCGACGATGGTGATCCCGATCGTCGGCTTCGTCGCGCTGGTGTTCGTGCACGAGCGGGAGCACCGGCGGATCGATCGGGCGCGACGCGGGGTGGCCCACTACGACGACGGCCTCGCGCGCCTGGACGGCACGTGGGTTGGACGCGGCAACGCGCGCACCGACCTCGTCGCCGCCGATCACCCGTACGCGCGGGACCTCGACCTGTTCGGGCGAGGGTCGGTCTTCGAGCTGCTGTGCACCGCTCGCACGGCCGCGGGCGAGCGCACGCTCGCGGCGTGGCTGTCGGCGCCCGCCGATCGCGAGGGCCTGGCGCAGCGGCGCGCCGCCGTCGAGGAGCTCGCGCCCTCCGTGGCGCTCCGCGAGGAGCTCGCCAGCCTCGGTGAGGCGCTGCGGGCCGAGGTCGATCCCGAGGCGCTCGCGCGCTGGGGCGAGGCCAACCTGGGCGTCGATGCGCAGATGCGTTCGCGCATCGCCGTGGGCGCGTGGGTCCTGCCGCCGTGCGTCGCCGCGACGGGGGCCCTGTGGTCGACGGGGGTGTTGCCGGCGTGGCCGCTGGTCGTCGTGCTCGCGCTGTTGTTCGCGTTCCACCGCTGGGCGCGTCCGTTCACCGCGGCGTCCACCTCGGCGATCGAGCGACCGGCCCGCGAGCTCGCGACCGTCGCGGGGCTCCTCGCCCGGCTCGAGTCCGAGGTCGTCGCGGCGCCGCGGTTGTGCGCACTGCAGGCCGCGCTCGTCCGCGGCGACGCGGCCGCCTCGCGTCGCATCCGCGCGCTGTGCCGCCTGTTCGAGTGGCTGCAGGTCCGACAGAGCCAGCTGCTGGCGATCGTCGCGTGGCTGCTGTGCTGGACCGAGCACTTCACCCTGGCGATCGAGCGCTGGCGGCAGCGAAGCGGGGGTGACATCGCGCGGTGGTTCGCCGCGCTCGGCGAGCTCGAGGCCCTCGCGGCCCTGTCGGCCCACGCGTTCGAGCAGCCGGACGACGTGTGGCCCGAGGTGATCGATGGCGCCCCGACGCTCGAGGCCACCGCGCTCGCGCACCCGCTGCTGTCGCGCGACATCGCGGTGGCCAACGACGTCGCGCTCGGCGGCCCGACGGCGGCGCTCATGATCAGCGGCTCGAACATGGCCGGCAAGAGCACGTACATGCGCACGGTCGGCGTGAACGTGGTGCTCGCGCTGGCCGGCGCCAAGGTCTGCGCGGTGCACATGCGCCTGTCGGTGCTGCAGGTCGCCGCGTCGATCCGGATCGAGGACTCGCTGCGCGACGGGGCGTCGCGCTTCTACGCCGAGATCTCGCGCCTGAAGCAGGTGACCGTGCTCGCGGCCGGCCCGACGCCGGTGCTGTTCCTGCTCGACGAGGTCCTGCACGGGACCAACTCGCACGATCGCCGCGTCGGCGCCCGCGCGGTGCTCGGGCTGCTCCTCGACGCCGGAGCGCTGGGCATGATGACGACCCACGACCTGGCGCTGGCGACCGACGTCGAGGACCTGGCGCCGCGGGTGCGCAACGTCCACTTCTGCGACACGCTGCGGGACGACCGCCTGGTGTTCGACCACCGGCTGCGGGAGGGCATCGTCGAGACCAGCAACGCGCTGGCGCTGATGCGCGCGGTCGGCCTGCGGGTCTGATTTCTCGACGCGGGGCCGCCCGTCGGCGCTATGGTCGGCGCCGCATGAAGAAGGTCCGACGCCGAGACGCCCTCGACTACCACTCCAGCGGTCGGCCGGGAAAGATCCAGGTCGTCGCGACCAAGCCGCTGACGAGCCAGCGCGATCTGTCGCTCGCGTACTCGCCCGGCGTCGCCGAGCCGTGCCTGGCCATCGCCGCCGACCCCGCGAAGGCGCACCTGTACACGGCGCGCGGCAACCTCGTCGCGGTGATCACCAACGGCACCGCGGTGCTGGGTCTCGGCGACATCGGGCCGCTGGCGGCCAAGCCGGTGATGGAGGGCAAGGGCGTGCTCTTCAAGAAGTTCGCCGACATCGACGTGTTCGACCTCGAGCTCGACGCGTCCGATCCCGATCTCTTCATCGAGTGCGTCGCCGCGCTCGAGCCCACCTTCGGCGGCATCAACCTCGAGGACATCAAGGCCCCGGAGTCGTTCTACATCGAGGAGAAGCTCCGGGCGCGGATGAAGATCCCGGTCTTCCACGACGACCAGCACGGCACCGCGATCATCTCGGGCGCGGCGCTGATCAACGCGGCGCTGCTGCAGGGCAAGCCGCTCGACTCGCTGCGCGTCGTGGTCAGCGGTGCCGGGGCCTCCGCGATCGCGTGCTCGCGGTTCTTCGTGAGCCTCGGCGTCGACGCGAAGAAGATCCTCATGGCCGACTCCCGCGGGATCATCCACGCGGGTCGCACCGACCTCACCGACGTCAAGCGCCAGTTCGCGCCCGAGACCCCGATTCGCACCTTGGCGGAGGCGCTCGTCGGCGCCGACGTGTTCCTCGGCCTGTCCAAGGGCGGTGTCGTGGATGCCAGCATGATCATGCCGATGGCCCCGCGGCCGATCATCTTCGCCCTGGCCAACCCCGATCCCGAGATCGGCTACGACGAGGCCAAGCTCGCGCGGCCCGACGCGATCGTGGCCACGGGGCGCAGCGACTTCGACAACCAGGTCAACAACGTGCTCGGGTTCCCGTTCGTGTTCCGCGGCGCGCTCGACGTCCGCGCGACGACGATCACCGAGGCGATGAAGATCGCCGCGGCTCAGGCCCTCGCCGATCTCGCCCGACGCGACGTGCCCCACGAGGTCTCGGTTGTGTACGGCGCGGAGTTCCACTTCGGCCCCAGCTACATCATCCCGAAGCCCTTCGATCCGCGCGTGCTGTACTGGGTCGCGCCGGCGGTCGCCCGCGCTGCGGTCGAGTCGGGCGCGGCCCCGGGGCCCTTCGACGAGGCGGCCTACGTCGAGCACCTGCGCGGGCTGCTCGGGCAGTCGAGCGCGGTGCTGCGCAAGTTCGTCCGCCGCGCCGCCACCGATGCCCGGCGGATCGTCTTCCCCGAGGCCGAGGACCCGCGGATCCTGCAGGCCTGCTCGATCCTCCTCGACGAGCGCGTCGCCAAGCCGGTGCTGCTCGGCGCGCGTGAGGCGATCGAGAGCGTCGTGCGTGCGCGAGAGATCGACCTCGATCTGTCCCGGTGCGAGATCGTCGATCCCGCCACCGACCCGCGACTCGCCGAGTACGCGACGACGCTGTACGAGCGCCGCCAACGCAAGGGGCTGGGCCGCCGCGCCGCGCTCAAGTTCCTGCGCGACCGCAACCACTTCGGGATGATGATGGTGTCGCTCGGCGAGGCCGACGGCGTCGTCACCGGCCTCTTGTCGCCGTACTCGGAGACGATCCGGCCGGCGCTGCAGATCATCGGCCTGGCGCCGGGCGTGCGCCGGGCGGCGGGCATGTACCTGATGCTCCATCACCAGCGCGGGATGCTCTTCTTCGCCGACACGACCGTGAACGTGCGGTGCGACGCCGAGGCGCTGGCCGACATCGCGGCGCTCGTCGGCGACGCGGCCAAGACCTTCGAGGTCACGCCGCGCATCGCGATGCTGAGCATGTCCAACTTCGGCTCGGTGCAGCACGCCGACGCGGCCAAGGTCGCCGCCGCCGTCGAGCTGCTGCGGGCGCGTCGACCCGACCTCGAGGTCGAGGGCGAGATGCAGGGCAACCTCGCGGTGGACTTCGCCCTGCAGAAGCGCACCTTCCCGTTCTCGCGGATGACGGGTGCGGCGAACGTGCTCGTGTTCCCGAACCTGGACGCGGGCAACGTCGCGTACAAGCTGGTGCGCGAGCTCGGCGGGGTGACCTCGGTGGGCCCCGTGTTGCTGGGCATGGCGCGCGCGGTCGCGGTGCTCGAGCGCGACTGCGAGGTGGACAACATCGTCCTGATGACCGCGCTGACGGTGGTCGCGGCGCAGGAGCACGACCGGCGGGCGATCGCGGCGGAGTGAAGCCGAGGCGGTGTGCGGCCTTCACTCGCAGAAGCAGCCGCACGCCGCCGCGGGGTCGTCGCCCTGGCACGCCTCGAAGTCATCGTCGAACCCGAGGATCGCGCCGCACTCGACGGGCTTCACCAGCCACGCGTCGGTGTTCGACACGCGGGCGGTGTGGGGGCGGCCCGACTGCACGCCGCCGTCGCAGGTCAGCGGCCCGAATGGCTCGCACCGTGGGTCTCCGACCGGATCATCGGGGTCGTTGGTGAGCACCACGCCGAGGCACATCGACGAACGCTCGAGGACCTCGCACTCGAAACCCTCGGCGTCGTACAGGACGCGGACGAGCATCGCCTCGGGATGCCAGCGGCACGCCACCTCGAGCGGCCCGAGGATGTCGAGGTCTGCCGCGGACCACTGTCCGACGCAGGCGGCCTCCGACGTGGCCTCCGCGCACTGGGCGGACAATCCGAGGAGGCATTCCCAGCGGAACGGCTCGCCGCCGCTCCCTTCGCCGAGGCACGATTGGGCGACGTGGTCGATGTTGGTGTCCGTCCCGCCACCTGCGGCGTCGGTCGCGTCGGTCGCGTCGGTCGCGTCGGTTGCGTCGGTCGCGGGCGTGTTGGTACGTGACGGGCAGCCGGCGGCGAGGAGTGAGCTCGCGAGGACGACGTAGGAGTGGCGGTCGAAGACGGTCATGGAGTTCGGCGCGGGTCGAGACAGACCCGCAGACCGTCCGGCGGTTCACGGCAATCGGGGGAAACGCCCGAATTTGATCCCGAGCACCCCGGAGAACCCGTCGTAGTTGCCGCGCACGGCGGTCGAGAACCCGGGGATCCACATGTGGTGCACGCCGAGGTACGGCCGCACGTACGGCGCGGCGCGCGGTGTCCAGGCGAGGCGCACGCCGATGTCGATCGCGATGTTGGTGGGATCGCTGTCGCGGCCGCCGAGTAGCTCGTTCTCCCACGCGCTGACGCGGCGCCCATCGGGCACCTCCCGATCGTCGCCGTGCAGGTAGAACCCGAAGCCGCCGTAGCCGACCATCACCGGGAGCTCGATGCTCAGCGGCACGCGGCGCAGATCGAAGAACGGCGCGACGAGCAGCCCGACGGTGTTGCCGTCGCTGCGCAGGTGCAGCCGCGACTTGCCCTTGTACGACTGGCCGGCGGGGAGATCGTACGCGAACGTCGCAGGGTTGATGGGGCCCGGCCGGGCGACGCCGGCGATCCCGATCGCGAGGTGATCGAAGAGGATCACGCCGGCCTGGAATCCTGGGCCATGGCTCACGTGCCCGGCGAGGCCGAGGACACGCCAGTCGACGCCGATGAAGCCGCCGATGCGTCGCCACAGCGGCCGCGGCTCGCTGCGGTCCGCGGTCGGCGTGGGAGCAGTGGCGACGGTCAGCGTGGACGCGAGCGCGGCGAAGAGTAGGATCGGCATCGTGGTTTCGTCCTTCGATCGGGCGGTGCAAGGTGGTGCGGACGCGGGGACCTCACAACGCCCGCCAGTGGCGCGCGCTCGCCCCGAGGACGACGCGCAGCCCGGTCGTGCCGCGCACGAGGAACTTCCCCGCGTCGCCGTCGGAGCCGTAGAGCCCGCCGCCCTCGAGCGTCGCGTACCAGCTCAGGCGGTCGCCCAGGGGCACCACGGGGCCGGTCACGAGCAGCGTGCCCAACGTGTCGATGTCGGTGATCGGATCGATCTGGATCCCGACGGGGAGCTCGAAGCCCACGAGCCACGTGAGCCGCGGGTGCGCGTGGACGTAGGCGAACGCGCCGACGTCCGCGGTGATCGACACGCCGCGCCGGCGCGCGAACCCGGGGCTCGCGCTGCGGATCATGCGGACGCCGGGGGCGAAGCCGAGGGCCATCGTCAGTCGACGCGACCGGAACACGGGGAAGAACAGCGGCGCGCGGGCGCGGAGCACCGCGTCGTCGTGGGCGAGGTGGCCGCCGATGTACGCCCGCGGCGCGTAGCCGGCCTCGACCTCGAGCCCCACGCCGATGCCGTGGCGCAGGCGCAGTCGGTACCCGAGCAGCGCGCCGTAGCCAGGGTTGCCGACGCGCGCGCCGATCGTGAGGGCGTGCGCGAGGCCGTCACCCGCGTCGGAGTCCGCGACAGCGTTCGGCGGCGCGGGCTCGGCCGCCATCGTCACCGCGGGTGCGCCGAGGACGAGGGCGGCGGCGAGGGTCGCGGTGCGCCAGGAAGACGTCGTGTCGAGCACGCGGTCACTCTGGCGCCGCGGTGCCCATGAGGCGATTGAATGCTCCGAATACAGCCTATGCGAGATGCTAATGTTCGGCCGTGGAGCTGCCCGCCGGCCTCGACCTCAACCTCCTCGCGACGCTCGACGTCCTGCTGGTCGAGGGCAGCGTCACGGCCGCCGCGCGGCGCCTCGGCATCACGCAGCCCGCGGTGTCCCACAAGCTCCGGCGGTTGCGCGAGGTCCTCGGCGATCCGTTGTTCGTCACCGGGCCGCGCGGCCTGGTGCCGACCGAGCGCGCGGTGGCCCTCGCACGACCGCTTCGCCTCGCGCTCGAGCAGCTCGGCGCCGCGCTCGGCGAGCCGCGGCCGTTCGATCCGGCCACGGCGCAGCAGGCGTTCACGCTGAGCGGCGCCGATCTCTTCGAGTTCGCCGGGCTGCCGCGATTGCTCGCCGTCCTCGCGACCGAGGCGCCCGGGGTCACCCTCGCCGTCCACCCGCGGCAGGCCGACCTGTTCGAGCGCATGGAGCGGGGCGAGGTCCACTTCGCCTTCGGCCCCGGCTTCCCCGAGCGCGCCGGCCTGCGCCAGCTCAAGCTCGAGGACGAGCCGTTCGTCGTGATCGCGCGGGCCGGTCATCCGCTGCTGCGTCGGCCGCTGACGCTCGAGCGCTACCTCGACGCGGACCACCTCCTCATCGCCCCGAGCGGTCGACCCGGCGGCTTCGTCGACGATGCGCTCGCGCGGCTGGGTCGCGCACGACGGGTCGCGTTGCGGGTCGCCCACTTCGCCCCGGCGCCGTTCCTCGTTGCGCAGAGCGAGCTGCTGTTGACCGCGCCGCGGAGCCTGGCTCGCGCGGCCGCCGAGCACGTGGCGCTGAGCCAACGGCCGCTGCCGCTGGACGTGCCCCCGGCGCCGTCGCGATTGGCGTGGCACGAGCGCTTCGATCGCGATCCGGGGCACGCGTGGTTGCGCGCGGCGATCCGGAGGTTCGCGTCGACGCCGCCCGTCACTCGTCGATGAGCAGCGGCATGTCCCGGCCGAAGCCCGAGCCCATCTGGTCGTTCAGCACCTCGCCGCCGTCGATCCGCACCAGCGTCCCGAATCGTCGGAGCGCGTCGAAGTCGATCGTGCGCGCGTCGCCGCAGACCACCAGCACCGGCGGCGTGGCATCGAAGGTCGCGTAGTACTCCATCACGTCGTCGAAGCCGAGGCTCGGCAGGGCGAGCCATTGCGCGACGCGGGGATCGACCGCGTCCTTGCCCCACGCGTAGACGAGGTCGGGGATCTTCGGCGGTGCGGTCCGGTCGACGCGGAAGGCGGTCTCGAGTCGCTCGCGCGCGGAGTCGAAGCCCTCGCGCGTGGGCCGGGCGCGCAGGACCGCCAGGGCGGTGTCGAGGGCCTGCGGGACCGCGTCGGCCGTGGTCTCGAAGGCGACGCCGATCGCGATCGGCGGCCCCGGGGAGAAGCCCACGCGGTAGCCGAGCGCGGTGGGGTCGATCGCCAGCGGGGCGTTGTGCTCGGCGTCGAGGACGAGCTCGCGGTGCATCGCCGCGGCGAGGTGCTCGCGCGGCGTCCGGGCCAGCCACGGCACCGAGACGCGCACGGTGACGCCGTCGTGATCGGGGCTGTCGATGAACAGCACCTCGGGCCCCGCGGGTCGGCGATAGGTGCGGACGTAGACGTCGCCGAGCGTCTTGCCCTTGGGCGGCGGCAGGGCCTGCACGAGCGCGTCGGGATCGGGGCCGGCGTAGAGCACGTCGGCGTCGTACTGCCGCATGCGCTCGAAGGCGGCGATCACCGCGGGGCCGCCGTTGCGCAGCTCGGCGTCGCGGGGCATCTGCACGTCGATCGCGTGCTCCCCGAGCAGCCCGAAGAACTCGGCCCCGGTGGCGCGCAGGTACGGCTGCTCGCGCGACTCGACGCGCATCTTCGCGAGGTGATCGGCGAACTCATTTGCGTCGGCGGGCGAGGGCGTGCCGGCGTCGAAGAACGCGAGCAGCCCCGGCATCAGCTCGGCGAAGCGGTCCGCGGCGGCGGTCACCTCGTAGCGCGTGTCGGTCGTCGTGCAGAACGTCGACACTTCGGCGCCGGGCGTCGTCAGGAGTCGCGCCCGGGCGTAGAGCGCCTCGCAGGCCCAGGGATCCTCGGCCGTGCCGACCGGGTAGATCCATGTCAGATCGAACAGCGGGCTGTCGGTCCGCACCAGCACGACGCGGCCCGCACCGTGCTCGCGGGTCTCGTAGTGGCTGCCCTCGACGAGGAACCGCGGCTCGGTCGGTGTCGTCGGGCTCGACAGCAGCGCGCGCGCGAACTCGCTTCGGCGCGAGCGGGGCCCGGGCGCAGAGGGGGACGCGGTGGGCAGCGCCGGCTTGGGCGGCTTGGGCGGCTTGCCGGTCTTCTTGTGCACGACGACGCGGCTGCGCGACAGCAGGACCTTCGCGGCCGCGACGATCTCGGCGCGGGTCGGCGGCGCGGCGGCCGGGCGGCCCGAGCCGGTCGACCACGGGCGGCGCGTGAGGAACGAGTCGGCGATGTTGCGCATCAGCGAGCCCGGACCGCGTGCCCATGCCAGCTGCTCGTACTGCGCGGCGGCCAGCGCGTCGTGCCACGCCTCGGCGTCGAGCCGATCGTCGGCGATCGCCTGCAGCCCGGCGATCACCGCGTTCTCGGCGTCCTTCGCCGATTGGCCGGGCAGCAGCATGATGAACAGGTTGAAGTCGCGGCTGCCACCGACGTGCGCACCCCAGCCCGCGACCTTCTCGCGCAGCTGCGCGCGGAGCAGGCCACCGCGGCCCATCATCGCGTCGCCGAGGGCGACGAGCGCGTCGAACTCCGGGGTGTTCGCGGGCGGCATGGGCCACGCGATCTCGACGTGCTGCGGACCGACGTCCTCGACCTCGATCGCGACGCGCCCGTCGGGCAGCGGGCGATCGACGGGCGTGACGGCGGGGATCGGCGCGGGCGCCCAGTCGCCGAACGCCTGCTCGGCCAGCGCGACCGCCTCGGGGGCCGAGATGTCCCCGACGAGCACGAGCGCGGCGTTGTTCGGCCGCCAGTAGCGATCGTGGAACGCGCGGACGTCCGCGAGCGGGAGCCGCTCGAGCAGCGCGAGGTGGGCGGCCGGATCATGGTGGAGGCCGGTCGCCTCGCCGAGGGCCGCGCGGATCGCCTCGCCGCTCTCGTTCCCATACCAGCCGAGGAACCCGAGCTGATCGACGACCGTGTCGAGGAAGCCGCGGAACACCGGGGCCTTCACCGCCTCGGCGTGCAGCTGCATCCACGTGCCGACGCGGTGACGCGGGACCTCGGCCGCGATGATCGGCCCAGGTCCGTGGGTGCCGAGCACGACGGGATCGCGGCCGCCGAGCGCCGAGGTGGCGTCGAAGAGCTCGGCGGGGATCTCGAGCGCTGCGCCCTCGCGCTCCGACTCGCCGATCGCCGCCAAGAGTTGCTCGCGGTGGGCCGGCTGCGCGGCGATCTGTTCGATGAGCGCGTGCTGGAAGATCCGCCGCGGTCGGCTCGCCTCGGGATCGAGCACGCCGAGGCGATCGCTGCCGCGCAACGCCGCGCCCACCGTCAGCGCCGCGAGGCCCTGCTGGTCCACGCCCTCCTGCGCCGCGCCGGCGCGGAAGACCAGCGCCGAGGCGACGACCGGCTCGTGGGGTCGACGCGCGACGTAGATCGTCAGGCCGTTGCGCAGGCGATGGACGGTGACGCCGGCCGGATCGCCCGGCAGCGGCGTGGGCAGCAGCGGCGGCAGATCCGACGCCGCGACGATCGCCGCCCACGGATCCTCCGCGGGCGCCGGCGTCGGTTCGGTCACCCATGTGGGCGCGGGCGCCGGCACGTCGACGATCGCGATCGGGCGTTGGGTCCACGCCGCGGCGGCGAGGCCCGCGGCCCCGACGGCACCGAGCACCCAGCCGATCGGGCGCCCGGTGGTCTGTCCGCGATCGAGGGCGTCGAGCAGCTCGCGCATCGTCGCGAAGCGATCGGCCGGCACCGGCGACAGCCCGCGCAGCACCGCGGCGTGGATCGCCTTGGGCACGTCGTTGCGGCGGCTCACCGGCGCGATGCGACCGCGCGTCAGGCTCCGCTCGAGCTCGGAGTAGGTCGAGCCGGTGAACGGCCGCTCGCCGTACAGCGCCTCGAACAGCGAGGCGCAGAACGAGAACTGATCGCTGCGCGCATCGGGCTCGGCGCGCGCGAGCTGCTCGGGGGGCATGTACGCCGGCGTGCCGACCACGGTGCCGGTGCGCGTGATGTCGAAGTCGCGCAGGCGCGAGCCCGAGGCGTTGGCCGGCAGGATCTCGCGGGTGGTCGCGGCGGCGCCGTCGTGGGCCGCGCGCGCCAGCCCGAAGTCGACGATCTGCGGTCGACCCTGATGGTTGACCAGCACGTTGTCGGGCTTGAAGTCGCGGTGGACGATGCCCTCGTGGTGCGCGGCGACCAGGCCCTCGCCGGCCTGCCGATACATGTCGACGATCTCGCGCCACGATCGATCCGCGGCCTTGCGCCACGCCCGGAGCGTCGCGCCCCGGACGAGCTCCATCGCCATGTACACCTGCTCGCCGGCCTGGCCCACCTCGTACACGTGCACGACGTTGGGGTGCGACAGCTTCGCGGTGGCCTGGGCCTCGCGGACCAGGCGCTGGCGCCCCGCCGATCCCGGCGCGAGGTCGCGACGCAGGACCTTGATCGCGACGTCGCGATCGAGCTCGTCGTCGTGCGCGGCATAGACCACGCCCATGCCGCCGGAGCCGATCGAGTCGACGATGCGGTAGCGACCGATCTGCACCGGCGCGTCGTCCCATCCGAGCAGTCGCGAGCGCGCGCGCGCCAGCAGCACCCGCGACTCGAGCCCCGCGTCGCCCTCTTGCCCCGGGACTTCTTGGCCCGGCGGAATCGTGTCCTGCGCGAGGTCGTGGTCGAGGCCCGCGAGCCCGCCGAGCCACGATTCGGGCGGGTCCTCGTCGTGGGACGACAGCGGCCCCGAGTCGCGCGCCGACGCCCGAGCGCGCGGCTCGGCGACGGTCGGGATCTCAGTGCCATCTTCGGTGGCCATCGCAGATCAGAGTAGGTCAGCTGCGGCGCCGATGGCGGGCGATCGCGCGGATGGGCCGGGCGGCGGCTCCAACGCGATCGCTCGACGAGCCGCGGTCGCGGTGTCGCCGTGCCGTCGGTCCCGGATGGCTGGACTTCTGCGCGGGGACGTCGGACCGTGGCCGCGCTGGACCCATTCGAGATGCAGATGCAGTGGATGAAGCGCGCACGTTGGATGTCGTTGTCGATCGGCCTGCTGATGGCCTGTGATCCTCCGGAGGAGCGCGAGGCGACGTCACCGTCGTCCGCGGCGGCGGGCACCGAGCGCGCGCGGCCGATCACCCCGCCTGGGACCCGCCCGAGCCCGACGCCGCGGGAACCCGCGGTCGCGCCATTGGCCACCGCGCTGAGCATCGAGGTGACCGGACTCCGCGATCGCGGCGACGTCGTCGAAATCGAGCTCGCGCTCGATCGTCGCGTGCGGCCGACGGACGCCAATCGTCCGACCCTGCGGATCGGCGCCGAGGTGGTGCGGTCGAGCCGTCATCCCGACGGCGCGCTCGATCGGCTCGTGTTCCTGGTCCCGCGCGCGCAGTTCGATCGCATGCCCGACGGCGCGGCGATCTCGGTGCGCGCCCTCGGCATGTCGAGCGAGTCGATGGCGCAGCCGCCGGTCCTCGACAAGAGCAAGGTGGTGGCGCCATGAGCCGCGCGCTCGCACCGATCCTCCCCGCACGGACCCTCGCCGCATCGATCCTGCTCGCGCCGGCCGTCGTCGCCGGGATGCTGGCGGCCTCGACCGCGGCCGCGGCCGACCCCGACGCCCTGGGCACCTTCGAGGTCGAGCGCACCGAGTACGGCTTCGGCGACACGGCGTTCGAGCCGACGTCGATCCCGTTCGCGCGGGTCGAGGTCCGCGCCGTCGTGCACAACCCGATCGACCTCGCGTCGGGGCCGTTCCCGATGGTGATCATGCTGCACGGTCGGCACCCGACGTGCCTCGATCCCGACGCGTTCGACCCCGCGCATCCGTGGGACAACACCAACCAAGCGTGGCCGTGCAACGCCGGGGACGAGTCGATCCCGAGCTACATCGGCTACGACTACTGGGCGCAGAACCTCGCGAGCCACGGCTACGTCGTGGTCTCGATCAGCGCGAACGGCATCGCGGCGCAGGACAATACCGTGGAGGACGCTGGCGCCACCGCGCGCGCGGAGCTCATCGGCCGTCACCTCGAGCTGTGGCAGGCGTTCAACACGACCGACGAGTACGGCACGCACTACAACGGCGCGGTCGATCTGCAGAACATCGGCCTGGTCGGCCACTCGCGCGGCGGTGAGGGCGTCGCGAGGTTCGCGGTGCTGGCCGCCGAGCAAGACCTGCCGTACGGCGTCGAGGCCGTGATCGAGCTCGCGCCGATCGACGTGCTGCGCGCCCCGCTGCCGCACATCGCCCTCGCCGTGGTGCTCCCGTACTGCGACGGCGACGTCTACTACCTCGACGGTGCGCACTACTACGACGACAGCCGGTTGTTCGCCGAGGGCGACACCCATCCGAAGTACACCTTCACGATGGCCGGCTCGAACCACAACTTCTACAACACGGTGTGGAGCCCGAGCACCTTCACGATGGGCGGCGGTCTCGACGACTGGGACGACCTGGTCGAGTTCGTCGGTCTCGGCGTCGATCCACACTGTGACCTCGAGACCGGCGTCGGTCGCCTCGACGAGGCCCAGCAACAGGCGACGATGATCGCGTTCGGCAACGCGTTCCTGCGCGCGCACCTGGGGCACGAGGACGAGTTCCTGCCGTTCCTGCGCGGCGACGTCGTGGGCCCGGCCACCGCCGCGCCGGCGGCGGTGCGCACGGCGTACATGCCCGCGGACAGCGCGAGCGAGCGCATCATCGTCAACGCCGTCGCGGGCCTCGACTCGCTGGTCACCAACGACCTCGGCGGCGCGGTGACGGCCGAGGGCCTCACGACCTATGACGTGTGCGGCATTGATCCCGACGGTGGGGCGCAGATCGTCCACTGCGTCGCCGAGCCCGGGACGTTCATGGACGATCCGTTCGAGGGTCGCGAGCCGCACACCACCGGGCTCGCGCAGCTGCGGCTCGGCTTCGCCGACGACGGGCGATGGATCAACGAGCTCGGCGCGCCCGTCGACGCCAGTCAGCTCTCGTTCCTGCAGTTCCGCGCGGCGGTCGCCTTCGACGATCCCGCGTACCAGGGCGGCGCCGTCGATCTCCGCGTGGTGTTGGTCGACGACGCCGGCGTCGAGGCGAGCGCCACTGTCGGGGCCCACAGCGACGCCCTGACGGCGCCCGCGGGCGACACCTATCCCATCGCGCCGCGGATGGTGCTCGCCAATGTGCGCATCCCGATGGCGGCCTTCCTCGCCGCGGCGCCCGGGTTCGATCCCGCCGCCGTCACCCGCGTCGAGCTGGTGTTCGATCAGGGACCCGGCGCGATCCTGCTGTCCGACGTCGCGTTCGCCGACGCCGTGCCGCCGCCGATGCCGGAGACCACGAGCGGCAGCGACGGGTCGTCGGGTGGGGACGGGACCACCGCGGCGGCCGACGTCACCGGTGCGGCGAGCTCGGGACCCGGCGGCACGTCCAGCGGCGCGGGCGAGTCCTCGACCGGCGCGCCCGCGGCGAGCGACGGCGGCGACGGCTGCGGCTGCCGCGGCGCGCCGCTGGGTCACGCGGCGGCGTGGATGCTGCCGATCGTCGCGCTGCTCCGGCGCCGCCGCGGGTGACCTTCAGCGGAGCAGTCGGCTGCGAATCGCCCGGAGTCCCCCGCTTCTCAGTTGCACGGGCAGATCGAGCGCCGCGCCCCGGGACCGCACGGGATCCCGAGGCCGTCCATGTTGGTGCGGTGGTCGGCCGGGCAGCCGTTGAACGACGAGCAGTAGAGCGCGCCCGTGAGGCCGCCGTCGACGACGTCGCCGAAGCCGTCGTCCTCGAGGCACGCGTACGACCAGCCGTTGAACTGCACCGGGCTGTCCATGCCGAGCGCGTCCGAGATCGCCTGGCACTCCTCGATGGTGTCCTGCGCGGCGAACCACTCGTCGTCGGAGATGTCGAGCGAGAGGCCCAGCGCGTCGCAGACGTCGTTGCACGCCTCGCCGCAGGCGGCGTTGTCGAAGCACCACTGCTGGTCGTTCACGACGACGCACGTCGGCGGCGTGGTGATGCACCCCGTGGTGCAGCCGTCGTTCTGGATCTGGTTGCCGTCGTCGCAGACCTCGTTGCCCTCGACGACGCCGTTGCCGCAGAACTGGCCGCCGCACGGGCACACGGAGCGCCGCGCGCCCGGCAGGTCGCACAGCGTGCCGATGTCGTCCATGTCGTTGCGGTGCGCGGATGGGCAGGTCGGATCCGACGAGCACAGCAGGCTGCCGGTGAGGCCGCCGCCGGTGAGATCCGAGAGGCCACCGTCCTCGAGGCAGCCCAGCGCGTGTGTGTCGAAGTCGATCGGATCGGTCATGCCGAGGGCGTCCGAGATCGCCTGGCACTCGGGGGCGGAATCCTGGGCGGCGAACCACGTGCCGTCGTCGGGCTCGAGCACCAGGCCGAGGTTGGAGCAGACGTCGTCGCAGGCCTGGCCGCAGTTGTCGTTGTCGAAGCACCACTGCAGGCCGTCGACGATCACGCAGCGGCCGCCGAAGTCACCCTCGATGACGCAGACCCCGGAACAACCGTCGCCGGACTCGTTGTCGCCGTCGTCGCAGGTCTCGAGGGCCGCGAGGTTCTGGAATCCGTCGCCGCACGACACGGGCGTGCAGTCGCCGTCGCACGACGGCGTCGTGCCGCCCTCGTCGCACAGCTCGTTGTGGCTGGCGTTGGCGAGCCCGTCGCCGCACACCGGCAGCGTGCAGTCGACGTCGCAGCCGAACGACTCGCCGCCGGCGTCGCACGCCTCGCCCGCGCTCGCGTTGTGGATCGCGTCGCCGCACACGGCGAGCGTGCAGTTGGCGTTGCACACCGCCGACTCGCCGCCGTCGTCGCAGGCCTCGTCACCGTCGATCGCCCCGTTGCCGCAGAGGTTCACGCCGGTGTCGCTGCTGCTCTCCTCGGCCGGCGCGGTGCTGCTGCTGCCCTCGGTCGTCCCGCTGCTCGACGTCTCGCCCGCGGACGACTCGCTGCTCGACGCGCCTGGTCCGGTCGTGCAGCCATCGGCGCACGTCGTGTCGGCGGTCGTCACCGTCGTCGTCGTGGGCCCACCGGTCGACGAGTCCGCGGGGGTCGTGTCGCTCGAGCCTGCGCCCGAGGACGACTCGTCCGTGGCGGTGACGACCGAATCGGCGTCGCTCGGACAGCCGAGGCCAGCGAGGACGAGGACGAGCGGGAGCGCGCGGCGATGCATGCCTCCACCCTGCCAGAGCGCGCAGGCGAGCGGAAGATCCCGCGCATCGGTTGCGTCACGCCACCGTGGCGATCGTGTCGTGCGGCCGCGGCGTCGGTCGATCGTGGCACGCGGGATGGCGTCGCGTAGTCTGAGTTGCATGCGTAGACTTATCGTTGCGTTCGCGTGTGTGACGGCGTGTGGTGGCGACGACGGCGGGGAGACCGGCGGCGGATCGCAGACGACCGAGAGCTCCGGCCCGGGTTCGTCGAGTGGATCGGAATCGTCCGGCTCGTCCTCGGTCTCGGCCACCGGGGAGTCCTCGGGGGAATCGAGCTCGGGCGGCAGCAGCGGCGGATCGTCCGGGGGCAGCAGCTCGGGGGGCCAGGACGAGTCGTCGAGCGGGGGCAGCGAGACCGGCGGCGGCACATTCGCCTGCGGCCCCGCGCTGTCGTGCGACGCCGCCACCGAGTACTGCCAGGAGACGATCGGCGGCAAGAAGGGCGCCGAGCCCGGCTACGCGTGCGTGGTCCTGCCCGAGGGCTGCGGCGACGCGCCGGCGTGCGAGTGCCTCGCCGCCGAGCCGTGCGGCGACGTGTGCGAGGCGATCGAGGGCGGGCTGCAGATCACCTGCCTCGCGCCCTGACGCCGACGTCGTGGGCGGCGGTCCACCGCGCGGCGCCGACCGGGCGCCGCGTGCGGTAGCATGCCGCATTGTCGGCCCCGCCCACGGCGCCCCGCGTCGGGCTCTCCACCCGCGTCCTGCGCCCGATCGCGCGCGTGCTCGGCTTCGCGTGGCGCGTGTTCGGGGAGTTCCGCCGCAACCGCGGGTTCCTGCTCGCGGGTGCGCTCGGCTACAACACCCTGCTCTCGATCGTGCCGCTGCTGGGGCTCGTCGTCGTCGTCTTGTCCACGGTGATCGATCACGACGCGCTGATGCAGACCATCGCCGCGCAGACCGACGTGCTGCTGCCGGGGCGCGCGGGCGTGGTCACCGAGGCGTTCTCGGCCTTCGTCGAGCAGCGCGCCACGGTCGGGATCGTCGGCTTCGCCGTGCTGTTGTTCTTCAGCGCCGTCGCGTTCCGCATGCTCGACGAGGCGTTCGCCGTGGTCTTCCAACGCAACCGCCGGGTCCGCGACGTCCACCGGCTGCGCGCCTTCGTCCTGCCGCTGGGGTACGTGCTGCTCATCGCCTGCGGCATCTTCGTGCTGACGCTGGTGATGATCGCGTTCGACACCCTGCCCGAGCAGGGCACGCAGTGGTTCGGGCTGGCGATCGACCCCGAGACCGCGGTCCCGCTGGTCAAGTCACTGGCGTTCCTGGGCCTCGTGCTGCTGCTGTCGTCGTTCTACTGGGTGATGCCGCTGGCCCACATCCGCCCCAGCCACGCGGTCGTCGGCGGCGTCGTCGCGTCGCTCCTGTGGGAGGCGGTGCGCTCGTTCATGTTCTGGTACTTCGCCAACCTGTCGCTGGTCGACATCGTGTACGGCTCGCTCGGCACGGTCGTGGTGCTGCTGCTCGGGCTCGAGGTCGCCGCCATCATCCTGCTGCTCGGCGCGCAGATCATCGCCGAGCTCGAGCGCGCGGCGTCGTCCGGGCGGGCGTGGCACGAGCCGCCGGCCGAGGGGGCGAGCCCGGACGCCGACGGGGGATGACCGAGCTCCGCCGGCGCAGGACCGGGCCCCCTTGATTCGTCGCCCGACACCCGGCACGATCACCGCATGACCCGCTTGGTGGTGTGTCCGGTCTGTTCGCTCGACATCCACGCGCACGAGCAGCAGTGCCCGCACTGCGGCGCGACGCAGCGCTCGATCGCGGCGCCGCGCGCTTCGGCGATCCTCCTCGGGTTGACGCTCGCAGCCTGCCCGGCCGACGACGGCGACGACACGGCGGGCAGCGCGACGACGACGGCGTCGAGCTCGGGCACGGCCCCGACCACCGCCACCACCGGCACCACCGCGACCACCGACGACTCGATCACGGGCAGCGGCGGCGTCGAGTACGGCAGCGCGGACACCTTCGCCCAGACGACCGACACGGCGACCGACACGGTGACCGACTCGGCCACCGACGCGACCACGACGGGCACCGACGGCAGCACCGGCACCGGCACCGACGGCACCACCGGCGGATCGGAGACCGTGGGCGAGCCGGAGTACGGCGTGCCCGAGACCAGCGGCTGACGCTCACGGCGTGTCGGTGGGCCCCGACGGCGCGAGCCCGTGGCGCGCGAGGACCTCGGCGTCGGGCACCCCGAACGGATCCTGGGCGCACGCGACCTCGACGAGGGGCTCGATGCTCGCGTGCGCCCAGAACCACGCGTCGCGATCCGGCGCGTCCTGCGGGGCGAACGGGGCGACCACGCGCTCGAGCACCACGCGATCCGGCACCTCGCCGCCGTGGTCGATCGCCCAGCGACGGCAGACCCACCGCGCGTGCCACTGCGCCAGCCCACGTCGATAGCCGCTGACGCCCTCGTCGATCTTGCGCCACCGGTCGTGCAGCAGGTACGGGCGGCGCAGGTCGTGCTCGAGCTCGGTGCGCAGGTCATGACGGGCTCCGCCGACGACCACGGTGGTGCGGACCGTCTGATCGCGCGTCGGGCCGTTGGGCGCGAACATCGACCACAGCTGCCGCGTGTACGTGCGCTCCATCCACGGCTCGACCATCGCGCGGGCCCGGTCGCGCCAGGGCGAGGTCGGCGACTGCCAGAGCAGCAGCGCGCAGGTGTGGTGGGCGACCAGGAGCCCCGCGGCGAGGCGCCTCGGTCGCAGGGCCGGGCGACCGACGACGAACAACCCGACCGCGACGGCCGCCCAGCCGCCATACCACCACGCGACGACGCCGGTCGCGATCGACACGAGGCCGACCGCGCCGATGATCGCCACCGCGGCAAACCACGCTGCTGCGGGCAGCGATGGGGCCGCGGCCGGCGGCGCGGGATCGAGGCGCGTCGTCGTCCACGGCGCCGCGAGCCCGCACAGCGCATAGGCCGAGACTGTCGCGCCGACGAACGCGCCGAACTCGAACAGCACCATGGCGATGCCGTGGAAAATCAGGCCGAAGCCGAGCCACGGCCGCGGATCCACGAGCCACGCCGCGCGCGTGCGCAGCACCCCGCTACCGAGGCTCGGCACGCCGAGCGCAGCGCAGGCGCGCCACCACAGGCCCACGAGTACGATCGGGAACAGCCGCTCCCACCACAGCACGCCCCACGTCGCGAGGCGCAGCGGCCACGGGCCGACGAGCGCGAGCAGCCAGTGCCAGTCGATCCGCGCGTAGCGATCGAGCTGCACCGCGAGTCCGAGGGTGTCGCCCGACATCCACGTCGGGCCGGTCTTCGCCCAGCCGTTGGCCGCGTACGCGACGGCGAGCTGCAGGGCGAGCAGTGCCTGCGGCCACGCGGGGATCCGCCGCGGCTCGGGGAACGCGGCGCGCCGTCGCCATGCATCGACGCCATACGCGGCGCCGCCGTCCGCGAACATCGACACGAACAGGAATCCGGTGAACACCTGCTCGCCGCCCCAGTGGGCGTCGCCGCGCCGGAGCAGGCCGACGAGCAGCAGCCACGCGATCACGGTCGCGGTGCGGGTGCGCCAGCCGAGCGTCAGCGCCAGCGCGGCGATGCCGAGCGCGACGACGTGGGCGCGGGCGAACCACGGCGGATCATACAGGTGCAGCAGCGACCAGCGTCCGTCGACGAGGTAGCGCAGCCCGCCGAGCAACCCCTCGGGTCCGCCGGGCCCGAGGCCCTGGACGCCGCGCGCCTCGGCGACCGCGGCGCGTGGCAGCAGGCCCTCGTCCGAGAACAGGTACTCGGACAGCGGCGCGGTCTCCCACACCAGCGCGAGCAGGCACGCGCCGAAGCCGATGCGGAAGATGGCCATCGGCCGGGGATCGACGGTCGCGAACAACACCCGGGCGAGGGCCTCGCGGCGCGCCGCGACCCACCCGAGGGCGACGAGCAGTCCCCCGGCGAAGATCCACGCCGCCCCTGTGCCACCCACCGCGCGACCATGGTACCGCGAACGCCCGTCCGGCACGCCGCAGGCGGGCGATCGGCGTCGGCCCCTGGACGTCGACGAAAGGCCGCGCTACCTTGAACCGATGGTGGCCTATGTGGATTGCGAAGGTTGTGGTTGCCTCATCCGCTCGGAGGAGACGTGGTGCCCATTCTGCGATCGGCGTGCGAGCGTCCTGTCCAATGCCGGGCTCCGGCTGTTCGGTCTCGCGGCGGGACTGACGTTGGCCACGGTGTCGTGCGGCACGACGGCGGGCAACGACACCGGAACGACGGGGGCAACGGGTAGCACGGGCAGCACGACCGTCGGTGAGGAGACGATCTCCAGCGCGGAGCAGAGCGCCGACGCGGTGACGTACGCCGGCCCCGACGACGCCTCGATCACGGATTCGGGATCGAGCACCTCGGTCTCGGTGTCGACCACGTACGACCCGACCGACGCCGACGCCGTCACCTACGCCGGGCCGGACGAGTCGACGAGCACCGATCCGTTCCCGGAGACCACGAGCACGACGGAGACCACCGGCAGCGAGACGGGCGCCACCACGTCGAGCGGCACCGGCGACACCGACCCGAACGGTTGAGCGCGCGCCACCGTCGTCACGCGACTACGGTGCGGGGTCGAGCACCGCGTCGTAGCCGGGCCCCGTCGGTTCGACCAATCGCGAGACGCGGGGCTCCTCGATCGCCACCGGCCCGTGGGCCGCGCGCAGCTCGGGATCCTTGTGCTCGCGGATCACCCGGAACAGCCCGTTGTCGAAGCCACCGCCCGCGGCGCCCCGCACCTGCTCGATGCGCTCGCGCAGCCCCTGCTTGTCCATCTGCACCGCGCGGTGGTGACAAAATGGATTGTTGCCCGGGCGCCCGAGCAACGGCTCGGCCGCGGCGGTGCACCCCGCCATGCACGTCTCGGCGTAGTAGCACGTGCGGCAATACCCCCAGAGATCGTCGACGGTGCGCTCGCGGATGTAGCCGAGCTGATAGCTCTCCTCCCAGATCTTGCGGATGCCGTGCACGCGCCACTGGCCGCCGACGTTGACCGGGCCGCCGAGGCTCGGGCAATTCTTGATGCCACCATTGCTCTCGATGCCGACCACCGAGACGCCCGCGACGCAGCCGCGCCAGTGCTTGTTCTGGGCGGCGCGGAGCCGCCGCTCGAGCGGCCCGAAGTAACCGAGGTTGTTGCCCGGCCACAGCCGCACGCGGCGCTCGGCGCAGCGATCGACCACCGCATCCAGCGTCTCGAACAGCTCGAGATACGAGTGGGGCTGCAGGATGATCTCGGGGTGGTCGGCCGCGTTGCCGTGGGGGACCGTGATCTGCAGCTGCCACGAATGTGCGCCGGCGTCCGCGAGGAGATCGAGCAGGGGCAGCAGCTCGGTGCGGGTCAGCGCGTTGATCTGCGTGTTGGAGGCGACCCGTCCGCCGGCCTCGCGGATGTGTCGCATCCCCGCGAACGCGCGCTTCCAGCTGCCGGGGACGCCGCGCAGGCGATCGTGGGTGGCCTCGAGCCCGTCGATCGAGAACGTCACGCTGCCGATGCCGGCCTCGACCATCGCCTCGGCGCGGGCCTTGGTGAGGTTGAGCCCGCCGGTGGTCATCGTGCAGCTCATCCCGGCCTCGCGGATCGCCCGGATCACCAGGATGAAATCGTTGCGGAGGTAGGCCTCGCCGCCGATGAGCACCACCTCGCCGCAGCCGAGCTCCTTCAGCTCGCGCACGACCGCGAGGCACTCCTCGGTGGTCAGCTCGTCGGGGCGGCGCTCGCCAGCCCGCGGACCGCAATGCGCACACTTCTGATCGCAGGCGAGTGTCAGTTCCCAGACGGCCCATCGGGGCGCCTTGGCGGCCGTCCGCCGCGTATTGGAGGCCCAGCGACTGTCCGGCGTCGGCAGGGCATCCACCACGGGCAGACGACGACGAACATCTTCCAACGACATAGGTCGCGAGCCTAGCACGCTCGGCTCGCGACAGCCAGGCGCGCGTCCACGGCACCGCGTCGGCGTGGGCCGTAGAAATCGTCGGGGACCCGCAATCGATCGGCGGTGCTGGCCCCTCTACCGGCGGCGCGCCACGACCCGGCGCGGAGGATCGTCCGAGATGCCACGACTGGAACTTGCCCTGCCCACCCGGATCGCCTGCTTCGCGCTGCTCGTCGGCGGCTGTGTGATCGCCACCGACGACGGCGACGACGCGGGGGACGGCGGATCCGAGACCGGGACGGCCTCGGGCGCGTCGACGACGATGTCGACGACCACGGCGGACGCGACGACCGCAGGCACGACGGCAGGCACGACGGCGGGCACGACCGCTGGCACGTCGGCGAGCACCACCGCGGCCGAGACGACCGCCGACACGGGTGAGACCGGGGACTCGGATCCCGACACGGGGACCGACACCGGCGCCGGCGAGGACTGTGTCGAGGGCGGCTGCGCGCAGATCTGCGACGGCGGTCAGACCTGCGCGTTCGAGTGCTCGGGCGGCGGCTGCAACCAGGAGTGCGCCGCCGGTGCGACGTGCACGCTGCATTGCTCGGGCGGTGATTGTGCGCAGGACTGCGACGCCGATGCGACGTGTGACGCGAGCTGCGACGGCGACGGCTGTCAGCAGAGCTGCGACGGCGGCGACTGCACCTTCGACTGCAACGAGGGCTGCCCGCAGGACTGCAACCCCGGCAGCGATTGCACGCTGACCTGCGGCAGCGGCTGCATCATCTCGTGCAGCGAAGCGGACACGTGCACCGCCGCGTGCGACTCGATGACCTGCGTCTGCGACGTCGGCCTGGGGCTGTGCTGATCGAGCCGGGCTCGCGTCACTCGACGGCGGCGACGCGGATCACGATCGGTTCGGCCTGGTCGGTCGTCGCCTCCTCGGGGGCGAAGCTCTCGACCACGAACGACTGATCGCCCGCGGCGTCGAAGCCCTTCGACGC
This sequence comes from Deltaproteobacteria bacterium Ga0077550, assembly GCA_001464385.1. Lineage (GTDB taxonomy): Bacteria > Myxococcota_A > Polyangia > Nannocystales > Nannocystaceae > Xiheibacterium > Xiheibacterium aquaticum. Next base: position 4,237 of record LNFB01000310.1, on the reverse strand, counting down.
GCCCGCCGAGGTCATGCGCATGACGGGATCGCAGCCGGTCGTCGCGAGGTTGGGGATCGGCCCGAACTGTAGCGAGCGGTCCTCGAGGTCGTCCTCGAGGGTGTAGCGCACCGTCAGCAGGTGGGCGACGGCCAGCGTCTGCGAGATCGACTCGATCGTGCACGACGCTGCGTTCGGCAGGGTCGGCGCGCACAGACGATCGAGCCAGCCCTCGCCGTCGAGCTCGGCGCCGCCGAAGATCCGCGCCCCGAGCAGGCCGTCCTGGTGGAGGTTCGGGTTGGCGTCGTAGAAGTCCACCAGGCAGTCCTGATAGACCATCGTGACCTCGACCGTCGCGGCGCCGACGAATGGGTTGGCGGCCTGGGACTCGGCGCGGCGGAACTCGAGCGTGATCGCGCCGTGGGTGAGCGGCGCGGGCTCGCCGGTGGACGACGCGGCCGTCGAGCTCGAGGTGTCGGCGGAGCCGGACGAGTCGCCGCACGCCCCGAGCAGGGCGACGAAGGACACAGGGATCCAGAGGGGCGAGCGCGCGTCACGGGGGTAGGGCTGCGTCATGATCGATCGCTCTGCATCCGCGACGGTATCCGCAGGTCACCGTGATTTCCAGCGCGCCTGGCCCGCCGCGGATGCGTCACGTCGGCGGCGTGGGATCGAAATCCCCGCTCCGCCATGTACGGCACGTAGCGGAAGTCGCGGATGAACGACACGCGCCCGCCCTCGCTCTCGAGGACGATGATGTACTCCGGTGACGCGCCGCCGCGGGTCACGATCTCGCCGCGCGTGGGCCTCGGCTTCCCGGGCTCCGCCACGCCCCACAAGGTCTCGAAGACCAAGGTCGGGGTCGGGTTCGTGCTCCACGCGGACGCGATGATCGCCCTGGGCGACCACTTCGAGATGGGGCCGTACCTGCACTACTCGCTGCGCGGGATCAAGGAGCGCGGCACCGCGCCGACCGATGGGCTGCGCATGCACCTGTTCTCGATCGGCGCCGCGTTGAAGGTGCCGATCCGCACTTCGGCCCGCTCGCGGCTGCGGCTCGGGGCGATGCTCGGCTACAACTATACGAAGCAGGGCTTCGAGAACGACACGTTCTCGGGCGACATCGTCGCCAACGGGTTCAACGTCGGGCCGTCGGTCGAGTGGAGCCACGACGTCGCGCGCCGGCTCGCGATCAACGTGCAGGTCGCGATGATCACCCAGGTGGTCGGACGCGCGAACCTCGGCGCGATCGGTGCGGTGGTGGAGGGCGGTGAGAAGCAGCGCATGGCCTTCCCGCCGCTGGCGTTCCTGGCCCTCGGGCTGGACTTCGGCCTCGGTTCGCGCAGATGAGCCGCGCCTACTCCTCCACCTCCGCCATGTACGGCACGTAGCGGAAGTCGCGGATGAACGACACGCGCCCGCCCTCGCTCTCGAGGACGATGATGTACTCCGGTGACGCGCCGCCGCTGCGGAACACGCCGAGGACCTCGCGGCCCTCGCAGCGGCCGAGTCGCAGGGTGACGTCGGGGTCCTGGGCGTAGCGGGCGAAGTAGCCGCCCACCGACTTGCCCTGGCGCTGCGACTTGGCGACGAGATCGAGGCGGACCTCCTCGAGCAGGAGGGCCTGCACGCCGGGCCAGTCGCGGCGGTTGAACAGGGCGACGTACTGCTCGACGAGGGCGCGGTGCTGGGGCGATCCGTTCGTGGCGGTGATCGGTCGGGCCTCGCCGCCGTGGGCCCGCAGCGCCGCGCGGCCGCGGACCAGCAGCGCCTTCACGGCCTCGACGGTGGTGCCGAGGTGCTCGGCGATCTCGGCGAGCGACGCGTCGAGCACGTCCTTCAGGATGACCGCGCTGCGCTGCGTCACCGGCAGGGCCATGAACGCCGACAGGCCCGCTGTGAGGGCGGTCGGGTCACGGGGGAAGTCGTCGGGTGCCATCGGCTCGGCGTCGGGGAGCGAATCCACCATGCGGTGGTCGTAGCGGCGCAGGAAATCGATCGCCGTGTTCCGGGCGATGCGGAACAGCCACGGCCGCAACGGCGGCACCTCGGCCGAGAGGCTGAGGGCGTAGAAGGCCTTGGCGAGCGTGTCCTGGACGATGTCCTCGCCGTCGATCGCCGAGCCCACGAGTCGCGAGGCGTAGCGGTGGAGGTCGGGTCGCAGATCGTCGACCATCCCGAGGAAGCGTTCGCGGGCGGCGGCGAGGTCGGGCGGCGGTGCGACGGCGGTCATCCTAGAGCGAGGCTACGCCCGCGATGCGCACCGAGGGAACCGCGATCAACTCGCCTCGGCCGCCCGCTTCAGGCACGCGGCGTACTCGTCGAACGCGGCGCGGAAGTCGGGGAGCGAGCCCTTGATCATCGGCAGCATCACGCCCTTGAACTCCTCGACCATGGTGAACGCGGTGCCGCTGCCCTCGGGCTCGAGGGTGAACGTGCGGGTGCCCTTGAACATCGGCGCCATGCCGTCGCTCCACACCATCGTCGCGCCCGACCCTGCCGCGGGGGGCTGAAACGCGATCACGCGCGGACGGAACGCGCGGCCCGGAGCCAGCGGCACGCGCACCGTCAGCCGCTGGCCCAGGGCGATCTCCCCCTCGATGCTGGTGACGGCGGTGTTCCACGACGGGAATCGGGCGGCGTCCGTCAGGAGCGTCCACACGCGGTCGGGGGCGGCCGCGATCGACACGCGGACGGAGTAGGCCATGCGGAAGGTGGACTCGGTCTTGGTGGCGGTCGCGTTCATGGGTCTCGTCCCCGACGACGGACGGGGTCCCCGCGAGGATGCGGTGGTCCGGGAAAAATTCCGACACCTCGAATACCGTGGGGTCCATGCTGCTGTTCAAGCGGGCGTTCTGGGACGGCCTCACCCGCGGCGACATCACCCTCACGTTCCGCCGGTGGCAGACCCTGCGCGTGCGCAAGGGCGGGCGCTACCGCTGCCACCCGATCGGCGTGCTCGAGGTCGACGACGTGCGGTGGGTGAAGGCGTCGGCGATCAGCACCGCGGACGCGAAGCGATCGGGCTTCGCGTCGAAGGCCGAGCTGCTCGCCCACCTCGGCGAGCTCGGGCCGATCGAGCCCGACACCGAGGTCGTGCGCGTCGAGTTGCACCACGGCGGCGACGGGGATCGGGTCGAGCTGGCGCTCGAGGATCAGCTGACGCCGGACGACGTCGTCGCGATCCGAGGCGCGCTCGAACGCATGGATCGCAAGGCGCCGTGGACGGCGGCGACGTTCGCGATCATCGACGCGCACCCGCGGGTGGCCGCGTCGAAGCTCGCGGCGATGCTCGGGCGCGAGACGCTGCCGTTCAAGACCGACGTCCGCAAGCTCAAGCGCCTCGGGCTCACGCAGAGCTTCGAGGTCGGCTACGAGATCGCGCCGCGCGGTCGGGCGTACTTGGCCGCTGTCGCGGGGGTGGCCGCGGCCACGTCGACGTCGACGTCCGTACGCAAATCACCCCGTGGCACCAAGCGCGGCGCTTGACGGCGCGTCGCGGCCTCGGACAAGGTCCGTAGATGATCGTGACGCCGCGTCTCGTCTCCGTCGTGTTCGCTTCGCTCGCGATGTCGGCCTGCGGCGATGGGGGCGGTGACGCCGACACCGACGCGTCCACCGGGGGTGGATCCACCGGGGCCGCCGACGGCACGGTCGGGCCGACGACGACGGCGCCTTCGACCCTCGACGCGACCACGACGCCCGAGACCAGTGCGCCCGCGGACACGGGTTCCTCGGGCGACGCCGACGGCTCGGAGTCGAGCGACAGCTCGAGCACCGGCGAGCCCGTCGACCCCGGGCCGCAGGTCGATGTCTCCGATCCACAGCTGTACGAGCTCGAGTTCACCCCCGACGAGGCCGATCCCGCCGCGACGCTGAAGCTCGCCGTCGAGCAGGCGCAGCTCGACACGAACGCCACGCCCATCGGCCAGCTCGTCGTGTACTTGCACGGCGCGGGCGCGCCAGCGCTGTGCGGCGGCCAGGAGCACGGCCGCGTGCTCGCGGCGATGGGCTTCCACGTGGTGCAGCCGTGCTACGTGAGCGACTACGGCGTGGGCAACTGCGGCGACGACATCGGCGGCTGCCGCCTCGAGGCGTTCGAGGGCGTCGATCACCACCCGTTCATCGACATCGGTCCGCCCGACAGCATCGAGGTCCGGGTGGTCCGCATGCTCGAGCACCTGCAGGCGCTGCACCCCGGCGGCGATTGGCAGTACTTCGTGCAGGATGGATTGCCGCGCTGGGATCGGATCGTGGT
>LNFB01000309.1 GCA_001464385.1 Deltaproteobacteria bacterium Ga0077550 | reverse complement strand
CGACGTGCTCGAGATCGAGGCGCTGGAGTAGTCGGGCCGGCGCTCGCGATCAGGCGAGGGCCCGCACCGCGGCCGCGAACACGTCGCCGCGGTGGGCGTAGCTGCGGAACTGATCGTAGCTCGCGCATGCGGGCGCCAGCACGATCGCGTCCCCGGGCTGGGCGAGCGCGCGGGCGTGGGCGACGGCCGCGACGAGCTCGCCGGCGACCACCGCGGGGACCTGGCCCTCGGCGAGCGCGGCGAATTGCTCCGCGGTCTCGCCGATCGTCACGATGGCGCGCCCGCGGCTGCGCAGGACCTCGCCCAGCGGCGACAGATCGTCGCCCTTGCCGCGGCCGCCGGCGATCAGCACGAAGCGCTCGTCGAGGCCGCCGAGGCTGGCCAGCGCGCTCGCGACGTTGGTCGCCTTCGAGTCGTCGTAGTACTTCACGCCGTCGAGCTCGCGCACCAGCACCATGCGATGGGGTAGGCCCTCGAAGGCCGACAGGCCGCGCTCGCACGCGGCCCGATCGACGCCGAGGTGGCGCGCCGCGGCCAGGGCGAACACGGCGTTGCTGGCGTTGTGTCGGCCCGGCAAGCGCAGCAGCGCGCGATCGTAGCGCTCGGTCGCACCGTCGGGCGTGGGCACGACGAGCACGCGGCCGGCACCGGTGCCCTCGACCCACGCGAGGCCGCCCTCGCCGACTGCGACGACGCGGAGGTCCCGGCGCGCCGGCAGCATGCGCGCCGTGAACGGGCCGCCCTCGTCGACCAGCGCGAGGCCGCCCTGTGCGAGGTGGCGGAACACGGCGGCCTTCGTGTCGGCGTAGTCCTCGAGCGACGCGTAGCGATCGAGGTGATCGGGCGTCACGTTGAGCACCATGCCGACGGCGTTCGGCACCGATCCCAGGGTCTCGAGCTGGAAGCTCGAGCACTCGATCACGAGGGCGTCGAACCAGGGCGTGACGCCCTCCAACACCTCGAGCAGCGCGGCGCACAGCGGCGTGCCGAGGTTGCCGCCGACGAACGGGTGCAGGCCGCCCTCGCGCAGCAGGGCGCCGGTGAGCGCGGTGACCGTGCTCTTGCCGTTGGTGCCGGTGATCTCGACGACGGGCAGCGGGGCCCACGGTCCGCCCACGCGCTCGCACACGAGCTGCAGGCCGAGTCCGAGCTCGCCGGTGATCTGCGCGTCCGGGGCCACCTCCCGCGCGCGGGCCCGCGGGGCCTCGGGCGGCACGCCGGGGCTGAGCACCACGAGGTCGACGCCGTCGAGCGCCGCGTCGGGGATCTCCGCGGTGCCGCGGAAATCCGCGATGCCCTCGGGCAGCGCGGCCTCCGGGTTGCGGTCGTAGGCGCGGACGCGGACGCCGAGCGCCGCGAGCAGACGCGCCGCCGCGACACCGCTGGCGCCGAGGCCCACGATCAACGCGGTCGTCCACTGGATCGCGCCGGTGCCGTTCATCGCAGCTTGAGCGTGGCCAGGGCCACCAGCGCCAGCATGATGCTGATGATCCAGAACCGGACGATGACCTTGGGCTCGGCCCAGCCCTTCAACTCGAAGTGATGGTGGATCGGCGCCATCTTGAACACGCGCTTGCCGGTGAGCTTGAACGAGACCACCTGCACGATGACGCTGACGGTCTCGAGCACGAAGATCCCGCCGACGATGAGCAGGGTGAACTCGTTCTTGGAGGCGACCGCCAGGAAGCCGAGGCCGGCGCCCAGCGGCAGCGAGCCGACGTCGCCCATGAACACGCTGGCGGGGTAGGTGTTGTACCAGAGGAAGCCGATGCCGGCCCCGACCATGGCCCCGCAGTAGATCGCGAGCTCACCCACCATCGGGATGTGGGGGATGTGCAGGTAGTACGCGATGTCGAAGGTCTTGTTGATGACCGTGCCCGCGGCGTAGGTGAGGATCAGGAACGTCGCCGCGGAGATGATGACGGGCCCGATCGCCAGGCCGTCGAGGCCGTCGGTGAGGTTCACCGCGTTCGAGAAGCCGACGACGACGAACACCGCGAAGCTGATGTAGATCCAGCGATCGATGCCGGTGTCGTACTCGTAGAAGTCGACGAACGGCACCGAGACCCGGAACCGGATGCTCTCGGGGATGACGCCCGACTCGAACAGGTAGTAGATCGTGCAGGTCGCGACCGCGATCTGGCTGATGAACTTGATCTTGCCCGGCATGCCGCCGGAGTGCTTGCGCCGCACCTTGAGGAAATCGTCGACGAACCCGATGACGCCGTAGCCCGCGGTCGTGAGGCTCGCGAGCAGCACGTACGGGTTGCGCATGTCGGCCCACAGCAGCGTGGGGATGATGAGCGTGAACAGCAGGAGGCTGCCGCCCATCGTCGGCGTGCCGCGCTTCGACAGGTGCGACTGCGGGCCGTCCTCGCGCACGACCTGCCCGAGCTGGATCTTCTGCAGGGTGCGGATGAACCAGGGGTAGAGGACGAGCGACAGCAGCAGCGCGGTCAACGTCGCCGCGATGATGCGCGTCGACGTGTAGCGCAACACGTTCAGCCAGCTGAGCGCGGCGTACTGGGTGCTGAGCGGGTAGAGAAGCGTGTAGAGCACGAGGCCCCGGGTCGCGCAACGCGCACGTCGTCGTCAGCGCGCCGTTCGACGGTAGTCGTGGCACGAGGGGCCCACCCGGCGCAAGAAGTCGGGCAGCCGCCGGGGCCTGCGCCCCCTGGAGAGCGTCGCAGCCCGCCGGCGTGCGGGCCCCCGCCGCATTCCCCGCCCGATCGCTTGCGTCGGGCGAGCCCCCCAACGAAGCGATCCGGAGCGAAGCGATGGAAAGGGGGAGGCTCCGGCTGGGCTCTGCCCAGACGGAGGGGGAAGCGGGCCGCTTCCCCTGACAGGAGAGCGGGAAGCTCGCACGGAGCGAAGCCCCCAACGAAGCGATCCGGAGCGAAGCGATGGAAAGGGGGAGGCTCGAGCTGGGCTCTGCCCA
>LNFB01000308.1 GCA_001464385.1 Deltaproteobacteria bacterium Ga0077550 | reverse complement strand
GAGGGGGAAGCGGGCCGCTTCCCCTGACAGACTAATGCAGCCAGTCGCGCCAGGCCTCGGGCACCGAGTCCTCGCCGACGTGCAGCAGTCGCGGCGCGAGCCAGTCGGGCCGCGTCGGGATCGAGCGCAGCTTCATGCCCACCGCCTCGGGCGACTCGCGACCCTTGCGACGGTTGCAGGCGACGCACGCGGTGACGACGTTGCGCCACGTGGTCTTGCCGCCGGCCGAGCGCGGCACGACGTGGTCGAGCGTCAGGTCCCGCGGCCCGCAGCGGATGCCGCAGTACTGGCAGCGATGGTTGTCGCGCAGGTACGCGTTCTGCCGCGAGAAGCGGACGTGCAGCGGGCGCGAGCTGAGCTTGCGGAGCAACCGGACCACGGCGGGCGCGGCATAGGTGGTCGAGATCGTCTGCACGACCCACTCATAGTCGCGCAATACCTCGACCTTGCCGACGAAGTGCATGCACAACGCCCGCTGCCACGGGATGACCTTGATGGGCTGGTAGCCCTGATCCAGGAGTAGTGTATCGCGGCCGGTCATGAAAACCCCACCGTATCGCGGCGCTACCTTAGCACGATGCGGAGGATCAGCGCCACGGGGAAGCGCAGTCGTCGGCTTCGGGTGGTGGCTCGCGGTTGGTCGTCGTGTCGGTTTGGTTTCGGGTCGGCGGTCGGGCGAGCGGGATGGCACTATGCACGTCACCCATGCGCTACCTCCCGATCGAACTCGCTCAGGCCGCCGGCGGTCGACTCGTGCGGGACGCCGCGCGCGAGGTGAGCGGCGTGTTCCTCGATTCCCGCTCGCCGATCGCCGGCGCGCTTTTTGCGCCGATCGTGGCGGCACGGGACGGCCATGCATTCCTCGCCGACGCCATCCGCGGGGGTGCTGCGGCGGTGTTCGTGCAGCGCGGGCGGTCGATCCCCGACGGGGATGTGAGCGTGATCGAGGTCGAGGACACGACGGCTGCGCTGCAGCGACTCGGGGCCGCGCGGCGCGAGCAGTGCACCGGGCCGGTGGTGGCGGTGTCCGGCAGCAATGGCAAGACCACGACGCGGGCCATGATCGCGGCGGTGCTCGCGACCGGGTTTCCGCGGGTGTTGTGCACGCGCGGCAACCTCAACAACCACCTCGGCGTGCCGTTGACGTTGCTCGGCGAGCCCGAGGATCCGGGCGCGATGGTGATCGAGCTCGGCATGAGCGCGCCGGGTGAGAACGACCTGTTGGCGCGCCTCGTGTCGCCGAGCGTCGCGGTGATCACCAGTGTCGCGCTCGAGCACCTCGAGTTCATGAAGACCATCGAGGCGATCGCCGCCGCGGAGGCCGAGCCCATCGCCCACGTGCGCGACGGCGGGATCGTCGTGGTGCCGTCGGACGAGCCGCTGCTGCGGCCGCACCTCCCGGGCGGGACGCACCTGACGGTGTGGCGCGTCGGGCCCGACGCGGATGCCGACGTGCGCATCGTCGAGGTGGTGCAGGGCGCGACGACGCGGGCCCGCATGGCGACCGTGGCCCACGGAGAGTTCGAGCTCGAGCTGGGGCTGTTCGGCCTGCACAACGCCCGCAACGCCGCGGCGGCGATCGCCGTGGGCACGGCGCTAGGCCTGCCGTTGGCCGGGATGCTCGCCGCGCTCGCGGCCGTCGAGCCGGTCGGCGATCGCGGCCGCACCATCGCGCTGGGCGATCACCTGGTGGTCGCCGACTGCTACAACGCGAACCCGGGATCGGTCGGCGCGGCGCTGCAATCGATGGCCGCGCTCGAGGGCGGCCGGCGGCGCATCGCGGTGCTCGGCGACATGCTCGAGCTCGGACCCGACGAGCTCTCGCTCCACGTCGCGGTCGGCGAGGCGTGTGCTGCGGCGGGCATCGGCGCGCTGGTGGCCTTCGGCCCGCGCAGCCGCGAGATGGCCCACGCCGCCGCCGCCCATGGCGTCGAGGTGTTCGTGACCGAGGATCCCGACGCCGCGAGCCGCTGGGTCGCCGCGCGCCTCGACGCGCCGAGCGTGGTGCTGGTCAAGGGCAGCCGCGGGATGCGGCTCGAGCGGGTGGTCGAGGCGCTGCGGCGCGACGCGGCCCCGGCGTGATCGCGCGAGCGAGCCGGCGCGTCCGTGGTCAGGCGCGGCGCTGCAGCGCTGCGCGGGCGTGCTCGCGGTCGTCGAAGTGGATCTTCTCGTGGCCGATCTGCTGGTAGTCCTCGTGGCCCTTGCCCGCGAGGAGCACGACGTCGTCCTCGCCCGCGGCCGCGATCGCGCCGGCGATGGCGCGGCCGCGATCGACCTCGACGAGGACGCGGCCGCGGGCCGACGCGTCGACGCCGGCGACCATCTGCTCGACGATCGCCGCGGGCGACTCGGTGCGCGGGTTGTCGGAGGTCGCCCAGAAGACGTCGGCGTCGCGGCCCGCGATCGCGCCCATCAACGGGCGTTTGCCGGGATCGCGATCGCCACCGCAGCCGAGCAGCACGACGAGCCTGCCGCGGGTGAGGGGCCGGAGCACGGCGAGCGTGCGCTCGACCGCGTCGGGGGTGTGGGCGTAGTCGACGAGCACCACCGGGCCGCGGACGCCCGGCACGGTGACCGGCTCGAGGCGGCCGGGCGCGCCGCGGGTGCCGGCGAGGCCGGCCGCGATCGCGTCGTTGGGCACGCCCGTCGCGACGCACAGGCCGATCGCGACCAGCACGTTGTCGAGGTTGAACGGCCCGACCAGCGGCGTGCGCAGATCGATCGGGCCGGCCGGCGTCTCGACGCGCGCGCTCGTGTGGGTCGCGGCGAGCTCGATCGCGTGGGCCCGGATCTCGGCGTCGGCGACCGCGCCCCGCGAGGCTCGCCACGCGGTGCCGCGCGCGGCCGCGGCGAGGAAGCGCGCCGCGGCGGGTTGGTCGTCGACCGCCGCGACAGCGACGCCGCCGTCGCGCAGGTACGTGCCCGGCAGGAGGCACTTCGCGCGGAGGTAGTCGTCCATGTCCGCGTGGAAGTCGAGGTGGTCCTGGCTGAAGCTCGTCAGCCCGCAGGCGTCGTAGCGCAGCGGCGCGACCCGGGCCTGCGCGAGGGCGTGGGACGACACCTCCATCACCACGTCCGTCGCACCACGCGCGCGCGCGTCGGCGAGCAGCGCCTGCAGCTCGATCGGGAACGGCGTGGTGAACCCAGCATGGTCCTCGTGATCGACGAGCCAGTTGCCCGTGGTGCCCAGGCGCGCGTGCAGCCGGCCGGCCTCGCGGAGGATCGCGCCGACGAGGTGCGCCGTCGTCGTCTTGCCGTTGGTGCCCGTGACGCCGACCAGCCGCAGGCCGGAGGCAGGGTGTCCCCACGACGCCGCCGCGATCGAGGGCAGCGCCTGCCACGGATCGGCGACGCGCACGTGGGGCCCGGCGGGGGCGGTCGCGTCGGCGGCGATCACCGCCGCGGCCGCACCGCGGACCAGCACGTCGGGGACGAAGGCGTGCCCGTCGTGGGCGCCGCCGCGCAGCGCGACGAACACCATGCCCGGCACGATGCGCCGCGAATCGGTGCTCGCCCCGCGCACCGGTGTGTTCGCGTCGCAGCCGACGTACGTCGCGTCGGGGCACGCGCGCAGCAGCTCACCCAGCGTCGTGCTCGGGGGCAGCGGTGCGTCGGCGCTCATGGGGTCTCGGCCGCGAGGGCGGTCTGCGTCAGCGCGATGAGGCGCGGGGCCTCCTTCACCAGCTTGTCGAGATCGATCGTCCGCGTGGTGCGGTAGACCAGCCCGACGATGTGATCCTCGCGTCGCCATGTCATGAGGTAGGCGCGCTCGTTCACCGAGGTGCCGGCGTCGAGCCGCGACAGCTCGTGGAAGCCGACCTTCAGCCCGTCGACGATCTCGACCCGCGGCATCGACCCGATCGCGCGATCGACCTCGGCGGGGTCGCGGCCGTCCAGCGACTGATAGATCGGCTCGACCGCGGTGTCCGAGTCGACCGCGCCGTTGATCGTCTTGGCGACCTCCAACGCGACCGGGGCCACCTGCACGCCCTTGGCCACGACCGCGCGGATGTCCGTCGACTCCGCGGTGTCCTTCATCCACGCCAGCGCGGTGGTGCTCAGCTCGCCGGTGTCGGTCAGCCCGGCCCACGCGCGTCCGGTCGCCGCCTTGGTCTCGTCGACCACCTCGTCGATGCGCTTGCCGGCCTCGTCGATGCGCTTGCCGGCCTCGTCGACGCGCTTGCCGGCCTCGTCCACGGCCTTCTGGGTGTGATCGGCGGCCGCGGTCGCGGCCTTCGTCGCGGCTTCCTGGGCCTCCGCGGCCCGGTCACAGCCGGCGAGACACAGGACGATCGCGAGGACTCCGGGGGGCGCGCGCATGCGGACGAGGATAGCAGCGGGCCCGGGTGCCGGCGACCGCGGTCGCGCGCGCGAGGACACGCGCGAGCGGGGCGCGATCATAAGGGAATGGCGTTGTTCACCAGCGTGTCGTCGCAGCGCTTGCGGCAGGCCTCGGGCGGCGCCGCGGCGAAGGCACGCGGGCCGAGCGGGGCGATGCCGGCCTTGCCGACGCGCATCATCTCGGTGGCGTCGTCGATGCCCCCGATTTCGACGAGCAGCTCGGTCTGCCCCCGACGACGCACCCGCAGCCGCGCGCCCTTGCGCTTGGCCGACTTGGTCGCGACGACCTTCTGCGCCGCGTCGAGCACGGTGATCTCCCATGACTTGCCGCAGGGCCCGTGGTCGCTGAGGAACGCCTGCGCGCCGCCCTCGAGCGCGCACACCATCCACTCGCCGGGCTTGGGCTCGGGCTTGCCGCCGGTCGCCCGCCGCAGCGCGCCGATGGTGTCGTCCCCCCCGAGCTTGCAGTTCTCGACCGCGCCGTTCGTCGGTGCACCGCCGCGCGGCAGCGGCTCGCGATCGATGCCCCAGGTGTCGAGGAACTTCGGGCCGGTCACCTTGGCCAGCCGCTGCGTGCGGCGGTTCTTGTACGAGTCGCCCTCGAGCACGACGCCCGTGACGCGTGCGTCGAGATCGTCGACGAAGCCGCCCACGAACCCGCGGCCGTCCTTGCTGCGGAAGATCTGCCCGCCCATGCTCCCGAGATCGCCGATCGGCACCTCGACGCGGGTCGTGCGGTTGAGCAGGTAGAACAGGCCGGTGTGGGTCTGACAGTCGGTTGCAGCGAGCGACTCCACGAGGAGGATCTCGTCGTCGGCCCGGCCGTAGATCGCGGTGCCGGGCAGCACGCGCCGCAGCGTGCCGTCGTCCTGCAGCACCTCGAGGAACGACGGGCCGTGGATCTGTCCGTCGCGGCTCTTGGTCCACGGCTTGCCCTCGACCTCGGTCACGACGTGCTCGGGATCGATCGCCAGCGGCTCGCGCGGGGTGCCATCTCGGCCGAAGACCTCGAGCTCGGCGACGAAGAGCGGGCCGGTCTTGCGACCGTGATAGGCGAGCACCTCGAGCACGATCGTCGACGTCTCGACGGGCTTGCCGAACACCACGTAGATGTACTGCGCGCCGTCGTCGATCTCCGCGTCGAACCACCCCTCGTCGGTGTGGACGCGGACCTCGGCGATGCGGCGGTGTTGCTCGTAGGCCTTGCCCGCCGCGGCGGCGTACAGCCGCACCGCCCGCACCGACGCGCGCGTCGTGAGGTGGAAGCCGACCGCGCACGGTCGATACGCGTCGTGGGGGCAGGTCCAGCCGGTCCCGAGGTCGTCGTCGCGCACCGCTCGGATCGCGCCGTCGCCCTGCACACCCCACGTCGGGATCTCCGGGGCGCCGCTCTGCGCCTGGACGCCGTCGATCGTGTCGAGGTTGTAGCCGAGATGCTGCACGCCGCGCGCGGGGAGGTCGGCGCGCCGGCGCGAGCGCTCGAGCGTGGCGACCGAGGGCGTCTCCGGATCTTCCTTCGCCGGGACCTTGGCCTTGGCTGTCGCCTTGGCCTGCTTGGCCTGCTTGGCCTGCTTGGCCTGCTTGGCCTCCTTGGCCGTCGACGTCGCGTCGTCGCCTCCCTCCGCCGCGGCCTCGTCTGGCGCCTCGCGCTCGAGCAGGGCGTTGATGCGCTCGCAGCCGGGCAGCACGGTGAGGGGCAGGGCGAGCGCGCATGCGAGTCGTGCGAGCTGGCGACGCCAGAGGGTCGAGCGCGGTCGCATGACGCCCATACTTAGCAGTCTCCCGCTCGCGGCGCACCCCGGCCGGGTATCCTCGAGCCCGGTGGCGGCACGATCCTCGTGGCAGCGATGGAGCTGGATCATGGCGCTCGGCGTCGCCACCGGGGCGAGCGCTCCGTACCTGTCACGGCTGATGAACGCGAACGAGCGGCCGCGCCTGCTGCAGGCGGTCGCGATCGTCGACCACGGGAGCCTCGCGATCGATGCCGTCGTCGCCCGCGGGATCGCGCCCGGCCCCGACATCTCGCGCGCGCCGGGGATCGGCGCTGCAGCGACCGTCCCCAACAAGCCGCCCGGGGCCACGCTCGTCGCGGTGGTCGTCTACGGTCTCGGTCGCGCGATCGGTGCGCCGCCCGATCTCGCCGCGCTGACCCTCGGCGCGCGCCTGCTCGGGGCGTGGTTGCCGACGCTGTTGCTCGCGTGGTTCGCCGCGCGACGGCTCGGCGACGACGCCTACGCCCGCGCGGCGGTGACGATCGTCGTGCTCGGCACGCCCCTGGCCAGCTACGCCCATGTGCTGTTCGGGCACAGCCTCGCCGCGCTGTGCCTGTTCGTCGGCGCCACGTGGACCCTCGACGCGTGGCGTGACACCGCCCGCCGATCGACGCTGCGGCGCGCGGCGCTGGGTGGGCTCGTGGCCGCGCTCGGCGTGGTGGTCGAGTACGGGGTGGTGTTCGCCGCGGTGCCGCTCGGCGTTGCGGCCGGGTTCGCGTGGCGACGCGGCGCGCGATCGCAGGTGATCGCGGCGGTGCTCGCCGCCGCCGTGCCGATGATCGCCCTCGGGGCGTACCACCACTCGGTCTACGGCTCTGCGTTCTCGACCGGCTACCACCAGGCGATCGACGCCGGCTTCGCCGAGATCCACGGCCGCGGTCTGCTCGGCCTCACGTGGCCGCGCGCCGCGGACGTGTTCGACGATCTCCTCTCGCCCTACGGCGGGCTGCTGTACTGGGCGCCGGTGGTCGCCTTCGTGCCGTGGGGGTGGTCGCGGCTCCCCGAGGGCGACGCGCGGAGCTTCGCCCGCGCGCACGCGTGGATCTTCGTCGCGATGTTCGTGCTCACCCTCGGGCTCGAGCAGGCCGGCGGCTGGAGGGTCGGGCCGCGCTACCTCGTCGCCGCCCTGCCCGCGATCATGCCCATGCTCGTGGTGGTGTTGCGCACGATCGGGACTCGCGAGGTGGCCGCGGCGCTGCTCGTCGGCGTGGTCGTGTGGTCGGTCGCCATCAATGCGCTGGCCGCCAACTGGTTCCCGCACCTCATCCCGACCGGCAATCCGCTGCGCGATCAGCTGGTGCCGCTCGTGGAGCTGGGGTTGCAGCCGTACTCGGTGATCGACGGATTCCGCGGCCGCGTGCCCGGGGCCGGCGCGTCGACGGTCGTGGTGGCGCTCGGGCTCGCCGCGGTCGCGCTGCACGGCGTCGTGGCGCCGGCGCTGCGTCGGCGTGTGGTACTGGCCTCGGCGATCGTCGTCGTCGTCGCGGGGCTCGTCGCCTGGAGCGTCCCTCCGGCACCGGACGCGGAGTCGTCGCTCGCCGGTCTGGCGGAGATCTGGGAGCCTGCCGGGCCGAGGTCACCGCGGCGCGTGCCGCTCGGCGACTGATCGACGCTCACGCCGGCTCGGCGCGGCTGCGGCCACCGAGGCGCTCGGGGGGCGCAAAGGGCTGGGGACCGCCGCGCAGCCCGTGCTCGACGTAGGCGTCCCACAGGGCTCGACCGAGCCGCACCGCGAGCGCTCGCCCCGGACCGCGGGCGCCGAGGCGACCCCACGCCGCGGCGAGCGGGCCGCTGGCGCGCACGAGGTGGCGCGACGCCGTGCGCGGGATCCCGAGGGCGTCGATCATCGTCGACGGCAGCAGCACATGGGTTCCGCCCAGCAGCAGTTGCCGCAGCGCGACGCCGAGGACGCGCTCGGCGGGCGTGCGAGCCTCGCGGATGGGCGCGCCGAGCAGCGCCGCCGTCAACGCGCGCGAGTCGTCGTCCGGGGGCAGGCGCACCGATCGGATCGACGCCGTGGTCCGCCGCGCGTGATCGAGGTCGACCGGCAGCAGGGCGTCCTCGATCCCGAGCAGGTGACCGACGTAGCGGAACAGCTGGTAGTAGCGCTCGGCCTCGTCGGGGGTGACGCGCAGACCGAGCCGCTCGAGCGCCTCGAGCATGAACACGGTGAACATCATCAACGTGCCGACGGTGTCGTGCTGGTTGGCGGGCTCGCCCCACGCGTCGTTCCACCGACCCGACGCGCGGATCAGGTTGCGCACGCGGCCGTGGACCAGCCGCACGCGCAGCGTCGCCTGCCATCCGGGGCCGTCGGGTCCGCGCATGCCATCGGGCGCGCAGACGCACAGCAGGAAGCGCGCCGTCTCCTGGAGCCGCCGATACGCGCGGCGCTCGAGCTGGCCCGACATCACGAGCGGCTTGTTGCCGCGGGGATCCGCGTAGCCCTCGACCAGCGAGGCCGAGGCCAGCGCGACCAGGGCCCACGGCCCCGCGCGGTGGATCAGCTCGCCGCCGGTGCGCAGGGCATCCCCGTCGAGCCACGACGGCGGGGGATCGACGCTGGCGATCATCTGCGCGAGCGCCGAGCCCTCGGGCGCGGTGAACAGCCGCGACGCTGCACCGTGCTCGCGCGCCGCCGCGTCCGCCAGCGGATCGCCGATGCGACGCCCGGCCTCGAGCGCGGCGTGTTCGTCGGCCGACAGTCGCGGGGCGCTCATGATCGCGAGTCCGCATCGAGCGACGCGAGCGCGTGCAGGATGGTCGATCGGCTCGCGCCGAGCCGATGATCGTCGTCGCACGGGTACCACGCGGCGCCGTGCTCGATCGCCCACGCGTGTCCGATGTCGACCGGGATGATCTCGTCGCGCGTGCCGTGCACGACCGCGGCCGGACACGGCGGGGCGAGGTCGACCTCGTACGGTGGAGGCGGCGGCAGCTGCAACGCCGGCGCGCAGAGGAGGATCGCGCAGGGGCCACGACCGACCTGCGCCGCGACGATCGAGGCCACGAGCCCCGCGATGCCGCCGAAGCTGGAGCCGACGAGGAGCCGCGGCTCGGCCTCGTCCCGCAGCGCCGCGACGAGCTGCGCGATGCGGGCCGCGAGATCGAGGCCGCGTCCGTCGGGGGCGACCACGTCGTGGCCCGCCTCGCGCAGCCACGCGGTCTTGCGGCCCTCGGGCCCGCTCTCGAGGCCATGGGCGAAGATCAGCCGCATCGGTGCACCGCCATCGGCGCCATCCTAGGCCACCGCCGCGGCGCGTGGGCGGCATTTTCCCCCTTGACCGCCCGTGACGACGCTTGTAGTACTACGACTGTAGTACTACGAACGTAGTACGTTCCTCCCGATGACCGACCCGCAGCTCAGCGACCTCCAGTTGGCCCTCATGCGCGTCCTGTGGGACCGCGAGGAGGCGACGGCGGCCGAGGTCCACGAGCAGGTCTGCGAGCACGATCGGGCCCTCGCCCCGACGACCGTCGCGACCCTGCTGCAGCGGCTCGAGAAGCGGGGTCTGGTGAGCCACTCGCTGCGTGGGCGGACCTATGTCTACCGCGCGGAGGTGCCCGAGCACGAGGTGCGTCGCACCATGCTCGCCAAGCTCACCCAGTTCTTCTTCGCGGGTGATCCCGCGGCGTTGGTCAGTCACCTCACCGGAGGTGGTCGACTCGACGCGCATGAACTCGAGGTGGTCCGCGGAATGATCGCCGCACGGCGGGAATCCGAGGACGAGGGATCCAGTTAGGGTCCGATTCGCGCGAAAGGAAGTGTGCTCCATGGTGACGACGATCCTGTCGTGGGTCCTGACCTACGCGCTCCACAGTACGGTGTTGATCCTCTCGGTGTGGCTGGTGTGCCGCTACGTGCCGCGGCTCTCGCTCGCGACGCAGGAGACCCTGTGGAAGCTCGCGCTCGGCGGCGCGATCGTGACCTCGGCCGTCCAGCTCGGCGCGGGCGTGCAGCCACCGTGGGGGCACCTCTCGATGCCGCAGGCGCTCGCGGGCGAGACCCATGGCGTGGTCGCCCCGAGCGTCGCGGCCACCGAGGCGTCGCCCGCGATGGTGCGCCACCGATCGGGTGACCTGACGATCGTCGCGACGCGGACCACCGCACCCGTGGCCGCGGCTGCGCCCGCGTCCGTGGTCACGACGACGACGACGACGACGAGCGCCGCGTGGCCGTGGGTGCTGCTGTCGCTCGTGCTCGCCGGCTCTGCGCTCGGGTTGATCCGCGTGGCCCTCGGGGCCCGCACCCTTCGTCGTCAGCTCGCAGGTCGGCGCGACGTGATCGAAGATCCATTGCTCGAGACGTGGCTGGCCCTGTGCAACAAGGCGCAGCTCGCCAAGCGCGTGCGACTGTCCACCTCGCCGGCATTGCCCTCGCCGGTCGCGCTGATGCGTCGCGAGGTCTGCGTGCCCGAGCGCGCGATCGAGGGCCTCACGCCGCAACAACAGGAGAGCATGCTCGCCCACGAGCTCGCCCACGTCCTGCGCCGCGACCCCGCATGGTTGGTGGCGAGCACGATCGTCGAGGCGCTGTTCTTCTTCCAGCCGCTGCACCACCTCGTGCGCCGCAAGATCGAGGAGGTGTCGGAGTTCCAGTGCGACGACTGGGCCGCGCGACACAGCGGCACCGGGGTCCACCTCGCGAAGTGCCTCGCCGAGGTCGCCGCGTGGGTCGAGCGGCAGCCGCCGACGCCGATGGCCGCGACGATGGCGAGCGCGCGCTCGCCGATCATCCGCCGCATCACGCGACTGCTCGACGATCGCCGGCGTGTCGTGGCCGAGTTCAAGCCCGCGTGGCGGGTCGGCGCCGCGGTCGGCCTGCTCGGCGCGGTGGCATGGCTGGCGCCCGGTGTCACGCCGTCGGCCCAGGCCGCGCCGTCGGTGCCGCTCACGACCGCCGGCCTCGCAGCCGCCGCGCCTGGGCAGCGCATCGTCGTCGAGGATGTCGCGGGCAGCGGGCTGCACGATCGTGCGCGCGTGCGCATCGTCGGGACCCACGAGACCGTCGAGCTCGACGTCGCGGCACCGCGTGCGCTGCCGCCCCCGCCGCCGGCGCCGCCGCTTCCGCCGGCTCCGCCCCCGCGCGCCTCGGAGCTGCGCATCGTCATCCAGGGCGGCTGGTCGATGGACGCCTGGCCGTTCGGTGGCCCGATGAACGGCTTCCTCGGCATCGAGATGGACGGCCTCGACCTGCTGTTCGAGGACGACCCGTTCACCCTCGAGATGGAGGCA
Source organism: Deltaproteobacteria bacterium Ga0077550 (assembly GCA_001464385.1). GTDB lineage: Bacteria > Myxococcota_A > Polyangia > Nannocystales > Nannocystaceae > Xiheibacterium > Xiheibacterium aquaticum. Next base: position 1,919 of record LNFB01000308.1, on the reverse strand, counting down.
ATCGAGGACGCGATCGAGCTGCGCGAGGATCTGTGGGAGCGACAGGCCGAGGCCGCCGAGGAGGCCGCAGAGGCTGCGGCCGAAGCCGCCGAGCGCCACGCGGAGGCGGCCGAAGCCGCCCTCGAGGCGCGGCTCGAGGCCGCAGCGCGCGAGCGTGAGGCGGCCGAGTCCGCGCGCGAGGCAGCGCGCCGGGACGCCGCGGCGACGCGCGCCTGGGGCTCCGCGCCCGCAGCACCGGCCGACAACGAACTCGTCGCGCTCTAGCAGCCTGCGAGCGCCCGTGATGCCGCCGGACGATGCGGGTTTTCCCGGCGCGCATCCTCTGGTACACACGGCCACCCATGGGTGACCCGCTCCGTGACCGCCGCGTCCCTGTCGCGCCACCCGCCGCGGGGCCCGGCGGTTCGGCGCACGGCGTCGACCTGGCCCACGCCCTCTTCGGTCCCCGCGCCTCGAAGGCCGCGCACCCGCCGACGACCGTGCCCCCGTCCCCGCGGACGCTGGGCCCCCGTCGCGCGACGCCGCTGGGTGGCGAGTACCTGATCGTCCCGCGCCGCCGCTCGTGAACGCCGGGGGCGTCGCGGCGCTCACCATCGACGCCGCGGGCACGCTGCTGCGCCCCGCGGAGGCCGTCGCCGAGGTCTATGCCCGCGCGACGCGTACGCACGGCGTCTCGGTCGATGCCGCGACGGTGGCGCGCCGCTTCGGCCCCGCGATGCGAGCGGCCCGTCCTCGGCGCCGTTACGATCCGACCTGGCGCGACTTCTGGGCCGACGTGATCGCGGCCTCGACGGGCTGCTCGATGCCGGCGCTGCTCGACGATCTGTACGCCCATTACGCGCGGGCGTCGGCGTGGTCGATCGCCGCGGGAGCCGTCGCGTGCATCGATGCGCTGCGCGGCGCGGGGCTGCGCGTCGCCGTGCTGTCCAACTGGGATCTCCGGCTGAGGCCGCTGCTCGGCGCGCTTGGTCTGCTCGATCGTCTGGATGCGCTCGTCGTCTCGTCGGAGTGCGGGCTCGAGAAGCCCGACCCGCGGATCTTCCACCACGCCGCGCGCGAACTCGGCGTCGACGTGGCGTCGCTGCTGCACGTCGGCGACGATGACGGCGATGATCTCGTCGGGGCGCGCGAGGCAGGCGCGCGCGCGTGGCAGATCGACGCCGTCGGTGGCTTCGCGGGCGTCACCGCCCGCGTCCTCGGCTGATCCGCGCGCTGGGGCGCCTTGCCCCGATCGTCGGCGCGGGGCGTGGCACGTGGCCCCACGCGGAATGTGCCGTGCAGGCCCGCGTCGAACCCAGCGCCATGAACCGAATCGTCCCCCGCATCGCTGCCGTCGCCCTCGTCGCCCTCGGCGGCTGCGCGAGCCGCTACCACGTCGACACCGAGGCGCCGAACTACGCCGCCGTCGCCGACATCACGGTCAAGGTCAACAAGACCGACCTGCGCGAGATGACGATGCACTTCGAGCACCTCGCGCCGCCCAAGCGCATCGACCCCTCGCTGCGCGCGTACGTGGTGTGGATCGCGGTGCCCGGCCACGGCACCACGAAGGTCGGTCTGCTCGACTACGACGAGGACGATCGTGACGCCGACATCGTCGCGACCTCGGCCCACCCGAAGTTCGAGGTGCTCGTCACGCTCGAGGAAGATCCCTCGACTGCCACCCCTGGGCCGCGCGTCGTCCTGCGCAAGCTGGTGGGCAAGGGCTGACCCGGATGACATGGCGACGCTGCCCTGCCCCCACCGGAACGACGCGACGCCCACGTCGCGGGCCGACGGGGGCCGAGCGGCGCGCCGGCCAACACCGCGAGACTTTGGGCGTGGCAAGCCGATTGCAGTGCATGGGGAGGCTTCGACCCGACTCCGACTTGGCTTGACGACGCGACCTTGGCTTGACCGCCCGCACTTGGCTTGACCGC
>LNFB01000307.1 GCA_001464385.1 Deltaproteobacteria bacterium Ga0077550 | reverse complement strand
TCCGAACTTGGCTTGACCGTCCGAACTTGGCTTGACCGTCCGAACTTGGCTTGACCGTCCGAACTTGGCTTCTTGCGTCGTGTGAGCTCCGAACCCGCTGCTTGAACTGCACTCGAGAACGACGTCGGGGCGTGACCGTGGGTTGACGGTCGCGCCCCGACGTCGTTCGCACGCCTCGTCGCCGGCAACGCGCTAGCGCGGGGGCTCGAAGAGCACCTGCACCGTCGACCCCGTGGTCGCCGCGCCCGGCGGGATGTTCTGCATGACCGCGATGCCGGTGCCGACCGGCTCGAGCGCGATGCCGGCCTCGTCGGCGGCGTCGATCGCCTCGGCCAGGGTGAGCCCGGTGAAGTCGGGCAGGCCGCCGTCGATCTCGACCGGTCGATCACCCGGCAGCGCCGGCTCGATGTCGAGGGCCGGCGTGAACCCCTCCGCGAGCTTCACGTTCGACGCCAGCAGGCGGATCGGATCGGGAGCCGGGCGCGAGCCATCCTCCCGCGGCACCCCGAGGTGCTCCATCACCCGCGCACCGAGCACGGCGAAGGTCGGCGCCGCGACCTCGTTGCCGTAGTGCCCGCCCTGCGGAGCGTCGACCGACACGAGGATCACGACGCGCGGGTCCTTGGCCGGCACCGCGCCGACGAACGACGCGAAGTAGTCGTCCTCGGCGTAGCCGCCCTGCTTGCTGGCCTTCTGTGCGGTCGAGGTCTTGCCGGCGACGCGATAGCCGGGGATGAGCGCGTTCTTTCCCGTGCCCTTGTCGCTGTGCACGACGTTCTCGAGCATCTCGAGGACGGTGCGCGCGGTCGCGGCCCGGATGATCTGCTCCTTGGGCGCGCGATCGATCGGCACCTCCTCGCCGTCGGGCGACAGCACCTTGCGCACGACCGTCGGCGCCCGGTAGGCGCCGCCGCCGGCCAGCACCGCGAAGGCCGCCGCGACCTGCAGCGGGCTCGCCGTCATGCCCTGGCCGAACGACACGTTGGCGCCCTGGATGTCGGACCACTTCTGCCATGGCGCGAGCACGCCCGCGGTGGCGCCCGAGAGCTCGACGGGGGGCCGCTCACCGAAGTGGAACCGCTGGACCCACTCGTACAGGCGCTGCTTGTCGAGCCGCTCGTAGATCTTCGTCGTGCAGATGTTCGACGACACCGCGAGGATCTCGCTGACGCTCAGCCACTCCGACGACTTGGTGTCCGAGATCGAGTGGTCTTCGGTGTACTTCCACTTGCCCTTCTCGCAGAAGAAGCTCTCTTCCTTGCGGATGGCCCCGGTCTCGAGCGCGGCGGCGACGGTGATCGCCTTCATGGTCGAGCCCGGCTCGAAGTCGCTCTGCACCGCGTGGTTGACGGTCTGTGCGAGCGTGTCGACCGGTCGATTGGGATCGAACGTCGGCCGCGAGGCCATCGCCAGGATCTCGCCGCTGCCGGGATCGAGCACCACGACGCTGGCGCTCGCGGGTGTCCACGTCGCGACGAGCTCGTCGAGCGCCTCCTCGGCCATGTTCTGGATCGCGGAGTCGATCGTCAGCACGACCGTGTTGCCGCGCGACACGTCGGTGTCGGGGAAGCCCTCGACCAGCAGCTTCTTGCCGCGCGCGAAGTAGGCCGGGCTCATCGCGTCTCGCCCACGGAGCATCGCCTCCATGCCGTACTCGATGCCGAGGTTGCCCTTGCCCTGCGCGCCGACGCGGCCGACCACGTGGGCGGCGAGCGAACGGCGGGGATACACGCGATGGGGCTCCGACTCGAGGCTCACGCCCGGGAGCTCGAGGGCACGCAGGCGCTCGGCCTGGGCGTCGTCGAGCGACATCCGCAGCTGCCGATAGGCCTTGTCGCGGCCGATCTCCTCGCGCAGGTACTCGGCGTCCTCGTCGGGGAACAGCCCGAGCAGCGCGGTGACGACGTCCTCGGTGCGGCCCTGCGCGCTGATGAGCCGCGGGTTGACGACGACCTTGTGCATGCGATCGGTGACCGCCAGCGCGATGTAGCCGCGATCGACGACGTCACCGCGCGTGGCCTCCACCTTGTACGTGCGCAGCTGCTGGCGGTTGCCGAGCTCGGCGTAGTGCTCGTGGTTGCGCACGCCGATCGAGTAGGCGCGCCACACCAGGCCCATCACGCCGAGCGCGAGCGCGCTGCCGACGATCGCGGCGCGTCGACGCACCGCGCGGAGGTCGGTGGCCATCGGCCGCACCAGCTCACCGCCGCGCTGCAGCAGGTTGCGCGGACGGTTGGGCGCGGGCGTGAGGGTCTCCACCTCGACCGGCCTGCCAAAATCGGCCGACTACGGCAAGTTTTCGGCCCTTCCAAGGGCCCGGCGTCACGGCGACGGCGGCGCGTCGACCAGGCGAATCGGCTGCACGAGATCGGGGACGACCGCGACCATGCCGAAGCGGCTGCGCGCGGCGTCGCCGATCTGATCGGGGTGTCGCAGGTACGCGCGCTCCGCGAGCAGGCGGCGCTTCTGCTCCTGCAGACGCGACTGCTCGTCGGTGAGCTCGGTGATCTCGGCGCCGAGGCCCAGCACGCGCGCCGAGGCGTGGACCCGGACGATGCCGGCGGCTGCGATCGCGACGACGACGATGCCCAGCAGCAGCGAGATGCCCCCGGGCGCCACGCCGCGGCGCAAGCCGCCTTCGAACGCGCTGCCGTCCGGGCGCTCGGTCGCGCGGGTCCAGCCGTGCGCCCAGCTCGCGACCGGAGCGAGGCGCGAGCGGTTGGGGGCGCGTGGGGAACGACGGGGGCTGACGACGGGATCGATCATGCTTCGATGCGCTCCAGGACGCGGAGGCGGGCACTTCGCGCGCGCGGGTTGTCGGCGAGCTCGTCGGGTGCCGCGGTCACACCCTTGGCGAACTCCGGCGGCAGGGCAAATTTCGCGCGGGGCAGCTCGTCCGCCCGCATCGGCACGTGGGCGGGCACCGGGGGAGGACGGCTCAGCGCGGCGAACCGCTGCTTCACGCGACGGTCCTCGAGCGAGTGGAACGAGATGATGCCGAGGCGCCCGCCGGGCGCGAGCAGGGCCGGCGCGTCGGCGAGCAGGCGATCGAGCTCGCCGAGCTCGTCGTTCACGTACAGGCGCAGCGCCTGGAACGTCCGCGTGGCGGGGTGGATGCGCAGCCCGATCTTGCGCCGCTGCGGGGCGCTCATCGCGTTGCTCACGACCTCCGCAAGCGCGGACGTCGTCGTCGGTCGCGCGGCGACGACGGCCGTCGCGATGCGTGCCGCGTCGGGCTCCTCGCCGAGCTCCCGCAGGATCCGCGTCAGCGCGCCGACGTCGATCGCCGCGAGGATCTCGGCGGCGCTGCGGCCGTGCGTGGGATCCATGCGCATGTCGAGCGGCGCGTCCACACGCCACGAGAAGCCGCGCGCGCCGCGATCGAGCTGCAGCGACGAGACCCCGAGGTCGGCGAGGATCGCCGACACGCGCGCGACGCCGTCGTCGCGCAGTCGCTCGGCCATGCTCGAGAACGGCGCGTCGACGAGGATCACGTCGCCCGCCCCGGCCGCGTCGAGTCGCTGCCGCGCGAGCGCGCGGGCGTCGGGATCGCGGTCGAACGCGAACGCGCGCGCCGGGCGGCCGGCCTCGATCAGCGCGATCAGGTGGCCGGCGAGGCCGCAGGTGGCGTCGACCAGGACCCCGTCGGGGCCCCCGAGGGCCGGGACCAGGGCGCGGCAAACCTCACGCACGAGCACGGGGACATGTTCGGTCTGCGCCCCCAAGGCCCCGTGGCGTGCCAAACTTGGAACAATCGGTCAAATTCCCCGCGATCGTCACCTTCGACCCCCACTAACCGTTGACCTCGGCACGCACAATTCCGTAGCGTGCGCCCCTCAAGGCCCCCGCCGATGATGCAGCCCGCGCGCGCCAAGACCTACCGACAACTCCAAGAGGCTTCAGAACTGCTCTGGGAGAAGCTCGGCATGCTGTCGGAGCAGCAGCGCGTGAACTTCGACCAGCGCTTCTTGATGTCGTGGATTTATCACGACTTCGCGCTCGAGGGGACCGTGCTCAACGTCGCCGAGATCAAGGCGGCGATCGACGACGAGATCATCAGCGCGCCGAGCCTGATCCCGGCGTACAGCCATGTCGTCGCCGTGCGCGACGGCATCCGGCACCTGCTCGAGACCCGCGGCAAGCGGCTCGGCCTGAACCTCGACTGGTTGAAGCGGCTCCACCAGCTGCTGCTGCCCGTCGACAAGAAGGATCAGGTCCAGTACCGCAAGGACAATCCGATCCACCGGATGTACTTCCACGACCTCGCGCCCGCCGACAAGATCAGCTATCGGATGCGCAAGCTCACGGATTGGTTCCGCACCGACGAGTGCAAGCGGGCCCATCCGATCGAGCTCGCGGTCGAGGTCCATCGCGAGGTCATCCGCATCTTCCCGTGGCCGGAGATCAGCGGCCGCGTCGCACGTCTCGCGATGAACAACATCCTCGTGAACGAGGGCTACTGGCCGGCGACGATCCACGCGATCGATCGTCAGCGGTACTACGACGTGTTGCGCCTGGACCAAGATCAGCTACTAGAACTCGTGTTGGAGAGCATCGAGCTCGGCATGGCCTCCTCCAACAAGCTCTACCAGGGCATCGTCGACGCGTCGCGCGGCCCCTGAGCTCTGTTCCTCATCCTCGCCGAGTGCAGGCTGTCCCCATGGGTCCTCGCATCCCGCATCCCTCGAACGTCCGGTCCGATGCGGTGCGTGTCGATGTCGCGGTCCATGCCCGCGCCAAGCTGCCGACCGCCCACGGCGAGTTCGAGATCGTGTCGTTCGTCGACGCGACCGGGCGTCGCCTGGACGACGTCGCGCTCGTCTACGGCGGTCCGCTCGGCGGCAGCGACGAGCCGGTGGCGGTGCGCGTGCACTCGGAGTGCGTCACCGGTGATGTGTTCGGCTCGCGGCGCTGCGACTGCGGCGAGCAGCTGCAGCGCGCGCTGGCGCAGATCGTCGCGCGCGGCCGCGGCGTGCTGCTGTACATGCGCCAAGAGGGCCGCGGCATCGGCATCGCCAACAAGGTCGCCGCGTACGCGCTGCAGGACGCCGGCATGGACACGGTCGAGGCCAACCTGCACCTCGGCTTCGACGACGACCTGCGCAACTACGACACGGCCGGCGCGATGCTGCGGGTGCTCGGCGTCGAGGCGGCGCTGCTGTTCACCAACAACCCGCGCAAGGTCGATGGGCTGCGACGCGCCGGTCTCGAGGTCGTGCGCCGGGCGCCCCTCGTCATGGCGGCGCGGGCCGAGAACGCCGCGTATCTCCGCACCAAGCAGGTCCGCTCCGGGCACCTGTTGGACGACGGAGTGGATGACGTAGAGTAGCGGGATGCGCTCGCTCCCCGCCTGCGTCGCGATGCTGGCCTCGGCGCTCGGACTCGCCTGCGGCAAGGACGACGCCGCGGCCACGACGACGAGCGCAGGCACGGGCACCACGGGGCCGGAGCCCACGACGACCACCACGTCGACGACAGGCGACCCGACCGACGCCACGGCGACGACCACCGCCGCCGTCGCCGACAGCTCCACCACCGACGACGGGACGATCGACGGCGAGTGCTCGATCTGGGAGCAGGACTGCGCGAAGGGTGAGAAGTGCGCGCCGTGGTCGGTCGAACCCGACCTCATCCCCGACGAGGTGCGCTGCTGCCCGGAGGACGCCAACGCCGTGCAGCCGGGCGACGAGTGCGTCGTCGAGGGCTACCTCGGGAGCTGCCTCGACAACTGCGAGCTCGGCTCGATGTGCCTCGACTTCGACGGCGATGGCATGGGCACCTGCCAGGAGTTCTGTGACGGCAGCGCGGCGAACCCGACATGCGAGGCGGACGAGGAGTGCTTCATCTACTTCGCGGGCGTGCCGTTCTGCTTCGACAAGTGCGATCCGCTGGTGCAGGACTGCCCCCCCGGTGAGGGCTGCTACCCCGACGAGGAGGCACCCGGTGGGACGGGCTTCCTGTGCATGCCGACGATCGGGTCGTCGCTCGCCGGTGATCTGTGCTGGTTGCTGAGCGGCTGCGCGCCGGGCCTGCTGTGCGTGACGCCGGAGTTCGTCCCCGGCTGCAACGAGAACTTCGGCTGCTGCACGCCGCTGTGCGACGTCGAGGAGGCGCCCGACCCCTGCCCCGACGTGAACCCGGCGCTCGAGTGCGTGTCCTGGTACGTCGGTGGGCAGAAGCCGCCCGATGTGTCGTACGAGAACGTCGGCGCCTGCGTCATCCCGCCCTGATCGCGGGCGCGCGCGACCCACGTAGCGCCTAGGCCGGATAGGCTGTGCGCATGCGTTGCCCGATCCCCGCCGCCTCCTTCGTCGTCGCCCTGGTCCCCGCGCTCGCCCACGCCGACACGCTGCAGGTCGGCGCCGGGAAGCCCTACGCGACGATCGCCGAGGGCGTCGCGGCGGCCGCCTCGGGGGACACCATCGAGATCGACGCCGGCGAGTACGTCGACGACATCGTCTCCATCGACAGCAAGGACCTCACGCTGCGCGGCGTCGGCGACGCGCGGGCGCACCTCGTGGCCACCGGGCTCATCGGCAACGGCAAGGGGATCATCGTGATCGGCGGGACGTCGAACATCGTCGTCGAGCACCTCGAGTTCTCCGGCGCCGTCGTGGGCGACGAGAACGGCGCCGGCATCCGCATGCAGGGCGCGTCGCTGGTGGTCGACGACTGCCACTTCCACGACAACCAGAACGGCATCCTCGCGGGCGGCGACGCGCCGTACACCATCGAGATCAGCCACTCGGAGTTCGACCACAACGGCAACCCCGGGTCGGGTCAGGAGCACAACGTGTACGTCAGCGGTGACGCGACGTCGTTCACGTTCCAGGGCAACTACACCCACCACTCGTACTCGGGGCACACGTTCAAGTCGCGGGCCCAGGTCAACTACGTCCTGTACAACCGCATCATGGACGAGGCCGATGGCACCGGCTCGTACCTCATCGATCTGCCGCAGGGCGGGCTCAGCTACGTGATCGGCAACCTCATCGAGAAGGGGCCCGCGGCCGAGAACACCGGGACGGTGATCAACTACAAGGGTGAGGGGCAGACCAACGACCAGCTGCGGCTGTTCGTCGTGAACAACACGATCGTCAACGACAACGGCTCGACACCGGCGTTCGTGCGCATCTACGCGGCCGACGAGGTCGTGCTGCGCAACAACCTGTTCGTCGGGCAGGGGACGCCCATCGTGCTCGAGCCCGGCGCGGCGCCGACCGTCGTCGACGAGGGCAACCTCCAGACTGACATGCCGGGGCTCGTCGACCAGGTCGGCTACGACTATCACCTCGTCGACGGGTCGCCGGCGATCGACGCGGGCGTCGCGGCCGGGGCCGACGGCGACTACGACCTCACGCCGACGATGCACTACGTCCACCCGGCGGGCCTCGAGCCGCGGCCGGTCGTCGATGCGATGGACGTCGGGGCGTACGAGTTCGGCATGGGACCGCCGGCGGGCGAGACCGGCGGCGACACCAGCGGTGGGGAGGGCTCGGGGGACTCGGGCGATTCGGCGACCGCCGACGACTCCGCGTCCGCGGGCGACGGCGGCAGCGACTCGACGATCACGGCGGGCAGCGCGGCGAGTGTGGGTGACGAGTCGAGCGGCGGCTCGGCCGGGGCGGGCGAAGACGACGGCGGCGGCTGCGGTTGCCGCAGCGCACCCCGGGGCACCGCCGCCGTGTGGTGGATCGGGCTGGCCGCGGTGCTGGTCCGTCGCCGTCGCACCGCGGCCTAGGGCGTCACGAGGTCACGATCACTTCAGATCGGCGAGGTGCCCCCGCAGGTACCGCTCGAGCGGCATCGACTTGCCGGTCCCGTGATCGGTGACGCTGCCGCGTTGCACCGCGATCGTCCGGACCTTGTCGCCGCGGGCACCGCACCCGACCTGATCGCGTCGGGTGGCGTTGCGCGCCGAGACGGCGGCGACGCGCTGGGCCTCGAGCAGCCGCGCGCGCAGCAACCCCAACGCCGTCTCGCGGTTGAGCGCCTGGCTGCGGCCACCGTCGACGCGCACCACGGTGCCCGAGGGCACGTGGCGGAGGACGACGACGGTGTCGGTCTTGTTGCGGTGCTGACCGCCCTTGCCCGTGCCGCGCGTGAAGCTCTCGTCGAGGTCGCGCGGATCGATGTGGAGTTGCGCTGGGGTGGGCTCGGTCAGCACGGCGACGGTCACGGTGCTGGTGTGCACGCGGCCGCGCCGCTCGTTCGGCGGCACGCGCTGCCACCGA
>LNFB01000306.1 GCA_001464385.1 Deltaproteobacteria bacterium Ga0077550 | reverse complement strand
AAGCCGCGGGCGAACTCGTCCCAGTCCGCCGGCACCGCCGTGGGATCCATCGACCGCGCCCGCGCGAGCACATCGGCGAGATCCGGCACCGGCACGAACTCGCCGAGGTCGCGCTCGGTCGCCGCCGCAGCCGCGAGGCCGAACGCCGGCAACCACGGGTGCAGACCGGCGTCGTCGAACGCACCGTCGTCGCGGTCCTCGTCGCCTTCGACCCCGGGCGCGTCGACGTCCCCGTCGTCGATCATGACGCCCCGCCCCGCGGGACGCCCCGCGCGTCGATCCAACCCAATCGCTCGAGCTCGGTGCGGATCAGCGCGCGCGCCCGGCTGGCCCGCACGCGCACGTTGCCCTCGGAGATGTCGAGGCGCGCCGCGGCGTCGGCCGCCGACAGGCCCTGCACGTCGCACAGCACGAACGCCTCGCGCATCGCCGCGGGTAGCTCCTCGAGGACGGCCTTCAGCACCTCGGCGCGACGATCCTGCACGTGCGCGGCCTCGGGATCGCCGGGCTGCGCGCCCATGGCCGACGGCGTGACGTGCTCGAGGCGATCGTACGCGCGGCCGCGTCGCGACTGCGTGCGCCAGTGTCGACGCACGAGGTTGTGCGCGATGCCCCGCAACCACGACTCGAAGCTCGCGCGGCCATCGAAGTTGCGCAGGCCGGTCAGCGCGGCGGCGAAGCTCTCCTGGACGATCTCCTCGGCGAGCGCGTTGGCCCCGACCATGTACGCGACGTCGCGGAACACCCGATCGAAATGGAGCTGGTACAGCCGCGCCCACGCCCGCCCGTCGCCGCTGCGGGCCCGGGCCACCAGCTCCTCGGCGAGCCCGGGCGCACCGCCCACGCCGCCGGCCGCGCCCGGCTTGGGGACGGAGTGGAGCGGCAAGGGCGCGGTGCGGTCATCCATCGGTGTCGCAACCAGGGTGCCCGATGCGGCGGGGCCGTTACAGGCGCGGCAAGGTCGATGCGGGCGCCCGAATCGGGAACGGCCGGAGAATTCTGCTCGCCCCGCCGAAATCCCGCCCGCCCGCGCGACTCACCGCGCGAGGACCCCGGGTGTGCCGAGCGACGGATCGACGTGCCCCTGGACCGAGCTCACCGCCCCGCGGGGTGACAGGGCCGCGTCGGGTGCCCTCCGGGCGCGTCCCGTGACCGTACACTCGGCCGCGGTGCCGGTGTCGGATCGCGCGCGGACCGACGAGCTGTACCGCACCCACCGCGGGGCCATCGCCCGGCAGATCCGCGCGCTGCTGCAGGACGACACCGCCGTGGACGACCTGGTCAACGAGACCTTCCTGCGCGCGCATCGATCGCTGCAGCACTTCGACGGCCGCTCGTCCATCGGCACGTGGCTGCACGGCATCGCGATCAACGTGACGCGCACGCACCTGCACAAGCGCCTGCGTCGCGCCGGCCTCGACGAGCGCCACGCGGCCAAGGTGACGCCGCAGCTCGCCGCCGGCCCCGAGGAGGAGATCGCCGCCGAGCTCGCGCTGGCCCGCTTCCGCACCGCGGTGCGCGAGCTGCCCGACGCGCTGCGCGAGGCCTTCGTGCTGCGGGTGCTCGAACAGCGACCGTGGCAGGAGGTCGCCGAGCAACTCGAGGTCGCGATGTCGACGCTGCACGGCCGCGTCGCCCGGGCCGAGGCGATCGTCCGCGCGCGCATGGAGGGAACATGACCGACGCGCCACAGACACCGCGATCGCCGGTGCCGCGCTACGACGAACTCGTCCGCCGCGCGCAGGCCGAGTGCTGCGCCGTGACCGACGACGTGGACCCGCGCCAGCTCGACGCATTCTGGGGTCACGTCGAGCTCGGTGATCGTCAGGCCCGGCGGCGCACCACGGTCGTGCAGTGGGGCCTGTGGGCGCTGTCCGGCATCGCCGTGGCCAACATCCTCGTGTTCCCGACGTTGCCGGGCTACACCTGCCCCGGCAACGACAGCGTCGACGTGGCCATCACGCTGGCGCTGCCGTTGGTCGCGATCCTGCTGTCGCTGCTGCTGCTGCGGAGCACCTCGGCGGGCGGGCAGATGCTGCTGCGCGCGCTGCTGTGGTCGAGCGCGCTGCTCGGCGCGCTCGTCAACATCGTCGAGCCGAGCGTGGTGCCGGTGACCGCCGCGTTCGCCGGCGTCGTCGCCGGCGGCGCGCTGCTGATCCTGCGGCAGCACGGCCTCGAACCCGAGCGCTACACCGGCTCCTTCGCCCCGGTCGCGCACCGCGGCGTGCTGACGCTGATGATGATCCTCGCGGTCGCCGACGCGCAGACGCTGGTGTCGTGGACCAACGGCAGCTACTGGCACCACCCCGCCGCGGGGATCTGCGGCATGGCGATGGTCGTCGGGATCGTCGGGCTGTCGCGGCTCGAGCTGTGGGGGTTGCTGCTCAGCGCCATGATGAGCCTCGGTGTCGCGATCGCGGCGCTGCTCGGGTGGCTCGGTCTCCCGCTCGGCGTGGTCGCGATGATCTCGGGCACCGCGGGCGCGCAGGTGCTGCTCGCCGCGATCGTGCTGCGCTCGGTGCACCGCGGCACGCCGACCGAGCTGCCGTTGCTGGCGCGCTGGGGCAGCGTGTTCGTGTGGCTCGTGATCGTCGGCGTCATGGTCGCGAGCGTCGCCGGCCCGCTGTTCGCGGACGCCGAGCACGTCCACCACCACTACAGCGACTTCCACCACCGGCATTGACGCGGATCGAGGGGGCGCGCCCGAAATCGGGCGCCGTCGCACGACTCACCGGGCGCATGGGCGAGCACCGGATCGAAGCGACGAAGTGGGCGCGGGGGTGGACCAGCGCGGTGATCCTCGCCACCGGGGGACTCGGTGCGGGCGTCGCCCAGGCCAAGCCCGTCGCGCCGCGGCTCTTCTGCGACGCGTACCCCGAGCACCCCGAGTGCAACGGCGCCCTGGTCACCTGCGAGACCTGCCATGCCTCGACCGATCCCGTGGCGTGGAACCCCTACGGGCTCGCGCTGCTCACGGCGCTCGCCGGTGACGACTTCGACGCCGGCCTGGCCGCGGCGCTGCGCAGCATCGAGGACGCGGACAGCGACGGCGACGGCGCGACCAACCTCGACGAGCTGCAGCTCGGCACCAACCCCGGTCGCGCCGAGTCGTTGTGGAATCCGATCCCGACGCCGGTCGGCAGCTCGGATCACTACGAGCTCGGCGAGTACGACGTCGCCTTCGCATACCGCCGCGCGATGGTGCTGTACTGCGGGCGCTCGCCGTCCTACGACGACCTCGTCGGGATCCGCGAGCTGGACGACGACGCGGCCGCAGCCCGCCTGCACGACGACCTCGCGGCGTGCCTCGACGCGCCGTACTGGCGCACGACCGGCCTGCGCGAGCTCGCCGATCCCAAGGTCAAGCCGATCAAGTCGGTCGGCGCCGACACCACGGTGATCATCCAGGACTTCAAGGTCGTCCTCGCCGACTACCACTGGGACTACCGGCTGTGGCGCTACCTGATGGCCGACGACCGCGACATGCGGGCGCTGCTCACCGCGCAGTACCACGTCGTGGAGGATCCGCAGACCGGCCTGCTCAGCCCCGTCGAGGGCACGATCCCGCGGCCCGATCCGCTGGCGATCGATGGCGGTCAACCGCTGGAACCCGAGCACCGCGCCGGCATGCTCACCACGCAGTGGTTCCTGATGTCGAACACGATGTTCAGCGAGCTGCCGCGCACCACCGCCGCGCAGGCGTATCGCGCGTACCTCGGGATGGACATCTCCAAGCACGAGGGGATCTGGCCGGTCGCGGGCGAGCCCGCCGACGTCGACGATCGCGGCGTCGCGGCGCCGGCGTGCGCCCAGTGCCACAGCACGCTCGATCCGCTGGCGTACGTGTTCGCCAGCTACGAGGGGATCATCCTCGAGGGCGGCAAGACGGGCACCTGGGATCCCGAGCGACCCGCCGCGCTCATCCCGTCGTGGGACGACGCGCTGCGCGACTCGACGCTGTTCGGGCAGACAGTGGGCAGCGTCGTCGACTGGGGCCGCGCCGCTGCCGACAGCCCCGCGTTCGCGCGATCGATGACGATGACGCTCTACACCCACGCGCTCGGCCGCGGACCCACGCCCGACGAGGCCGCGGCGTTCGGCGAGCTCGTCGACACGCTGGCGGCCGACGACTACTCCGCCAACCGCCTCATCCACCGCATCGTCGACACCGAAGGGTTCGGCACCCCATGACACGCACCACCGTGATGAATCGGCGCTACCGCGCGTCGGCCTCGGGCCGCGGGCTCCTCGGCCTGGCGAACCGCGTGCTCGGCTACATCGTCGCGATCACCTTCACCGGGATCATCGGCTGCGGCGACGACGACCCGCCGCCCGAGGAGAGCGCGGCCTCGACCCGCAACCACCTGCTGTGGAAGCGCGCGCACGCGGTCGAGCAGGACTTCGCCCGCGCCCTCGACCTCGCGCCCGAGGCGGTGTGCACCGAGCTCGGCAGCCTGTCGTGCGTGCAGCGGGTCCACCTCGCCAGCCTCGGCGGTCACGATCCGTTCGCGCAGGGCCTGTATCGCCCGGTCGATCGGCCCCTGGTGACGACGCCGCTGGTGCTCGATCGCGTGGCGTTGGCCGCGTGTGGCCAGCGCGTCACCCTCGATCGCGAGGGCGACGCCGTGGTGTTCACCGCGATCGATCTCGACGGCGAGGCGCCTGCGGCCGATTCCGCCGCGTACCGCGACACGGTGACCACGCTGTACCGCCGCTTCCTCGCCCGCGATCCGGTGGACGCGGAGTTCGACGCGCTGACGGAACTCCTGGTCGACGGCGACGGTGATCCCATCGCCGCCGACGAGTTCGCGACGCTCGCCTGCTTCACCGTCTCGACCACCACCGAGTTCCTGTTCCTGTAGGACCCACGCCATGACGAACGCATCCTCCACTTCGCGTCACCGTCGCGACTTCCTGCGCGGCGCCGCCGGCCTCCTCGGCGCCTCGGCGCTCGGCGGGGTCGGCCGTGCGCGCGCCGACGAGCCCGCCGCGATCGGTGACCCCGATCGACGCCTGCTGTTCGTCGTGTGCGCCTCGGGCGGCGGCAGCATCGTCGACAGCTTCTTGCCGGTGTCGGTGAGCGAGGTCGGCGACGACGCCCTGGCCGATCGCCTGAACGCGTACCCCGACGATCTCGTGGTCCAGCCCGCGGGCAGCAACCTGCGGGCGGTGGCGCCGATCGGCTCGTACTTCGTGTTCGCCAACAGCTTCCCGCTGCCGACGTTCCTGGAGCGCCACTACCAGGACATGGTCGTGGTCGCGCACGAGGGCACGTCGGTCAACCACGGTGTGGCGCAGAAGCGGGCGATGACCGGCGCGGGGATCCACGGCGGTCGCACGATCGCCGAGGCCGTCGCCGCGCGTCACGGCGTCGGCCTGCCGCTGCCCAACGTCAACATGGCCACCGGCGGCTACGTCGAGCCCGGCGACGACGCGACGCTGCCCGCGTACGCGCGCTCGGAGCTCGTGACCGATCCGCTGATGTTCGCGCTGTCGACCCACGGCTCGCGCGGTGTGCTCGGTGCGCCCGACGACGCCGCCATCGCCCGCGCCCGCACCGTACGCGAGCGCCTCGACGCGGTGAGCCCCTTCGGCCAGGCGTTCCGCGATGCGCCCCTGCGCCAGGACTACCTGTCGGGCCGCGCCGATCTGTCACCGCGCCTCGAACAGCTCGATCTGATCACCAAGCTGATGCTGCGACCGCAGGGCGATCTGCCCGCGGAGTACGGCCTGTCGTCGTCGCCGATCCAGGCGCTGCTGCCCGAGACCTTCGCCCACCTGTCGACGGACAAGTGGGAGCAGCAGGCCGCGCTGGCGTTCCTGCTGGCGTACTTCGGCCTGTCGGCGTCCAACACCATCTCGCTGGACTTCGAGCCCGCCTTCCACGACGACGCGGTGGTCGGCACGCCCTTGGCGTTCGACTACTCGCACAGCAACCACCGCATCGGTCAAAACGTGATGTGGGGCCGCCTGACGCTGGTGCTCGACGGGTTGATCTCGCTGCTGAAGACCACGGACTACCTCGGCGATCCGAGCCTCGGCAAGATGTGGGATCGCAGCCTGATCTACGTCGCCACCGAGTTCGGCCGCGACAAGCGGCGGCCCGAGGGATCCGACGCGTGGGGCAGCGCGCATCACCTCAACAACGGCAGCCTGCTGGTGTCGCCGCTCTTGCGCGGCAACCGGGTGTTCGGCGGTGTGGATCCGAAGACGCTGCTGACGTATGGATTCGACGGGGCGACCGGCGAGGCGGATCCGGGGGCGATCAAGCGCGAGGGGGATGTGTATAGTTTGATCGCGCAGACGTTCGGGATCGAGTTCGCGGAGCGACGGGAGATGGGCGGGTTGATCCGGTAGGGGCGGTGGGGACATCCCGCGCCGGGGTGCGGTACCCTCGGTTCGATGTCGCGACGCAAACCAGATCGCCGGACGCTCGAGGCGCAGCTGTCCGACGCGATCGCCGCCCGCAACGCGGTCGAGGCCGGCATCGAGGACGTCGAGCTGCTCCACCAGCTCGGCCAGGCCTACGGGTGCTTCGCGCCGAGGAAGCTCGACCGGGCCAACGCGCTGTACGAGCAGGCGCTGCAGCTGATCTGGAGGCACGAGGGCGAAGCGTCGGTGCGTGCGATGCCGATCCTCGCCAGCTGGCTCGACTGCGCCCGCGCGCGACGAAGCCCGCTCGGTGACGCCGAGCAGGCGATGCTCGATCGATCGATCCAGGCGATGCGACGCCGCGCCGAGGCGCTGCTTCGCGACGTCGAGCCGCGCATTCTGAGCGGCGACCCCGAGAGCCGGCCGCTCTACCCCGTCGCGTACACGCTGCTGTATGTCATGGGCGAGGAGCAGCGAGCGTTGCGGCTGCTGCACACCACCACGCCGGGTTTGCCGTTGGCCACGGCCCAGCCCACGCTCACGCCCATGCAGTCCGAGTGGCGCGTCGCCTCGTTCTCGGCGGAGCGGGGCTTTGGTCAGGTCCGCAGCGACGACACGGGTGAAGAAGCCCGATTCGACGTCGAGGTGTGGTGGCCGGGCGACCCGGTGGTTTGCCGTGCGATGCAGGACTCCGAGCAACGGCGTCATCTCCTGCTGCCGCGCGTGGGAGAGCCGGTCGACGTGGAATGGGCGATCTCGCGTCGTGGCGACCGCGTGCCCAGTGCGGTGCGACGGCTCGAGCAGGCGGTCGAGGTCGGGGTGCGGCTGCCGTTTCGCGCGTGGTTCGCTCGCCTCGCCGCCCAGGTCCCGGCGCTCGGCGGGTGGAACGACGCGCGCTGGCAGGACTTCGACGTCTTGGATCTCTCGGAGGCGATCGACTCGGACGAGTCGCACCCACCCGAGGCGCACATGGCCGTGCTCGCCACGGTGCGCGAGAGCATCGCGGACGCGCCCGCCGGCGACCTCGCATGGCTCTCACTCGACGAAGCACCCGGCGCGATCGCAGTGGAGGCCACGTGGGGAGACGGTCAGGTGTTCCTCTTGCTGCCCGACACGCTCGTGCAACGGCTGGTGGCGCAAGGGCTGATCGTGCCCGTCGCCGCCGAGTAGCAGCGACGGAAGGACCGCCGTGCTAGGCTGATCGCGTTGCGACGCGTTGCGATGGTGCTGTTGCTCGTGGGCTGCGGACCCGCGGTGCGGGTCGACGCCGACACCAGCAGCACCGGCGAGGCGAGCACATCGACGTCGTTCACGACGACGCTCGAACCGACGACCAGCTCGACGACCTCCGGCACCTCCACGAGCACGACGAGCACCTCGACCGTCGGCGAGGTCACGACCGCCTCCGCCGACGAGTCGAGCGAGGGCCACCTGTTCATCATGGTTCCCGACGGCGGTCCCTGCTTCACGCACTGCGTCGACATCCAGTGCGATCTGTGGTCGCAGGATTGTCCGGACGGCAGCAAGTGCGCGCCGTGGGCCGACGACGGCGGCGATCAATGGAACGCGTCGGAGTGCATCGATCTCGATCCCACCCCCGCGCAGCCCGGCGAGCCCTGCACGATCGCCGGCGCACCGGCCTCGGGCGACGATGACTGCGACATCTCCGCCTTGTGCTGGGACGTCGACCCAGGGACCGGCCTCGGCACGTGCGTACCGTTCTGCGGCGGCTCGGAGGCGAACCCCATGTGCGAAGGCGACACCTCGTGCTGGATCGCGAACGACGGCGTGCTCATCCTCTGCTTGCCGACCTGCGACCCACTCGCACCGACGTGCGGCGACGGTTCCTCGTGCGTCGCAAACGGCGATGCGTTCTTCTGCCTACCGAGCGAGCGCGTCGCGCAGGCGTACGACGCCGCGTGCGAGGAGTGGCTCGGGTGTGGCACCGGGTTGGTCTGCGCTGGCGCAGGTTCGACGCCGAATTGCGACGCGTCCTGCTGCACTGCCCTGTGCGACCTCGCGACACCGATGTGTCCCGACCAGGACGCCGGGCAGTCGTGCGTGCCGTACTTCGCGGCGGGCACCGAGCCCCCGGGGCTCGAGAACGTCGGCGTGTGCCTCGTCGAATGAGGCGACGTCGGGGTTGGATCAGCCCTTCGTCGGCGACCCTTCGTTCGCCTCGCCTGAGCCTTTCGGCGGGCGCCTTGACTAATCAAGCACTCAGTTGAATACTTGACCATGTGACCACCCCCCATCGGCGGTTCAAGGACGCCATCTACGAGCAGCTCGCTCGGCTCGGGAAGGCGGTCTCGGCGCCCAAGCGGCTCGAGCTGCTCGACTTGCTGTGCCAGGGCCCGCGCACGGTCGAGGCGCTCGCCGAGCAGGCGGCGCTCTCGGTCGCGAACACCTCACAACACCTGCAGGTCCTCCGTGGGGCGCGGCTCGTCGACGCCGAGAAGAAGGGCCTCTGGGTCGAGTACCGCATCGCCGACGACGAGGTCTGCCGGTTCTTCCTCGCCCTGCGTGGCCTCGCCGAGGCCCGCTTGGCGGAGGTCGACCAGGTCACCCGCGAGTACTTCGACGAGCGCGGCGCGATGGAGGCGGTCGAGGCCGGCGAGCTGATGCGCCGTGTGAAGCGCGGCGAGGTCACCGTCCTCGACGTCCGTCCACCCGAGGAGTACCGCGCGGGCCACATCCCCGGCGCGCTGTCGATCCCGGTCGGCGAGCTGAAGGGGCGACTGAAGGAGCTGCCCAAGCACCGCGAGGTCGTCGCGTACTGCCGCGGGCCCTACTGCGTGATGGCGGTCGAGGCGGTGGAATTGCTGCGGAAGAAGGGCTTCACCGCCCACCGCATGGAGGAAGGCGTCGTCGACTGGCGCGCGCGCGGCTGGCGAGTCGAGGGCGGGGGAGCACAACCTTGATCGGGACCCCTCGATGAGCGGCGTTCGCCTCGGTCTGCGCGAGAACCTCGCGCAGTTCTCGCTGCTCGTCGTGGTCAACGCGTTCGTCGGCGCGATGGTGGGGATGGAGCGCACCCTCTTGCCGCCGATCGCAGAGCAGGAGTTCCACCTCGCGGCGAAGAGCGCCGTGCTGTCGTTCATCGTCGTGTTCGGGGTGACGAAGGCGCTGACGAACTACCTCGCCGGTCGGCTCTCGGATCACGTCGGGCGCAAGCACGTGCTCGTCGTCGGGTGGCTGATCGCCGCCCCGGTGCCGTTCATGCTGATGTGGGCGCCGAGCTGGTCCTGGGTGCTCGTCGCCAACGCCTTCCTCGGGGTCAGCCAGGGCCTCACCTGGTCGACGACCGTCATCATGAAGATCGACCTCGCCGGACCCGCGAGGCGTGGGTTCGCGATGGGGTTCAACGAGTTCGCGGGCTACTTCGCGGTCGCCGGGAGCGCGCTCGCAACGGGGTTCATCGCGGCGCGCTACGGCCTGCGGCCCGAGCCGTTCTACCTGGGCATCGGCTTCGTCCTGGCGGGTCTGCTGCTCTCGACGCTCGCCGTCCGAGAGACCAGGCACCACGCCGTCGCAGAGTCGAGGCTCCACGACGCCCTCGTCACGGCGAGTACGCCCTCCCAGCGCGAGATCTTCTGGCGCACGACGCTGCGCGACAAGAACCTCTCGAGCGTGAGTCAGGCTGGTCTCGTGAACAACCTGAACGACGGCATGGCGTGGGGCCTGTTCCCGCTGTTCTTCACCGCGGCCGGGTTGGGTCTCGGGCAGATCGGCACGCTCGCCGCCATCTACCCGGCGACGTGGGGCGTCGCGCAGTTGCTCACCGGTGCGTGGTCGGATCGAATCGGTCGCAAGTGGCTCATCGCCAGCGGCATGTGGGTGCAGGCCGGGGGCATCGCGGTGGTCGTCGTCGCCGGTGGCTTCGCCGGGTTCGCCACGGGGGCGGCGCTGCTCGGCATCGGAACCGCCATGGTCTATCCGACGCTGCTCGCGGCCATCGGCGACGTGGCGCACCCGTCGTGGCGTGCCTCTGCGGTCGGCGTCTACCGCTTCTGGCGCGATCTCGGCTATGCGATCGGTGCGTTGCTGGCGGGGCTGATCGCGGACGCGCTCGGACTCCCGGCCGCGATGTGGGCCGTCGCGGCGCTCACGTTCGCATCGGGTGTCGTCGCCGCGTTCCGCATGACGGAGACCCTGCCCGCGCGCACGAGCTGAGCGTGATGGCGGGTCGGCAGCCGCGACGCCGGTTTGACGCCGCCTTTGTGCCTTGGCAGCATCACGCCGAGTCTGGTGATGTGCGTGCGCGGCCTTGCGTTGATCCTGCTGGCGCCGACGGGCGACGCCGGGCTGCGGTGGGACGCGCCCGATGGCTGTCCCGACCACGCCGCTGCGGTCGCGGAGATCACCGCGCGGGCCGGGGATCATGCCGCGGCGGCCCTGCAGGCGGACGTGCACGTCGTGCGCGAGGGACCGGACGCCTACGTGGTCCGCGTCGAGCTGCGCGGTGAGGTCGTCGGTCACCGAGAGCTGCGCGCGGGCTCGTGCGCGGAGGCACTCACGGCGACCGCGGTCGTGATCGCGATCGCCGTGTCGCCGCCGGTCGACGCGACGGCGAGCCCCGCGGTGCCCTCGGTGCCGGACACGCCCGACGCCGCGACGACCGACGCGACGGATCCGACGATCATCGATCCCGCGGGGACGACGACCAGCGCCACCACCACGACGACGTCCGCGGTTCCCCGCGAGATCCCGAGCACACCGGCGCCGCGACGACGACGACCGGCGCTCGCGCTCGCCGCCCGGGGCGGGCTCGACGTCGGCACCGTGCCCGGCGTCGCGCCGCTGCTCACCGCGACGATCGGCGCGGTCGGTGCCCGCTGGCACGCGGCGGTGGGCGCCGTCCATCGCTTCGCGGCCGACGTCGACGCCCCCGAATCCACGGACCTCGGCGGCCGCTTCCGCGTGACCGCGGCGCACCTCGTCGCCGGACCGCGGTTCCGCTGGGGCGCGTTCGAGCTGCCGCTGCGCGTGGGAGTCGAGCTCGGCGCGCTCGCGGCCGTCGGCACCGGCGCGCTCACCCCCCACCCGGTGCGGCGCCTGTGGACCGCGGCCCTGCTCGGAGTCGCCGGCGCTTGGGCGCCCCACCGACGCGTCGCGCTGCAGCTCGGCGTCGACGCGATCGTGCCGCTGTGGCGCCCCCGCTTCGTCCTGGGCGACACGATCGACCTCGCTACCGTGGGCCGCGCCGCCGTGCGCGCGTGGCTCGGGGTCGAGCTGCGGTTCTCGTTCGACGAACGCCCGGCTCCGGGCAAGGGCATCCGGGGACGTTGAGCCTGTTCAGCACCAAGCCCGGGGCGCCGGGGCCCGCGTTCGATGCGATCTTCAAGGAACACGTCGTGGCGGTGTGGCGCGTGGCGGTCGCGATGGGCGTCGATCGGGACGCGGCCAACGACGTCGTGCAGGAGACCTTCATGACCGCGCATCGGCGCTGGTCGAGCTTCGACGCATCCCAGCCGGTCCGCCCGTGGCTGCTGGGGATCGCGCGCAACGTGATCCGCCACCACGCCCGCAGCGCGGGACGTCGGGCCCACTGGCTGCGACTGCTGCCCGAGCCGGATCCCCCCGAGTCGCAGCACCGCGACCTCGAGCGGCGCGAGGCCGCGGCGTGGGTGCAACGCTTCGTCGATCGCCTCGACGAGCGACAGCGCGTCGTGTTCGTGCTCGGCCACATCGAGGGCCTCACCGCCCACGAGATCGCCGCGCTGCTCGGGCTCAAGGTCGCGACCGTGTATGCCCGCGCCGCCGCGGCGCAGGCCGGCTTCGCGCGCTTCCTCGACCGCCACCGACGCCAGCTGGGAGGCACCCCGTGAAGTTCGACGACCCGCGCCTCGAGGGATTGCTGGCCGCGTACCGCGACGAGACCCAGCCGGGTGACGCCGCCCAGCGCGAGATGTTCCGGCGCTTCCGCGACGCCGTGGACGGGGAGCAGCGCCGCTCGGTGCTCGTGATCGCGGGCATCGTCGCCGTCGCGGCGGCGATCGTGATCGCGTGGCTCGGTGGGCGCTGGTCGAGCGGCATCGCGGTCGGCGTCGCACCGCGGGCGCCCGAGGCGACGTTCGAAGCGGCGGAAACGGGCACGCAGAGGGCGACGATCGCAGCGCCGATCCCGGCGGAGCTGCCGAGGCCCATCGACCCGTCGCCGATCGCCGATGCCCCGACGCGGACGACCTCCGCGCCGCGGGTCCGCGCCGACGCGGCACCCGACACCGCGGCCGACGACGGCGTCCGCCTGATCGCGCAGGCCGAGGCGGCGCTCCGCGACGGCGACGCGAACGGGGCCCTCGCGCTCCTGCAGGAGCACGCGCGGCGACACCCCGACGCCAGCACGGTCGAGGAGCGACGCGCCCTGCAGGTGCTCGCGTGGTGTGCCGCCGGTCGCCTCGCCGAGGGCCGCGGCGCCCGTTGGTCGTTCCTGCGCGACTTCCCACGCTCGGCGTACCGGCCGCGGGTCGAGGCCGCCTGCGCGCGATGATCCGCGCGCGACGATTGGCTTCGACGATCGGCCTCGACGGGGCAAGGGGAGACATGGTTCAGCAACGCACGCGATCTCGGCTCGCCGGGTTGGTCCCCTTCGCCCTCGCGGCCTGCGTCGCGCCGAGCAGCTCGATCGGCGATCCGCTCGCGACCGAGTCGACGACCACGGTCGACGCCACGACCACCACCGAAGACGACCCGAGCGATCCGTCGCTCGCCGAGTCGAGCACCTCGCAGGACGGAAACACGTCCACCGGCACCGCGCCGTTGACGTGCCCCGAGTGGTCGACGTGCACGGTCCCGAAGATCTGCAGCGAGTTCGAGCAGGAGTGCGAAGGCGCGCTGGACTCGAACCTCGACGAGGGCGGCTGCCCACGCCAGCCGTGCGATGCGCCGGGGGACTGCCCGGACGGCTACGCGTGCTACCGGGCCAGCGATTGGAGCCGCTGCGGCCCCCACCCGTGCGAGGAGTTCGAGCCCGGCGTCTGCGAGTGCGGCATCGGCCTCGACTGCAATCAGGACGCGATCTGCGTGCCCGCCGACATAGCGCCGCCGGAGGGCACCACCGGTGTGGAGCTCTGCGGATCGTTCACCGACGCGGACGCGTGCAACACCGGCTTCGCGTACTCCGACGGCCACTGCCGCTGGTACGAGGGCTGGCAGGTGCCGGTGGATCAGACGTGCGCGGAGAGCCTGCCCTTCGGCCAGTGCACGTTCGTGCGCACGTTCGCGGAGCCGGTGGACGGCCCGGCATGCCCGGGAACGCCGGAGCTGCTGACGTACGCCTGGCTCGAAGACGACGTCCTCACCGTCTTGCTCGTCGATGGCACCGAGCCGCCGCAGGACGGCTACACCGACTGCGGCGTGTTGGGCGTCGGTGAGCTGTGCGCATGCGGGTGTCCGTGACCATGGGCGCTCCCGCAGCTCACTCCTCGAGCACGCCGAAGAACGCATCCCACGACAGCGCCTCGAACAGATCGTCCACCACCGGCGCGCGCATGCGCGCCAGCCCGAAGCGGAGGATCGCGCGCACATCGAGGTCGGCCTCGGCGACGGCTTCGTACTGGTGCTCGTAGACGACGCGCCACCGCCCGTCGTCCGCGCGGTGGATGCTGAGGTGCACGTTGTCGCCGCCCTCGAAGACGACGGCGCGTCGGGGGGCGTCGCCCGAGGTGTCGATCGCCGCGCTCGGGAGCAGGCTGAAGACCGGGAGGTACTCGGCCTGTTCGCACGACAGATCGAAGCCGTCGCACGCAGCGTACAGCGCGAGCACCTCCTCGGGGAGCTCCACGCCCTCGGCCGCGAGGTCCCGAACGAACGCGACGTCCTCGACCGGCGGGGCGATCCTGCAGACCGAAGGGCGTGAGACCGCGGCCGCACGCAGCTCGTCCAGCTCGGGCCACGTCGCGGGCTCCGGGGCTCGGAACGCGGCACGACGAGCCCCCTCGATCGCGACCCGCTCGCCGTCGAGCTCGCGGATCCCGAGCGCCGCGAGTCGATCGAGCAGGCGCAGCGCCTGGTTCGGGGCCGCCTCGCTCAGCCGTGGCAGGACCGAGGCGCGCGTGACGTCGAGGATCGCGGCACGCAGCGCGGTCGCCTCGGCGCGCGCGATGACGCGGCCGTCGACCATGTCGATCGCGAGCTGCGTCAGCCGGGCCTCGATCGTCGAGACCAGCAGCGTGAGATCGCCCCGCTCGAGGATGGTTCGGATCTCCACGAGCACCGTGTGGTCCACATGCATGCATCGCACGGTGCCCGATCGTCGCGACGACGACAACGGCCCGAACGAGCCCCACTGGCCGTTGTGTCAGACGAAGAAAGTTCGTCGATTCCCGGACGGATTCGACGCGCGGCGGCATGCAGTCGATTGCCGGAGAAAAGCCCGAGAACCCCGTCAGATCGCCTGCAACGCGGCGAAATCTCCATCGTCATGTTCGGTGCGATGAACCCGATCCCACACCGCCTCGCCATCTCCACCGTCGCTGCGATCTGCGTCAACGCATGCGACGCGCCCCCGTCCGAACGCTCGCTCCTGCACGAGCGCGTCGCCGAGGTCGCGGTGGCGGGCAGCTGCCTCACGCCCGATGGCGATGCCTGCGGCGAGCAGTCGCCGAGCGGCGACTGCTACTGCGACGATGGGTGCGTCGACTTCGGCGATTGCTGCGCCGACAAGGTGCTCGTCTGCGACTGCGACTGCGCGGACTTGGGTCCAGACGCACCGCCCGAGTGCGTCGAGTCCTGCGCGCCGGACGACCCTCCCGCGGCGAGCTGTGGGGATCTCGCGGGCGGCGCCCTCACATTCGAAGCCGGCGCGAGCCTCGGCCTGACGTCGCCCACTGCGATCGTCGCCGCGGACTTCGACGCGGACGGCGCGGCCGATCTCGTCGTGCTCGATCGCTTCGAGGGGGAGAACCACCTGCTGACCTATCGCGGCGATGGTGCGGGTGGATTCACCCTCGTCGCGGATCGCGTCGAGGCCCTGTTCCTCTTCGAGATGGTCGCGGGCGACGTGAACGCGGACGGCCTCGCGGACCTCGTCGTCCTCGGCGGGCCCGGCGTCGGCTCCACCACGCGGGTGTCGATCCTCCTCGGCGCCGAGGACGGGTCCTTCGCCGCGCCGAGCGTGTACACGTCGCTGGCGAACTCGCGCGACGTCATCCTCGCCGACATCGACGCCGACGCCGACCTCGATCTGGTCGTGGCAGCGCCGCAGCACGTCTCGGTGCGCCGCAACACCGCGGGGGCGTTCGGAGGCGCGACCAACCTCGCCCTGAACACCGGCGGCGTCCACCGGGTCGACGCGACCGACCTCGAGGCCGACGGCGACGTCGACCTGCTCGTCAGCCACGATCTGGTCGCCGGTGGCGTGACCATCCTGCGCAACCCCGGCAACGCCGTCTTCGGCGCCCAGCAGTTCATGGCGGTCGGATCGGGCACCGACGACGTCCTGGCGCGCGACCTGAACAACGATGGCTGGCCCGAGATCGCGGCGCTGCGCTGGGTCGGCAGCAAGGTCATCAGCGTCCGCTTCAACCTCGTGTTCCTGTGGACCGATCCGGTCATCCTGCCCGCGGGCGGCACCGAGCCGCGCCGGCTCGAGGCGAACGACTTCGACTGCGATGCGCTGCTCGACCTCGTCACCGTCTCGGCGACCGGATCGGCGGGCTCGGGCTTCGGGGTCCACCCGAGCCGCGGCGACGGCTCGTTCGAGGCTCCGACCTACGTCGACGTCTTCGGGATGGCCGACGTCGCGATCGCCGACTTCGACTCCGACGGCGCCCCCGATGTCGCCGCGGTCCGCAACGCAGCGGGCATCCTCGACCCGGAGCTCCACGGGGTCGACCTCTTCCACGCGCGCCTGTCGCTGTGATCGGAGCGCCGTGATGACCGACAGCCTCGTGCTCTCCCCAGGACTCTCGCCCGAGCTCGCCGCGATCGCCTCCCGCGTGGAGGCGGCGATGCGGGCCGATCCGGCATATCGCGACATGATCCACCGGTGGCTCGCCGACGCCGGCGTCGCGGCGGCGCACGACCCGGTCGACGACGCGCGACTGTTCGCGTTCTTGATGACCGAAGAGCCACAGACCGACCCGGAGGTCCTGATGTCCGCGTTCGGTGAGCTCGCCGGGGTCGTGGCGCTCGCGGGGCTCGGGATCGCGGGGATCTTCGATCCGACGCCGACGTCCGACGGCGCGGCGACCATCGTCGCCCTCGGCATGACCCGCTACAGCGGCTGGTACTTCGTCGACGCCGCCCTGTCGGCGGTGTCGATGGTGCCGTACCTCGGCGACGCCGTGGGCAAGCCGGTGTTGCTGGCGAAGTGCGCCGCGCGGACGACGGCGATCGTCGCGAAGCTCGAGGCGATGGCCGTCACCGCCGGCACCCACGTCGCCGCCGCGATCGCGGCGCTGCGTCGCGGCGAGCGCATCGCACCGCTGCCGCTCGGCTCGTTCTCCCCGATGGCGAAGCTCGGCAGCGTCGGCGCGAGGGACGTCGACGAGGTGCTCAACACCGTCGACGGCGCAAAGCGCCGCATCGAGCGACTCGCGGCGTACATGAAGCGCCGGGGGATCGAGGTGCTCCACGGCGACGAGGGTGCGAACCTGCTGGCCAGCCTGGGCAGGGGCGGCACGTTGGGAGGTTTCGGCACCATCAAGGGCAAACCGATCCTCGTCTTCCCCGGAGTGCCCGACCGCGTCGTGATCCACCACGAGATGTGGCACCTCCTCGACTTCCTCCACAACTACCGCGGCGACGTCGCCAAGTGGGAGCGCGCAGACAAGTTCAGAAAAGAGGCGTACGTCCACGAGCGCCTGACCGGGGACGACTTCTCGGGCAAGCGCTCGGCCGTCACGAAGGCCCGCGCAGTCCGCCGGTGGGCCAGCTACACGCTCGACGAGCAGATGGCCCAGCTGGGGTCGTTCCGGAGCTCGGCGCTTCGGGGCTACTGACGGAGCACCCGCCCCTTCACGCGAGGATCTCGTCGATCACCGCGTTGGGCGCCCCGTCGCGATCCTCACCGAACGACGCCACGTCCAGCTCGAAGTAGCGGTTCAGGATCGTGAAGTGCAGGTCCCGCAGCTGCCGGTCGTCGGGATACACCGGGAGCACGACGTTCTGGTCGTGCACGAACGTATCCCCGCCGCCGATCAGCACGATCGGCAGATCGGCCGCGTCGTGATCGTCGCTGTGCATGCCGCAGCCGAGCAGGATCAGCGTGTTGTCGAGCATCGTCCCGTCGCCCTCGGGGATCGCGTCGAGCATCCCGGCGAGCTCACTGGTCTTGCGCACGAACCACTGCGAGATGCTGGCGTAGGCGTTGTTGAGCGGGTCCGCGTTGTGCTGGGCGCCGTCGTGGTAGTTGAGGCTGCCCGAGGTGCCGCCGAAGTCCTCGATCGTGACATGGCTGTACTCGAACGGACTGCGGGCGTCGTCGAGCATGTAGCTGATCACGCGGGTGAGGTCGCACTGGAACGCCATCACGATCAGCGCGTTCATGACGTCGGCGTGCGCCTCACGCTGGTACTCGCCGCCCTCGATCGGCGCGCCGTTGTGGCTCGCCTCGCCCTGCTGCTCCTGGTCGGAGTCGGCGACGTGGAACGGCGGCTCGGTCAGCGGCACGCAGCCGGGGACCACGTCGAAGTCGCCCATCTCGCCGGTGAGGATCTCGAGCTCCCGAATCCGGGCCTCGAACTGCTCGACGACCAGCGCGTCCGAGCGGCTGAGCTTGCCCCTCAGCGCCGCGCTCTCGGCGAGGAACTCGTCGAGGACGCTGGCCTCGAGCCGCGGATCGGCGCCGCTGGTGGGGTCGCTCGGCTTGGCCCACGGGATCAAGTCCTCGAACACCTCGCGCGGGCTCACCACGCGGCGCAGCGGCTCGGTCGGGTACGTGCCGTCGCTGGGCCGCCACGACATCGATTGGTTGTAGTGCCACGGACGGCCGTCGAAGAAGCCGGGGAACGTGCCGAGCCCGACCTGCAGCGACGGGATGGGTGTCGCGAATGCAGCGCGCTCGACCACGACCTGATCGACGGACACGCCGTTGCGCTGGTCGTGCGCGTCGGCGTCGGTGCAGGTGAGGTACGCGGCGGCGCAGCGCGCATGGCTGGGCTCGACCTGCCGGTTGTCCTGCATCGCGCGGTAGTTGCCGAGGTTGCGGATGTGGATGACCTTCGACTTCAGCGCCTGCAGCGGGGACAGCACCTTCGACAGCGCCCACGCATCACCGACGCCCGAGGTCTCGAGCCCGGTCCACCAGTGCTGCGACGCGCCGTTGGGGAAGAAGATCGGCAGGAACCGCCTGACCGGCTCGCCCGCCGCGCGGGCCGGGTGCGGCGACATGCTGGCGAGGAACGGCAGCGCGAGGCATGCCCCGCTCGCCGCGCGCAGCACGTTGCGTCGCGACATCAACATCGCCCGTGCGGCGTCACGTCGGTTCGTCATGGTCAGCTCCCCTCCTCGTCGACTTCACCGCGGCGGAATCGGAACGCGTCGCTCGTGACGACGAGCGCCACCAGGTCGCGGATCGAGCCCGCGGCCCAGGCCTCGTCGAGTCGATCGCGCAGGTCGAGATCGTCGCCCCGCGGCGTGCGTCGCAGCGCGTAGGAGAGGATCTTCTCGGTCGGACAGCGCAGGAACGTCGGGTCGCCCGCGACGCTGTGCGCGAGGTCCTCGAGCCCCTCGATCGGCGTGCCCTGGTAGTCGGCGCTCGCGTCGATCACGTGCCCGTTCTCGTACGCGTCGCGCCACTGGCCGACCACGTCGAAGTTCTCGAGGCTGAGCCCGATCGGATCGAGCAGGTTGTGGCAGCCGGCGCAGTCCGGCGACGCGCGGTGCTGCTCGAGCCGCTCGCGGATCGAGGGGAACTCGGTGTCGGCCCCGTCGACGGGCTCGAGCTCGGGTACGTTCGGGGGCACCGACAGCGCGGTGCACTGCAACGACTCGAGGACGATCTTGCCGCGCAGCGTCGGCGCCGTGCGGTCGCTCCGCGAGGTGTACGTCAGGAAGCCGGCGAGCCCGAGGAAGCCGACGCGCGCGTCGGGGTGGTCCTCGACGCGCGTGGTGCCTTCGTTCGGCGCCGGCATGCCGTAGTGGGCCGCGAGGCGGGGCGTCACGAAGTTCAGGTCCGTGGTGAGGAACGCGGACCACGGCAGCTCGGCGTCGGCGAATTCCTGCAGGTACGCCTCGATCTCGGCGCGCATGTCCTGGCCCAGCTCCGGCGACCAGCCCGGGTAGGCGTCGACGTCGATGACCGCGGACTGGGACTCGAGCAGCGGCAAGCGCACCCACGACTCGAAGAACGAGCGGCGGAACTGCACCGCGCGTGCGTCGTCGAGCATGCGGTCGGTCTGCGCGAGCAGGACCTCGTCCTCGAGCAGCGTGCCGTCCGCGGCCGCGGTGAACAGCGCGTCGTCGGGCATCGAGTTCCACAGCGCGTACGACAGGCGATTCGCGAGCTCGTAGCCACCGAGTCGATGCGGCGTCGTGTCGTTGGGATCGGGATCGATCTCGACGTGGAAGACGAAGTACGGCGAGCCGAGGAACATGCGCACGAGCAGCGCGAGCGCCTCGTCGTGGGTCGCCCCGAGGTCGACGGCCTCGCGATAGCGTCCCTCGAGCCGGTCGAGCTCGTCGGGCTCCAGCGGTCGCCGCCACGCCCGCTGACCGAAGGTCGTGAGGATCCCGCGGATGCACCCCGCGTCGTCCGCACCGACCGGCGCGCAGGTCGAGATGCGGCCGCGCGCCTCGGGATCGGCGAAGACCGCCGCGGCGACCTCGCGCGCATGCACGACGTACCCCTCGGCGAGATCCGCCGGGACGTCGCGCAGCAGATCGGCTTGGTTGGAGAAGCCGGCCCCGGTTCCACCGCGGATGAACTCGGCGTCCGCGAACTCGAGGCCGAAGAGATCGCGCAGCGTGTTCTCGTACTCGACCCGAGTCAGCCGATGCAGCGCGATCCGTCCGACGTCTCCCTCGGTGGACGGGGCGTCGTCGACCCCGCCCGTGCCGGTGCTGTCCCCCTCGCCCGCGGCCGCAGCGTCGCCCGCGGACGGGCCCTCGTAGCAACCTCCGGTCGCGAGCGCACAGGCGAGCAAGGCTCGCGTGGAGTGGACCCATGGCATGGCGTTCGTGCTCCTCGTTCGTGGGGTCGCGTCACTGCGGAAGTCGCAGGTCGAGCAACGCATCGACGGCGCTGCGCGGCAGGGTGAACGGCAGCGCGGGCAGCAGCGCCCCCACCGAGGCGGGGATCTGCAGCGGATGCACGACCGCGAGCTGGACGGTCCGCGATCCGGCGTCCATCAGGATCAAGAAGTAGCGGTAGCCCTGGGTCGGGCGGCGAAACGCGGCGCCCGGTCCCTGCGTCGGGCTCGCCTCGGCGCCCGCGGCGGCCTCGGCGTCCTGCGCCTTGTCGATGAGGTCGACCTCGGGTGCCAGCGCAGAGACGTCACATTGTGCGCCGCACGGCCCTTCGCCGACGTAGCCGGCGTAGCCGAAGAAGTTGGTGCTGAACACATCGAGGTTGCGATACTCGTTGTTGTCGTTCACGACCTCGAACACGTTGAATTGTCCGCAGCCGTCACCGAGCCACCATTCCTCGGGGTTCTTGGCGTAGCACTGACAATCCGAGAACGCCCCCGCGCGCGCGAGCTCGCCCAGGCTGAGGCCGATCCACGGCGCATCCCACCAATTGCCGTCGGAGCCCGCGGAGCACGGCTCGCCCGCGACGCGCTCGTCGACGTGGGGCATGCTCGCGAGGACGACGAAGAGCTTGGAGCCCGCGAAGCCGAGGTGTTGCGGGTCCGACGACGGCGGACAGTACGGCTCGCTGCCCGCACCGCAGGGGAAGTCGCGATCGGTCGCCACGTCCACGAGGCACTCGGTCCCCACCGCGCCGTCGAACTCGGCGCCGCCGTCGAAGCTGACGCCCTGCGCCACGTCCTGCGTCCACCCCGACACCAGCCGCCAGTCGCCGGCGTCGTCGCCCGCAGGTCCGTAGACCGCGAGCTGCTCGACCAGCATCGGCCCGCGCAGCGTGAGGACGAGGTCCTCGTCCCACGGCGTGAGGTGATCGCCCGCGACCTCGTGCTGCGCCATGCAGCACCCGTCGGCCTCGTAGGCGTCGCAGGGCCCGATCGCCGGGTCGCGGCGACTCGGATACCACCCCGCGGCGCCGATCTGCGTGAACGTGATGGTGCCGCCGTTCGATGGATCGTCGAGCTCACCCTCGTCGAACTCGGCGGGTCCGAGGCCGTCGTCTCCGCCACTGTCTGCGCTGCCGCCATCGGCCGCGCCGCCGGAGGCCGCACCGTCGCTCGGATCCCCCGATGCCGTCGCGGCCGAGCCCGCGTCGCTGCCCGTCGACGCCGCACCACCGTGCGTCGCGGTGGAGGACGCGGCCGTCGTGGCGTGCGCGCCATCGTCGGCCGCGTCGCCCGGCCCCGCGCAGCCGAGCACCGCGCAGCCGAGCCACGCGCAGCCGAGCCACGCCGTGAGGGGGATCGCCGCCACGGCTCGCGCGCGCATCGCGTCGCGATCGAATGCCGCGCTGCCCATCGGGGCCCAGTTCCCCGACGCAGCGAAGACGGCTCACGGCGCGCGACGGTTTTCGCGTCCGCGCGCCCGCGTTCGGCGCGGCGCGGTGGCCTCGGCAACCGACCTCACGCGATCGGCGGTCGCAGGAAGTGGACCGCCCGCGGCAGCACCGACACCCGCAGCGCCGCGCGCTCGCCGGGCTGCACCAGCCCCGACTCGCCGCTCCACAGCGCGCCATCCACGTGGAGGTCGTGCACGTCGCACTCGAGCTCGATGCGATCCGCCGGGACGACCTCGAGGTCGGGCGCGCCGCGATCGCCGTTGCGCAGCGCCTCGAGGTAGCGCACCAGCGCGGCCCGGTGATCGGGCCCGACGAGGACGACGTGGAGCCGACCGTCGTCCACCGCCGCGGCCGGGGCGAGGCCGAGTCGCGGGCCGAAGGTCCACACGTTGAGCACCTCGGCGAGCAGGTACTCGCCGCTGCGATCGACGCCGTCGATCGTGAGCGCGATGCCCTGCCCGTTGCTCGCCGCGACGTGGTCGCGCAGGTGGGCGAGGTCGCGTTCGAGCTTGCGCTCGCGATCGTCCTCGCGGGAGGACCGCTCGAGCCCGTCGCTGTGCGCCATCAGGCGCCCGAACTCGCCGACGCCGACGCACTCGAGGAAGTGATGCGAGCGCGCGCCGTCGCTCGCGAGCCCGACGTCGAAGCCGACCGATTCCCACGTCGGCCACGCGGCCATGAGCGCCTCGGGCAACGTCTCGCGGGCGCCGCGGATGCCGAGCGCCGACGCGACGTTGTTCGCGGTGCCCATCGGGATGACGGCGATCGGCGTCGGCCGACCGACCATGAGGCTCGCGACCGACGCGACGGAGCCGTCGCCGCCGGCGACCACCACGAGGTCCCCCGGATCGTCGAGCGCGTCCGCCCAGCCGTCGGCGCCGAGCGCCCGCGCGTCGACGTCGTGGCCGAGCGCCCGCGCGATCCGTTCGAGGTCGGCGCCGGTGTGACGCCCCGCGCCGGCCGAGGGGTTGTGGAACAGGGTGATGCGCACGGGGATCTCCCACGATGGTTGACGCTCGCGCGCACTTGTCGAGCCGCGCGCGCACGATCGCGGCAATCGTCCGTGCGCGACGTGCCGCTCTGGGTGTGGTTGCTACGTTGTCGGCGCACGCGATGAACCTGCTGGTCACCAACGACGACGGGATCTACTCCCCGGGGCTGGCCGCGCTCGCCAGTGCAGCGAGGCGTTTTGGCACGGTGCGCGTTGTGGCACCCGACGTCGAGCAATCGTCGATGGGCCACGCGATCACGCACTCGCGTCCGCTCAGCGTCCGCTCCACGCCGAGCGTCCCGTTCGATGCCCACCGCGTCAACGGTACGCCCGCGGACTGTGTGGCCCTGGGCTGTCACATGTGGCGCGAGGTCGACGTCGTGCTCTCCGGCGTCAACCTCGGGCTCAACCTCGGGACGTCGGCGTGGCACTCCGGCACGCTCGCCGCCGCCAAGCAGGCCGCCCTGCTCGGGGTGCGCGGCATCGCGTTCAGCACCTCCACGAGCGACGACTCCGAGCCCGACTTCGCCGCGCTGGCCCCCCACCTCGATCGCGCGCTGGAGTTCGTGCTCGAGCAGCCGAAGCTGGGCCTCGTCAACATCAACATCCCCCGCGATCCCGTCGGTATGCGGTGGACGTGGCAATCGATCCGGCACTACGACGGCCGCGTCGTGCCGATCAAGGATCCGCGCGGCCGACCGCTGTACTGGAGTACCGTGGTCCCGCTCGAGGCGGCGGAGGAGGGCACCGATCGCTGGGCGATCGAGCACGACCTCGTCTCGATCACGCCGCTGCGCCTCGATCTCACCGATCATGCCGCGCTCGCCGAGGTGATGCAGCACCACCCGCTGACCTGACGA
Source organism: Deltaproteobacteria bacterium Ga0077550 (assembly GCA_001464385.1). Lineage (GTDB taxonomy): Bacteria > Myxococcota_A > Polyangia > Nannocystales > Nannocystaceae > Xiheibacterium > Xiheibacterium aquaticum. The sequence goes on along the minus strand of LNFB01000306.1, from coordinate 41,801 downwards.
ACCGAAGCGGTTTGACAGGGGCCCCGCAGCGCCTAGACCGTCGGCTGGAGTCCGATCGCATGACACGCAAGCTCGCGCGCGGGAATCTGTGGTTGTGGTCATTGGCGGGTGCGGCGGCGATCGCTGCGCTGTGGGCGAGGCAGCGGCGACGGCGACGGTTCGCCGGCCAGCTCGCCCTCGTCACCGGCGGTTCGCGGGGACTCGGCCTGCAGCTCGCCGCCGAGCTCGGCCGCCGCGGCGCGACCGTGGTGCTGTGTGCCCGCGACGCAGCCGAGCTCGAGCGGGCCACACAGCTGCTCGCGCAGCAAGGGATCGACGCGTACGCCCACGCCTGCGACGTGACCGATCGCGAGGCCGTCGCCGCGATGATCGCCGACGTCGAGGACGCCCACGGCCCCATCGACGTGCTGGTGAACGCCGCGGGCATCCTCCACGTCGGGCCCGCGACGGCGATGACGGTCGAGGATCTCCACGCGGCGATGGACACCAACTTCTGGGGCGCGGTGCACACGATCGACGCCGTGCTTCCGGGGATGCTCGCCGGGCATCGCGGGCAGATCGCCAACATCGCGTCCATCGGCGGGCTCTCGCCGGTGCCGTGGATGCTGCCGTACTCGGCGAGCAAGGCGGCGCTCACGGGCTACTCCCTGGGACTGCACCACGATCTGGCGCGCGAGGGCATCGCGGTCACCACGATCGCGCCGTGGGTGATGCGGACCGGCGGCCCGATCAACGTCACGTACAAGGGCAGCGCGCGGCGGGGGACCTACGTCGCCTTCGCGCTCGCCGACCTCACGCCGGGCCTCGCGATCTCGGCGACGCGCGCGGCGGTCTGCGCCGTCGACGGCATCGCGTCCCGTCGAGCGCTCGTGCGCGTCGGCCTGCAGTCGAAGCTGCTCGCGATGGCGTTCGGGATCATGCCGGGCGTGGTGTCGTCCGTGCTCGCGACGGTGGTGCGGGCGCTGCCGCCCTCGTTCACCCGCGGCGGCTCGCCCGGGCACACGCTCGCGCGGGAGCTCGGGCCCACGGCGCGTGCCGTGGCCGAGCGCTCCCGTGCGCGGAACAACCAACCGGTGCTCGATCCGCAGTAGCGCGCGCTCACGTGTGCAGCGGCGTCGGGTTCGGCGGCGGCACCGGCGGCTTGGGTGTCGGCGTCGGCGGGGTCGGCGTCGGCGGCCGCGGATCGGGGTTGGGCTCCGGATCCGGGTGCGGCTTGGGCTGCGGCTTCGGGGTCGGCGTCGGCGTCGGATCAGGGCCCGGCGGCGTGGGGACCGGCTGCTCCCAGCTCGTCGCCTCGCCCTCGAGCGAGGTGTCGACGAGCTCCATCGAGAGCAGCTGCAGCAGGAGGGGGAACGTGGTGGTGAGCGACATGGATGACCTCGGGTGGATGTGGAGTGACAACGGAACGCGCGGCTCCTAGGAGGCCCGCAGCTCGGGGATGGCGACGGGCACCAGCGGCGGCGATGGGTCGTCGGGCGGCGCGAGGACAGGACGGAGCTCGGGGGTCGCGAGACGCAGGCCCTCGCGGGCGACCAGCGCCTCGAGCGTCGCGAGGCGCTCGGTCGCGCCGTCGCAGCGCACCGCGACGGGTCGTGATGCGCGGAGCGCCACGCGCTTGCGGGCGCGCAGGTGCATCACCTGGCGACGACGCGAGCGGCCGCGGATCCACCCGAAGATCAGGGCTGCGTAGTCGAGGACGGTGCTCGAGCGGATCACCAGCACGTCGACGACGCCGTCGTCGATCGCGACGTCCCGCGCCCACTGGAGGCCGGCCAAGCCGACGGCGCCCGTGTTGGCGACGATCACACTGCTGGCGCGCACGCTGACGGGCTCGCCGTCGACGTCGATCGTGAACCGCGTGCTGTGGCCGAACAGGCGCATCAGCGACACCAAGCCCCATCGCACCCGGGCCAGCGGGCCGCCCTCGGGCGCGGCGTCGAGCTCGGCGATTCGACCCATCACGATGCGCGAGCAGACCACTCGGTCCTCGACGCGGACGTGGCCCGCGAGGCGCAGCAGGTCGACGGCGCGGCTGTGGCCCGACCGGCACGCGCGGGCGACGTGTTCGCACGCACCCTCGACGTCGTCGGGCAGGCCGAGCTGGCGGCACAGGGGTGAGGCCGCGGTGGGCACCATCGCCAGGGCGACGGGCTCGTCGACCAGCGCGGCGGCGACGGCGGTGAACGTCGCGTCGGTGCCGATCGCGATCACGACGCGGGGATGGAGGCCCTCGAGCACGCGGCGTACGGCGTCACCGAGATCGTCGTCCGCAACCAGGGGCACGACCGTCAGCTCGAGGCCGAGCCGCGCCCGCAGCAGCCGCAGCGCCCGCCGTGCGGGGGCAGCGTCGCTCTGGGGAGGGATCAGGACGGCGATGGCCACGGGGGGCGTCTTTGCATCGTCGGTGCCAGTCGAGACCGCTCGGATCCCGCGCTCCACGGGCCGCAGCGCGTCGCGGGGACGCCACGATGCGCGCCGTCGCCACGCGCACCGCCGCAACTCGCGTGCCCGCGGCGACCGACCGCGGACGCGACGACGCCCGCGATGGACCTCGGGGTGAGGTCCATGCGGGCGATCGATGGTGCCTGCGAGCCGACGACTACTTCTTCTTCTTCGCGTCGGTGGACGGCGTTGCGTCCTTGCGATCGCCGTCGTCGTCGACCTTGCCGGCCTTCTCCGTGTCGGCGTTGCCGGTCTGCTCGATCTTCAGCTCGTTCTTCACGCCGAGCACGCCCTCGGTCTGGCTGGCGATCCGCTCGACCTCCTTCGCCTCGGCCTCGTTGTGGACGACGCCCGACAACGTGACGACGCCGTCGATGACATCGACGTCGACGTTCACGCGGCGCACGTCGTCATCGCCGCTCAGCGCCGCGCCGACGCGGGTCTTGATGCCGACGTCGCCGTCGGTGGCGTCACCCTCTTGGTTGGCGTCGACGATGAGCTCGTTGACGACCTCGCGCACGCCGTCGGTCGATCGGGCGATCTTCTCGGCCGATGTCTTCATCGACGCCGAGTCGACCTTGCCGCGCAGGTAGACCACGCCGTCGAGGGTGTCGACGTCGATCGCGTAGCGCTTCACGTCGGGGTCGGCGACGAGGCGGCGGCCGACTCGGCCGGTGATGACGCTGTCGTTGCTCTGCTCGACGACGGGCCGCGTGGTCGCGCAGCCGAGCGCGCCGGCGCCGGCCGGGATCAGCAAGGCCAGGGAGAGTCCGAAGGTGCCCAGTTCGCGAAACATCATGGTGTGCTCGTTTCTCCGCGTGCGGGCCACCGTTCGCGGCGGCCTCTCGGTGCGGCGCGGCTGTGCTGTGCAATCGCCGAGCCACCTCCGCGTCGGCTCGGCGTCGGCTCGGCGTGGCCGCGGCGTCGGGCCATCGCCGCGGATCGCCGTGCCGGATCGCCGCACCCGTGCGTCGCCGCCCGTGCGAAGCGGCGAGCACGGCATCACCCCGTCGGCGCGGTGCCGTAGCCGCCGATCAGCGTGGCGAGTACGACGAGCAACTCGCCCGCATCGATCGGCTTGGCGAGGTGCATGTTGAACCCGGCGCGCAGCGCCTGGACGCGGTCCTCACCGCGGGCGTACGCCGTCAGGGCGACCGCGGGCACGCGCCCGCCCCGATCCGCGCTGCGCGAGCGGACCCGCCGGATCAAGCCGTAGCCGTCCTCACCCGGCATGCCGATGTCGGAGACGATCGCGTCGAACGTCCCCCGATCGAGGGCCTCGACGGCGTCAACCGCGTTCGCGCACGTGGTCACCGTCGCCTCGCACTGCTCGATGACGAATCGCAGCAGCTCGCGGGTGTCGGGCTCGTCGTCCACGACGAGGATGTGCTTGCCGGTGAGCTCGGGCGGGCAATCGAAGTTCTTCGCCATCGCGGGGCCCGGCTCGTGGGTCGGCGTGCCGTCGCCGCTGTCCGAGCGCAGCGGCGCCGTCGGGAGCCGCACCACGAAGGTGGCGCCCTGGCCGAGGCCGTCGCTGCGGACGCTGACGACGCCCCCGTGCAGCTCGGTCAGCGAGCGCACGATCGCGAGCCCGAGGCCGAGCCCGCCCGCGCGCCGGGCGAAGGTGGCGTCGGCCTGGCGGAAGCGGTCGAACACGTGGGGCAGGAACTCGGGCGCGATGCCCTGGCCGTCGTCGGCGACGACGAGCTCCACGTACGACCGCTCGCGGCGCAGGCGGATCTGGATGCGACCCTCCTTGGCCGTGAACTTGATCGCGTTGGACAGCAGGTTCCACACGATCTGCTGCAGGCGGTCGGCGTCACCGACGATGGTCGCGTGCGAGTCGAGCACCGGCTGCAGGCGGATCCCCTTGGCCGCCGCGGCGGGCCGCACCGCGTCGAGGGCGGCCTCGACCACGCGCACCATCTCGACCGGGCCGACGCTGAGCACCAGCTTGCCCTGCTCGATGCGCGCCAGATCCAGCATGTCCTCGATGAGGCGGGCCTGCATGTGGGCGTTGCGCTCGACGGTCTCGAGCGCCTTCTCGCGCTGCGCCTCGGGTACCGTGCCCGCGCGCAGGAGCTGCGACCAGCCCACGATCGCGTTCAACGGCGTGCGCAGCTCGTGGCTGAGCGTCGAGAGGAAGTCGTCCTTGGCCCGGCTCGCCCGCTCGGCCGCCTCGCGGAGCTGCTCCTCGCGCTGGCGCGCCGAGACCTGCTCGGTCACCTCGATGGCCACGACCATCACGCCGTCGACGCGACCGTCGCCGTCGCGCATCGGCGTGGCGGTGACCTTGAAGAAGGCCTCGCGCGGCCGGCCCTCGCGCATCAGCGGCACCGGAGTCTCCATGAGCTCGACGCCGACGCCGTCGTCGAGCACCCCGCGCAGCAGGCGGAGGATCGGGTGATCCTCGAGCTCCGGGAACGCCTCGCCGACGGTGAGGCCGACCAGCGCGGGGCGGCCGGTCATCTCGCACATCGGCGCGTTGGCGACGCGGAACCGCAGCTCGTGGCCCTGGAGCACCGCGATCGGCACGGGCGCCTGGCGGAACATGGCGTCGAGCTTGCCGCGCTCGGCCTCGGCGACCGCGCGCAGCCGCGACATCTGCAGATGCGTCGCCACCTTCGCGACGAGCTCGCGCGCCGAGAACGGCTTGGGCAGGTAGTCGTCGGCGCCGGCCTCGAGGCCACTCATGCGCGACTCCTCGCCGGCGCGCGCCGACAGCATGATGACCGGGACGGACGCCGTGCGCGGGTCGTCGCGCAGCGCGGCGAGCAGGCCGAAGCCGTCGAGGTGGGGCATCATCACGTCGGTGACGACGAGCGCCGGAGGATCGCGCAGCGCGGACGCCAGCGCGAGCGCGCCGTCGTTGACCGCCTCGACCTGCCACCGCTCGCGGAGGAGCCGCGCCAGGTAGCTCCGCATGTCCGCGTTGTCGTCGGCGACGAGGATGCGCCCCACGGACCGCGCCGACTCGGGACCCAGATCCTGCGCCGCGGCCTTCCCCTCGGGCAGCCAACGCTCGGCCTCCTGCACGTACGACACCGTGGACAGCGACACCGACGACGCGCGCCGCGGGGCGTCGACGCGCTCGGCCGGCAGGTGGTCGCGCCCCGCGGGGATCGCCACGATGAACGTCGTGCCCCTGCCCACCTCGCTCGTGACGCCGATCGAGCCCCCGTGCAGGCGCACGAGCTCGGCGACCAGCGCGAGCCCGATGCCCGAGCCCTCGTGCGTGCGGGCGCGCGCGCCCTGGACCCGGTGGAACCGCTCGAACAGGTGCGGGATCTCGTGCGCAGGGATGCCGGTGCCAGTGTCGTGCACCTCGAGCCGGAGCGCCCCCGGGACCTCGGTCAGCGAGACCCGGATCGCGCCCTCGAACGTGAACTTCAGCGCGTTCGACAGCAGGTTGAGGACGATCTTCTCCCACATGTCGCGATCGAGCCAGTACGTCTGCGAAAGCCGCGGGCACGACACCAAGAACTCGAGCTCCGCGCGCAGGATGGTCGAGCTGAACGCCGCCGCCAGGTCGTGCGTGAGGGCAGCGACGTCGAGCTCGACGAAGCACGCGTCGCTGCGACCGGCCTCGAGCCGCGAGAACTCGAGCAGCGTGTTGACGAGCTTGAGCAGGCGATGCGCATTGCCGTGGGTCGTGACGAGGTCGTCGCCCGCGAGGTTGCCGCGGGTCATCGCGTCCTCGAGCGGCCCGAGCATCAGCGTCAGCGGCGTGCGGAACTCGTGGCTGACATTGTGGAAGAACATCGTCTTCGCCTGGTCGAGCTCGACGAGCGCCTGCGCCCGGCGGCTCTCGGCCTCGCGCGCATCGGCGGCGGCGAGACTGGCGGCGGTCTGCGACGCGACGACCGCGAGGAACCCCGAGTAGTCGTCGTCGAGCAGGCGATAGGGGTTGCAGCCGAACACCATCGCGCCCGGGCGCCCGCCGATGTCGACCGGCAGCGCCATCGCCTGGCGCGGCGGACGGTCCCACGCACCGCGCGGCAGGGTGGCGCTCGTAGTCGGATCGAGTTCGACGACCTGGGCGGTGCGCGTCGCGGCGACGCGCGCGAGCGCCCAGGGGCCCGGCGCATCCTTGGACCAGCGCGGGGGCACGGCCGCGTGCTCCTCGGCGAAGCCCGCGGTGATCAGTCGCTCGGCGGAGGCGTCGTCCCCGTCCATGCGATAGACCGCAGCGAACGGTAGATCGCGGCCCGCGGTCGCGAGCGCGACCTCGACCTCGCGGCACGCCCGCGACATCGTGTCGGCCAGGACGCCGCGCGCCGAGATCTCGCGCAGCACCTCGAGCTGCCGCTCGCCGACGATGCGCCGCGTGTCCTCGCTATTGGCGCAGATGATCCCGCCCGGCCGCCCGTCGTCGTCCGCCACCGGGCTGTACGAAAACGTGTAGTAGGTCTCCTCGGGATAGCCGTTGCGCTCCATGACGAGCAGCAGGGCCTCGTCGAACGTGCCCTCGTCGCGCTGCATGCAGGTCGCCGCGCGCGGGGCGATTTGATCCCAGATCTCGTGCCAGACGCGGTGCGCCGGCATGCCCAGCGCTTGCGGGTGCTTGCCGCCGACGATCGACTTGTAGGCGTCGTTGTACAGATTGACGAGCGACTCACCCCACCACACGAACATCGGCTGGCGCGAGGTCAGCACGATTCGCACGCACGTCTTCAGGTTCTGCGACCAGCGCTCGGGGGGACCCAACGGCGTCGTCGACCAGTCGAGCTCCCGCATCCGGGCGCCCATCTCACCGCCCCCCGCGAGGAACGCCAATGGACCCCGAACCTCCGACTCGTCGCGCTGCACGCCCCTTTTTGCCCGCTACGCCGGCTCGGCCGCAATCGAATCGAACCGTGTCAGGAGCGCACACCTCCGCGGGGGTGCGATCAACCTCGACTCGGTCGGATCAATTGCTGCCGCGTGCCCTCGTAACCCTCCCACGGATCCGGCAGCGACGAGACGCGCTCGACGACGGTGGCGAGATCGAAGCGAGGGGGCTGGGTCGAGCCGACCAGCTCGTGCCAACCCAGGGGTACGGCGACCGGCGCGCCCGGCCGGGCCCGGGTCGCTCGCCGGTTCGAGGTAATACGGGCGCTCGAAGTACGCGGGGTGGATGGTGGCACCGTCGACGAACTCGAGGATGTCGCTGCGGTTGACCACGTCGACGTTCGCGTTCGAGAGCTCGTCGTCACTCAGCAGCACGAGCTCGCACTCGCGATCGGGCGTTCGGCGACGCGACGGGGCGCCCCATTCGTGCACCCGCGACACGCCGCTGCTGCAGCGTCAGTGCGCCGCGTCGCCGGGGGTGGCGTCCTTCTTCGCGTCGTCCTTCGGCAGTCGCCCGACGAGCTCACGCAGCTCGCGCTCGAGCGTGCTGCCCAGCTCGCCGAGCTGCTCCTTGGCCCGGCCGGTGGCCTGCTTTGCCTTCTCCTCGAGCTCGTGGAGCTTGTGCTCGGCCTTCGCCCACGCGTCCTTGGCCTCGAGCCCCGCCAGGTGGATGCGGACGCGGATCTGGTCGGCGAGCTGGCGCAGGCCGAGGAGCGTGGAATCGTTGTCGTCGCCGGAGGTCGTCGTCATGGCCGGCAGTGTGCGACGCCATCCCGCTCGGTCAAGCCGCGGCCCCTTGCCGACCCGCGGAAGCGTGGCACATCGTGCGCATGATCGACGAGTGGTTGCTGCAGCTCTCGGCCGTGGGCCGCATCGCGTTGGCGATGGGCCTGGCGGCGTGCATTGGTTGGGAGCGCGAGAAGGCGGCGCGCCCGGCGGGCCTGCGCACGCACATGACCGTTGCCCTGGCGGCGTCGCTCATCACCGTGCTGGCCGAGGCGATGGCCCACACGGCGCCGCGCGAGGGGTTCGCCACCGATCCGACGCGCGTGCTCGAGGCGGTGGTCACGGGGGTCTCGTTCCTCGGCGCGGGCACGATCTTCGCGTCGCGGGACGGCTCGGGCGTCCATGGTCTGACCACCGCGGGGTCCCTGCTCGCGACGGCGACGATCGCGACGGCGGCGGGGGTCCACGCCTACGTCATCGCGGTCAGCGGCACCGCGCTGCTGCTCCTCGTGCTCGGCGTGCTGCGGCGGCTCGACGTCGGCGTGAGGAAGGGCGAGGAGGCGGCGGACACGAAGGCACCTGCTGCCGCGCCGTCGACGTAGCGGCCGCGCCCGTGCGCACGGCGTGGCAGCCCCGCACGTGCGCCTGCGCGTCGCGCTTCCCACACGCCGAACCGCGCACGCGCTCGTTGCCGGCGTCACTCCGCGTGCCACGTTGTCGACGCCCGAGTCGCCACGCGCGACGGGCAGAGGACGACCACCATGATCCGCGCCATCTCCCCGATCACCGCTTCCCTTCTCTTCACCCTGGCGATCGGCTGCGACAGCCCGTCCGAGAAGCAGGCCAACGAGCGCACCGAGGCCAAGAAGGAGGTCGCCGACGCCGGCAAGGACGCCAAGAAGGACATCACCGAGGCCAAGGAGGATCTGAAGGACGCCCAGGTCAAGTACGGCGAGAAGGTCGGCGAGGCCCAGAAGGAGATCGCCGATCAGGTGGTCGAGGGCGCCAAGGAGGTCGCCGAGGCCGACAAGGACGCGGCGAAGGCGAACGCCTCCGATCGCTACGCCCGGTTCGAGATCCTGAAGGACGAGACCGAGGCCGCGTTCGCCAGCCGGGCCGACGCCGCGATCACCACGCTGAAGAACGACCTCGACGCGGCGCGCAAGCGTTCGACGGCGAGCGGCGCCACCAAGGACCTCTCCGACGCGGTCGCCGAGGCGAGCAAGGCCCTCGACGAGGCCACCAAGGACCTCAACGAGCTGCGCGCGAAGAAGGGCAAGATCTTCGACGACGGCCGCGTGGGCGTGGGCACCAACATCAACGAGGCCCAGCGCGAGCTGAGCGAGGCGTACGTGGAGCTCGCCGCAGCGAAGATGTGAGCGCGAGACGGCGCGACGCCGACGGCCCCCGGTCGCCCTCGTGCGGTCGGGGGCCGTCGCGTTTGGTGCATCGGCCGCGGACGTGACGCACCCCCGCCCGCGCGCGCCCGCCCGACGGGCGGTGGCGCACGCCTCGGGCACGGACCGATCCGCAGGATCTCGCGGGCCTACGCCCGGCACGCCGGTTGCTCATCGGGCTGCCATGGCCAGACGCACGACCCGCGCCCGATGCCGTAGCAGCGCCCCGGCCCCCGCGGCGACCTCCGTGTGCATCGCGGATCTGCTCCACCCCGTCGAGATCGCCGAGCTCGAGCGAATGCTCGACGGCGACGAGGACGTGCGCGCGCGGATGCTGGAGCTGCTCGCGGAGCACGACTTCGACGCCTCGACGTTCGAGATCGAGGTCGCGGGTGGCCGCGTACGTCTGCTCGGCGCGGTCGACGATCCGGTCACCGCGCTGCTGGTCGAGGATCTGGCGTGGTCGATGCCGCAGGTCCGCGCCTGCGACAACGCGCTGCGCATCGACGATCGCCGCGCGTGGAGTCAGGCGTCCTGACCGGTCACGCGCAACCCCGACGATCCCCCACGGGCGACCGCGAGACGGTTGCAGAGGACAACGACATGGCTTCCATCGCACCACGACGAACCCCCGAGCACGCGCGCCGACGGGAGCCGCGCTCCACCTTCGACATGTACCTCGAGGCGACCGGTGGCTACGATCTGCTCACCGCCGACGCCGAACGGGCGCAGCTCTGCGCGATCGTGGAGCTCCGCCGCGATCGGTGGCGTGCGCTGCTCGATGCGCCGACCCACGAGATCGTGCGGGCGTGGATCCTCTCGCCCGAGGCCGACGCGGCGCGGCCGCTCGAGGCGGTCACATTGCTGCGCGAGCGGTGGACGTCCGCGAGCTCCTCACGCAGCGACGGCGCCGCTCGCAGCGACGGCGCCGCTCGCAGCGGCGGCGAAGAAGCGGCGCTGGCGGTCGACGCCCTCGATCTCGACGGGGTGCTCGCCGATCGGCTCGAGGCGGTGATCACCGCGGCACCCGAGCTCGTCGGTCAGCCCGTGCCCGCACTCGAGATCGGGGCGAAGCTCCGCCGCGCCCGCAACCGCTTCGCGTGCAGCAACCTGCGCCTGGTCGTCCGCATGGCGTCCCGGCACGCGGACGGTCGCATGTCGCTCGCCGACCGCGTGCAGGAGGGCAACCTCGGCCTGCTGATGGCGGTCGGTCGCTTCGATCCCGAGCGCGGCTGCCGGTTCTCGACCTACGCCGCGTGGTGGATCCGCTTCGCGATCACCCGCGCGCTGGTGAACCGCGGCCGGAGCGTCCGGATCCCCGTCCACCTGCACGCGATCGTCGGCCAGGCCCGGCGCGCCGAGCAGACCCTGCGCGCCGAGCTCGGCCGCGAGCCCGAGCTCGACGAGGTCGCGGCCGCGATCGATGTCTCGGTCGACAAGCTCGTCGACGCCCGCGAGGCGATGGACACCCGCATCATCGGCCTCGACGAGCCCGGTCGCGAGGACGGCGCCCTCGGGCCAGCGCTCGTGTGCGACGGCATGTCGGAGCGCGAGGCCGCCATCGACGATCGCCGCAACCTCGCGGTCACCAGCGAGGTCTTCGACGTCCTCGACCCGATGGAGCGCGACATCATCGAGCAGCGCTTCGGGCTGCGCGGCGCCGAAGTGATGACGCTCGGCATGCTCGGCAAGCGCTACGCGCTGTCGCGCGAGCGCATCCGTCAGCTGCAGAACCGGGCGCTCGACAAGCTCCGCGTCGCCGTGGTCTCGAGTCCGGTCGGCGCCACCGCGTACGCATGATCGCGGGCGCGCATCAGCCCTGCCTGCGCACGCCGAGCGCCCGCACCCAGCGGCACTGCTCGGCGTACCAGGACTCGCCGACGAGCACGAACGGTCGACCGAGCTTCTGCTCGGCTGCCATCGTGTAGCCGAACGCGGTCAGCCCGGAGGCCAGCACCGCGAGGCGCCAGTCATCGCCGCGCATGTTCCACAGGGTGGCGACGTGCAACCCCAGCTGCTCGGCGTCGACGATCTCGAGCTCGAGCGACTCGTCGCGCACCCGCATCTTGGCGTGCACCGCGATCGGCTGGATGCGGCGGAGATCCGGCACGGCGTCGATGATGGGATCCAGGCGCGTCAGGTGCACGATGGCCGGGCGCGCGTCCTCGATCGTCGCGTGGCTGTCCACGCGCAGCTCGCCCTCGGCGTAGCGCAACGTGGTGTCGCGCACGCGCACCCAGGTGCCGTCGCTCTTGCCGCGGTCGGTCCGCAGCGACAGCGCGTCGGTGCGGGCCGTCAGCCCGTCCGCGACGAGCTCGCCCGACTCGTAGCGGACGCGACCGCGGGTCTGCAGGGTCGCGCCGACGTGCACCGAGCCGACGGTGAAGACGGCCTCGTCGAGCGCCGCGTCGACATGGAGGATCGGGATCTCGTCCGCGGCGATGTCGAGCCGCGCGTGGCCCTCTGCGCTGCCCCGCGTGAACGACCAGGACTCGGGGGGTGCGAGGCGCGAGAACCTCCGCAGGTCCTCGGCGATCACGGCGTCGGTCTCGGCGTGCACGCGGTCGAGGGCCCATGGCCGTGTGAGGTCGCCATGCGTGACGAACAGGAAGCCACGGATCGCCGCGGTCGTCGCCATCGTAACGTCGCCGCCGACGAGGCGCGCCTGCGTGAGCGTGACGGTCGCGCTGGGTCGTCCGTCGGCCTCGATCGCGAGCACCAGGTCCGCCTCGCCGCGCAGCATCGACGTCGCCGGGCCGAGATCGGCGCGCGCGGTGTGGTGGTGCGCGCGACTCCCGGGCACGAGCACTCCGTCCTCGGCCGCGACATCGAGCGCGATCGGGCCGGGCTCGCCGGCGACGATGTCTGCGAGCTGTGGCCACCACGTCGCGAGGCCGCGGGGATCCGCGAGTACACCCTCGCCGCGCGCGGCGGTCAGCGCCCCCGGCTCCGCGGCGCCGAGATCGACCGACGCGATGCTCAGCGTGCCGTCGCCGACGAGCGACCGCACCGCCGCGTGCGGGCCGAGCCACAGGGTCGCCTCTGCCGGTCGGACGGTGGTGGGCGGCACCGAGAACGCGCCGCCGTCGGTCCAGTGCAGACCACCGTGCACGAGACCGCCGGGCTCGAACGCGAACTCGTCGATCCACAGCGCGTCGACCTGCGCGCGCACGTCGTCGAGGTCCACCGTCCACGCCTCGCCCGCGGGCGGCTCGGGCGTGCGCGGTCGGGGCGGCCTCGGTTCGCCGTCGATCGGGGGGTACGCCGCCACGGCGGGGTGGTCCGCGTCCTCGGCCTCGAGCTTGCGTCGGTACTGCGCGCGCACGCCGTTGGCGTCGATCGACTGCAGCTCGGCGCGGCGCTCGAACAGCGACAAGAGCCGGATGTCGACCACCGCGTCCTCGAGCCGCACGTCGAGCTGGTAGCCGTCACCGTCGAGCTCGAGATGCGCGTCGTGGAGGTGCACGCGCGTGGGCCACAACACCCAGGCGAAGCCGTGGGTGAGCGTGACCGAGCCGTCGTCCCGCGTGACGATCGCCTCGACGGCGCCGGTCCACAGCATGACGTTCGCGGCGGTCAGGAACAGGGGCAGCGGCAGCGCGACCGCGAGCGCGGTGCGGCGGAACCACGGGCGACGGACGGTCTCGCGAAACGGGCGCACGCGGGCCGAAGAGCACACGCCGTGCCCAGCGCGACGCCAGGGATTCCACGCGCCGTGGGCGTCGAGCGACGGCGCGCGCCGGGCGGTGCCGCCCGCTGTGGCGTCCGGGCACGCCGACGCAGTGCCGAGCCCGCGCCGTCGCGGTATGCTCCGTGCTGCGTCGACGCCGTGCCCGAGAGCCACACCGCCAACGGCGCCGCGATCCCCATCGACGCTGCGGCCCGAAGCGCGTCGGACCCGACGCTCACGGTGACCGGACGACGCGGTGCGCGGCAGGGACCGCGTCCGACGGGCGCACGACGCCCCGGCGACGCCGTCGGGCGCTACACCCTGCAGGAGCCCCTCGGCCGCGGGGCGATGGGCGAGGTCTTCGCGGCCCGCGATCAGGAGCTCGACCGCAGCGTCGCGATCAAGCTGCTGCTCGCGCCACCCTCGACCGGCGTCGATCTGCGTCGGCGGGCCCGACTGCTCCGCGAGGCCCAGGCGATCGCGGCCGTCTCGCACCCCAACGTGGTCGGCGTGTTCGACGTCGGCGTCGATGGGCAGGACGTGTACATCGTGATGGAGCGGATCGACGGCGTCGATCTGCGCCGCTGGCTCGCCGCAGAGCCGCGATCGCTGCCGGCGATCCTCGACGTGATGCGTCAGGCGGCGCTGGGCCTGGCCGCAGCCCACGCCGCGGGCATCGTGCACCGCGACTTCAAGCCCGCGAACGTGATGGTGGCCCGGGACGGTCGGGCCCGCGTGCTCGACTTCGGGTTGGCGCGCGCGAGCGAGTCGACGGGCGACGACGCCGAGCGATCGGATCCCGCGTCGGCCTCGATCACGCGGACCGGCGAACGCCTCGGGACGCCGGCGTACATGAGCCCCGAGCAACACCTCGGCCTCGTCGCCGACGCCGCGAGCGATCAGTTCGCGTGGGCGGTCGCGCTGCACGAGGCGGTGTTCGGCGTGCGCCCCTACCCGGGCGAGTCCTCCGCGCAGATCGGCGCCGCGGTGCTGCGCAACGAGCGGGTGCCCTGGCCGCGGAACCACCGCGCGCCGACGTGGCTGCTCGCGGTGCTCGATCGGGCCCTCGCGCCCCGGCCCGAGGATCGCTTCGGCAGCATGCTGGCGATCGCCGCGGTGCTCGAGCGGGGTCGCGCCCGCGGCCGGGTCGGCCCCGTGATCGCGGCGTCGATCGCCTCGGTCGCCGTCGGGGTCGCGATCGTCCTCCCGCCCCCGCGGGCGCCGTCGGACGCGGCGGTCGGCTGCGATCCCGCCGCGCTCGCGGCCGCCGCGTCGGTCGACCGCGACGCACGCGAGCAGATCCTCGTCGCGTACGGCGACGACGACGACGGACGCGCCGTGGTGGATCGACTCGCAAATGACGACGCCGAGCTCGACGCTGCGCAGCGCCTCGCCTGCGACGCCCACGCGACCGGCGAGCTCGATCGCGACGCGCTCGCGGCTCGACTCGCGTGTCTCGCCGATCGGCGCCGCCACCTCGACACGTTCGCGCGCGTCGTCGGCCGCTCGAGCGGACCCGCCCTCGCACAGGCGCGCGAGGCCGTGATGTCCCTCCCCTCGGCGACGGGGTGCGGCGAGGGGGCCCCGACGCCGTCGTTCCTCCCGAGCGATCCAGGGCTCGCAGAGCAGGTGCTCGAGCTGCGCGGCCGCCTCGCCGAGGCGACGGTGTATCGCCACCTCGGGCGCGGCGAGACGGCGTATTCGATCGCGCGCGACGTCGAGGCACTGGCGCGCGACCTGGACGACGCGCCGCTGCTGGCCGAGGCGCTGCTGTCGTACGGCGAGTCGGCGTCGAGCGAGGGCGACCTCGAGCTGGCCGAGCGCCTGCTGCGGGACGCCGCGTGGCTCGCCCAGAGCGTCGGCCACGATCGCGTGCTGGTCGAGGCCCGCACCGAGCTCGCGTGGCTGCGGGTGGTCGCGCTGGAGCACTACGACGAGGTCGACGCGCTGCTCGCCGCGGCCGAGGCCGCTGCCGCGCGGATCGGCGATCCGCACTACCATGCGGTGCTGCTCAACGTCCGCGCCGCCGCGCAGGGTGCCCAGGGCGATCGCGCCGGCGCGATCGCGACCATGCGCGAGGTGGTGGCGTTGCTGCGGCGGGCCGAGGGTCGGGACGCGAACCTACCCAACGCGCTGCACAACCTCGGCAACAACCTGCTGATGCACGGTGACGTCGACGCGGCCACCGACAGCTACTCCGAAGCGCTGGCGATCACGCAGGACCTCTTCGGCGACGATCATCCGGAGACCCACGGCCTGCGTCAGGCACTCGCCGATGCGCGCCTCATGGCCGACGACTTCGCGGCGGCGATCCCGGCGTACGAAGACGTGCTGCGCTTTCGCGAGCGCGCCTACGGGCCCGACGACCCGCGGCTCGCGACCACGCTCAACAACCTCGGGCACGCCCATGTGCAGCTCGGCCACGCCGAGGACGGTCGCGTCGCCCTCGAGCGCGCGCTGGCCCTCAAGCAGGCCTCCGGGGCGGGCGCGGCGTCGCTGTCCAACACGGAGGTCATGCTCGGGCGGGCGTACGCGGATCTCGGCCGCGTCGACGAGGGTCTGGTGGTGCTCGGACGCGCCGCGCTGCACCGCGGCGATGTCCCCGCCGACGGGCGCAAGGCGCTCGAGGTCGCCGACGCGATCGAGGCCGCGCTCGCGCGACAGCCCGCGGATCGACCCCTGTCGGCGGGGGCGCGGGACGTCGTCGCGGCCGCGGCGAGGCGGGCGACGCTGGCGGGCGACGAGACCCGGGCGGCGCGGCTCGGTGCGGCGCTGCAGTGATTCCGCGGGGCCTCGCCGCGCGAACGCGATCGTGCCATCCTCGATCCATGGGTCGATTGGGATGGAGTCCGGTGGTGGTGTTGCTCCTCGCGTGCGGGCCGGTCGTGGGCAACACGGGGAGCGACGGTGGTGAGACCGCGGGCAGCAGCAGCGATGGCGGCGGCAGCTCGCCGACACCGACCACGAACGGCGAGGTGTCGACGGACCCCACGCAGGACCCGACGCAGGCGACCACGATCGATCCCGATCCGACCATCGATCCCGACACGGGCTCGTCGAGCAGTGACACGGCGACGACGGCGATCTTCATCGACACCGACACCTCGTGCTTCGCCCATTGCACCTACGAGTGTGATCTGTGGACGCAGGACGGCTGCGCCGATGGCGACAAGTGCATGCCGTGGGCGAACGACGGCGGCTCGGCGTGGAACGCCAAGCGCTGCTCGCCCGTCGCCGAGAACCCGGGCCAGCCCGGCGATCCGTGCACCGTCGAGGGCAGCGGCGTCAGCGGCATCGACACCTGTGACGTCGGCGTGATGTGCTGGAATGTCGACGCCGAGACCAACACCGGCACCTGCGTCGCGATGTGCACCGGCAGCGAGGCCGACCCGAGCTGCGCCGGGGCGTGCGATCGCTGCATGATCGCGAACGACGCCGTGCTCATCCTCTGCCTCCCGCTGTGTCACCCCGCCGGCGACGACTGCGGCGACGACGAGGTCTGCGCGGTCATCGACGAGGTGTTCCAGTGCGTGCCCGCGTTCGTGTCGGGCGGGGTCGGTCTCGGAGATGCGTGCGCCTCGGCGAGCGACTGCAGCCCGGGCCTGAGCTGCGTGGGTGCGGCCGAGCTGCCCGCGTGCGATGGCGACGCTTGCTGCACGCCGTTGTGCGACCCGGGGGACGCGCAGGGGTGCGCGGAGGTGCCGGGGACCGCGTGCGTGGAGTTGATCGCGGGGGTGGATGGTTGCACGGCGGCGGTGGGCTCGTGCGTGCTGCCGGGGTGACGGGCGGCGATCACCACAGCTCCATCGCGATCACCACCGCCGCCATCGCCAGGAACCACACCGGCGTGTACGGCGTCAGCACCCGCCGCCGGAACCGCTGCCACGGAGTCCCCTGCGTCTGCGCCCAGCTGTGCTCGACGGTCTCGAGGGACGAGCGGCGGCCGCGGAGGTGGCGGAGGTACGGCGGCAGGCCGCAGAGCAGGCCCACGACCAGGCCGCCGGCGTGGCCGAGGTTCGCGACCGGACCGAGCCAGCCCGTCGCGCACGCGACGAACCACAGCATCGACAGCACGACGTCCTGATCCGACAGCGCGTAGGTGCCGGGCCGGCCGAAGCGGGCGTGCATCCACACGAAACCGAACAGCCCGTAGACCACGCCCGACATCCCGCCGAACGTGGGGCCGACGACGGCGTACTGCGCGAGCGATCCGAGCAGCTCGGACGCGAGGACCACCGCGATCATCACCGGCAGGCCGTGGTGGACCTCGACCTGCGGACCGAGGCGCCGCATCCACATCATGTTGAACACGAGGTGGAGCACGCCGAAGTGGATGAACATCGGCGTGAACAGTCGCCACACCTCGCCGCGCAGCACGTGGCCGAGGAAGGTGGGCGAGTCCCAGGGCTCGATCGACAGCTGCTGCAGCGCGACGATGCGCGGATCGCCGAGCTTGGTCAGCCACGCGACCACCACCGAGGCCAGGATCAGCGCCGCGGTGACCGGCTGCAGGCCGAGCTCGCCGACCGGGTTCCACCCATCGCGCACCTCGATGAACCGGCTCGCGGCGCCGACGTTCGCCGCCGCCCGCCCCGCGCGGATCGCCTTGGCCTTCGCCCGCACCGCGCGACGCTCGTCCGCCGACTCGGGCGCCGCGCGGATCGCCTCGGCCCGCGCGAGGTCGTCCTCCTCGATCACCCAGATCTCCCACGGTCCGTCGCCGCGCACCTCGGCGTCGATGCCCGCGACGAGCAGACGATCGGCGAGCGCATCGGCGGCCTCGCGCCCGTCACATCCTGTCAGACGCAGCACGGGGGCGAGGGTAGCGGGACGCACCCGGCGGTGACAACTCGGCAACCGGAGCCGACGCAGGCCCCGATGCAGCCCTACCGCCGGCGGTGCGCGACGGGGATCACGAACTTGTCGGCGGATTGCGTCGCGGAGAAGGCGACGACCTTCACGTCGACCAGCCCGGCGGCGAGGCCAGCGGCGCGGACCTCGTCCTCGCGCACGGTCGCCGCGCGGCCCTTGGTGCGCACGATCCAGATCGCACCGTCCGGGGCCAGCGCGCGGACGAGCGCAGGGAGGCGCGCGAGGTCCCGCGGCGCGTCGACGCCGAGGAACAGCAGATCGATCGCCGCCTCGGGTGGGCCCACGTTGGCATTCGCGGCCACGAGCTCGTCGCGTAGCACCGCGTCGTCGAGGTCGACGATCGCGACGCGCAGGCCCGGCTTCAGGCCGAGCTTCTTCGCCCGGGACGGCGGTGCGCGGATCTTCGCCGCCCATGCATCGGCGTCGTCGCCGGCGTCGAACTCGATCACGCCGGTCGGACAGGTCAGCACGAGCACGGTGCCGCGCCGCTCGAGCGCGCGCACCTCGGCGAGCGGAATCTCGAGGCGCGGGCGGCCGCCGATCTGCAGCGCGTTCGAATCGAGGTGCACGGACACCCGCGCGCGGCGGACCCCGGCGATGGTGACGGACGTGTCGCGCTGCAGGCCCATGCGGTCGATCCTCAGCCCTGGGCCAGCCGCTCGAGCACGCGGGGATGCTCGCGCCACGCCGGCATCGAGGCCATGAACGCGATCGTGTCGCGCTCGGCCTGGGCCCGCGACAGCTCGGGCTTGCTCCGCAGCTGCCAGCCGATCATCTTCTCGAAACGCTCGTCGAACGGCTGCAGCTCGCCGGTCGGGGTCGTGCAGTACGAACAATACCGGCCGGATTCGATCGGCATCGAGCAGCTCTCGCAGGTGCAGTGGCTCATGGTGGTTCTCCGGGTCGTTTGCGGGGCGAAGGGACGGGCGAGCACGCGACGAGGGCGCGCGTGCACTCGAGGAGCTTGGCCCGCGTCGCGGCGTCGAGGCGCGCAAAGGCGGCGGCGAGCAGCGTCGACGACAGCACCTGTTGCTCCGCCACGATGCGTGCGCGGCCCTCGTCGGTGAGCCACACCACCGTGCGTCGGCGATCGTCGGGATCACGCATGCGCGCGAGCAGCCCGTGGCGCTCGAGCCCGTCGATCATCTCGCTGACCACCGACTGCGCGCGCGCGAAATGACGCGCACACTCGCCGACGGTGAGCGGCCCGCTCTGCGCGAGGTGCAGCAGCACCGACCGCGACGCCCCCGAAAGCTCGGGCCCCTTCGGATCGCGGCGGTGGAACGCGAGATACACCTGCGGGAACAGCTGCGCGTACGCCTGCGCGTCGGCCTCGGGATCACTCGGTGCGTCGCGCGTCGTCATCGACGGCAGGCAGTCTAGGCAGGGAGGTTTCCATCGTCCATCCCGATGGATCCGCGAGTGGCCCAGGGCGCGATGGAGGCTGCTACCCTGGACGCGTCGTCCATCACGCGGACGCGACCTCGGCCCGGATCACCATGGCGACGCGATCGATCATGCCCGAGCGACCAGCGGTGGACGAGCGACTCGTCATGCCCGAGTGCGACCACGAGATCGTCGACGGCCAGGTGTTCGCCGTGAGCCCGGCCCACGAGCCCCACGGCAGCCGGCACTCCAAGCTGTCCGCGATCCTCGAGGCCTTCGTCGCGCCGGGCTTCAATGCCGCTTGCGACATGCTCACCCGCACCAGTCGCTTCGACGACTTCGCCCCGGATGCCAACATCTATCCGCTGGCTCGCGATCCTGCGACCGGTGGTCGGCAGCTCGAGCAGCTCGCCTTCGAGGTGGTCAGCACCGAATCGCTCGCCCACGCCGGTCGCAAGGCCGCGCTCCTCGTCGCCCGCGGCGTGCGTCGCGTCTTCGCGATCGACGTCGAACGCCAGCGCGGACTCGAGTGGTCCGTGTCGACCGACGGCTGGGAGATCCTCGGGCCCGACGCTGCAATCGACGATCCCGCGCTGGTGATCCCGCTGCGCGTCCACGACCTCGTCGCGGCCGCCCACGCCGACGATGCGGTGGCGCGGGCGCTGCTCGCCAAACAGAACCCGGTGCTCGTCGCGACGATCGAGGCCGAGCGCGCCGACGCGATGCACGACGCCGCCCGCGACGCCCTCACCGCCGCGGTCCTCCGGGTCCTCGCGGCGCGCGGCCTGCCCCTCGACGACCGCGAGCGCGCCGCGATCCTGTCCATCACGGACGTCCCGACGCTCGAGGCGCTCCTCGACGCCGCCGCGACCTGCACGGACGTCGCGTCGCTCCGCCTCACCCCGCGCTGACGACCGATCACCCGCCCGCGCGGAAGCCGATCCGCGCGTGGGTGCCGTCGCAGAACGGCTTGTTCGCCGAGCCGCCGCACCGGCACAGCCGCGCCGACTCGACCCGCGCGATCGTCCGCCCGGTGCCGGCGCAGATCTCCACGGGGCCGCCGATCTCGAGCGGCCCGTCGGGCAGCGGCGTGATCTCCAGCGCGCCACCGCGCTCGGCCAGCGGCGCGGTGTCGATCGTCGCCGGCTCGCCGCTGGCGCGGAACGACGCCGCGTTGTGGGAGCCGTCGCAGAACGGCTTGTTCTGCGACGCGCCGCAGCGGCAGAGCGTCGCGCGGCGCAGGATTCCGCGCCCCGCGAGGCGCACGTCCGCGTGCACCGCATACGGCCCGTTCTCCCGCAGGCGCATGACGTTGACCTCGGGGACCGGCTCCGGCGGACCGCCGTCCTGGCGCTCGTAGGTGATCGCGCCCGAGGGGCACGTGTGGGCGATGCCGACGAGCGCCTCGACCGAGGCCTCGTCGGGGTGCAGCCACGGGCCCTGCACGTTGGCGAGGAACACCCGCGGCGCCCCGAGCACGCAGTGCCGCGAGTGGATGCAGCGCTTGGTGTCGAAGCGGATCTCGAGGTGCTTGCCGCGGGCCCGATCGACGTCGACCGCGACATCGACGGCCGGCGTCGACGCGGCGACGGGAACGACGACCGGCGCGGGGGCGTGGCTCGCCGACAGCGTCGTCGCCAGCGCCGCGAGGCGATCGCCGATCGTGCCGATGCGCTCGGAGACCGGCCGCGCGTCGGCGGCCAGCGGCAGCACGTGCTGCTCGAGGCCGCGGGCGATCGATCGCGACAGCTCGACCAGGGACTGCACCGCGCCGCGGGGATCCGGCTGCACCGCGAGGGTGCGCGACGTCGCGAAGCTGAGGCCCGCGAGGATGCCCGGGTGGCTCGCCGACGCCGGCAGCGACGTGAGCAGCTCACCGATCGGCGTGAGCGCCGACATCGACGCCACCGCCAGGCTGTACAGCGGCCCGCGCAGGCCCGGCGTCGCGGCGACCGGCGAGAACAGCACCTCGAGCGCCCGCAGCATCAGCATGTACATCGCGTTGCCGACGTCCAGCACCGACGCGGCCGGCTCGGCGTCGATCCACACCAGGCCCTCGGGCACCGGTGGGCGACGCATGACCGGATTCCGCGCGACTTGGGCCGCGGGATCGAAGCTCGGATCCTCGGCTTGCATCACCGCGAGTTCGTCGCGCATGCGAACGAAGCGACAGTAGTGCGACTCGTGGCCGGCATCGTCGGCGCCCTCGCCCTGCGCGACGATCACGTCGATCGCCCGGTGTGCGCCCTCGAGATCGAGCACCGACGACGTCCCCGGCAGGGTCACCGGCGGCGCGCCGAGCTGCAGCGCCGGGTTGCCGCAGAACAGCACCGCCTCGCCCATCTGCTCGGCGAGCTGATCGAGCCCCGCCCGGATCCCGCGATAGAGGTGACCGACGGTCGCGTAGTCCTCGGCGCTCGGCGTCAGCCGACCCGGCGCCATGCCGCGTCGATACCGACGCGGCGACGCGAAGCCCTCGCCATCGGGCAGCGACACGCCCTCGGGCCGCTCGAGGAACACGAAGTGATCGAGCGTCGCCCGCGAGAACGGGGCCAACGACACCACGACACCCGCCGGGTGGTACCCCGGCGACACCGGGAAGTTGGGCCGTTGCAGGTGCGGCGCGACCCCGACCGCGCTCGCGACGTTCGACACGTTCACGAGGTGGACCATCTCCTCGCGGGCGACATCGACGATCTGCTCGCGCCACCGCGACAGCACCGCGGCGCGGGCCTCGGACACCCGACCCCGCGTCGGCGTGCCGATGCTGAACGCCGCGTACAGGTAACAACACATCAACCCGTGCTCGATCTCCGCGGCCTCGCCGAGCAGGTGACCCAGGGTCTCGCGGTGCTGGATGTGGAAGACGGGCTCGTCCATGCGCGGCCTGAAGTCTGCCGGACAACCACGGGTGGTGCACCGGTCCATCGGGCAGGTCGCGGACGCATGTGTGTCCCGCCCGTGACACGCTCGGCGCTCCGCCGACCCGACCGCGATCGGCTACCCTACGACCATGGGACGTGCCCTCGAGCAGCTCCGCCTCGCGGTCCGCGAGCTCGCGTCCAACCCGGGCGTCACGCCGCTGCCGAGCCCGGGCGCGTGGGTGTTCCGCGCCGATCACCCCGACGTGATGGCCAAGCGCAGCGCGTACACGCTGACGGTCGGCGTGGTCGTGCAGGGCCGCAAGCACGTGCACATCGAGGGCGACGATCTGTACTACGACGAGCGCCACTGCATCGTGCTCACCGGCGAGGCGAACTACACCTCGCAGGTGCTCGAGGCCAGCCCGGAGCGCCCGTACCTCTCGCTCGCGATCGCGGTGCCGCCCGATCTCGTGGCGCGCACGCTGGTCGAGCTCGCCGAGGTCGCGCCGCCGCGACCGCACGCCTCGGGGGCCCAGCGCTCGGCGTTCCTCGCCCGACTCGACGACGCGGTGCTCGAGCCGCTGTGCCGATTCGTGGGTGCCATGGACGATCCCGGCGAGCGCCGCGTGGTCGCGCCGCTCGCCGTGCACGAGCTGATCTTCCGCCTGCTGCGATCGGACGCCGCCAGCGCGCTGCGCCACGCGGCCTGCCGCGGCGGCGACGAGGCCCGCATCGCCGCGGTGATGGGCTACATCCGCGAGAACCTCGGCCGCAAGCTCACCGTCGAGCAGCTCGCCCGCCGCGCGGCGATGAGCCCCTCGCACTTCGCCCACCGCTTCCGCGACGTCGCGCGGGTCAGCCCGATCCGCTACCTCAAACACGTGCGCCTCGATCACGCCCGCGTCCTCTTGCTGCGCGACGGCACCCGCGCCGCCGAGGCCGCGGCCCGCAGCGGCTACGCCAGCGCCGCCCACTTCGCCCGCGACTTCAAGCAGCACTTCGGCCACTCGCCCACGGCGTACGTCGAGCGCATGCGGACCTCGGGCGCCGGTTCGGTGGCCGAAGCGATGGCCGCGGCACGCCCGGCGTGACCGCGCAGGATCCGGCAACATGTCCGCAGTCCTCTAGCCTGGCCGCGCCCCCGCGGCGGGCCTACGCTGGCGCCGCGATGCACACACGAACCTTGGGTGATCTCGCGGTCGGGGCGATCGGGCTCGGCTGCATGGGCATGTCGGATTTCTACGGGCCGGCCGACGACGCGAAGTCGATCGCGGTGATCCACCACGCGCTCGAACGCGGGGCCGATCTCCTCGACACGGCGGACATGTACGGCACCGGGCGCAACGAGGAGCTCGTCGGCCGCGCGATCGCGGATCGCCGCGCCACGGCGAAGGTCGCGACGAAGTTCGCCGTGCGTCGCGACGCCTCGGGGGCATTCCTCGGGATCTCCGGGCGACCGGAGTACGTCGCGACGGCGTGCGATGCGAGCCTGTCGCGCCTCGGCATCGATTGCATCGACCTCTACTACCAGCACCGCGTCGACCGTTCGGTGCCGATCGAGGACACGGTCGGGGCGATGGCCGCGCTGGTGAAGGCCGGCAAGGTCCGGCGACTCGGGCTGTCCGAGGCTTCGCCGGCGACGATCCGTCGCGCGCACGCGGTGCACCCGATCAGCGCGCTGCAGACCGAGCTCTCGCTGTGGTCGCGCGAGCCCGAGCGCGAGCTGCTGCCGCTGTGCCGCGAGCTCGGCATCGCGTTCGTCGCGTACAGCCCGCTCGGGCGCGGCTTCCTCACCGGCGCGATCCGATCGACCGAGAGCTTGGCGCCGGGTGACTACCGTCGGTCCACCCCACGCCTGTCGGGCGAGAACTTCGATCGCAACCTCGCCTTGGTCGACGCGATCGGCAAGCTCGCGGCCGCCCGCGGCGTGACCTCCGCCCAGCTCGCGCTGGCGTGGGTGCTGTCGCGGGGTCCGCACGTGATCGCGATCCCGGGGACCCGCAGCCTCGCGCGGCTCGACGAGAACCTCGCGGCCGCCGACCTCACGCTCCAGGCCGACGAGCTCGCCGAGCTCGACCGGATCGCGCCGCTGGGGGTGGCCGCGGGCGAGCGCTATGACGCGGGGTCGCTCGCGGCGACCAACGGCTGACGATCGGCGACCGAACGGCCGTCGCAGGAGGTCTCGCGCACTCCTCCTGCGATGACCATCGACGGTGACGCGGCGGAACCTGACCGACGAAAAAAGCCACCCCAAACCCGCACAGAAGCCTGGGATCCGGCCATGGAACAGGTAGAGGATGGGGTGGGCGACGAGCCCGTGGGTGATGGTCGAGGTAACACGTGAACTGGTGGCCCTCGCGCTCGATGGGGAGCGCGGCGCTCTGGCCGAGCTCGCCGAGCGGTTGCTGATCGCGACCGAGCGGCGCCTGCCCGGCCTGCTGCAGCGTCATCGCGCCCGCGCGGGCACGGCGAGCGCGCCCGAGCGCGAGCAACTGCAGTACGACCTCGTCGAGGATCTCCTGTATCGCTACCCCCGCGCGCTTCGGCGCTGGGATCCCACGGCCGGGCTCGGGTTCGAGTCGTACGTCGGGCTGCTCGCCGACAGCTGGCTGCGTCGACGCCTGAGCACCGTGCGCGGGAGCCCCTGGGCGCTGCGCATCCTCGGCGGTGGTCGATCCGGCGACGCGATGGAGGCCGCGATCGCCGACGCGCCTGCGCTGGGCCACCTGCCACTCGAGGACGAGGTCGCCCTGCGGCTCGCGCTGGTGCGCGCCGTCGAGACCCTCGAGCACGGTGATCGCACGCTCCTGCTCGCGTACTACCTCGAGGGCCGCACCACCGAGGAGCTCGCGGGCGAGCTCGGCGTCGCGAGCAACAGCGTGCATCAGCGGCTGCGCCGACTCCGAATACGGCTCGCCGCCGCGCTCGGCCCGGGCGCCATGCCGTTCGAACCCGAGGCGCCCGCGCCCCGCGGGAGGAGCCTGCGCCATGGCTGAGTCCGAACGCGATCTCGGGGACGACGCGCTGTCGCGGTGCGCCGCGGAATCCTTCGCGGCCGCCCACCCCGACACGCCCCCGCCGACGGTCGACGCGTCGCCGCGCCACCGCGCGCTCGCCGAGCGCCTCGCCGCCGGCCCGCGCCCGCGGCCGTCGTCGACGGAGACGCCGGCACGAACGACGCGGACGATCGGGGGTCCGGCCCTCGCGCTGGCGCTCGCGATCGCGGCGGTGGCCCTCTTGGTGCTCGCGTGGCCCCGTCGACCGAGCGATCCGCCGACGACGCGTGCGCCCGCCGAGTACCAGCTCGAGCTCGGCGGCGCCGCGACCGAGCTCGGCGACGGCGCGCCGCGGGTCGATCGCGCGCACGTGCGTCGGGGCGCGCGCGTGGTCATCCGCGCGACACCGGCTCGGCCATCGCCGACGCCACGGGTCCGCGCGCGCTGGGCCGGCGAGGCGCACGAGCTCGCCGTCGACGTCGAGCACCAGGCCGGCGGCACGATGATCCTGCGCATGACGATGGACCGCGATCCGGGGCGACACACGCTCGAGTTGTCGATCGGCGACGACGACTGCGCCTGGGATCGCCGCGCGATCGGGTGCGAGCAACCGTCGATCGACGTGGAGATCGATCCGTGAGGCCGACGACGCTCGCCGCGCTCGCGCTCACATGGGCGTGCAGCGCCGCGGGCTCCCCCGAGGGCGAGCCGCTCGCCGTGCAGTGGAGCGGCTGCGACGCGGTCGTCGCGGGCGGCTGCGCGGTGGAGGGCCCCGGCACCCCGACGCTCGTCGCGTGGGTGGACGACGCGGACCCGGGCCTGCGCATCGTCGACGATCGCGGCGGCGTGCACGGGCCCGAGGCGCTCGTCGACGGGGGACGGCGGTTCCGCGTGCCGATCGTCGGGGATGTGACGACGCTGCGCATGCTCGACGCCAACGGACGCTCGCGGTGGACGCTGCCGATCGTGCGCCGCGAGCCGATCCCGCGCGACGCAGAGGCGCCCGCGACGATCGACGAGGTCGAGGCGCTTCCGGGCCCGCACCGAGCCCAAGCGCTGCGCGACGGCTACTCCGCGGCCCATGCCGCAGGCGACGCGACGGCGGCCCAACGGTTCGCGATCGCGAGCCACGTGGTCGCGCTCGCGGCGGGCGAGTGGTCGACGGCCTGCGGCGTCGCCCAGGCGGCGGCCTTCTCGGCGCAATACCTGAGCGGTGACTCGGCGCGCGCCCACGCGTGGCTGGACATCACGCGCTGGTGCGACACCCGCGTGCCCGAGTCCGGGCCGGGCGCCGCATACTACCGCGGGACCGTGGTGGCCGCGGAGGGCCACCGAATCGCGGCGCTCGAGCAGTTGTACCGAGCGTGGCGAGGTGCGGTCCGACTCGATCGCGACGAGGCGGCCAGCTTCGCGCTGTACTACGCCGGGGTGCTCGGAGAGGCCGGGTTCACGATCGCTGCGGAGCGCCTCTTCGAGGGTCTCGCGGCCGAGGTCCCGCCTGGCTGCACGCACGCGATGCTCGTGCTCAACTTCGCGTGGCTGCTGCAGCTACGCGGGGAAGCGGAGGGCTCGTCCGCGCTCCTTCGTCGATCTGGATCGCTGCTCGAGCAGGGCTTGGCCGAGTCGGCTGCGTGCGCGAGTGAGGCCCCGCTCCTCGCCGCGACCTTCCACATCAACCTCGCCCATGGGGCACTGCTGCTCGACGACCCGACACGCGCCGCACTCGAACTCGATGCGATCGAGCCAAGCCTGCTCGATCCCGGATTGACGCGGTGGTACCAACGTCTCCGCGCTGGGCTCGACCTCGCGCAGGGCCGGCCCCAGCAGGCGCGCGCCCGGCTCGACGCGATCGTGCGGCCGCAGGACGACGGTGACCACGAGGCTGCCTGGCGCGATCTGGTCTTGGCTGCCCGTGTCTCCCACGCGCTCGGCGATCACCGTGCGGCGCTCGAGCACGATCACGCCGCCGAATCGGCGCTGGATCGCGGGGTCGCGTCGTTCGCCGAGGGCCTCGCGGCCGGTGCTTCGCTCGGCATGCGGCCCGAGAGCTCGGTGAGGATCGTCGCCGACGCGCTCGAGCGGGCCGATGTCGACGCGGCGTGGTGCACGATGCGGCGCGCGCGACGACGACCGCTGCTCGCCGCCGCCGCCGCGACGTGGCGAATGCACGCCGACGACGACACCGTCGCCGCGCGCCTCCTCGCGCACCGCGGGCAGCTCGCGACGCTCTCGCGCGATGTCCCCGGGACCGACCGCGAGTCCGTCCGAATCCGGGCCGACCGACGCGCGGCGATGGAGCGAGCGCTCGCGAGCGACCTGGCGGCGCTCGTCCCCGGCCTGGGCGACAGCCTCGACGCTCCTTGCGGCCCGGCCCCGGCCCCTGGCACCGTGGTGCTCGCCTTCCATCCCGCCGCGCGGGGTGGTTGGACCGTGTTCGCCGCGACCGACCGCACGATCCAGACCACGTGGATCGAGGGGACGCCAGCCCAGTACGGCCCCGAGGAGCTGTCCTCGCGCGTGCTGACTCCGTTCACCGCGCTGATCGCAGGGGCCGAGCGACTCCGCGTGCTGCCGGCGGGCCCATGGAACGCGATCGACCTGCACGCGCTGCCGTGGGGCGACGCGCCGTTGCTCGCGACGCTCCCGGTGACATACGCGTTGGATCTCGCGACGCCCACGACGGAGGCCCGGCAGGACGCGACGATCAGCTTCGTCGATGCCGATCCGCTCCGCGAGCTCGCCCAGCACCGCGCGCCGTTGCTCGCGGCCCAGGTTCGTCTCGCCGAGCCACGGCGAGCCCTGTGGTCCGAGCCGAGCGGCGTCGAGGATGTTCGCGACGCGCTCGCGGATTCCGACACGTGGGTGTTCTTCGGCCACGCCGCTGCGCCGAGGGACGGCCAAGACGTCCCGTGGCAGTCCTCGATCGCGCTGTTGTTGCCCGGCGAGCAGCGGCTCGACGCCTTCGACGTGCTCACCGCCCCGGCGGGTGCACCGAGGCACGTCGCTTTGCTCGGCTGCGGCACCGGCACCGTCGATCCATCGCTTCCGCCGGGGAGCATCACGCTGCCGCAGGCGCTGCTGATCCGCGGAGCCAGGAGCGTGGTGGCGACGGGCGCCGACGTGGCGCCGAGCGACGCCATCGTCATCGCCCAGCGGCTCGTCGAGTTCCTGTCGACCGCGGCCGAGCCGATCGATCTCGCGGCGGCGCTGCGCATCGCCCAGCTCGACCTGCGAGCACGCGATCCGATGGCGGCATGGGCGACGTTTCGAGTGTGGGAACCATGAGCGAGGCAGCGGCCGCATGGTGCGGCCGCTCCGGGTGCATGGAATGTCGACGAACGGAGTGGAGATGGCAATGCGACGCGAGACGCGACGAGCGATGGGGATGACGCGACGACGACTCGAGATCATGCTGGTGGCCGTGCTCGGCGCCGCGGCATGCGACGAGGATGCCGAAGATGCCGCGCACGACGACACAGGGGACGGTGATTTTCGGGTCAACGAACCCGAACCCACGGAGCTCGTGGTCGAGACGTCGGACCTGGGCGTGTGGCTGGGAAAGCCGCTCCACGCGCCGTGCCCGGCGTGCGGCAAGATCGTCGCGCGTGGCACACACTACGTAGACGTGCTGCTCGAGTTGCCGGGCAACCACGGCCACGTGCAGTTGGACATCGGACTCGACCAGCCGAACATCGTCCCCGCCGTGATCAATCTGCCATCGAGCACGGCATCACTGCGGGGCACGGTGCGCCTGCGATCGTCGGGGGTGATCCTCGCAAACGCACCGCTGATGATCACGGCGTGGGATCCATAGCCGATCCCCGCGACTAGCTGCACACGAACCAAGCGTTCGCGCTCCCAGTCGGGCTCGTGACGCAGCTCGTGACCCCGGACAGGACACGGCGCACGCTCATCCACTGGTGGGGGCTCTGCGTCGTGCCGCACAGGATGATGATGGAGCTGCCGAACGGGAACCAGGTCGGTTCATCGATGACGAAGGCGTCGAGCGAGACGCCGAGCCAGCCGGCCACTTCGTTGCCGAACTCGTCGAAGTTGCTGGTCTCGTACGTCACATAGTACGGGCACGCGTGGAACTGCGGCGCGAGGCTGGCGTCGGTCGCCGCCTTCATCGACGCGGCGGCCTCGGGCGGGAGCTCGCGCCGAGCACCGAGCTCCCCTTCGGCCTCGAGCTCGTCCAGCTCCTCGCCGGCGTTCTCGTTGTCGTCGTCGAGGTCATCCTGGTCCGCGAGCTCGAGCTCGCGGGCCTCGGCCGGGTCTCCACCCTCCGGGTCACAACCGGGCAGGGTGACCACGGCGAAGGCGGTGAGCAGGGAGACGAGTTTCGGGGCGTGGAGCGTGCGTGGCATCGTGGACTCCTCCACGGTGCCGACCGCGATCCTGACGCGACTCACTGACAGGCGAGCACGTTCTCGCAGCCGCTGGGCAGGAAGTGCTGGGACATCGTCTGGCTCAGGTCGCACGCGAGCTTGGGGTGTTGCGCCTGCGTGACGCAGCGCTGCATGGCCTGGTGCACCGAGCACCACGCGAACTGGTGGCCGAAATCCGAGCTGCCCATCGGGCCCACCTTGCCGTTGTCGTAGCACTGCTCGCCGATCGCGAGCCGCTTGTCTGCGAGGGTGGCGGCGTTGGCGAACGCCGTGCGGATCTCGTCGCAGGCCGCGGCGATCGACGCGGCGTCGTTGCCGACGTTGCCGATGTCGACGTTGCAGCTGTGCGGCTTGGTCGAGTCGAACTCCTTCATCTCGTCGTGCAGCGCGCTGCACTCGTCCGCGTCGCCCGACAGCGGCACCTCGAGCGGGATGCCGCACTGCTTGGCGTCGGCGTTGGCCGAGGCCTCGACCTGGTAGGTCGGCACCGACTGGCCGCCGGTCACGAGCGACATCAGGGCAGAGCCGGCCTCGGCCAGGGCGTTGCCCTCGCACGTCGCGATGCCGCCGACGAGGCCCGAGACCGCGCCGAAGATGCCGCCGACGACCGCGTCGATCTGCGTGACGTCGGCGCCCAAGCACACCGTCGCCGCCGCGAAGCCACCACCCGCAGTCGCGAGCCCGACGACCACGCCGCCGGCCTCGCAGCCCTTGGAGATCAGCTCGCCGGCGACCACGCCCGCCCCGGCGCCGCCGACCGTCCACTGGGCGATGCAATCGATCGCCTCACCGGCCTGCGTGTCGGGGGCCGCCGCGAGACCCAGCTGCACCGCCGCCGCCGCGCAGTACGCCTCGTCCTCGCCGCCCGTGCAGTCGGTGTACCCGTCGCACTGCCACATCGCGTCGATGCACGCGCCGTCGTCGCAGGTGAAGCCGTTGCATGCGGCACCGTCGTCGCCGCCACCACCGCCGTCGCCACCGCCGTCGCCACCGGTGCCCGGCGCACAGCCCTGCTCGTCCTCACCGCCGGCGCAGTCGACGTAGTCGTCGCACTGCCACGTCGCGTCGATGCACGCGCCGTCGTTGCACGTGAAGCCCTGACACGACGGAGCCTCGGGCGTGCCCGGATCGGCGGCACAGTCCTGCTCGTCCTCGCCGCCGGCGCAGTCGGTGATGTCGTCGCAGCGCCACTCGGCGACGATGCACGCCCCGTCGTTGCACGCGAAGCCGTCGCAACCCGGCGCGGGCGGCTCGGCCCCGGTGTCGCCGCCGGCCCCGTCGCTGCCGCCGTCATCGCCCGCGTCGGCGCCCTCGGGACCCGGCGCCTGGCTCGCGGCGTTGTCGACGAGGTACTGCGCGATCGGGCCGTAGTTGCCCTCCTCGACCAGTCGGGGCTTGCCCGGCCCGGGGCCGACCCCGCGGGCATCGCCCGCCTCGTCGCACGCCACCACGAGTGAAATCCACGCCAGACCCAGGATCGTTCGCCGCATCGCTCCGTCGCCCCCACGGGGTGGTTTGCCCGGGCGGCCCCGAGGTTCCCGCGCGTGTCGCGACGCCGCGGTCGACCCGCCCTACTTGCGCGGGGCCTCGAATTCCAGGGTCTGCAGCAGGTCCTCGAGGCCGATCTTCTTCTCGAGGCGCTGGCTCTGCAGCTCGACGATCTTGCGGCCGATGCGGTCGCCGTCCTTGGTGAAGTCGTCGAGCCTGCCGTTGAGCTTGGCGCGCAGGGACCCCGCCGCAGGATCCTTCTTGATCGCCTCGAGGTTCTCGCGGGTCTCGTTGGCCCGCTGATCGAGCTCGACCTGCTGCCGCTTCAAGCCCTCGACCTCGGTGTCGATGCGGCCGATCTCCTGGCGCAGCTTGACCACGGGCTCGAGCTTCTTGCGCAGATCGGCGGTGAGCGTGGCCTGGGCGACGAGTCCCTCGAGCAGCCCGAGCGCGCGGCCGTCCCAGATCGACAGCGTCGTCGTCGACGGCGTCTGCTCGACGAGCGTGGTGCTGGCCTCCTCGCCGGCCTTCGTCACCGCGACCGGCACGAGGTACGCGTCCGGGAGCTCCTCGGTGCCCTTGGGCTTGTCGACGAGGCTGTAGTTCCACCCCGCCTTGCTGTGACGCACCAGCACCGTGAACGTGCCCAAGGCCTTGGGCGCCTTGACCGACCACTGCGTCGTCGTGCGCGCGAAGGTCTCGACCTCGAGCACGCCGCGGACGATCCGCAGCAGCTGCATCTGCTCGCCCGAGTAGGTCGCGCTCGAGCTGACCATGATGCCGGGCTCTACGGCGAACGGCAGCGTCGCGCTCACGCCCGCGCCGACCGATTCCGCGAGGCCCTCGCCGACGAAGCTGTCGCCCGAGTAGATGCTGATCGGCCCGGGCTCGAGCACGAACGGCGTGCTGTTGTGGAAGCGGACCACGCGGTACGGGTTGGCCTCGAAGCCGATGCCCGCGCCGCCGGGACGGTACAGGAACGTCTGCTCGGCGGTCACGCTCTGGTTGAGGATGCCGACCATCGTCGAGTTGCCGTTGGGCACGGTGACGCGCTCGCGCAGATCGAAGGTCGTCAGCCCGCTGACCTGCTTGCTCCGCGCGCTCGCCATCGTGCTGCGCCGCAGGGCCTCGTAGTCGATGTTCTGCGGCTCGGGCTTGGCGTCCTTCGCCGGCTCGTAGGCATCCATCCTGCGCGCGGCCCGGGGCTTGGACGCGGTCTTGTTCGAGCCGCCGCCGTACTCGCGCTGCTCCTCCGCCTTCTCGAGGTCGTAGGAATCGCCGTCGGCGGCCGCCGCTCCGCCCATCGGCGCCGCGCTCGGCGGTGGCGCCGCCTCGGACTCGATCACGTCGTCGTAGCTGGTCTCCCCCATCGCGACGACCGCCCGCTTCGACACGCCCGCCTCGGTGAGATCGGAGCGCTCGATCGTCCGCGGCGTGTGCAGGTCGTAGCGGAACGCGATCGGCTCGCCCGAGGTGAGGCCGAGCGACACGTCGGTCCAGTCCTCGCCGCTGGTGTTGTCGACCACGGCCCACCCCTGCAGCAGCGCCTTGCCCTTGCCCTGCTCCGGCAGCACGACGCGGTAGGTCGGCTTCCACATCGGCGCGGCGACGACGTAGCTCACCGCGAGGTCGTGCGACTTCTTGCCGGCGAGTCGGATCACGATCTCGACCTGCTGGAACATCCCTTGGCCCGCGCTGGCATCGAGCCGGCGGTTGAGCTGCAGCGCGAGGTCGCCGTCGCGCAGCGTGACGCCGCGGATCTTCGACAGCAGCACCGACTTCATGTCGTCGCCCGCGAGCACGGTGACGCGGTGATCGACCTGCGCGGCGGCCTCGGGCGAGGGCTGCTTGCGCGCGGTGGGATCGGGCTCGTTGACGAGGCGCTCGACCATCACGATGCGGCCGCGGATGCGCCCCGACGCGGTGTGCAGCACCACGTCCGTGCCGCGCAGGCCGTCGAGCACCTCGGCCAGGCTCCCGCGCCCCGGCGCGAGCATGGCCAGCGCCGCGTTGGCCCAACTCTCGGGATCCAGCGGCATCGACACGCTCACGGCCTTGCCCGTGCTCTTGTCGATGACGGTCAGGCTCTTCAGCAGATCGTCGATCTGATCGCGGCGCACCTTGATCGCCAGCGTGTCGCCGTCGACGTCGCCGTGGCGCTCGAAGTAGCCGATGCCGTTGCGGTAGAGCACGACGCGCCGGAGCGCGAGATCCGTCTCGGCCGAGGGATACGCCGAGCGCCCGTGGGCACACCCCGCTGCGAGGGCCGACAACGACGGGAACAGGGCGAGGGCGACGAGGACGGAGCTTCGCATGGGGTGGCGCGGACTCTACTCCGGCGGGCGAGGCGCGCCAGAAACCGGCCAAGCGCGGATGCCCCCGCCGAAGTTGCCTCGGCGGGGCGTTCGGCCCCGCTGACGACGTGCCCGATCGGCCCGGTCGTCTGCGCGTGCCGTGGCATGCCTCTTGCTCAGCGAGCCGTCGAACGTGACCGCCTCCGATCCGCTGGAGCTCACCCTCGACGACGCCACGTGGTGGATGGGGCACCCGTTCACCCACGCGATCACGGAGCTGGTCCGGGCCCGCGCGGCGATGGACGTGCTCCGGGACGAGCACCACGACGCCGCGCTGGCGCTCCTGCGGCACGTCTTCGCGGCGGGTCCCGTCGCGACGGATCGCGAGCGCCGAGCGCTGGCCACCGCGCTGTTCGCCCGCGCCGGCCTCGGCAGCCTCGAGATCGCGCCGGCCGTCCGCTCGGCGATCCGCAGCGAACCCCGGACGCACGCGCGCGGCAGCTGGCTGCACGGCATGCTGGCTGCGAGCGAGTCGAGCGCCTCCGGGGTCGCGACCGCCGACGACCCGGTCGCGGCCGCGTTCGTCGCGGCCCTCGACGACGCGCTGCACGATCGCGATCGCCCCACCGCGCACGCGCAGGTCCAAGGCGTCGATGCTCGACACGGCGCGTCGCTCGACTTCTCCTGCACGGCGGATCGACCGCGCGCCGCCACGACCGAGGCGCGCGTGGCCGGCTCGACCCGCGAGCTGTGCGTCGCCGAGCTCGAGGACGATCCGCGACGCGGCGCCCTCGAGGCGCTGGCGCTGCAGCTTCTTCCCGATCGCAACGGCGTGGTCCAGGCGTTCGGCATGCTCGTGGCGCGGCGGTTCGCCACCGCCGATCTGCGGACCATGGCGCGCCTCGGTGCGGACGCCGATCCGATGGTGCACAGCGCGATCCGAGAGATCGCGCGCGAGACGACCAGCACGATGCTGCGACAGATCTTCGCGTCGCCGGAGTGCGAGACGATGCTGGCGCAGGGCGACGGCGATCCGGCCGCGCGCGCGGCCGCCGGGGCGACGGTGCTCCGTGCCCTGCGCTGGGGTCACTGTCGCATCGTCGAGCTCCGACCGTTCCGCAGCCTCACCGTCGCGGTGACGCGCGCGTGGGGCAGCCGAGCGCTGCGACGCGCCGCGGAGGTCCCCACACCGTGGGCCCAGGGCTGCGCCCTCGGCCTCGCCGAGCACGCCCACGGCGTCCGCAACACCGGTCGCACGCCGCCGTCCTGCCGCCTCGAGTCCACCGACGTCGGCGGCGGCTCGGCGATCGTCGTCACCACGGGCATGACCTGAGTTTCGGCCCGTCGTCCCGAGTGAACCTCCGCGAACCCCCGTCATGATCGACGTCCAGCTCCAGCCCACTCCCCTGCCCCTCACCACGTGGCGCGCCCACCTGCCGCCGATGCCGGTGCGCACCCTCGTCGGCGGCCTGCGCAAGCTCGGCTTCCGCTCGACCCCCGTCACCGGCGGCTGCGTGAAGTTCGTCCACGATGCGTTCGGCACGGTGCTGTGGTTGCCCGCGACCGGGCGGCTGGATGTGATCGTGCCGTACGCGGTGCCGCGCGAGCGACGGGTGACGGCGGCGCGCGCGATCGCGACGATCGTCGAGCGCGCGACGTTGGGGGCGAGCTGAGCCGTTTGCCCGACCCCGCGCGACTGCACCCGGGCCATGCCTGCGCCCTCCCGCGTGCCCGCCATCGCCCTCGCCTTGCTCGCGACCGCCCTCGCCCCCGCGATCGCCCGCGCGGACGCGATCGACGACCTCGCCCCCGGCACCTGGTACGCGATCCCCGACACGCCCATGCGCGCGGTGTGTCCACCCGACACCGAGGCGTTCGACTGGAGCTTCTACTGTCAGAACGTGATCCTCGCGTGGGGTGGTGGGGCGCTCGACACGTCGCGTGGGCGCATGGTGCTGTGGGGCGGCGGCCACGGGGACTACTGGGGGAACGAGGTCTACGTCTTCGATCTCGGCACGCTCGCGTGGTCGCGGATCTGGGGGCCCACGGACGACGCGCAGATCCCCTCGGGTGGCACGCACGAGGTCTACGGCGACGGGAATCCTGGGTCGCGCCACACGTACTCCGGCCTCACGTACCTGCCCCCGCCGCACGACGCGTTGATCGCGATGGGCGGCGCGCTGTGGCAGTCGGGATCGTTCGGCGTGGGGACGTGGAGCTTCGGCTTCGCCGACAACGCGTGGACGCGGCGCGTCGACGGCCCGCCCGAGAT
This sequence comes from Deltaproteobacteria bacterium Ga0077550, assembly GCA_001464385.1. Taxonomy (GTDB): domain Bacteria; phylum Myxococcota_A; class Polyangia; order Nannocystales; family Nannocystaceae; genus Xiheibacterium; species Xiheibacterium aquaticum. Next base: position 6,176 of record LNFB01000306.1, on the reverse strand, counting down.
GGGCTACGGCGATCCGTCGGTCTTCGACCCGACCACCGGGCACGTGTTTCGCCGCACCAACAACCGCATGGTCGAGTACGACCCCGACGCCGACACGTTCACCGATCGCGCCCCCTCCAACGGCGGCTTCTGGGCGCCGAACGTGTCGGCCGCGCTGGATCCGGTCGAGCGGTTCATGATCATCGTCGGCGAGGGCCGACTCGACACGTACGATCTCGTCACCGACACCTACGTCCAGGACGTCGCGATCGAGGGCACCGGCGTGATGGATCTGTTCGGCACCGGCAGCCCCGGGGTCGACTTCGACACCACGCAGGGGCGCTTCGTGCTGTGGGGCGGCGGGCAGTCGGTCTACACGTACGATCCCGCGGCCGCGTCGTTCTCGGAGCACGCGGGCGCGGGCGATGATCCCGGGCCGATCTCGGCGTCGGGTGGCGCGTTCGGGCGCTTCCGCTACGCGCCGTCGCGCAACGCGTTCGTGTGGATCGACAGCGTCGATGCGAACGTGTTCGTGTTCCGCATGACCGAGGGCGCGGGCGTGCCCCCGACCGGCGGCGACACGGGCGGCAGCAGCGGTGCGGACGACACCGCCGGCGACACGAACGGCGACGGCGCGGACGGGACCGCGGGCCCGGGCGAGGACGGTGGCGCGACCTCGGCCGCGTCGAGCACGGCGACCGCCACGGACGCCACCGCCACGGACACGCTCACGTCGGGCGACACGACCTCGGGCGAGGCCGCGGCGCAGGACGACGCGGGCGGCTGTGGCTGCACCGCGCGTGGCAGCAGCGCGTGGTGGGCGGGGCTCGTCGTCGCGCTCGGCCTGCGTCCACGTCGACGCGACCAATCACGACGATCCCACGACGCGCGTCACGACGAGAAGTTCTGATTCGCCCAGACGCCCTGGTCCGACGCAAAGAACCCGCACGCGACCTTCGTGTAGTCGGGGTTCGACATGTTGATGTAGTGGCCGTGCTCCTCGAAGGGCTCGCCCGGGCCCCGGTGACGACGTCGGTCTCCGAGCCCCAGTTGGGGCAAGTGTTCTGAGCGAACTCGCCGCACGCTCCGAAGTTGCGGGGGGGAGCTGAGCCGGGCACGAGCTAGCACGGAGCGTCGAACAGGCCGAACGCGTCTAGCGCCACGCTCGAGCGGGCGGGTCCGCAGTGCGAGGACGACGATCGACGGCGTCACGTCCGTTCGCGCGTGCATCACAGGGATGCGTGCGCCATGCTCGTTGCATGGTGAGACTTCGGAGGACCACGTGGTGGATGCTCGCTGCCGCGTGCTCGAACGACGGTGCTCCCGCCGTCGACGCGTCCGGCGGGAGCACGGGTGCGACCGGCTCCACCTCGGGCGGAGGTCCGACGACGACCACGGGCGAGACGACGACCAATGCGACAAGCACGACGGGCACGGGCGAGACGTCCACCAGCTCCGGCGTCGACGCGTCGAGTGACTCGGGGAGCTCGAGCAGCGGCACCACCACCGAAACGACCGACGGCGGGTCGACCACGAGTGGAGATGCCTCGAGCTCCTCCGGTGGAGACGAGAGCCCCGCGTGCGTGTTGCCCGACGAGAGCAGCGATGGCGGCGACGATGCCGTACCGCTCGATCTGGGCGTCGACGGCGGCTGCGGGAACGCGATCGTCGAGGACGGGGAGTTCTGCGACGACGGGAATGCTATCGGCGGCGACGGCTGCGAGAACGACTGCACGAGTAGCGATGACGTGCTGCCCGAGTTCTCGCTCACAATGGGCGGACCGTTCGGATACCGGGACTGCGGCAGCGGGGTCGCCTTCGACTCGCAGAACAATCTCATCCTCGGCGGCTACATCTCGGACGACATCTGGATCCGCAAGTACGACGTCAACTACGAAGAGCTGTGGACGGTGATCTACGACGGACACCCGGGGGCGGGCTGCTACGTCCCGCTCGCGGTGGACTCGAACGACAACATCGCGTTCGCGGGCCCAGCCGGCGCCGAGCCGAACGCGGATTGGTTGTTCGGTTTGCTGGATCCCGATGGGATGGAGTTGTGGACCGACACGCTCGATGGGCCGGTGGCGCGAAACGACTACCCACGCAAGGTCGCCGTCGACAGTCAGGACGCCGTCATCATCGTCGGAGCTAGGGAAAATCCGGTGAATGGGGCAGAGGCTGTCGTTCTCAAGTACACGAACGACGGCGCACCGTTGTGGTCCGAGTTCCTTTCGGGAGGAAACAATCAAGCGAATATTGCGCTCGCCGTGGGCATCGACCCTTGCGACGCGATTGTCGTCAGCGGCGGTCAGTACGGCGCCGGAGGCACCGGCCTCGACATGACGATCCGAAAGTACGACCCGGATGGCGGGTTGATCTGGGCGCAGGACGAGATCACACCGCTGACGGACTGGGCGCTGGGCCTTGGCGTCGACGCATGGGGCCGGGTCGTCGTTGCCGGAATGGAGCAAGATCCCAACACTCTGTATCCTGACTTCTGGCTTCGCCAGTACGACGCGAACGGCGACGAGCAGTGGACCGTGCTCGAGGATGGCGGCGCGCTGATGGCGGACGCGTTCAACGCCAGCGTTGGTGGACCCGATGGGCATACTTGGGCGGTTGGCGTCACGACGCCCGAGCCCGACTCGATGATGAGCATCGCGCGTCGGTACGACGCGGCCGGCAACCTCGTCTGGTCGCGAACGATCAACCTCGGCGCGCAGGATGCCTGGATCTCGGTCGCGCGAGCGCTCGACGGGCGCATCGCTGTCGGCGGCGTCTACCAATTGGACTTCCCCTACGACCAAGAGGCGCAGTACGCCGTTTATCCCCCCTGATTGCATCACATCCGCAGAACCCAGGCTTTGAGGCGAATCACGACCGTCGTCGCGTTCAAGGGAGCTGCCCCGACGAGTTGCCATTGGATGTTAGGAGCGCTTGGGACGAACGGAAGCAGCGTATCCGTCTGCGCCCAGCGTCCGTTCGCAGGAGCACTGAGAATGCGTTCCTGCTGAGCTGCGCCCGTGCCCTCGTTGTCGTCGAGCAGCACGTACGTGTTGGTGGTCGAGCCCGCCACCGCCGAAATCCGAACGTCGAGGATCACGCCCACCGCGTTCGACGGGACGCGATTGAACGAGAGGGTGGTGAGGGGCTGGGCGGCTGTGTAGGGGGTGGTGTTGGTGAGGAGCTGGCGGTCGTCGCCGCGGAGGATCTCGATGCCCTCCGTGTACGGCCGGTATGGCGCCGCGTACTCCCCGTCGACAAGCCACACGGAATCGACGAGCACCTGTTGGCTGGTGGGACCAACGTCCCCGCGAATGTACGGATAGATCCGGACTCGCATCGTCCGCGGCCCCTGGACGCCGCCCGCGAGTCCTTCGAACCGCGCGGTCAGCGAACGCGTCTGCCAGGTCGACGAACCGCCGCCCGACGACGGGTCGGAGTAGTAGCCCAATACGGTGCCACTCGCGAGGTCGACGAGTTCGATCCGAAAACCGTTCGTGCCTGCGGTCATGAGACGGTACCGCACGTTCACCGTGATGCTGCGCAGGCCGCCGTCCAGCACCACGTCCTGGTACATCCGGAAGTTGATGTCGGTACCGACCGTGAGCAGCAGCGACTTCCCGCCGATGACGTAGTTTCCTGGCTCGACGACCTGCGTCCCACCCATCACATTCTCTGTCGGCCAGAACAACGTCCCGCGGCTCATATCCCCGTTCTTGATCCGGTTCGAGTACGCCGCCGTCGCCCCCGACACCGACGCACCCTGCGTACGGGCGTTGAAGTACCCGAGCGCGGGGAAGCTTGGCGCTTCGATCGCGGGGCCGCGGGCTTCAGGGGCCTGACGCACGAAACTCGGCGTGCGTTCAGCCAACTCGGCAGGAGGGGTCGGCGGAGAGAAGGCGTTCCCCACCAGGCTGATATCCTCGGAGGCCGCATCGATGTTCAGCATGCGCCGCGGCGGCGTGCCGTCGAACGGCTCGAAGTAGCAACCCGTGACCAGCACCCCGCGGGCGTTTTCGATCCGCAGGCACTCGAACGCAGTATCGCAAGCCACGCTGCGGATCACGATGCCGTTCGGCCCGTCGACGCCGAGCGGCAGCGTGAACTTCCCCGACAGGTAGATGGACACCCCCTCGGTACCGGCCGCATTGATCACGCTCTGGCAGCGCCCCGGGCCCACGGTCTCGGCGTTCGAGCCACCACCGAGGAAGATCCCCACCCTCGTGATCCGCTGGATCTCGAAGCGCTCGAGCACGTTGTGGGCGCTGTAGGGCGCCGCCGCGTCGGTGTTGAACGTGACGCCAGTCGCGAAGTCCTCGATCCACACGTCGCTCACCCAGTTGAACTGCGAGCGGTCGAAGCTGATCCCCGTGTGCGTGGACGCGGGGTACACCACGGGGCCGTTGAGCCGGAACCCGGACAACCGCCCGCGCGAGAACCCGGTGGCGAAGCGCAGCGCCGGCGCGCTGCTCGCCCCCGGGTAGTAGCGGAGCCGAGTCAACGTGGGGCCTTGGCCGAAGATCTCGGCGCCCAGGGGCAACGTGATCGGCGCGAACGCATACCACTGAGTCAACCCCGTCGCGGGGACCGCGACCTTCGTCGAGACCGCGAACGCCGCCGCGAACGCGGCCGCGTTGGTGGTGGCGTGCGTCCCGTCAGTCCCGGGCAGCGCACCGAAATCGGCGATATCGACGATGGTATCGGTTCGAACGAGACGAGCAGGCATGGTGAGTTCCTTCCTTGGATGAATCCTTCGAACGAAGCGACGAAACACGAATCGACGGGTGAACCGCAGGGCTCGCAGGGCCCTCGCGACTACGGGTTCGCGGTGAACGTCCCGTATGCCCAAACGTCGACGCCGGGCGCAACCACGTCCGACGTCCCCTCGAGCACGAACCCATTGCCGTTGAAGAACGCGACCGTGGGCAGAGTTGCCCACCCCGAGTTCGCCGTCATGACGACAGACACGCCAGAGGCCGGAAGTGGCGTATGGAACCCGAACGCGCATCTCGTGAAGATGCTCGCTGCAGCGGCGGCCATGTTCCGCCCACCCAGTGCCCAGACCCCCTGGACCGGCAGACCTGCGAGCACCTGCCAGGTCGAGCTCGCGGGGAGCACCGTGAGGTTGCGGTAGAGCCCCTGGCCCTGGACCATCGCCACATCACCGAGGCGCAAGCCGACCGACGTCCCGAGCGCATCGCGCTCCGTCGTCGTCGCGCACATCCAGAGATTCGTCCGCACGGCCGCCGTCATCGCGATGCCTCCTGCATTCCAGCATCGTGCGCGCATCCGGAAAAGAAAAAGCAAGGGTCATGCCACGAAAACCGCGATCCCTAGCGGAACGCAGTTCCTCGGTTGTCCCGGCGCTTCCGTGACCATCGCGGAATCAGACTCGGCGGAAACCTCGCTTCCAGTTCCGTCGCGCGGCGCCGAGCACGACGCCATGATCACGACGCGCGTCACGACGAGAAGTTCTGAGACGCAAAGAACCCGCACGCGACCTTCGTGTAGTCGGGGTTCGACATGTTGATGTAGTGGCCGTGCTCCTCGAAGGGCTCGCCCGGGCCCTCGTCCCACATCGCCTGCAGGCAGCCGGTGACGACGTCGGTCTCCGAGCCCCAGTTGGGGCAGGTGTTCTGGGCGAACTCGCCGCACGCGCCGAAGTTGCCGTGCGCGGCGCCGGTCGACTGATCGTTGCCCGATTGCTCGTCGGTGCACGCCTCGGCGTCGGCCCAGCGCTCGAGCGGCGGGAGGCACTGGCACTCCCAGCGGAACTGGTTGATGCGATCGACGCAGTCCTGCGCGGGGTCACCCGTGCTCGCGGGCGGCGTCGGGGTGCAGCCGGCGATCGGCTCGGGCAGCGGGCCGGACTCGCAGCCGGACATCCCGCCCGAGGAGCCGTCGCCCTCGGCGGACGCGGTCGTCGCGGACGCGCTGCCCGCCGTCGCGCTGGTCGACTGGCTCGCGCTCACGGAGCCGGCGCTCGCGTCCGAGGAGCTCGAGTCGTCCGCATCCCCGTCGCTGGTGATCACACACGCAGGGAGCGACGCGACGATCGAGGCGAGCACGAAGATCCGCATGCCAGCAGTAGACCACGCACCGCGGGTACGGGACAACGGGAACGTGGCGGTCGAGTCCGCGCGGGTTCACGGTGCGAGCATGTCGGCGATCGACTCCAACGCGTCGGCGTCGGC